>NZ_CP049017.1:1938571-2571428 GCF_014236795.1 Xanthomonas theicola | reverse complement strand
CTCGGCGAAGTAGGCGGCCAGCTGCGCGCGCGCGTAGCCGCCGCCCAGCGCGATGATGCCGATGCACTGGCCGGCGCCGTCGTGCTCGGGAAAGCCGTACAGCTCGGCCAGCTGCGGCGGCGTGTACTGGGCGACCGGAGCGGCGGCGGCGGGTGGTGGTGCGTCCTGCGCCCGCGCGCGCGGCAGCGTGCGCGGCAGCGTGCGCGCCTGCGGACGGTCGTCCAGGCCCAGCACCGCGGTCACCACGCCGTGCAGGGCGGCGGGGATCGACACTGCGCCGGTACGCCCGCGGTAGCGCAGGTCGTCATTGCGGTAGTCGCGCAGGTCCACCTGGAACGCGCGGTCGAACTGTTGCACGCTGCCTTCCAGGATCACCGCGCCGCCCTGTGCCAGCGCTTGTTCCACGTGCAGGCCATGGTGCGCGGCGAAGGCTTCGATTGCGCGCACGTCGTCCGCACCGGCAGCGAAACGCGCGGCGAACGCGGTGCGCGACAGCGGCGTCGGCAGGCCGTCGGCGGCGCTGTCGAGCAACTGCGCCGCGGCCGCATCCAGTTCCGGCTGGCGCAGCGCCAGCAGTACGCGCAGGCGATGCGTGGCCGGGAGCTTGCCGGCGTCGACGCAGCCGGGCAGGGGTGTGCGTTCGCTGCCGCAAAGAATCTGGTAGGACATGTGTTGTTCCTGTTGGGGAGGCCGAGGCGAGTATAGGAAGCGCCGCTCTCGGCGGACGAGACGCATGGCGGTGCGTTCGCTGCGCTTCAGGTCGGCCGGCAACGTCGGTTCATGTGTGGTGTGGCATGGCGACGCGAATGCCTGTGCGCCGTCTGTGTGGCCGATCAGCGCGCGGCGTCCTCGTCGGCGAAGAAGGCCGCGGCCGCTTGCGCTCCGAGCAGGCGTTCGCGCATCTCACGCGAGTGCTGCATCTGTCGTCCCGGGTCGGCAGCGTGCGACGAGCGCTCGCCCTCGGCCTGCAGATAGGCGGTGTAGCGGTCGAACCAGGCAAGGACCTGCTGCGCCTGTGCGGCGGGCATCGCTGCGGCGAGATCGCGGTCCAGGCGCACTGCCGCCGGCTGCTGTGCGTCACGCGACGCCAGATGGCGGTCCAGGTAGCGTCGCAATGCCAGGTCCGGCACCAGTTGGCCTTGCCGGTCGAAGTGGAGTTCGCTGCTGGCCTGCGCGCCGTCGGCTGCGGTCGGCGCGTTGGCTGCGGCTGGCGCGGCGTGCTGGCGTGCCGCCACGGCACTGGCAGTGTCGCCGATGGCTTCACCGAGCCCGCGGCGCGAGGCCGCGTCGGTAGGCCGTTCGCGCCACGCGGCTACGCTGGCGATCGCCACCGCCAGCACGGTGATGGCGATCGCGTAGGTCCCGGGCGGTACTCTCGACGGCATCGCTACGGCCCCTTGCGCAGCAGGCGCCGGACCTGGCCGAGGGTGGGAGTCCGGGCCGGGCCGCGGACGGCGCACTCCGGCGACAGCGGCAAGGTCGCACGCGACAGCGAATGCCTGGACATGTGTTTTCTCATGAGCCGCCCGGTGGCGATGGTGCGCGCACTCTCTCAAAGCGGGTGCTGGCGGTCACGTCGCCGCGCAGCATCGTGGCCGCGCCCGGCGTCGCTGCGGCCGGGCGCCGCCATCGACTGGCGGTGCACCCAGTAGCCGTCGCGGAAGCGGTAGCCGTGGCCGCGGTGTTCCCGGCGCGGGCCGACGTAGACGTGTAGGCCGGGCGCGCGACCATGTAGCGGCCGCCGACCCAGACGTGGCGGCGATCGTTGCAGTGCCAGTCGCCGCGCGTGCACACGTCGCCCGGCCGCATCACCGCGCGTTCCAGCCGTGGCGGCGGCGGTGCGGTGCGCGCCGACAGCCCCACGCGCGGGCGCGCCTGTGCGGGCGCGGCGATCATGCCGCCGGCGAGCACGCTCCCCAGCACGCAGGCCAGCGACAAGCGACGAACGAACCTGCGATTCTCCAGGGACATCGGCGGTGCGCCGATGCAAGGGCAAACGCGGCGCACGGCATCGCTGTCGACGCGCCGCGCGGCCGCCCTCATGCAGCGGATAGCGGGCGCATGCGGCGGGTTCGCCGGCATGCCGCGCCGTGGCCCGGGCCGGCGCCGCATGTTGCAGCGCAACCTGCCTGCGCCGCGGGGGACGCCTAGAATCACCGCCTTCCTCTCCCCGATCGCCCCCACGATGAGCATTCCCGCCTCCCGCGTCCCACTGCCGCAAGCGCACGCCAGTCCGCTGCGCTTCGTCACCGCCGCCAGCCTATTCGACGGCCACGACGCGGCGATCAACATCATGCGCCGGCTGATCCAGGCGCAAGGGGCGGAGGTGATCCACCTCGGCCACAACCGCAGCGTCGAGGACGTGGTGCGCGCGGCGCTGCAGGAGGACGCCGATGCGATCGCGCTGTCTTCCTACCAGGGTGGCCATGTCGAGTACTTCAAGTACATGGTGGACATGCTGCGCGAACGCGGTGCCGGCCACGTGCGCGTGTTCGGCGGCGGCGGCGGCACCATCAGCCCGGAGGAGATCGCCGAGCTGCAGGCCTATGGCGTGGAACGCATCTACCACCCCAACGACGGCATGAAGATGGGGCTGCTGGAAATGATCGAGGACGTGGTGGCGCGTGCGGCGCTTGGGCGGGACTCGGGACTGGGGACTCGGGACCCGGAGCGGGCCGGTGCGCCGTTGCCGCACATCGACGACGAGATCGGCATCGGCAGGGTGCTGTCGGCGCTCGAGGATGGCGTGTTCTCCGAAGCGGAGCTGGCGCTGCTGCGCAAGCAGTGGCAATCCGGCCTGCCGGGCACCTCCGAGTCCCGAGTTCCCGGTCCCGAGTCCCGCGAGCGGCGCGCAGCGCCGGTCATCGGCTTGACCGGCACCGGCGGCGCCGGCAAGTCCTCGGTCACCGACGAACTGCTCAACCGTTTCCTGGCCGGCTTCCCGCAGATGCGCATCGCGGTGGTGTCGGTGGATCCGAGCCGGCGCCGCACCGGCGGCGCGCTGCTCGGCGACCGCATCCGCATGAACGCCTTGCGCAGCCCGCGCGCGTACATGCGCTCGATGGCCACGCGCCGCCAGCATGCGGCCACCAACCGCGTGCTGAAGGACTGCATCGCGTTCCTGAAAGGCATCGGCTACGACCTGGTGATCGTGGAGACCGCCGGCATCGGCCAGAGCGATTCGGAGATCGTCGACCTGGTCGATTTGCCGGTGTACGTGATGACCAGCGACTACGGCGCGCCCAGCCAGCTGGAGAAGATCGACATGCTCGACTTCGCCGAACTGGTGGTGCTGAACAAGTACGACCGGCGCGGTGCCGAGGACGCGCTGCGCGACGTGCGCAAGCAGTGGCGGCGCAACCGCGCGGCATTCCAACTGGAGGACGAGGCGGTGCCGGTGTATCCGGCCATCGCCAGCCAGTTCAACGATCCCGGCGTCAGCTGGATGTTCGTCAACCTGTGCCGGTTGCTGCGCGACAAGCTGGGACTGGAGGCAACGCATCCCGCGGCCGCCGCCGACCCCGGCACGCTGCGCTGCGACTTCCGGCCACACCTGGACACCGTGCTCAAGGAGCCGCGCGCCGCGGTGCTGATCCCCGGCGCCCGCGTGCGCTACCTGGCCGAGATCGCCGAGCAGGGCCGTGCGCTCAATGCCGGCATCGAGCGCCAGGCCGAGGCGGCCGACCGCGCGCAATCGTTGTGGCGATCGCTGCGCGAGCTGGACGATCCGCCGTTGCCGAGGCAACTGGAACTGTATGCGGCGGACGAGCTGCTGCAGCCGGCCGTGCGCTCCGCCGTCGCGCCGGGCGCCGCCGCGGCCGATGCGACCTTGGGATGGTCTGAACAACTCCCTCTGATCCTGCGACAATCGTACAAAGCCCAACAGGACAACGACGATGCAATTGTCTTTCGGCGACGCGGAGTACAACGGCAAGCGCAAGCAGACGCGGCGCGAAAGGTTGCTGGCCGAGATGGATCAGGTGGTGCCGTGGAAAGACCTGCTGGCGCTGATCGCGCCGCACTATCCGAAGTCGGGCCATCCGGGCCGTCAGCCGTACCCGCTGGAGACAATGCTGCGCATCCACTTTCTGCAGCAGTGGTACGCACTGAGCGACCCGGGCGCGGAAGAAGCCTTGTACGACACGGCGTCGATGCGCCGTTTCGCCAGGATCGGCGGGTTGGATGAGGTGCCGGACGAGACCACGATCCTCAACTTCCGCCGGTTGCTGGAGACGCACGATCTGGCGCGCACGCTGTTCAACCGGGTCAACGCGCACCTATCGCGCAAGGGCCAGAGCCTGCGCGGCGGCACCATCGTGGACGCCACGATCATTGCCGCGCCCAGCTCGACCAAGAACAAGAACGGCGAGCGCGACCCGGAAATGCACCAGACCAAGAAGGGCAATCAGTACTACTTCGGGATGAAAGCGCACATCGGCGTGGACGATGAGTCCGGGCTGGTGCACCACTTGGAATGCACGGCGGCCAACGCCGCAGATATCACCCAGGCGCACAAGCTGCTGCACGGCAAGGAAGACACGGTATGCGGCGACAGCGGCTACACCGGGCTGGCCAAGCGCGAGGAGATGGCGAGCAAGCGCAAGCTGCGCTATCTGATCGCGGAGAAGCCCTCGAAGCTGAAGCAGATCAAGAGCAAGCGCGAATTGAAGTGGGCACAGCGCTGGGAGCACGCCAAGGCCAGCCTGAGGGCGAAGGTGGAGCATCCGTTCCGGGTGATCAAGCGCCAGTTTGGCTACGTCAAGGTGCGCTATCGCGGCCTGGCGAAGAACACGGCGCAAGTGCTGACGCTGTTTGCGCTGTCGAACCTGTGGCTGAAGCGAAAGCAGTTGCTGCCTGTCGTGGGGAGGGTGTGCCTGTAATCCGGGAAATACCCCGGAAATGCGCCGGAAACGGCGAAAAACCGAGGGTCTGAGCGCCGTGGGCGTGGTCGATATGGCTTGCCTCATCCTCCGACCGCGTTGATCAGACTATCCCTTGCTGCTGTTGCGCCAACGCTACAACGATGCGCTGCAGGCGCTGTCCAGCGCGTCGCTGAAGTCGCTGCGCGCGTGGCCGCAGCGGCTCAAGTCGATCACCGACGCGGTCACCGAGTACGAAGTCCGCGGCAAGGCGATCGGCGTGGAGAACTACCGCCAGTCGCTGAGCCACCAGCCGATCCCGAAGATCGCTGCGCCGCGCTACAAGGGCTGGGGCGAGCTGCTGACCTTCCTCGGCAAGGAAAACCTGCCCGGCAGCTATCCGTACACCGGCGGCGTCTATCCCTACCGCCGTGCCGGCGAGGATCCGATCCGCATGTTTGCCGGCGAAGGCACGCCGGAGCGCACCAACCGACGCTTCCATTATCTGAGCGTGGGCCAGCCGGCCGCGCGCCTGTCCACTGCCTTCGACAGCGTCACCCTGTACGGCGAGGACCCGGCGCCGCGCCCGGACATCTACGGCAAGATCGGCAATTCCGGGGTCAATGTCCCCACCCTGGACGACATGAAGAAGCTGTACTCCGGCTTCGACCTGTGCGCGCCGAGCACCAGCGTGTCGATGACCATCAACGGCCCGGCGCCGATGATCCTGGCGATGTTCATGAATACCGCCATCGACCAGCAGGTGGAGAAATACCTCAAGGCCGATGCGCAGCGCTGGGCGCAGGCCGAACGGACCCTGGCAGAGCTGTTCGCGGGCAGGGAACGTCCGTCCTACCGTGGCGCGCTGCCGTCGACCAACGACGGCCTGGGCCTGGGCCTGCTCGGCGTCAGCGGCGACCAGTTGCTGGATGCGCAGACCTATGCGCGGATCAAGGGCGACACGCTGTGCAGCGTGCGCGGCACGGTGCAGGCCGACATCCTCAAGGAGGACCAGGCGCAGAACACCTGCATCTTCAGCACCGAATTCGCGCTGCGCATGATGGGCGACATCCAGCAGTACTTCGTCGAGCACAAGGTGCGCAACTTCTATTCGGTATCGATCTCCGGCTACCACATCGCCGAGGCCGGCGCCAACCCGATCAGCCAGTTGGCCTTCACCCTGAGCAACGGCTTCACCATCGTCGAGTACTACCTGGCGCGCGGCATGCGCATCGACGATTTCGCGCCCAACCTCAGCTTCTTCTTCAGCAACGGCATGGACCCGGAGTACACCGTGATCGGGCGCGTGGCGCGGCGCATCTGGGCGCGGGCGATGCGCGAGCGCTATGGCGGCAACGAGCGCAGCCAGATGCTGAAGTATCACATCCAGACCTCCGGCCGCTCGCTGCATGCGCAGGAGATCCAGTTCAACGACATCCGCACCACGCTGCAGGCGCTGTACGCGCTGTTCGACAACTGCAACAGCCTGCATACCAACGCCTACGACGAAGCGATCACCACCCCGACCGAGGAGAGCGTGCGCCGCGCGGTGGCGATCCAGATGATCATCAACAAGGAGCTGGGACTGAACTTCTGCGAGAACCCGTGGCAGGGCAGTTTCATCGTCGAGCAGCTCACCGATCTCGTGGAGGAGGCGGTGTACAAGGAATTCGAGGCGATCAGCGAACGCGGCGGCGTGCTCGGCGCGATGGACACCATGTACCAGCGCGGCAAGATCCAGGAGGAAAGCCTGTACTACGAGCACAAGAAGCACGACGGCAGCCTGCCGCTGGTCGGGGTCAACACCTTCCTGCCCAAGCAGCACGCCGGCGAGACCGCGGCGCAGGTCGAGCTGATCCGCTCCACCGAAGACGAGAAGGACCAGCAGATCGGCAACGTGCAGGACTGGCAGCGTCGCCGCAACGGCATTGCGCTGGCGCCGGCCCGGCCGCCGGCCGCAGCGGGCGACGCCGCCGGCCTCGGCGACCTGCAACGCGCCGCGCGCGCGCGCGGCAACGTCTTCGCCGCGCTGATGGAGGCGGTGAAGACCCACAGCCTGGGGCAGATCAGCCACGCCCTGTACGCGGTGGGCGGCGAGTACCGGCGCAACATGTAGGGCGGCCTGGCGCTGCGCCGTCGCAGTGGACGCGGCGCCGCGCGCCCGGCACTGTCGTTGCGCCGCCGCCGCGCGCGGACGCAGGCAACGGCGTTCGGGCAGGAACCGGCGCAGCGTGCTTGAATAGCCGGCGCGTCGTCGCGACGCGCTTCGGGCCGGATGGGAGACCTGGTGACTTGCGGATGATGAGCGTGCCGTCGATTTGGATTGCAGGCCTGGCCGTGCTGCTGCTGGGCGTCGGCAGTTGGATGCTGCGCCGCGGACGCCGCGGCGGGCCCGTGGCGCGGATCGACGTCGCGCGCCACGGGCAGGCCGCGGCCGTACCTCGCGCCGAACCCGATGCCGGCCGCCAGGCCGCGGGCGCGGCGCAGGCCGAGCATGACGCTGCCGGACAGGACGCCGACCTCGCGCCCGGGCAGGAGGTCGCCCTGCTGGCGCGCCTGTACGCGCTGGCGTTCGCCGCGGTATCGGCGCCCGCGCCGAGCGCGGCATCCCGCGCCGCCCACGCCGGGGTCGGCGCCGCGGCCGCCGCGGTGCTGGCGCGTATCGACGCGTACCCGCGCTACACCCCGCGCCGCCCGCATCTGTTGCCGCAGCTGACCCGCGCCATCAACGATCCTGGCGCCAGCGCCCAGGCCATCGTCGCGATCCTGGGCCAGGATCCGACATTGGCCGGCAACCTGCTGCGCGTCGCCAACAGCACCGCCTACCGCCGCCGCGCCGAGCCGATCGAGAACCTGGAGCGCGCGGTGGCCCTGCTCGGCACCGAAGGCCTGCGCCAGATCGTGCTGGCGGCGTTGCTGCAGCCGGTCATCGCCGACGACGGCAGCGTCTTCGGCCGCTGCGCGGCACTGCTGTGGGAGCACACCTTGCTGTCGGCCAGGGCCACCGCGCTCCATGCAGCGCGCGCGGAGCGCGACGATCCCTGTGCGGCGCAGCTGCTGGCGTTGCTGTACGGCCTGGGCGCGGTGGCGGTGGTGCAGGTCGTGCGCGATGCGTATGCGCGGCAGCCGCAACTCGTGCCGGATGCAGCGACCTTGGCCGAGTCGCTGCAGGCCTGGTCGGCGCCGGTCGCGCAGGCGGTCTCACGGAGTTGGGCACTGTCCGAGCGGATGCAACGGGCGCTGCACGAACAGCGGACGGATGGCGGGCTCGCCGCGCTGAGCTTGCTGGGACGCTCATTGCGTCTCGGCCGCCGCGAGGCGGCGGTGGCGTTGCTGGACGCCGACCGGCGCTGAACATCTGCGCAGTCCACGCGCGGCAGCCTGGCGCCGTGCGGTTCGGCCGCGCCGGCTTCGCTTCGGTCGCTGCCAGGACAACCGATCCGATGACAGGCATGCGTGCAGCGCGTTGCAGTCTTGGGTGGCAGCCGGACCATGGCGTTGCGTGCCGCCACGCGCGCGCGTGGCCCGCGCGCGCGCCGTCGCGAACCCAGGAATGCGCGCAGGCCCATGTCGATCCCGATGTCGGCGGGTCTGGGTGCCAGTGTGGGCCGCACGCCGCGGCGGCGCCGCCATGGCGCGCCAGGGAACGCGGAGCGCCCGGCTGCTGTCGGCCGGGGCCGGCTCAGCGCAGCGGCACGTCCGCGACCTTGTCCTGATAGTCGCGTTTGGGATCGATGCCCAGCAACACTTTGATTCCGGCCATCAGGCTGGAGCCGTTGAGCCAGATCTGCGCGTGGTCGGGGTCCAGGCGCAGCAGCGCCAGCTTGGGATCGTCTTTGCCTTTCTCGTACCAGGCGCTGATGAAGCTGTTCCACAGGCGTTCGACCACTGCCCGGTCGGTGTCCACGCTGAGCGTGCCGCTGATGCTGGCGAACAGGTCGTGATCCTTGGCGCTGAACGCGGCGATCACCCGCTGGCTCTGGGTCAGCTTCTGCACCAGCGCGTTGTCGTTGGAGGTGAAGAACCAGATCGGGCCGCCGCGGTCGCCTTCGAACTGCGCCGTCATCGGCCGCGCGTGGCCGTCTTCCACGCCGTCCAGGCCGAGCATGACCGTGCGGTCGGACTTCAATGCCTTCCAGAATTTCTCTTCCAGTTCTTGCGGGCTGGCCATGCGGATCTCCGAATTGCGGCGCGAATGCCTGCCGTCACTGTGCCGGGAGACGCGCGCGCGCATCGTGACGGATGCGTCGACGAGGCGTGTAGGTGCCCGCCAGCGTACGCCGGCGGTGCATGCGCAACTGTGCTGCGGCGCGCGGTGTGGGGCGCGGCTGCCGCAATCGGAGCTGGCGCAATTGCCGCTGGATGCGGCCGCGCCGGCGTGGGGTGCTGTCTGTGGAGCGGGCCATGCGCCGATCCGAGCCACTGCCGATGCCGCCGCAGACCAACCTGGGGGCGGCCTCCAGCGCGGGACAGGCGGCGACCTTGTTCCCTGCGGCACAGCATGGCCGCCGCTGTTGCGCCACACTGTAGGCCGTCAGTCCCGTTCTTTTTCGAGGAGTGCACCGCGATGGCATCGTTCGATCTGTACCTGCCGCAGTTGCTGACGTTCGAGGGAGGTTTCGTCGACGACCCGGCCGATCCCGGCGGCGCCACCAATCACGGCATCACCATGGCCACGTTCGAGCGCTATGCGCAGCCCTTGCTGGGCGAGGCGCCGACCCTGGACGCGCTGCGCGCGCTGACTCCGGAGCAGGCCGGCGTCATCTACAAGCAGGCGTATTGGGACGGGGTGGACGGCGACCAGATCGCGTCGCAGCCGCTGGCCGAAATCCTGTTCGATTTCTATGTCAATGCCGGCGGCGAAGCGATCGTGTCGTTGCAGCGGGTCCTGTCGCAGCTGGGCGCATCGGGCCTGGCCGCGGACGGCGAAATGGGGCCGGCCACGCTGGCCGCGGTGCAAGCCGCTGATCAGGCGCAGGTCTATGCGCTCTACCGCCAGGACCGGATCGACTACTACGAGCGGCTGGCGGCGGAGCGCCCGGTGGACGAGAAGTTCCTGCAAGGGTGGCTGGCGCGCGCGCAATGGTTTCCCGCCAGCCTGCCGTCCGGTTCCGCCGCGCCGCCCGCCACCGGCGTCGCCTGAGCGCGGGCGCGGCGCTGGCGGCGCGACGCTTCACATGCGGCGCATGGGAGGCTGGCTAGCATTCCCAACGATACGGTCGCAGGGTGCGGCCGCGGCGATGCGCCGAGTCGGCGTGTCGCCCCGCATCGGATAACGGGAAGACGCAACATGATCAAGTGGGCCATCATCATCGCCATCATCGGACTCATCGCCGGCGCGCTCGGTTTCACCGGTGCGGCGGGCGCGGCCATGGGCATCGCCAAGTTCTTGTTCTGGGCCGGCATCGTCATTGCCGTGGTGCTGTTCCTGCTGGGCACCGCGCTGGCCAAGAAGGTCAGCTGAGCGTCGCCTGGCGGCCTGGGCGGCGCGCGGCGCCGTCCAGGCCGCATTGATCGCCGGGGATCGGGACCGCTTGCTTGCGTAGGTCGCGGGAATGGGTTGCGGTCAGACGTACAGGGCACATGCGTCCGGACGAGCCACACGTGCCGGAACCTGGCGGCCGTGCATGGCCGCCGAGCGCGTCGGCGTCGTGTCCGGCTTCCACTACTGCAGGACGCCGGCCACGTCCGGGTATGGGCATGCGCTGGTCGACGCCGGCGCGGCGCCACGTTCTGCCGGCGGCGCTCAGCTGCCGCTGTCGGGCGTCTTCGCCTCGGCGTCCACTGCGGCCTTGGCCGCCTCGCGCGCCTCGCGCTTGCGCGCGTCCTTCTCGTCCTGCTGTTTCTTCTTGGCGATTTCGCGCTGACGTTTTTCGAAGGAATAGTTGGGCTTTGCCAAGTGGATGCCTGCCGTATGGGAGATGGGAGCCGCAGTGTACCCGTTGCGCGCCGGGGTAGCGGCAAGCCGGCGTTGCGGACCGGCCACGCGTGCGCGGCGTGGCCCGTCCCGGCGCGGGAGGGCGTTCCTCCCCGGCGCCGCTTACGGGCTCAGGCGGGGCTGGATGGTCGTGTACACGTCGACGAAGCACGAACCGTAGTCCGGATTGCTGGGCGTGCAAGGAGGTGCCGCCGTATAGGCCGCCCCAGCAACGCGGTGTCGCCGGTGGTATTGGCATGGCGCAGGCAGACGCCGCCCTGAGCATGGTGTACGCCGAATTGACCGTCGAGCCGTTGCAGGTGGTGGCGTCGTAGAACCGGTAGGTCTGCACGGTGTTGGCCACGGTCCGGATGCTGATGCAGAGTGGCGGCGATCCTGAACAGGTACTTCTTCGGTGAGCTGCCGTTGTTGAGCAGGGTGCCGGTGCACAGGAAAGCGCCGCTGCAGGTGCTGAACACCATGCGCGCCATCGACTTGGCGGCCGAGGTGAAGCCGGTGCTGGGACTGGCGCGGCGCGGCGGCATGATTCGCCGTCCGCGGCCGCGATGGCGCGCGCACGAAGGAGCCTCCCCTGCGTGCGCAGGAGAGGCCGTGGTGTGCAGTCCGTTGCGGCGTGCGGTGCGGTCAGCGGCCTTGCGGCGCGGCCGGGACGAACTTGTAGAGATTGTTCGCGCCGGTGCCAAAATTGAAGCGTCTGTAGCCTGCGCCCCAGTACACCGCGCCATCCACGATGGACGGTGCGCTGGACACCGAGCCGCCGGCGTTGAAGCTCCACAGTGTGGCGCCGGTCTCGGCGTTCAACACCACCATCGCGCCGGACATCGAGCCTGCATAGACCAGTCCGGGCGAGGACGCGAGCGGGCCGCGGCCGCCCGCGCCGAAGCTGGTCTGGATCGGGTCGATGCCGGGCACCTTCACCTGCCACAGGATCTTGCCGGTCGCCGCGTCCAGCGCCGCCCACGAGCCGGCGTTCCAGGTCTCGGTATTGCCGGGGGCGAGGGTGTAGCTGGTGTGGTGGTTGTTGTTGATGGCGACATAGACGCGCGACTTGAACGGATCGACCGACGAGCCCCACTCGATGCCGCCGGCGTTGCCGCCGGGACCGACCTGGGTGGACCACACGGTGCGCCCGCTGTCGGCGTCGAACGCCCAGTACACGCCGCTCTTCTGCCCGGCACCGACCAGCGCCTGCGGCTTGCCCTCGCGGACTACGGTGAACAGATTGGCGCCGCCGCCGCTGAAGTCGTAATCCGGCCCCTGCGGCTTCTGGCAGATGCCGGCGGTCGGCGCGACCAGGCACGACAGCGACCATGCGTCGGCGCCCTGCAGGCGACGCGTCCACACCGGCTTGCCGCTGCGCATGTCCAGCGCCAGCACCGAGTCCACGTAGTTGTCGGGCGCCAGGCACGCCAGCTGCGCGGTCTTGTCGCCGTTGGCGTTCTCGACGCAGGTGGCCACGTCGAGCGGCACCGAGTAATTGTTGCCGGTGGTGGCATAGATGCGCTTGCGTTGCGGGTCGATCGCCAGCGTGCCCCACACCGAGGCGCCGGTGTAGCCTTCCGGCGCGGTGCGGAAGCTCCACAGCACTTTGCCGGTCTTCAGGTCCAGCGCGGCCACGCTGCCGCGGAAGGAGAATTTGTGGCCCGGGCTCAGCCCACCCCAGTCGCCGGAGGACACGCCGACATAGACGCGATCGCCGTAGACCACCGGCGAGGCGGTGATGCGTGCCTGCGCGTTGCTTTCGACCAGGGTCTTCCACCGCAGCTTGCCGGTGCGCTTGTCCACCGCCACGACCGTGCCGCTGGCCTGGTCGCCGACCAGGATGCTGTCGCGCGCGACCGCCGGGCTGTTGCGCGACACCGAATTGGCGTTGCCGGTGTAGTCGGACAGCTTGACCTGCCACACCGCCTTGCCCAGTGCGGTGTCGATGCGATACAGCTGGCCGCCCCAGTCGGGTACGTACAGCGCGCTGCCCTGCACGGTCGGCGTGGCGGACACGTCGCCCCGCGTAGTGAAGGTCCAGGCGGTCTTCAGCCGCGCCGCATTGAGCGGATTGAGCTGCCATTCGGCGGGGGCGAAGCGGGTATTGAGGTAGCCGCCGCCGGCGTTTTCCCAGCCGTTGCGCGTGGCGAACGGCGCGCCGTAGCCGGATGCGGCGCCATAGCCGCCCGCCGTGCTGGTGCCCTGGGCGCCGTAACTCGGGAGTTCGGTGGTGGAAGCGTTGCTGGAGCCGTCGCGATGGCGGCTGGGGAAGACTGCGTTGCTGTTCGGATCTTGCGCCGGGGCCGTGCTCGTCGTTGCAGACTGCGCCGGCACCGATGCGCTGAGCATCAATCCGGGAATCAGCGCCAGCCAGAGCAGGGAGAGTTTCTGCTGTGCGTAATGCCTGTTCATGCGGTGTCCTTTGGGGCTTGGAGTGGGGACCCCCCCTTGCACTTCCGGCGCCATGGTAGGAAGGAAAACCTTCGTGCGTCATGTAAGCACAAATTAAGGTTAGGGCACGCAAAAAGGCCGCATAACCGTCACAAAACACGCGGCCGCGCCGCGCCGCGCCGAGCCGAGCACGCACTGCACTTTTCGCGGCCGGTGTACCGCGGTGTATGTCCGGTGCGGCGACTGCCGCTTCCTTTGCGGCCAACGGCTTACGCGCGTTGCCGCGGCGCGCCGATTGCGGCAACGGTCGCCGGCGCAGCCCGCTCCGCAGCGCATGAGTGGTGGCTGAATCTGAGAGTTGCAGCGTGTCTTCGCCGCTGGCCGGCAGGTGCAGCGCATGATCCTGCGCGTGGGCATGACGCTTTGGTGACGCATTGCGCCGAACCGATGCGGACAGGGCGCCGGGCCGGCGCGCGCGTTCGCGCGATTCGGATCAGGTTGGCGCGTCGTCTTGGACCGGGAGGTGCATGGTGAAACGGTCGTTGTTTGCCGTGCTGTTGGCGCTGTCCCCGAGTGTCGTCCCTCCTGCGTTCGCGCAGGCCACGTCCCCGGCCGCCGATGCGCTGCAAGGCAAGGTGGACGCGCTGTACGCGCGCCGCAGACGCTGCCGGGCAAGGACGTGGCCCAATTGCAGCAGCGCCTGCTGGACTGGGCGCAGTTGGCGCGCTGCCGGGCCGACAACAACGCCGCGCTGGCGCCGCCGGCGGCGGGCGAGCGGCGCGTGGGTTCTACGGGGATTCGATCGCCGAGCTGTGGGGGCGCAGCCAGGGCGCCGCGTTCTTCCCCGGCAAGCCCTACGGCAATCGCGGCATATCTCCGGGCAGACCACCGCGCAGAGGCTGGTGCGCTTCCGCCAGGACGTGATCGACCTAAAGCCGGCGGTGGTGATCCTCGCCGGCAGCAACGACTTGGCCGGCAACGCCGGCCTGGCCACGCAGCGCATGATCGAGGACAACCTGCGCCGATGGCCGAACTGGCACAGGCCAACCACATCAAGCTGGTGCTGGCGTCGGTGCTGCCGGTCAGCGACTACCCGTGGCGGCCGGGCTTGCAGCCGGCGGACAAGATCCGCGCGCTCAACGCCTGGATCGAGCGGCACGCGCACAGCCATGGCGCGGTGTACCTGGACTATCACGGCAAGATGCGCAATCGGCAAGGCGGCCAGGATTGGGCCCTGGTCTACGATGGCGTGCATCCCACCGCAGCCGGCTATGCGCTGATGGCGCCGCTGGCGCAGCAGACGCTGGAGCGCGCGCTGGCGCAGCCGTGATGGCCATGCCGCCGCAGTGCCGGCGTCGCGATCAGAAGCGCTCGCCGCCAGGCAGATAGCGCCATGCGCCCGGCGCCAGCTTGCCCAGCGGGATCCGGCCCACGCGCAGGCGCCGCAGGCCGATCGCCTCCAGCCCGACCTCGGCGCACATGGCCTGCAACTGGCCCGGCTGCACGTGCTTGAGCGCGAAGCGCAGGCGGTCCTCGTTCTGCCAGCTGACCTTGCACGACGGCAGGTTGCGCTGCCGGTACGCCAGGCCGTGCGCGAGCCGCCGCATGCCGTAGGGGCGCAGTTCGCCGCGCACCTGGACCACGAATTCCTGTTCGATCGATGCCGCGTCCTCGCTCAGGCGGCGCAGCACGCGGCGGTCCTGGCTCAGCACCAGTAGGCCGCTGGCCGCAGCCTCCAGCGGCAGCGGCGCGCCCAGGCGCAGGAAGTGGCGCTTCAGCACGCGCATCGCGGCCGTGTCCTGCGCGCTGCGCGCCGCCGGTGTGACCAGCGCCAGGGCGGCGTCGAGCGCCAGGCCCGCGGGTTTGTGCAACAGCAAGGTGACCGGCTCGGCCACGCCCAGTTGTGCGTCGGCGGACAGGGCGACCTGCTCGGTGGTCACCGCCGCCTGCGGTTCCTCGACCACCACGCCGTCCACGCTGACCCAGCCGCCTTCGATGTATTGCTGCGCTTGGCTGCGCGAGCACGGCAGCATGGCGGCGACGCGTTTGTCGAGGCGAATGGGGGCGGACATCGAAGCGCTCGGCGGTCGGGGCAGCGCAGTGTACGTGCTGCCGTCGCCGCGCTGCCATGCGCGGATCCGCTCGGGCCGCGGCCGCAGCGGGTATGATGCCGGCCGACGTCCTGGAGCGACTGGATTTTCCCGATGCGCAATCCCTTGCAGGAGCAACTGCTCAAGGCCGGCCTGGTGAAGAAGAGCCAGGTGGCGCAGGTCGCGCGCGAGCAGGCCAAGGCGCGCCACGGCAAGGCGCCGCCGCCGCCCAGCGCCGAACAGGTGGAGATCGAGCGGCTGCGGCTGCAGCGGGTGGAGCGCGACCGCGCGCTGGCCGCCGAGCGCAACGCACAGGCGCGCGCGCAGGAGCAGCGGGCGCAGGCGCGGCAACTGGTGGACAGCCACAAGCTCAAGGCCGATGGCGAGATCGACTACCACTTCACCGATGCCGGCAAGATCCAGCGGCTGCGGGTGGACGCGGCGCTGCGCGCGCAGCTGGCCAGCGGCGCGGTGGTGGTCGCGCGGCTGGACGCCGGTTACGTGCCGATCCCGCGCGCGGTGTTGGAGAAAGTGAGCAGCCGCGATCCCGCGGCGATCGTGTTCGATGCGCTGAACGTCCCGCCCGCCAGCGGCGAGGACGATCCGTACTACAGCCGCTTCCAGGTGCCGGATGATCTGATCTGGTAGCACCGCCGCCGTGGCTGCCGGCCGCCGCGCCGGCGGCCGATCCCGTCATCCGCTGTCGCGTCATGGAGTGCTGCCGATGCCGTCCCGACGTTCTGCCCTGCCGCGCGTCGCCCGCACCGCCTCGTCGCTGTTGCTGGCCGCGCTGGCGTCCGCGGCGGCGGCCGCCGCGCCGCTGGATCCGCTGAGCGCACGCGTGGACACCGACGCCGCCGCGCGCTTCGTGCAGGTGTTCGAGGCCGCGCACGGCCGGCCGAGCGCGCGCCAACTTCAGGATGGCTACCTGGCGCCCGGCGGGATCGGCGTGCAGGTATTCACCCCGGACCGGATCGTCGATGCCGAACACCTGGCGCAAGCCGTCGCCGCCGACCCGGACAAGTATCGGCATGCGATCGCGCTGTGCCTGCCGCAGGCACGCCGTGCCGATGCCGACCTGCGCGCGATCTACCTCGCCTATGCCGGGCTGTGGCCACGGCTGCGTCTGCCGCCGGTGGTGGCGCTGTTCGGCGCCGGTAATTCCGCCGGCAGCGCCGATGCGCATGGGCAGGTGATCGGCCTGGAGGCGGCCTGCGTCGGCATCGAACAGCCCGAGGCGTTCCGCGCGCGCCTGCGCCATCTGTTCGCGCACGAAACCCTGCATACGCTGCAGCCGCCGCTGGGCGACGACGACCCGGCCCGCCGCGATCTGCTGGTGTGGGCGTTGCGCGAGGGCGCGGCCAATTTCGTCGCCGCGCTGGTCACCGGTGGCGATCCGGGCGGCTCCGACAACACTTGGGCGATGCCGCAGGAGGCGGCGTTATGGCGGCAGTTCCGCGCCGACCGGCAGACCTTGCTGGCGCATTGGCCCGCGCACGCCGATCCCGATGCGCAAGGCCAGCAGGCGGCACTGCGCTGGTTCTGGAACAACGGCAGCGCGCCGCCGGGCTGGCCGTCCGAACTGGGCTACTGGATCGGCCAGCGCGTGCTGCTGGCCTACTACCAGCGGCAGCCGGACAAGCGTGCGGCGCTAGAGGCGTTGCTGGAGTTGCGCGATCCCGACGCGATCCTGCGCGACAGCGGCTACGACGGGAAGGTTCCTGCGCCGGGCGAGTGAGCGCGGACTGGCCGCCGCGGCCATGAACCGGTGTGCGAAGGTGAAGTCCACGTGCATTGCAATCGCCGGCCGCGACCGCATCATCGTGGCATGGCGACTGTTTGGAGACGACCATGGCCACAGGTTGGGCAGGCGACGGCGCGGTGCAGGAACAGATCGACGCGACCGTGGAGGATGCGATCAAGCGTGCACGCAGCCAGTTGCCGCAAGGGCCGAGCCTGAGCCATTGCGACGCCTGCGCCGCGCCGATCCCCGAGGCGCGGCGCAAGGCCGTGCCGGGCGTGCGCCTGTGCGTGGCGTGCCAGCAAGCGCAGGACCGCGAGCAGCACGAGCACAGCGGCTACAACCGCCGCGCCAGCAAGGACAGCCAACTGCGCTGAGCCGCTCAATCGTCGTTGGCGGCGCTGCTGACCGGCGGCACCGGGCGCGAGTGGAGGGCGATGTTGAGCTGGTCGACCACCATCGCCCAGTCGGCGTCGTCCATGCGTTCCTCGCGCAGCAGCTGCGCCTGCGCCGGCGTCCAGAACGGCGCTTCCTCCAGCCGCATGGTGTCAGGCAGCGGCGAGTGGCGGCCGATGAACCGGCGGATCTCGGTTTCGGTATTGGGCAGGCCCAACTGGGCGAACAGTTCGGCAAACGGATGGACGGTTGGTTCCATGGGACACCTTGGCGACGGGAGGGGGCGCGTGACGATGCGACGGCGGGCGACCGCTCACCATACCGGGCGCCCGGTCAGCGTCCTGTTAGGACGCGTCTGCGCCGACCGCCCTAGCCGAGCCCCGGCGGCACCGGATGGTCGCGCCAGCGTCGGGTGCTGCGCTGGAAGAACAGGCTGTTGGGGATCTGCAGCACGCTCTCGCGCGCGTCGCCGCGATGCTCGTGCAGCGTCGTGTAGATCAGGTTGATGTCGATCACCTGGCCCTTGAGCCCGGGCTTTTCGCCGTTCTCGAGCAATTCGATGTGGTCGTGCAGGCGGAACGGCCGCGTGGTGAAGATCAGCAGCGCGCAGAAGATGTTCGACAGCACGCTCCAGGCCGCGAAGAACGCCACCGCGGCGACGGCGGCGAAGCCGGTGAACGCGGTCCACAGCACCGTGGCGGAAACGCCGAGCCGATCCAGGATCAGCAGCAGCGCGGCGGCATAGATCACAAAGCCGCTGCCGCGGCGCGCCATCATCACCAACTCCGGCGGCAACGCGTAGTGCTCGCCCAGGCGCCGGATCAGCCGCCGCAGCAGCGTGCGCAGCAGCCATGCGGCGAACACGATCAGCGCGATCTGCGCGCCCGGCACGATCAGGTCGAGCCAGCGGTGGGCCCAGGGCGGCAGCATGGCGTGGAGCGAAGACATCGGCGGCGTCGGCGTGGCGGGGGAGGCGCGATGGTCGCAATCGCAGCTGCGCCGATCAAGTGCGGTGCAGCTGCCGACGGATGCGGATGCCGTGCCCGCACGCGGTGCGCGGCGGCGGGGCGCGGCGCACGCCGGTCAGGGCGAGTAGCTGCTGGTGACGGTGACCGCGGACTGCACTGTACTGAAGGCCATGTCGTTGGGCGTATCGGTATGCGAGGTCCAACGGTCGGTCGCGTAGATATAGCTGGCGCGCAGATACACCGTGCCGTCCACGCCGAATCTGATCGTGGTATCGCCGGACAGGCTAAGCGTGAACGACTTGCGCTGCTGACCGACGGTGTAGCTTTCGTTGATCACACCTTCGGCGTACACCGTCCACTCCTGATCATGACGGGTGTCGTTGTAGAGGAATAGCGTCTTGTTGCGGGCCATGGTCCAGCTCCTGAAGGAAAGTGGGTCGACGTGCTCGGCGCGGCAGCGGCGGTGCGGCCATGCCGCGGCGGACGGCATCTCCAGGAACGAGCGGCGATGAGGTTTGTGAGCGCGGCGGGCAGTGCAGGTGGTGGTGGCAACCGATCCTAAAGCGGCGCGCGAGTGGTTGGCCGCGTGCATTGCAGACGGATCTTGCATCCGACGGCGTCCGCAGCCGGAAAGTTCGCCATGCATGCGTTGCGATTGCAGCCGCTCTTCAGCAAGGCGTACAAGGCGTAGCCGTTCACCGCCGCGCTGCTCAGCTTGCGTGTTCCAGGCTTTCCCAGCGTTCGGCGGGAATCTCGGGCAGCGCTTCCAGTGCCGGCATCGCGAACAGGAAACCCTGGTACAGGCCGATGCCCAGCGCGCGCAGCGCGCGATATTCGGCGGGGGTCTCCACACCTTCGGCGAGCACCCTGCACCCCAGCGCATGGGCCATGCCGACGATGCCGGCGACGATGTGCCGGCGCGGCGCGCTGGCGTCGATGCCGCGGATCATGGCCATGTCCAGCTTGAGCAGATGCGGCTGGAAATCGGCGAGCAGGCTGAGCCCGGAGTGGCCGGCGCCGAAGTCGTCGATCGCGGTCAGGAAACCGCGGTGTGCATAGTCCCGCAGAATCCGCACCACTTTGGCGAGGTCGCGGATGGGTTCGGATTCGCTCAGTTCGAAGATCAGGTCGCCGGTCGGCACGCCGTAGCGTTCGGCCGCGGCCAGAGTCAGGCGGATGCAGGCCGCCGGCTCGTGCATCGCATTGGGGATGACGTTGATCGACAGCCGGGTACGCAGGCCCAGCCGCGCAGCGCTGGCGATCGCCTGCACCCGGCAGGTCTGGTCGAAGCGGTACAACTGCTGCGGACGCACCTGCGCCAGTACCGCTGCCGCGCCGCTGCCGTCCTCGCCGCGGACCAGCGCCTCGTAGGCGTAGATCGCGCGCGCATCGGCGTCGACGATCGGCTGGAACGCCATGCGGATGCCGAAGTCGAGCAATTCGCCGTCGCGGCAGTTGGCGCAGGCCGGTTGGCCCAGTTCGGCCGACAGGGATCGCAGGAACATGCCGGGCGGTTGCCGCAGGGAGATATGCGTGGATTATCGGCGGACGCCGTTAAGACGGCGCGCACGTCGCGTGGCGCTGCCGTGGCGCGCGGATTCAGCCGGCTTCGGCTTCGTCGACCTTCTTCAGCACGCGGGTGGTGCCGAGCACCTCGACGCGGCCGCCGGCCTTGCGGAATGCGGCCATGTCGGCCTCGATGCGCTCGCGGCTGAGGCCTTTCTGCGCCTTGTCGCCGCCGCCGCTGCGTGCGGTCTTTGCGGTCGGTGGTGGGGTCTTGCTGGTGGAACGTGCCATGGTGGATCTCCTGGAGTCAGTACATCGTCAGGGGAATGCCGCGCGCCAACTGGTCGTCGTGGATGCGGCGGATGTCGCGGCAATACGGGCCGGCCATCGTGAACTTGCGGCAGATCGCCGGGCGCTGTGCGTAGATCGAGCAGCACATGCGCTTGCTGTCCACCGCCACGCACCAGCCGTCCTCGTCGCGCGCCATCACGTGCAGGCCCTCGGCGGTGCGTTCGGTGAGATGGTCGGGCACCTCGTCCTCGGGCATCAGCAGCACGGTCAGGCGGCAGCAGATCGCGTCGCAGCGGTCGCAGGCGACGTTTTTCTCGGCCGCGGCGCGCGCTGCAGGCTGCGCGCTCAAGCGTTGCCGCCGGTCGGCACGGCGTCGCGCCGATAGCGCAGGACGCGGCCGCGGTAGGGCGGCAGGTCGGCGGGACCCAGCTGCAGTTCGCGCTGTTCGCTGAGTGTGTAGCCCTGCGCGGCCAGCGCGCGGGTCAGCGCGGCGCTGTTGCCGCGGCCCGGATCGGCGATCAGCACTTCCGCGCTCGTCGCGGCGTGTCGCGCCAGCAGTGCGGCCAGCAGCCTCGGATGCTGGTGCTCGTACAGCACGTCGCTGCCGATGATCACGTCGAACCGGCCCAGGCCGTCGTTGGGCTGGGCCCAGTCGAGGCGACGGTACGGCACCGCCGGCATTTCGTTGAGCGCGGCGTTGTAGGCCAGGAACACCTCGGTCAGCGGATGGCGGTCGCTGGCGAGGATGTCGGCGCCGCGCCGGCGCAGCACCAGGCTGGCCAGGCCGAGCCCGCAGCCGATCTCGAGGATGCGCTTGCCGGCGCTGTCGAACAGCGCCATCGCTTCGGCGAGCAGGCGGCCGGCCGGCCACACGTTGCCGAACAGGCTCCACTGCGCCGACGAGATGCCGGCGCCGGCGGCCAGCGCGTCGGGATCGGAGAACTGTTGGGTATCGAGCAGCGAACGGATGCGATAGTCCTGGCCGCCCAGGTTGAGCATGTGGATCTGGGTGGCGTAGCCGGACACAGGCGCTCCCGATGGGCCGGCCCGAAGCGGGACACGGAGGCTGGCGCGAGAAGAGGAGCGAGTCGGGCGGCAGAAACGGCCGGACGAGACGCGCATGGGGAAACGTGACGCCGAAGCGTGGCAGGGCATGTTACGCCAGTCGCGCCGCTTGCGTATGAACGGCTCCTGCGCTAGCGGCTGCGTGCGCTGCCCGCGCAGCCGTCCGCATCGCTGCCCGCGCCTGGAGCGCGCGGTCAGCGATGCGCGGCGGCCAGGGCCAGGCCCTGGACCACGCCGAAGGAGGGGTCGCCATGCACCAGGCGCGCCTGTGGGAACGCGCCGGCGACCACCTGGCGGATGTAGCCGGCGCGCGACATGCCGCCGGTCAGGAAGATCGCCGCCGGGTCGCGGCCGATGTCGCTGCGGACCTGCGCGAGCAGTTCGCCCAGGGCTTCCAGGTAGCTGCGTGCGGCATGCGCCAGGGCCTCGGCGCGCACTTGCACCTGCAGCCCGGCCTCGATGTAGTCCAGCGCCTCGTCGTGCCGTTCGCTGTCGCTGAGGCGGATCTTGCTGCGTTCCACCGCGCGGTACAGGCGCGCGGTGTTGCCGGTGTCCTGCAGCGCCTGCAGGCGCGTGTCGTACGGGCACGGCACCGCCTCGTAGCGATGCTGGCGGAAATCGCGCTGGCGGGTGGTGTCCTGCACCATCGCCGCCTCCACGTAGTGATGCGCCGGCACCCGGGTCGTGCCGCGGCCGAACAGCGGCATGTAGCTGGCCAGGCTCAGCGCCAGGTCGATGTCGGTGCCGCCGCGGGCGATGCCCCAGGCGCGGTGCACGTCCGGGGCGCCGTCGCCGCCGACGCTGGCATGGGCGATGTCGGTGGTGCCGCCGCCGATGTCCGCCACCACCGCGTCGTGGCGCTCGCGGCTGCCGGCGTGGTAGTGCATCGCCGCGGCGGCGGGTTCTTCCAGGAACGCGATGTCGTCGAAGCCGGCGGCGATCGCGGCGCTGTGCAGGATCTCCAGCGCCTGCGCGTTGCCGGCCTCGCCGATCGAGCTGCGGAACTGCACCGGACGCCCGAGCAGCGCGCGGCGGACCTGGGTGCCGAGCTGTTGCGAGGCGGTCAGGCGGATGTGCTCGAGGATGTGGCTGGCGATGCCGGTGATGGTCTGCCTGGCGCGCGGGTGCAGGTTGTAGCCGAGCATCGATTTCGGGCTCTGTACCAGGTTGCCTTCGCCTTCGGCGAAATACGCGTCCAGCGCCGCATCGCCGTAGACCGCGTTCTGCAGCAGCGCCGCGGAACTGCGCGGCTCGCGGATCTGCGTTTCCATCCATTGCCGGCGCACCACGCGGATCGCGTCGCGGCGCAGTTCGTCGCGGCTGCGCATGCGGCCGGCGGCGGCGGCATCGCGGCGGCCGGCATCGATCAGTTCGTCCACCTGCCGCTGCAGCGCCGCGGTCAGTTCGAAATCGGACGGGTCGCGCATCGCCTCGGGAAAATACACGGTGGTGCGGAACTGGTGCTGGTCGCCGAAGCCGATCGGCATCACGCGGCCATCGATCAGCGCCGCGGCGGCGGAGTTGCTGGTGCCGAAATCGATGCCGAGTCTCATGTCGCTGCGGGCCGGGCCGGGGCCGCGCACTGTGCGGCAAGCTGCAGCGCGGCGCAAGCCGCCAGCGCCGGCGTCGCCAGCGCTGCTGCCGGAATGCACTTGGCCCCCGATCGCGGGCCAAGTGCGGAGCCAGCGGCTGCGCCGAGCGCTACAGCGCCGCGCCGGCGTGGCCCTGGTTCTTTTCCTGCTCGGTGGCCTCGCGCACGCCTGCCACCTCCACCGCGAAATGCAGCACCTGCCCGGCCAGCGGATGGTTGCCGTCGATGGTCACCAGTTCGGGGCCGACCTCGACGGCGGTGACCAGCAACTGACCCTGGTCGGTCTGCGCCTGGAACTGCATGCCGGGCGCAAGTCCGTCGGCGTCGGGGAACGCGTGGCGCGGCACCTGCTGCCGCAGTTGCTCGTGGCGCGGGCCTTTGCATGCGGATGAAGCGGCAACTGACCCGCTGCTTGACCGCCTCATGCCGCGACGCTTCCAGGAGTACCTCGTTGCGTTCCAGCCCGCCGACGTACACCGACTGGTCCTTGCCATAGCGCGAAAGGTCCGGGAAGAACGTTTCGATCACCAGCCGCCCCTGCTCGCCCAGCTGCGCGCTGGTGGCCTGGAAGCAGCTGACCTGGGCTTCCTGGGGCAACAACAAAAACAGTGAGCTGAAGGTACAGAACGCCATCTGGAACGGGCCGCCCCGGACGACTTCCAAGGTCGCGAAATCCGCCAGCGTCACGGGGACTTCAGCACCTCCAGGCTTGGCCTTGAGCTTGTCGAGCATCGACTGCGAGGCGTCGACGCCATGCACATCTACACCGCGCTCGCGCATGGGCAGTGCGAATCGCCCGGTGCCTACGCCCAACTCCAGCACCGGACCGCCGCGATCGGCCAATGCCACCAAAGCATCAATCGCGTTCGCCGGTGCCTCTCCGTACAAGTCATCATAAATGTCGGCCAGGGTTTCACCGTACAAGTACTGGGATCGCTCATATCCACTTCCGTTAGGGATGGTCTGAACAACTCCCTCTGATCCTGCGACAATCGTACAAAGCCCAACAGGACAACGACGATGCAATTGTCTTTCGGCGACGCGGAGTACAACGGCAAGCGCAAGCAGACGCGGCGCGAAAGGTTGCTGGCCGAGATGGATCAGGTGGTGCCGTGGAAAGACCTGCTGGCGCTGATCGCGCCGCACTATCCGAAGTCGGGCCATCCGGGCCGTCAGCCGTACCCGCTGGAGACAATGCTGCGCATCCACTTTCTGCAGCAGTGGTACGCACTGAGCGACCCGGGCGCGGAAGAAGCCTTGTACGACACGGCGTCGATGCGCCGTTTCGCCAGGATCGGCGGGTTGGATGAGGTGCCGGACGAGACCACGATCCTCAACTTCCGCCGGTTGCTGGAGACGCACGATCTGGCGCGCACGCTGTTCAACCGGGTCAACGCGCACCTATCGCGCAAGGGCCAGAGCCTGCGCGGCGGCACCATCGTGGACGCCACGATCATTGCCGCGCCCAGCTCGACCAAGAACAAGAACGGCGAGCGCGACCCGGAAATGCACCAGACCAAGAAGGGCAATCAGTACTACTTCGGGATGAAAGCGCACATCGGCGTGGACGATGAGTCCGGGCTGGTGCACCACTTGGAATGCACGGCGGCCAACGCCGCAGATATCACCCAGGCGCACAAGCTGCTGCACGGCAAGGAAGACACGGTATGCGGCGACAGCGGCTACACCGGGCTGGCCAAGCGCGAGGAGATGGCGAGCAAGCGCAAGCTGCGCTATCTGATCGCGGAGAAGCCCTCGAAGCTGAAGCAGATCAAGAGCAAGCGCGAATTGAAGTGGGCACAGCGCTGGGAGCACGCCAAGGCCAGCCTGAGGGCGAAGGTGGAGCATCCGTTCCGGGTGATCAAGCGCCAGTTTGGCTACGTCAAGGTGCGCTATCGCGGCCTGGCGAAGAACACGGCGCAAGTGCTGACGCTGTTTGCGCTGTCGAACCTGTGGCTGAAGCGAAAGCAGTTGCTGCCTGTCGTGGGGAGGGTGTGCCTGTAATCCGGGAAATACCCCGGAAATGCGCCGGAAACGGCGAAAAACCGAGGGTCTGAGCGCCGTGGGCGTGGTCGATATGGCTTGCCTCATCCTCCGACCGCGTTGATCAGACTATCCTTAGTTATTTTATTCAGGGCAATACTTCCCCATGCGGGGGAAAGACCCCACAGGAAAAAAATTTAAATACTCAGCTGGATCAATTAGCCAAGGCTTGCCTTACATACTCCGCAAGGTGCTTATCTTGCACATCCGACACACTGAACAACTTGATATGGCGACGAAACTTTCCGCTGCCTTCCAGTACATGATGAGGATCGTCAAACTTATAACCCTGACCAAATTCCACCGACACGTGACCGGTATAGGCGTAGACCCCGCAAAACGGCGCAAGCCGCGAAAACAGGATGCCCCCGTACTTGACCGTTTCGGTCACGCCGCCACCGGTCTTGGCCACCACCTGCCGCACCTTCTGGACCACTTCCAGCAGGGCGCCATGGGTGCTGCCAATGTCTTCAAGTAATGCCGCAACGGCATCGTCGCTTTTACCTGCCACGCTGTCCTCCTTGGATGCTTGCCTGCAACGTGAAGGTCATTGACCGACCGGGGTACAGAGTTCCACTAGGGTGCCTGCCGGGCAGCGCACGTAGGACACCACCTGCCCCCACGGTTTTTTCTGCACAGCAGCATGTTCGCTCGCGCCGGCCGCCAACGCTTTGGCATGCGCGGTGGGCACATCATCGGTGACCAGGGCTATTTCAATGCCCAAGGGCTTTTGGTGCGGGCTGCAAAACTCGTAGCCGCCATCGCAGTTCGACTCGGCAAGGCCGCGACTGGCGAACGCGAGTGTGGTGCCACCGGTTTCAAGCTCGCCGTAGTCACCCGACTCATCCAGAAAGCGCCGCTTGAACCCAAAGGCTTGCTCGAAGAACGCAAGGGTGGCTTCGACCTGGGGTACATAAACAATCGTGTATCCAAATTTCACGGTGCTTCTCCTTAGGGATAGTCTGATCAACGCGGTCGGAGGATGAGGCAAGCCATATCGACCACGCCCACGGCGCTCAGACCCTCGGTTTTTCGCCGTTTCCGGCGCATTTCCGGGGTATTTCCCGGATTACAGGCACACCCTCCCCACGACAGGCAGCAACTGCTTTCGCTTCAGCCACAGGTTCGACAGCGCAAACAGCGTCAGCACTTGCGCCGTGTTCTTCGCCAGGCCGCGATAGCGCACCTTGACGTAGCCAAACTGGCGCTTGATCACCCGGAACGGATGCTCCACCTTCGCCCTCAGGCTGGCCTTGGCGTGCTCCCAGCGCTGTGCCCACTTCAATTCGCGCTTGCTCTTGATCTGCTTCAGCTTCGAGGGCTTCTCCGCGATCAGATAGCGCAGCTTGCGCTTGCTCGCCATCTCCTCGCGCTTGGCCAGCCCGGTGTAGCCGCTGTCGCCGCATACCGTGTCTTCCTTGCCGTGCAGCAGCTTGTGCGCCTGGGTGATATCTGCGGCGTTGGCCGCCGTGCATTCCAAGTGGTGCACCAGCCCGGACTCATCGTCCACGCCGATGTGCGCTTTCATCCCGAAGTAGTACTGATTGCCCTTCTTGGTCTGGTGCATTTCCGGGTCGCGCTCGCCGTTCTTGTTCTTGGTCGAGCTGGGCGCGGCAATGATCGTGGCGTCCACGATGGTGCCGCCGCGCAGGCTCTGGCCCTTGCGCGATAGGTGCGCGTTGACCCGGTTGAACAGCGTGCGCGCCAGATCGTGCGTCTCCAGCAACCGGCGGAAGTTGAGGATCGTGGTCTCGTCCGGCACCTCATCCAACCCGCCGATCCTGGCGAAACGGCGCATCGACGCCGTGTCGTACAAGGCTTCTTCCGCGCCCGGGTCGCTCAGTGCGTACCACTGCTGCAGAAAGTGGATGCGCAGCATTGTCTCCAGCGGGTACGGCTGACGGCCCGGATGGCCCGACTTCGGATAGTGCGGCGCGATCAGCGCCAGCAGGTCTTTCCACGGCACCACCTGATCCATCTCGGCCAGCAACCTTTCGCGCCGCGTCTGCTTGCGCTTGCCGTTGTACTCCGCGTCGCCGAAAGACAATTGCATCGTCGTTGTCCTGTTGGGCTTTGTACGATTGTCGCAGGATCAGAGGGAGTTGTTCAGACCATCCTTAGATTTTGCTGTTTATGAGGCTCGTGCCGTAAGAACGGCGATAGTGTTCGAGCCAATGCAAATTTTCACGGCACAGGCCCGATTGCGCCAGTGCAGAGTAGCCTTCGGCGGGAACCACGTCGACCTGCACGCTTTCGCCGGGGCGCTTGCCGGCCAGCGCCTTTTCCAGCCCGGGCACGATGTTGCCGGCGCCGTGCAGGTAGCTCAGCGGATTGTCCGGCGACGATTGGTCGATCACCTCGCCGGCGTCGTCGGTCAGGGTGTAGTGGATGGTGGCGACAAGCCCATTGGCGATCTCCATGGGAAACCTCGTCTCAAGTAGGGAGTGCGATACGCCGGCACAGTCACAGCGCGATGACAGATGGTGCCCGGCAACCCTAACGAAAAGCGGCGGCCGGCCGCAAGTCGGCGCGGCGCCGCGCCGGTTCGTTCAGCCGCCCGGCGGCGTCCGCAGCGCGCTGCGCCGCGCCCGCCACGCCTGGGGCGTCTGCGGTTTGACGAACAGCGACTGCAATTGCGAATGTTCGGCGCGCGCGGCGCGTTCGATGCGCTCGATGCACGCCTCGATCTGCGTGGTGCTGCGCTGGTCCTCGAATTCGGCGCTGAGCGCGGCGACCACCTGGTCCGGCGCCATCTGCACGCTCAGCACGCCGTTGACCGCGCGCACGTCCGGATCGGCGCCGGCGATGCGGCGCAGCGCATCGCTCAGCGGCTGCGCCGCGGGCTCGCCGATCAGCAGGCCCTTGGTCTCGCGCGCCAGTACGAAGGCCGAACATGCCAGGACCGCGGCGATGCCGATGGAGGCGGCGCCGTCTAGCGCCGGCATCTGCAGCCACTGCGCGGCCAGCAGCCCCAGCAATGCGATGAGCAGGCCGACCAGCGCGGCGCTGTCTTCCAGCAGCACGGTCAACAGGCTCGGGTCCTTGCTCTCGCGAAACGCCTGCACGTAGCCCATGGCGCCCTTGCGCGCCCGGAACTCGCGCAGCGACACCCACCACGAGCCGCCTTCGAACAGCATCGACAGGCCCAGCACCGCGTAGGTGAGGGTGTGGTTGTTGGCCGGTTCCGGATCGCGGATATGCGCGATGCCTTCGTACAGCGACACGCCGGCGCCGAGCGCGAACACCAGCAGGGCGACGATGAAACTCCAGAAATACAGTTCGCGTCCGTAGCCGAACGGATGGGCGGCGTCGGCGGGTCGCGCGGCGCGGCGCGGCGCAGCCCGTACAGCAGCAGTTCGTTGACCGTGTCGACCAGCGAGTGCACGCCTTCGCTGAGCATCGCCGAGCTGCCGGACAGCGCGGCGGCGACGAACTTGGCGATGGCGATGGCCAGGTTGCCGGCGAGCGCAGCGTAGATCGCCAGGCGGGAGCCGGAAGCGGCGGGCATGGGAATTCCCGCGTGGAGAGCGGCCCGGGCCGGCGGCGCAGAACGAGCGGCTACAATAGCCGCCCCGCGTCGTCGCCGTATCAAGGAAGCCCATGTCCGCCGCACCCGCCTGTCCGCAATGCACTCTGCAGAACACCTATGTCGACGCGGCGGTGTGGATCTGCGCCGACTGCGGCTACGAATGGCCGCCGTCGGCGGCCGCCGCCGACGTGGCGGTGGCGGTGCGCGACAGCAACGGCAACCTGCTGCAGGCCGGCGATACGGTGGTGGTGATCAAGGACCTGAAGGTCAAGGGCTCGTCGATCCCGCTCAAGCAGGGCACGGTGATCCGCGGCATCCGCCTGGTCGAGGACGATGCCGAGCACATCGAAGGCAACTCGGACAGGATCAAGGGCCTGGTGCTGAAGACCTGCTTCCTGCGCAAGGCCTGACACCGCGCGGCGGCACCGGCATGGCGGTGCCGCCGGGGGGCGGGACGCCGCGCCGCGCCTCTCCGGCGCGCATGGCCGGCCGTCGTCGGCGCGATCGCAGCGCCCGTGCGTGCGGTGCCGCGTTCGCCGCCTGCGCGCGCGGCGCGGGCATGGTTCACGCCGCGGCCGCGCGCAGCGCGGCGTAGGCCGCGTCGCGCAGGTCGGTCACGAACGTGCCGGACATGCCTTCGTACAGGGTGTTGGTCAGCGCCACCACGCTCAGCTGTCGCGCCGGGTCGACGAACCAGCTGTGGCCGTAGGCGCCGCCCCAGCGCCAGGTGCCCGGCGCTTGCGGGGTCGCGCTCGGCAGCGGATCGCGCAGCACGGCCAAGCCCAGGCCATAGCCCCAGCCGGGCGGATCCGGCGGGCCGCGCTCGCCGGCCTGCGCACGGCCCAGCTCCGCGACCAGTGTCGCCGGCAGCAGCGGCGCGCCGCCGTGGCGCAGCGTCTCCAGCAGGCGCAGCACGTCGCCGGCGCTGCCGACCATGCCGGCGCCGGCCGACGCGAACGCGTGCGGGTCCAGCGCGCGCGATGGGTGGAACACGATGCCGGCGCAGTCCGGGATCGGCGCCACGCACTCGCCTTCGCCAAGCCGGTGCGGCGACGGGTCGCCATTGACGTAGGGCACCGCCAGCCGCGCCGGGTCCTCGGCATGGAAGCTGGTGGCGTGCATGCCCAGCGGCGCGGTGACCAGGTCGCGCACCAACTGGGGCAGCGCCTGGCCGCTGGCCGCCTGCAGCAGCGCACCGGCGACATCGATCGACAGCGAATAGGCCCAGCCCTCGCCAGGCGCATACTGCAGCGGCACCTGCGCGAAGCGGCGCAGGTTCTGCTCCAGGCTCAGACCGCTGTTGTCCATGCCGTCGGACACACCGGCGCGGGCGAGCGCGCCGTCCGCCGGTTCGAGGAAGCGGTAGCCGAGCCCGGCGCTGTGGCTGAGCAACTGGCGCAGGCTGATGTCCGGCACTCGCCCGTCGGGCAACGCCGGGCGGAACCAGGGCAGCCAGTGCGCGATCGGCGCGTCCAGCTGCAGCCGGCCCTGCGCGACCAGTGCCAGCGCCGCGCTGGCGGCGATCAGCTTGCTGATCGAGGCGAGCCGGAACCGGGTGTCCTCGCGCATCGGCTGGCGCGCTTCGCGGTCGGCCCAGCCGGCGGCGCGGCGGTAGACGCAATGCCCCGCATGCGCGCCAGCACCACCGCGCCGACCAGGCGCTGCTCGCTCAGGGCGGCATCGACCGCGGCATCCAGTGGCCCGGCCTGCTCCGGCGACAGCGCCGGGGCAGCGGGGGAGGTGGGTGGAACGGCGCTGGGAGAAGGGGCCATGAGACATCTCGCGGAGACGGGGAGCGCAGCATGACGGGTTGCCGATGGCGGAACAAAGAGGGGCTGGGGTACCTCTGTTCTTCAAGGGCGCGAATGTCCGCAACGGGAGCGGCCCTGGGCAGCTTGCGCGGCTTGGTGCAGGTGGTGGAGAGCGGCGGTTTGCCGCGGCGGCGCGGGTGCACGGCGTGTCCGCGTCGGCCGGCCACGGCCGAGCGCGTCGCGCGGCCTGGGGCGTGGTGGCTCGCGACCGGCCGCGATGGCCGCGGCCGGTGCGCGCGGTTCAGTCCAGCGTCGGGTAGTCGGTATAGCCCTTGGCGCCGCCGCCGTAGAGCGTGTCCGCATCCAGCGGGTTGAGCGGCGCATCGCGGCGCAGCCGTTCCAGCAGGTCCGGGTTGGCGATGAACGGGCGTCCGAACGCCACCGCGTCGGCGCTGCCGGAGGCGATGGCCTGCTCGGCCAGCGCCTTGTCGTAGCCGTTGTTGACCAGCCAGCGTCCGTGGAACTTGGCGCGCAGTGCGGCGTAGTCGAAGGCGATGTTGTCGCGCGGGCCGCCGGTGGCGCCCTCGATCACATGCACGAACGCCAGGCCGAGCGCATCCAGGCGCTCGATCGCCCGCTCGAACAGGGGCTGCGGGTCGCTGTCGCGCGCATCGTTGGCCGGGGTCACCGGCGACAGGCGCACGCCGGTACGGTCGGCGCCGATCTCCTGCGCTACCGCCTGCACCACTTCGAACAGCAGCCGGGTGCGGTTTTCGATGCCGCCGCCGTAGGCGTCGTCGCGGTGGTTGCTGCCGTCGCGCAGGAACTGGTCGATCAGATAGCCATTGGCGGCATGCACTTCCACCCCGTCGAAGCCGGCGGCGATGGCGTTGCGCGCGGCGCGGCGGTAGTCCTCGATCAACCCGGGGATCTCGTCCAGGCGCAGCGCGCGCGGCTGCGAGACATCGCTGAAGCCATCCGCGGTGTAGGTCTTGGCTTCGGCGCGCAGCGCGCTCGGCGCCACCGGCGCGGCGCCGTCCGGCAGCAGGCTGACGTGGGAGATGCGGCCGACGTGCCACAGCTGCAGCACGATCCTGCCGCCGCGGCGGTGCACCTCGGCGGTGACCCGCTTCCACGCGGCGACCTGCACATCGCTGTAGATCCCGGGCGTGTCCATGTAGCCCTGGCCCATCGGGCTGATCTGGGTGGCCTCGGCGACGATCAGCCCGGCATCGGCACGCTGTCCGTAGTAGTCGGCGGCCAGCGGCGAGGGGATGCGGCCTTCGCCTTCGGCGCGATTGCGGGTCAGCGGCGCCATCACCACGCGGTTGGTCAGTTCGATCGCGCCCAGGCGCAGCGGCGCGAACAGGTGAGAAGCAGTAGCGGTCATCGGTGATCCTCGATTCGGGGGAGCGGGCGCGCAGTGCTGCCGGCGCATGCGTGCAGTGCAGACATGGGGCCAGCGGCCGTGGATTGGCGCGATGCCGGTAGGACAGTGCGTTGCTGCCCGCGGCGGCGCCTGCCGGCGGGTTTTGGGATAGGTCGGTGCGCCGCGGCGGCAGTGCAGCCGGCGGAGCCATCCGCACGCGCCAAGCCGCAACGCGGCGTTGCACGGGCATGGCTTCTAATTGCGTGCTGCAATGCACAACAATGGAAGGCCCCTCGCTCAGGTCCCGGGCATGTCCACTCCCGCCACTGCTCCGACGCCGTTGTCGCGCCGAGGCTATGTGCTGACCCTGTCCGCGCTTGCGATGGGCGGCTTTGCGATCGGCACCAGCGAGTTCTCCACGATGGGCCTGATGCCGTACATCGCGCGCGGACTGGCGATCGATGCGCCGCAGGTCGGGCATCTGATCAGCGCCTATGCGTTGGGCGTGGTGGTCGGCGCGCCGCTGCTGGCGATCGTCGGCGCGCGCTGGCCGCGGCGCACGCTGCTGCTGGCGCTGATGGGCTTCTATGCGGCCGGCAACCTGGCCAGCGCACTGGCGCCGGATTACCGCAGCATGCTGCTGGTGCGCTTCATCGCCGGCTTGCCGCACGGCGCCTATTTCGGCGTGGCCACGCTGGTCGCCGCGTCGATCAGCCGGCCCGACCAGCGCGGCGCGGCGGTGAGCCGGGTGCTGCTCGGGCTGAATCTGGCGGTGCTGGTCGGCAATCCGCTGGCGACTTGGCTGGGCCAGGTGGCGCAATGGCGCTACGCCTATGCGCTGGTGGCGTTGATCGCGCTGCTGACCGTGGTGCTGGTCATGTGGCTGTTGCCGGCCGACCCGTACGAGCCGCGGCAGCGGCCGCTGCGCGAACTGCGCGCTTTCAACCGCCCGCAGGTATGGCTGGCGCTGGGCATCGGCTCGATCGGCTTCGCCGGCATGTTCTGCGTGTTCAGTTACCTGGCCCCGACCCTGACCGAGGTCACTGGCGTGTCTGAGCGCTGGATCCCATTGGCGATGTGCGCGTTCGGCCTGGGCGGCCTGCTCGGCAACGTCGCCGGCGGCTGGTTGTTCGACCGGTTGCAGTTCCGCGCGGTGCCGCTGGTGCTGCTGTGGTCGATGGCGGTGCTGCTGGCGTTCCCGCTGGCCGCGCAGTCGCCGTGGGCGGTGCTGCCGGCGGTGGTCGCGGTCGGCAGCATGGGCGCGCTGGCGCCGGTGCTGCAGACCCGGCTGATGGACGTGGCCAGCGAGGCGCAGACCCTGGCCGCGGCCTCCAACCACGCTGCGTTCAATCTGGCCAATGCACTGGGTCCGTGGCTGGGCGGGATCGCGATCGGCGCCGGGCTGGGCTGGACCTCGACCGGCTACGTCGGCGCCGCGGCGGCGCTGGGCGGGCTGCTGGTCTACCTGTGGGCGCGCCACGACGCGCGCCGGGCGCAGCAGCTGGCGACCGCCGGCTAGCCAGGATGCGGCGCGGTCGCGTGCGGACAGGCCGCCTGCGCAACCGGTCAACGCCGCGCCTGCGTCGCGTGCGCCAGGCGCCGCAGCACGTCCAGCCCGGCCTGGTAGCGCGCTGCGCGGTCTGCTCGGCGTGCGTCAGGGCCTGCTGCATCGTCCAGTTCGCGCGGTGCGGGTCGCCGCCGCGCAGAGAGGCGCGGGCCAGGGCGAAGAAGTACAGCAGGTGCGCGCCCGGGTACAGGCGCAGCGCATGCCGGCAGTGGCCGAGCGCCGCGGCGTAGTCCTGGCGCCGCTCGGCCTGTTCGCCGAGCAGGTATTGGCGGAAGGGATCGGTCAGTTGCACGCGTCGCAGCCGTGCCGGCATCGCCGCCTCGCGCCGCGGTCGCCCAGCGCGCCACAGGCTGGCGGCGTTGGAGAGGGTGGCGGCATGGCCGGATCGATCGCCAGCGCGGTCGCGTCATCCTGCTCGGCGCCACGCGCGTGGCCCTGGCGTCGCGCCAGCACGCCAAGACTGTCCCAGGCGGCGACCAAGCGGCGGTCCATCTGCAGCGCCATCGCCAGGTGCTGCCGCGCAGCGGGCAGGGCGCCGTCGGCGCGCAGTTCGGCACCGCGGTTGTTGTAGCGTTGTAGCGCCAGCGCGCGGCGGTCGGAAATGGGTTGCGCACCGCGCCGCTCCATCGGCACGCTGCGGTTTGGGTCGACGCTGCCGCGGCGCGGCGACGAGGGCGAATGCGGTGCAACCGAACATGGCGCACCTTGCGGCAGTCGCGGATGGGAGGCGTCGTCGCCAACATAGTGCGTCGCCGGCGCGCGGCGTGCCGCAAGACGCGGCGATCGAGGCCCTCCGCCGCCGGCGGCGGTCCTCCACCGTGGCTGCGCAGGAACGCGGGTCGGCATGGGCTGAGCTGTCCGCGGCGTGCCGGGCAGTGGCCGGGCCGGCCTGGCGCATGGCCGCGCCGGTCTGCCGCCGATGAACGCCTGTTCATGCCTGCCAGCGTCGTGTGAGGACGCGGCGGTCTCGGCTCACGTGCACTTCATGCCACGGTGTCCAGCATCTGTCCCACGACGCAACGCGGCAATTCTTCATTCGCGGCCGAGCGATATGCAGGAGTTGGGCGACACGACCCGCCGTGCCCGTCGCGCGATCTCGCCAGCCCACCCAGAAAGGAGTTCCATCCATGAGCATTCAAAGCAAGACCGCCCACAGCCTCAACGATCTCATCGCCATTTCCCGCGACGGCAAGCAGTTCTACGAAGAAGCCGCGCAGAAGGTCGGCGACACGGAACTGTCGGCGCTGTTCCTGCGCATCGCTGGGGTCAAGTCGGACATCGTCAGCAGCCTGAGCGCCGTGGTCCAGGCCGCCGGCGGTACGCCGGACGAGCACGGAACGCTGGTCGGCAGCATGCAGCAGATGTACGGCAAGGTGCGTGCCGCGCTGGGTGACACCAAGTACGGCTATGTGGCGGAGTTGGAAGAGTCCGAGGATCGCCTGCTGAAGGCGTTCAACGAAACGATCGCCGACAGCGACACTCCGGTCGCCGCGCGCGATGCGGCCACCCGCCTGCTGCCGGAAGTGCGTTCCTGTCACGACGTGATGCGCACCCGCAAGCTGGCGATGAAGAACGCCGCCTGAGCGCCGCCGGCCGGATCCCGCGCATCCGGCCGTTTCCTGCACCAGGCACGTTGCCCGCAGTGGGCGTCGCGCCGATGCCGCGCAGACGCAAAGGCCGACCGGATCCTCCGGCCGGCCTTTCGCGTTCCAGCGTACGCCCCGGCTGCGCGGCGCTTGCTACCATGGCGGCCCGCTCCGTCGCCGGACCGCCCGCGGCTTTCGCCGCATCCTGCCCATGACCCACCCTGCTTTCCCCGCAGGCGCACAGTTCCCGCTCGGGTTCGCGGGGCCGGCGTCGCGCGAGAACCTGTGCTTGGCGCTGCTGCCGGATCCGGCCACCGTGCAGCGCGCGTTCGCGCGGGGTGCGCCTGCGTGGTGCGCATGGTCTGCGCGGCCAGGTGCTGCGCCCGGACGCCTGCACGTCACCCTGCATCACTTGGGCGAGTACGCCGGCATCCCGCCGCGCCTGCTGCTGCAGGCGCGGGCCGCCGGCCAGGCGCTGGCGTCGGCGCCGTTCGAACTGGGATTCCATCGGGCCGCCCGTTTCGGCGGCCGCGCCCGGGCGCGGCCGCTGGTGTTGCGCGGCAACGGCGAGCCGCCGCCGCTGCGCCAGCGGCGCGCGGCCCTGCAGCGGCAGCTCGGCCGCCATGGCCTGGCCACACACGCCAGCGTGGGGTATCTTCCGCACATCACCCTGGCCTACGACGAGCGGGCGGTGCCGCTGCAGCCGGTACCGGAACTGCGCTGGACGCTCGCCACGCTGAGCCTGATCCGCAGCGTGCAAGGACACGGGCGCTACCTGCACGAAGCGACCTGGGCGCTGTCCGCACACGCGCTCGTCGCGCCGCACGATGGCGCGGCGCCGCGCCGATGAGCGTGCCGGCGCCGGCGCCGCTGACGCTGCCGGCTGCGCAGTGGACGCAACTGCACGCGGCCTATGCCACGCCGCCGCGCGCCTATCATCACTTCGGCCACGTGCAGGCGGTGCTGGCGCATTATGCAGAGGTCGCCGCCGGGGTGGGGTGGCGGCAGCCGCGCGAGGTCTACCTGGCGGTGCTGTACCACGACGCGGTATACCAGGCCGGGCGTGGCGACAACGAGATGCAGTCGGCGCGCTTGGCGCAGGCGGCGATCGCGCAGTGGCTGCCCGATGCCGGGCTGGACGCGGCGCGGGTCGCCGCGCTGATCGAACTGACCGTGCACCACGGCCAGTTGGCCGCCGATGCGGTGGACGCGGAGGCGGCGCTGTTCCTGGATTGCGACATGGCCATCCTCGGCGCCGAGCGCGCCGTGTTCGCCGCTTACGATCGCGCCATCGCCGAGGAGTATCGCGGCGTGGTGCCGGACCGGCTGTACCGGCGCAAGCGCCGCGCGTTCCTGAAGACGCTGCTGGCGCAGCCGCGCATCTTCCTCAGCGACCGGTTCCATGCGCGCTACGACGCGGCGGCACGCGCCAACCTGCGCCAGGCGATTGGCTGAGCCCGCGGCGGCGCCTGCTGCAATACGCGCCAGCCCGCCTTGTGTCGCCTCCCGCCCACCGTGAGACCCGATCCCGTTGCCGCCGCTGCCGATCCGCGCCCGCAACCGCCGCTGCCGCCCGAGCCCGGCGATTGCTGCAACAGCGGCTGCCCACTGTGCGTCCATGACCTGTACAACGATGAGGTGGAGCGTTACCGGCAGGCGCTGGCAGTGTGGCGATCGCGCCATCCCGAGGCCGGCGCGGACAGCTGAAGCTGTGTCGCGTTGCGCGGCCCGTTCCGGGATGCCGTCCCGCGGCTGCAGCGGCCGCCGGGCGCCGCCGACCGCGCCCATGCCGCCGCGACGCTCTGGCCTATCCCGCATGAACCGGCATCGACGCCGCGCTTCGCGCCATCGCCATTCGGGATTATCTTTACACGCCTTTTCAGGATTGCCGGATGATGCGAACGCGTGGCGGATGGATGTGGGGATGTGTGCTGACCGGGTTGTTCGCACCGGTCGTCGCCTCGGCGGCGCCGGCCGTAGCGCCGGCCGGTGCCCCGGAAAAGCTCAGCCACGGTCGCTTCGAGCAAGTGCCGGTGCTGTTGCCGCGGGGCGAGGCCGAGCGCGTGGTGCTGTGGTTCGCCGGCGGCAAGCATGGCCAGGCGGAGCGCGCGCGTCAGATCGAAGCGCTGCGCGGCGACGGCGCGATGGTGGCGGTGATCGACACGGCGCACCTGCAGGCGGTGCTGGCCAAGATCGACGGCACCTGCGGCTTCTCCGCCGGCGACGTGGAGAACTTCTCGCGCTACGTGCAGGCCTACTATCACGTGCCCACCTACCGCCTGCCGCTGCTGGTCGGCGACGGCGACGGCGCCGCGCTGGCCTATGCGATCGCGGCGCAGTCGCCCAAGCACGTGCTGGCCGGCATGCTCACCGAGGACTTCTGCCCGGTGCAGGTGCTGGACGACCAGGTCTGCGGCGCCGGCATCACCGCGCCGGCGCGCGCGTTGCAGCCCACCGCGCTGCCGCTGCCGTGGCTGGCGGCCGCCGCAGCGCCGGGCAAGGCGCGCTGCGCGCAGCAGAGCCAGGCGTTTGTGCAGAAGGTGCCGCAGGCGCGGCCGTTCCGCCGCAGCGCCGGCGGCGATCCGCTGCCCGGGCTGCGCGCGGCGGCGCGTTCGCTGGGCGCGCAGCGCGGTGTCAGCCTGCCGCCCACGCCGGTCGATCTGGCCGGGTTGCCGGTGGTGGAAGTGCCGGCCGATCCTGCCGGCGGCGCGGCCGGCGACAGCGCAGTGTTCGCGATCTTCGTTTCCGGCGATGGCGGCTGGGCCGGGCTCGACCAGCAGGTCGCCGACGCGCTGGCTAAGGCCGGCATCCCGGTGGTCGGGGTGGATTCGCTGCGCTACTTCTGGAGCGAACGCACGCCGCAGGTCTTCGCTACCGACCTGGACCGGATCTACCGCCACTACAGCCGCCTGTGGCAGCGCGGGCAGGTGGTGCTGATCGGCTTCTCCCAGGGCGCCGACGTGCTGCCTGCCGCCTACAACCAACTGCCGCCGGCGATGCGCGCGCAGGTGCGGATCACCGCGCTGCTGTCGCTGGGCAAGACCGCCGACTACGAGTTCCACGTCTCCAACTGGATCAGCTCCGGCAACGACGGCCTGCCGATCGCCCCGGAGGTGGCGAAGATGCCGGGCGCGAAGACCCTGTGCGTGTACGGCGAGGACGACGACGACGCGCTGTGCCCGGACCTGGCGCCCGGCGCCGCGCAGCTGGTGAAGCTGCCCGGCGACCACCACTTCGAGGGCGACTACGCGGAACTGGCCCAGCAGATCCTGCGGCGGATCGGGGCGAAATAGTCGGGACTGGGGACTGGGGACTGCGGACTGGGGACTGGGGACTGCGGACTGGGGACCCGAAGAACGTTTCTCGGTAAGACCCCCCGCTTTTGCTGTTGCTTTCCCGAGTCCCGGGTCCCGGCTACTCCGGCTTCCTGGGATCCAACGAAATCAACCGCGTCACGTCCAGCAGCGTCGCCGGCAGGTGCATGCCGCCGGGCGCCGCCAGATAGCGGGTGCGCCAGGTCGGCGCGAACTTGGACTTGAAGCGGCGCAACCCGCTGAAGCCGTAGAAGCGTTCGCCATGGCGCACGATCAGGTTGCCGAAACGGTTCCAGCGCCCCGCCAGGCGGTGTTGCGCGAGGCCCGACAGCGGCGCCATGCCCAGCGAGAAACGCTTGTAGCCCTGGTCGCGGCCCCACAGGAACAGTTCGATGAACAGGAAATCCATCGTGCCCTTCGGCGCGTCGGCGATGTGCCGCATCAGGTCCACCGACAGTTCGCGCCCGGCCGGCGCTTGCCATAGGTTGGCGAACGCCACGACCTTGCCCTCGGCCTCGACCACCGCGACCGGGAAGCGGCGCAGATAGGCCGGATCGAAGCTGCCGAGCGAGAAGCCCTTCTCCTCGCCGGCCTTTTCCTCCAGCCATTGCTGCGAGACCTGGGCCAGCACCGGCATCAGCACATCGATCTGCTCCAGCGGCAAGATGCGGAAGCTCAGCCCGCTGCGCTTGCCGCGGTTCCATGCCTGGCGCAGATCGGCGCGGTCGCGGCCTTCCAGATGGAAGCCTTCCAGCGGCACCATTGCTTCCTCGCCGAGCTTGACCAGGGTCAGGCCCAGGTCCAGGTAGGTCTGCCAGTGCTGTTCGCCGACCTGGTAGAACACCGGGCGCAGGCCCAGCCGGTCGGCTTCCTCGCGGAAGCGCCAGATCAGCGCCCGCGCCACCTCCGGCGCTCCCACCGGATCGCCCATCGCCACCAACGAGCCGCCGTAGCGCTGCATCATCACGAAGCCCTGGCCGCCCTCGTCGGGCAGCAGCGCCTTGTCGCCGGTCAGCACCAGGCAGGCCTGGGTATCGGTGGTCGCTGCCAGCACCGGGGTCAGCGCGTCCAACTGCGCCGCGCTGGCCGCCGGCAGCGGCGAGCGCGTGCTGTGCAACAGCCGCGCCAGCCCGAACACCACCACCGCCACGCTGACCAGCAGCACCGCGCGCAGCGCGCGCGGCGCGTTGGCCGAGGTCGCGAAATGCCACCACAGCTCGTTCTGGTATTCGACATGGCTGTAGACGAAGAACAGCAGCCACACCGTCGCGATCAGCACCAGGCCCAGGTTGCGGATCCACGGCCACGACCAGGCCTCGTCGAGCAGCGCGCCCTGGCGATAGAACTCGCGGCGCGCGCCCCACAGCCCGATCGCCACCACCAACGAGGACAGCGCCACCGAGACGTGGCCGCCGCGCAGCCAGGCCGGCAACGGCAGCAGCACGCAGATGCCGATCGCCAGCACCCAGGCCGCATGGCTGCGCCGCTGCAGGCCCTGGCCGATCAGCAGCAGCACCACCCCGCCGAGGCTGGCCAGCAGGTGCGAGGTCTCCACGATCGACAGCGGCGCCATGCCCAGGCGCCGCTTCGGCGTCGGCAGGGTGCCGTCGATGACCAGCGCCGCGCCGACCGCGAACACCGCGATGGCGATGATCTGCGGCAGCCACGGGCGCAGCGTGCCCCAGGCCACCCGCACGCTGCCCGCGCCAGCGGCCAGCGGCCGGCGCAGGCCCGAGGCCGCGGCCATCAGCACCGACAGCAGCAGCGGCACCACGTAGTAGGTGATGCGGTAGATCAGCGCCGCCGCCAGCACCGCCGCCGGTGCCACGCCGGGCAGCAGCTTGAGCAGGCTCCATTCGAACACGCCCAGCCCGGCCGGCACGGTCGACATCAGTCCGGCCACCACCGCGACCAGGTACAGGCCGACGAAGCCGACGAACTCGATCCCCGATTCGTTCGGCAGCAGCACGTAGAACGCGGCGCTGGCCAGGCCCAGCTCGACCACGCTCAGCGCGGTCACGCCCAGCGCGGTGCGCCGGTCCGGCAACCACAGCGCGTGGTCGCGCCAGCGCAGCGTGCGGCCCTCGCGCCCGGCCAGCAGCAGCAGCAGCCCGAAGCCGGCAAGCAGCGCGACGCCGATCGCGCGCACCGCCGGCGCGCCGAGCGGCAGCGCCAGCGCCGCCGCCGCCGGTTCCAGCGCCAGCGCCAGCGCCAGCAGCAGCCAGGCGCCGAACACGAAGCCGAGCGTGCTCATCAGCACCACCTGGCCGATCTCCGCCAGACTCAGCCCGACCCGGCCGTAGCCACGCAGGCGCACCGCACCGCCGGTCAGCGCGGCGAAGCCCAGGGTCTGCCCGACCGTATGCGCCAGGAACGCGGTGACGCCGATCCGCATCGGATGCAGCTTGCGCCCGCTGCGGTGCAGGCCGACCGCGTCGAACCCGATCAAGCAGGCATAGCTGCTCAGCCCCAGCAGCAGGGTCAGCGCGATCTGGCCGACGCCGAGCTGGTTGAAGGCGTGGCGGATCGCGGCATAACCGTGGGTGCTGAACTCGGTGGCCAGCGCGCGCAGCGCCAGCGCCAGGATCAGCAGGCTGACCACGACCGGCAACGCGCGGCGCCAGCCTGCAGGGGAGTGGGGAGCGGGAAGTGCAGCGTCGGTCATTGCAGGCGAGCGTAGACGAAGAAGAAGGACGGCGCAGGGCGCGCGCCGGTGCTGCCCATGTGCGCTGCATCGACGGCGTGGGCCGTCGCGGCGGTGGCGGACCTGGCAGCGGAAAGGGGACGGTACATGGCGCTGCCCGGGTTGGCTAGGGCCGGTCGATGCCGCGGACACGGGCCGCGGCGCGCCGGCGCGCCGCACCCGGGCGCGGATGCAGCCGCATCATCATTGGCTCGCTCATCGACATAAAGATCCCTCGTTCTTCAACCTGCCGCGCACGCGCCCGAGTGCGGCGTGGTCTATCCCGGTGGCGTTGACAGGCCCTTGGACGGTACCGATGGGCTGTACCGACGGCGCCGGCGACGCGCATCATAGTGGAATCGCACGTCGGCGCCGCGTCGGGGTGCGTCGCGTCCCCCCGATCCGCCCCGGAGCCGAACCGATGCCGCCGCCCATGGCCGTCGTCCCCGCAGCGCCACGCTGGCCGCGCGCCGCCGGCGCCCTCGCCGCAGTCCTGTGCCTGCTGTTCCTGGGCGTGGCGCTGGCGCTGCAGCTGTCGCGTGCGGACCTGCACTGGCAGCAGGCGACGCTGAGTCTGTACCTGCATGGCCCGGGCGGGCTGTTGCTGCGAATCGTCTACGTGCTGCTGGCGGTGGGCATCGTCGCGCTCGCCGCCGGCCTGTATGCGCAGTCCCCGTCGGCGGCGCGCAGTGCCGCGCCGCCGCTGCTGTTCGCGGGCGCCGCACTGGGCCTGTGCGGGGTGGCGATCGGCGACAGCTACCTGCCGCAGCGCGCGCCGTTGCTGGCGCCGCTGCTGCATGCGCTGTCGGCGCAGGCCGCGTTCCTGTGCGTGACCACGGCGATGCTGTTGCAGAGCGCGTGGCTGCGCCGGCAACCGCCGTGGCGCGGTCTCGCCGTCGCCGCGCCGGCGCTGGCCGCCGCGGCGTTCGTGGCGCTGTGGGTGCACGTGCTGTGGCGGGCGCCGCCGCGCGTGCTGACCCAGAAGCTGGCGATCGCGCTGATCCTGGGCTGGCTGCTGCTGGTCGCGTACCGGCTGTGGCGCCCTGCAGGCTTGGCGCAATCGCGCGACAATGCCCGGGTTTCCCTTCTTCAGGACAGCGCATCATGATCCAGCGTTTCGATACCGGCCCGCGCATGTCGGAAATGACCGTGCACAATGGCGTGGCCTATCTGGCAGGGCAGATCGCCGATGACACTGGCGCCGACATCGCCGGGCAGACCCGCCAGGTACTGGCGGCGATCGATGCACTGCTGGCGCGCGCGGCCAGCGACAAGAGCAAGGTCCTGCGCGCGGAGATCTTCATGACCGACCTGGCCGAGTTCGCGGAAATGAACAAGGTCTGGGAAGATTGGGTGTCGCCGGGCAGCACCCCGGCGCGCGCCACCGTGCAGGCCAGGCTGGCCAATCCGGACTGGAAGATCGAGATCGTGATTACCGCGGCGGTTTGATCGGGACTCGGGACCGGGGACCCGGGGGGGGGGGGGATGGTCGCGAGTGCGCTGCATCTTCGCTTTATCTGTAGGAGGGGTTGGGCTGAAGTTGCGAAAAAATCCACTTTTTTAAGAATTTTGCACTTTTTTCATCAAATCGCTTGACAGCGATTTGCGCCGGGACATCATCCCGAGTCCCGAGTCCCGAGTCCCGAGTCCCGAGTCCCGAGTCCCGAGTCCTTCAGCGCCTCACGAACCGGTAATGCGCCACGCCCCACTGCTGGCCGCAGTCGTAGCCGAACAGTTCGGCGCAGGCCATCCAGAACATGCGCCAGCGTTGCCACCAGATCCCGGCGTCGGCGCCGTAGGTGGCCTGCAGCACCGGCATCAGTTCGGCGCGGTGCCGGTCTTGGTTGCGCAGCCAGGCATTGGCGGTTTTCTGGTAGTGCTCGCCGGAGAGCAGCCAGCGCCGTTCCAGCGCCAGATCGTCCTGGAACTGCAGCAGGGTGTCGGCCGCGGGCATCAACCCGCCGGTGAAGAAATGCCGGCCCATCCAGTTGTCCTCGCCCTGCACCTCGAACGGGTAGGCCAGGTCGCGGTGGCAGAAGATGTGCACGAACAGCTTGCCGCCCGGCACCAGCCAGTGGCCGATCCGGGCCAGCAGTTCGCGGTAGTTGCGCATGTGCTCGAACATCTCGATCGACACCACGCGGTCGTAGCTGTCGGCCGGCAAGGTCAGGGTGTTGGCGTCGTGGGTGATGACGGTGACATTGTCCAGCCCGCGCGCATGGCACTGCGCCTGGATGTGTTCGCGCTGCGGCCGCGAGTTGGATACCGCGGTGATGCGCGCGCCGGGGTAGTGCTCGGCCATCCACAGGGTCAGCGAGCCCCAGCCGCAGCCCAGCTCCAGGATGCGCTGGCGGTCGCGCAGCTGCGCGCGTTCGGCGTACAGGTGCAGCATGCGTTCCTCGGCCGCGTCCAGGTCGGCGGTGCCGGCGTCCCAGTAGCAGCTGCTGTACTTCAGGCGCTTGCCCAGGCACAGCGCGAAGAAGCGCGGCGGCAGCTCGTAGTGCTGGCGGTTGGCCGCCTCGGTCTCGATCGCGATGGCGCTGCCGCGCAAGGCCTCGAGGAACGCGCGCTGGCGCTCCCAGGCGGCGTCGGCGCCGCCGCTGCGTTCATCGCGCAGGCGTTGCGCGCATAGCCTGCGCATCGCGCCGCGCAGCAGCGCGTCGGGCAGCAGGCCGGATTCGGCCACGCGCGTGGCCAGCGGTTCGGCGGGCAGCGTCGGTGGAGGCGTGGTGGCGAGGGTGCTGGACATCGGCGGGTCTCCTGAAGCGGGATCATTGCCGCGGCGGCAATGGAAAGAAGGCGCTGGTGCTGCGCTGGTAGTCGGCGTAGTCCTGGCCGCGCGAGCGCAGCGCCTGTTGTTCGGTGTAGGGAATGCCGGTGACGCGGTACAGGAACGCGAACATCAGCAGCGGCCCCAGCGCGGCGAGGCCGACCCACAGCGCGCCGCCGCCCACCGCCAGGAACACGTAGGCGAACCAGTGCACGAACTCGAAGAAATAGTTCGGATGCCGCGAGTAGCGCCACAGGCCGCGGCGGCAGGTCTTGCCGTGATTGCCGGCACCGGCGCGGAACGCGGCCAGCTGGCGGTCGGCCAGGCTTTCCCCGCCCACCGCCAGCAGCCAGGTCGCCAGCGCCAGCGTGGTCCACACGTTCCAGTGCGGCAGCGGATTGTACGCGGCGATCGACAGCGGCACCGCGAACAGCACCACCACCAGCGCCTGGCCGAGGAAGAACAGCAGGAAGCGGCGCTGGTCGCCGTGCCAGTGCGCGCGCAGCGCGCGGTAGCGGCCGTCCTCGTGCGCGTCGCCGAACACGCGCACGCCCAGGTGCCAGGCCAGGCGCGCGCCCCACAGCCCGCCCATCGCCGCGGTCAGCACGCGCGGCAGCGCGGCGCCGTCGGCGCGCCAGGCGCAGTACACCGCGGCCAGCGCCATGCACCCCGCCCACAGCACATCGACCACGCCGGCGTTGCGGCTGCGCCGCTGCCAGGCCCAGCCGGCGAGAATCGCCAGCGCGGTGAAGACGCCCACGTGCAACAGCGGCCAGGCGTTCATGGAGCGGCTCCGGCGCCGAGCGGCGCGGACCGGGCCGGTGCGGCCAGGCGCCGTGTCGCCAGGCTCAGCAAGGCCAGCGCCGCGGCCCAGGCCAGCGCCAGCGCGAACACGGCGTGCAGCCACGGCGCGCCCAGGGTCAGCGCCTGCCAGCCGCGCGCGGCCAGCACATAGCCCAAGGGGCCGAACACCGCGCCGAACAGCGCCGCGCGCCATGGGCGGTGCATGACCCAGGCCAGCGAATGGTTGAAGGTCAGCGCGAAGCCGGCCCACAGCGCCAGGATCCACAGCGGCGCCCACGGCGCCGGCGGCAGCGCCGCGGCGTAGCGCACCCAGCCGCCGGCGGCCAGCGCGGTGTCGACGCCGGCGCCGAGCAGCAGCGCCAGCGCCATCAGCGTCGCGTCGCCGCGCGCGCGGCGGCGCGGCTGCAACTGGTACAGCGCGAACAGCGCCAGCGCCGCCGGGCCGGCCCAGGCCAGCCCGTGGCCGGCGCCGGCCACCGCGGCCAGCCACAGCGCCTGCAGCGCGACGTAGTTGGCCAGGTTGCTCATGCGTCGTGCGCCAATGGCGGCGCGAACTGCGCCGGGCGCGCGCCGGGCTTGCTCAGCCACAGGTGCACGTCGCCGATCGAGCGTTCCAGGAAGCCGCCTTCGCAATAGGCCAGGTAGAACTCCCACATGCGGATGAAGCGTTCGTCGTAGCCCAGCGCGCGGACCTGCGGCAGCCTGGCCATGAAGCGCTGGCGCCAGGCGCGCAGGGTCAGCGCATAGCTGGGACCGATGTCTTCCAGGTTGAACAGGCGCAGGTCGCTGGCGCGCGCGACCGCGCCGGTCATCGCCGCCACCGAGGGGATGAAGCTGCCGGGAAAGATGTGGCGCTTGATGAAGTCCACCGAAGCCAGCGCCTGCGCGTAGCGGTGGTCCTCGATGGTGATGGCCTGGATCAGCGCCTGGCCGTCGTCCTTGAGCAGCGCGCCGACCTTGCCGAAATAGGTGTCCAGGTACTGGTGGCCGATCGCCTCGATCATCTCGATCGAGACCAGCCGGTCGTAGCGGCCGTCGAGGTCGCGGTAGTCGCGCAGCAGCACCTCGACGCGATCGGACAGGCCGGCCGCGTCCACGCGCTGCCGCGCCAGCTCGTACTGCTCGCGCGAGATCGTGGCGGTGGTGACGCGGCAACCGTGGTGCTTGGCCGCATGCAGCGCGAAGCCGCCCCAGCCGCTGCCGATCTCGACCAGATGGTGATGCGGCTGCAGCGCGAGCTTGGCGCAGATGCGCTGCAGCTTGCGCTCGGCGGCGCGCTCCAGCGCGGCGTCGCCGAGCGCGGCGTCCGCGTCGCGGAAGATCGCCGAGGAGTACATCAGGTTGCGGTCCAGGAACAGTTCGAACAGCGGATTGCCCAGGTCGTAGTGCGCGGCGATGTTGCGGCGGCTGCCGGCGCGGGTGTTGCGCGCCAGCGCGTGCAGGCCGCGCATCGCCAGGCCGCCGAGGCGGGCCAGGCCGGTCTCCATCGCGTCCAGGCGGTCGCGGTTGCGCACTAGCAGCCGCACCAAGGCGACCAGATCGTCGCACTCCCACAGCCCGTCCATGTACGCCTCGCCGACGCCGACGCTGCCGTTCAGTGCGGCTTGGCGATAGAAGCGCGGATCGTGGATGCGCAGCTGCGCCTGCAGCGCGGCGCCGGCGTGCGCGCCCGGCGCGGCATGGCCCAGTGTGGTGATCGTGCCGGCTTCCTCGATGCGTAGCTGGCCGTCGCGCAGGCCGTCCAGGGTGGCGAACAGGCGCCGCCGCAGCATGCGGTCGAGGCCGCGCAGCGGCGGCGCGGCGGGGGCAAGCGCGACGGAAGCGGAGGAGGGCGCGGGCGGAGCGTTCATCGGCGTTCTCGCGGAAGGGAATGGTCGGGGTGGTCGTGCACCGGATTGCCGCGCAGCCACAGGCGCAGCGCCTGCCAGTGGATCTTGGCCACGACCTGCAGGCTCATCGCCGGATAACGCAGCAGCGTGCGCGCCAGGCTGGCGCCGGAGATCTCGCGCCGCTGCAGCACCAGCGTGGCGTCGAAGCGCCTGGCCGCCGGCTGCGCATCGAGCACGTCCATGTGCACGCGCAGCTGCGCGCCCGGTTCGCTGCAGCGCCATGCGTATTCGTGTGCCATCGCCATGAACGGAGAGACGTGGAAGCGCTTGTCCAAGCGCCAGGCGTGTACGCTGCCGTGGCGGCGCGCGGCGGCCACCGGCAGCACGTAGGCATGGCGCTGCCGCCACGGCGTATTGGTGATCTCGGCGACGATGCTGTGCAGGCGCAGCTGCGCGTCGTGGCAGTAGTAGAACGTGACCGGATTGAAGCAGTGGCCGAAGTAGCGCAGGTGTGTGAGCATGCGCACCGGGCCGAGCGGGCGCTCGCCGCTGTGCTGCTGCACGCGGTCGCGCACCGCCTCGTCCAGCGGCTGCGCCGGATCGCCCAGGTAGTCGCTGCGGCGGAACTGCGCCAGGTTGCGGCGGCCGACCGACCACAGCCAGCGCCGCGCGAACACCTGCTCGAGTTCGGCCAGGTCCAGGTACATCAGGAAAATCGGATAGCGGAACGCCAGCGCCTTGGGCGCATAGCGCCGGTGCCGGATCCAGCCACTGTAGATCGCACTGTGCAGCCCGTGGGTGGTCGTGCCCGCCGCCGCCGGCGTTGTCGAGACGGCGCCAGCCGGGGGGGCGGACACGGTAGCGCTGCGCAGCAGGTTCATGGCCAGGGGACCCCGAGTCCGACAGCGACGTCGACCGCGCTGCGCAGGCCGTCCTCGTGGAAACCGAATCCCCAGCCGGCGCCGGCGAACCAGGTGCCGCGCTGGCCCTGGATCTCGCCCTTGCGCGCCTGCGCCGCCACCGAGGCCTGGGTCTGCAGCGGATGCCGGTAGCGCATGCGCCGCAGCACCTTGGCCTGGTCGATGTCGCCGTCGCGGTTGAGGCTGACGATGAACGGGTGCGGCGAGCGGATCGATTGCAGCGCGTTCATCCAGTAGCTGACCGTGCACGGCGCATCCGGATCGGCCGGCACGTGCGCGTTCCATGCGGCCCAGGCGCGGCGATTGCGCGGCAGCACGCGCGCATCGGTGTGCAGCACGGTGTCGTTGTCCTGGTAGGCGATCGCGCCGAGGATGTCGCGCTCGGCGGCGCTGGCGTCGTTGAGCAGGCGCAAGGCGTCGTCGGCGTGGCAGGCCAGCACCACGTGGTCGTAGTGCCGGGCGTCTGCATCGCTGTCGGCCTCGGTCAGCACCGATACGCCCTGCGACAGCCGTTGTACCGAGCGTACCGGCGTGCCGATGCGCTCGCGCACCCGCCAGCGGCTGCGCAGCGCGCGCACGTAGCTGTCGGAGCCGCCTTCGACCACCTGCCACTGCGGCCGGCCGCCGATTTGCAGCATGTGGTGGTTGGCCATGAAGCCGATCAGCTGGCGCATCGGGAACTGCAAGATTTGCTGCGACGGCGAGGACCACAGCGCCGACGCCATCGGCACCAGATGCGCGTCGCGGAACACCTCCGAATAGCCATGCCGCTGCAGGAACTCGCCCAGGGTCAGCTGCGTCTGGTCGGGGCTGTCTAGCACCTGCGGCGCCTGCCGGTAGAAGCGGCGCAGGTCGCGCAGCATGCGCCAGAATCGCGGGCTGGCCAGATTGCCGGGCTGGCAGAACAGCCCGCCGAGGCTGCCGGCGTTGTACTCCAGGCCGGTGCGCGCCTCGTGCACCGAGAAGCTCATCGTGGTCGGCTGCGATGCCACGTCCAGTTGCGCGAACAGCCTGCTCAGCAGCGGGTAGTGCTGCGGGTTGAACACGATGAAGCCGCTGTCCACCGCGTACCGCGCGCCGTCCAGTTCGATCGCATGGGTGTGAGTGTGCCCGCCCAGGTAGTTGGCGGCCTCGTACAGGGTGACCTCGTGCCGCTGCGACAGCAGCCATGCCGCCCCCATCCCGGCGATCCCGGCGCCCACCACCGCGATCCGGCTCATCGTGCGCGCGCCTGTGCGCGCAGCAAGGCCGCCGGCACCGGCTTGAGTTCGCGCACCAGCCCGGTCCACGACAGCGCCTTCAGGCCATACCAGGTGAGATCGACTTCCCACCAGTGAAAGCCCTGCCGCGCCGCGCCCGGGAAGAAATGGTGGTTGTTGTGCCAGCCTTCGCCGAAGGTCAACAGGGCCAGCCAGGCGTTGTTGCGGCTGTCGTCGCGGGTGTCGAAACGGCGGCTGCCGAAGCGATGCGCCAACGAGTTGATGGTGAAGGTGGCATGGAACAGCGCCACGGTGGAGACGAAGAAGCCCCATACCAGCAACTGCGGCCCATCGGTGCCCAGTTGCGGAACGTGGCGCTGCAGCCAGCCGCCGAGCAGGAACAGCGCCAGCGCCAGCAGCACCGGCAGCAGCAGGTCGAACCGGTCGAGGAAGCGCAGTTCCGGGAAGCGGCGCAGGTCCGGGATCGCCTCCCAGTCGGTACGGAAACCGTGCGGGGTCAGGAACCAGCCGCTATGGCTCCACCAGAAGCCGTGCTGGCGCGGCGAATGCGGATCGGCCGGGGTGTCGGTGTGGCGATGGTGGTTGCGATGATGCGCGGCCCACCACAGCGGGCCGCGCTGCACGCAGGTGGCGCCGAGCGCGGCGAACAGGAACTGCACCGCCCGCGAGGTCTTGAACGCGCGGTGGGCGAAATAGCGGTGATAGAAACCGGTGAGCGCGAACATGCGCACCGCGTACATCGCCACGGCCATGCCCACCGCGAACCACGATACGCCGACCCAGAACACGGCCAGGCAGGCCAGGTGCAGGCCGAAGTAGGGGGCCGCACGCAGCCAGTCGATGCGGTCGGCGCGGGCCTCGTCCAGCGCGATCTCCGCGCCGGTGTCGAACCAGCGCCGCAGCGTGCCCGCCACGCGGCCGCCGCGCGGCACGGGCGCAGCGGCGGGCGCGGTGGTCGGTGTACGGGAATGGTCCGGAACGGGGCTCGGCACAAGCGCTTCTCATGGGGATTGGGATAGCGATACGGGCAAAGCCGGGAGACGGATGCATTCGCGTCGCGCCGTCGCTGCACGGGGCTGCAGGCACGGGATGGCCGGCTACGGCAGCACAGAGCGGTCGCCGCTCGCTGCAGCGTCCACGCAGGTCGGAATCGTCGGAAGATCGGCTGTCCAGCGTATGCGCGACGGCTGCTGCGATGCTGCCTGCGCGCCAGTGGTGGCAGGGTGAATGCGCGCGCCTGTCCGCTCGCTCCCTCGGGATCTTGTCTACGGCGTGCGGCGCAGCGTGCCGGCGGCATCGCGATCGCGTCGCTGCCTCTTGCGCCGGGAACGGGGTCGGGGTGAGGACGCATCGGTACCGACAGCACTCGCGCGCACGCATTTCCACGGCTTGGCGCGTATCCGTATCCGCCCCTTCGGGCACCTTGCCCCGGAAAAAGGGGGCCATGGTCCCGAGCGAAGCAGGGAGTCGCCTGCAGGCACACGCGCGGCGCGGTCCGCGCCGCGGCGACTACGGGGCCAGGTGCAGCGTGTTGATGCCGCCCTTGGCGACGATCGGACCGGTGGCGACGCCGCTGGGCGCGCCGCCGGGCGGTTCCAGCGTCACCGCCAGCAAGGCGCCGTCGCTGAGCAGCGGCATCAGCGCGTCGGGGATGCGCGCCGCATGCGCCTGCGCGTCGTCGAACACGCCCATCGAGCGGGCCTTGCCGTCGGCCGGGATCAGCCACAGTTCCGGCACGCGCGCGGCGTCGCGGCTGCCGGCCAGCGGCGTCAGGGTGATGCGCCGCTTGTCGGCATCCATCAGCACCACGTAGCCGGGCTCGCCGTCGTCCTGCATCAGCGTGGACGTCATCGCGATGCCGCTGTCGGCCGGCGTCGTCGCCACCGGCGGAACCGGCGGCGTGCGCGCCACCAACAGCGCGAACAGGCAGGCCGCCGCGGTGGCGAAACCGCCGGCGCTCAACCAGCGCCACGCGCGTACGCTCTCCCACAGGCCGGGCGCCGCCGCCGGCGCGCGCGGCGCGGGCGCCTTCAGGCCGAGCGTCGCGCGGATCCGCACCCACACGCGCTCGGGAACCGCGACCGGCGCGATCTCCTCGGCCAGCGGCATCAGATGCTGCTCCCATTGCGCCACCGCCGTGGCGAACGCGCCGTCGGCGGCGACGCGCTGTTCGGCGGCGCGGCGCTCGGGCGCATCGAGCACGCCGAGCACGTACTCGCCGGCCAGCACGTCGCGCGGCGGCGGGGTGTCCTGCGGATCGGGCACAGGTGCGTTCATCGTTCCAGGCACGCCTTCAGCTTGGCCAGGCCGCGCCGGATCCAGCTCTTGACCGTGCCCAGCGGGGTCCCGCTGCGCATGGCCAGTTCCTCGTAGGTGATGCCTTCGAAGAACGCGGTGCGGATCAGTTCGCCGCGCGGCGGTTCCAGTTCGCCCATGCACACGTCCAGGCGGCGCCCGGCGACGCGCCACTCGGTTTCGGCCAGCGGGTCGCGGCCGTCGTCTTGCAGCTCGCCGGCGTCGTCCAACGCCACCGATTGCCGCGCCGGGGGGCGCGCGCGCAGATGGTCGATGGCCTTGTTGCGCGCGATCATGGTCAGCCAGGTCAGGCCGCGCGCGCGTTGCGGATCGAACTGCGCCGCCTTGCGCCAGACCGAGGCGAACACCTCCTGCAGCACGTCCTCGGCTTCGCCGCGCTGCGGCACGATGCGCAGGCACACGCCGAACAGGCGCGGGGACGTGGTCCGGTACAGGCGTTCGAACGCGGCGCTGTCGCCGGCCGCGGTGGCGGCCAGCAATTGTCCTGCGTCGTCGTGATCGGGCGTCTCGGTCATGCCGGGCAACGGTGGCGAAGGTCGCCGCGATGCTACAGGCTTTCGACGCGGGCGTCGCTCAACGGCGCTGGCCGCGCCAGAGCGCGAGCGCGGCGAGCAGCAGCACGATTTCGAAGACGGCCAGGCCGGTCGTGGTCGGCCCCACCGGCCACAGCCGCAGCAGGCTGGCGCCGCGGTAGAGCACGATCGGCACATAGAAGGCGAGTGCCAGCAGCAGCCCGGTCCGCAACTGCCCGCTGCGGGCGAAATAGCCGAACAGGAACGCCATGCCCAGCTGCAAGCCGCCGTAGATGACCAGGTATTCGGACTGCCCGGAACGGTCCAGGCCGACGTAGCCGACCGCGGCGGCGGTCTGCGCCGGCAGCAGCGTGCACCAGACCGCCAGGACCGCGTACAGCGCGGCGTTGAACCACAGGTAGGCCTTGGCCATGGATGTTCCTTGTCGTGGGAGGGACGATGCCGCTGCACGCTTGCAACGCCCGCGCCGGAGGCCGGCGTGAACGCGGTGCCGGCGCGGGTCAGCGCGCGGCGCATTGCGCGACCAGGGGTTGCTGCATGGCCTGGTTCCACGCGCTGTCGTCGGCCTGGCCGCGCAGGCGCTCGGGAAACGCGATGCGCACCTGCGCATAACGGCCGCGCGCGTCGCGCACGTTGCCGATGCCGCGGAACTCCAGCAGGCGACGCTCGCTGCGCGTATAGGCGACCGCGATGTTCGGCAGCACGCCGCCGTACCAGGCATCGACCGCCAGCGTGTAGCGCTGTACGCCGACATCGGCGGCCGCGGGTTTGATCTGGAAATCCAGCGTGCGCAGGACGCTCGGCAGCACGAAGGCGACGCGCTGCGGCGTGCCCTGGTTCACCTGGTCCCAGTGCGTGCGCAGATAGGCATCGAAGCCGGCATCGATCACCTGCGCGGCGGCCGTCGCCGGGAGCGGCGCGCTGCGTTCGGCCTGGCCGTCGCGCTGGCTGAACATCACCCGGCCGCTGCCGGCACGGCGCACGCCTTCGCGATAGCCGCTGCGCGCGTCGACCAGTTCGAAATTCGGGGCGATGCCGCCGTCGGCGACGTGCTTGCGCGCGAACGGGGTTCCGTCGGCGCAGCGGTACAGCACCAGCCGCGCGCCGTCGTCACGGACCCAGTGGCTTTCGCGGTACAGCAGCCGTTGGCCGTCCGGCGCGTAGGCGAGGCCGTCGTAGTGCAGCATCGCCTGCGCCGGGGCGGCCGCGCCGAGCACGGCGGCGCACAGGGTCGCCGCCAGCGGCAGGCACGCGCGGGCGGGCGGGGAGGGGGCGAGTGGGATGGGCATGGGTGGGGCTTCCACAGGACGGTGACAGCTGGCAATACGCAGCGGGCGCCGATTCGGATGCGCGGGCGGCGGCGGCCGTCGTCGGGCGGCTAGGCGGGACGCAGCGCGATGCAATCCACCGGGCAGGCCGGCACGCACAGTTCGCAGCCGGTGCATAGCGGCGCCAGGACCGTGTGCATGTACTTGGCGCCGCCGACGATGGCATCCACCGGGCAGACCTGGATGCATTTGGTGCAGCCGATGCAGTCGGCCTCGATCACGAACGCCAGCTGCGGCGGCTTGTGCGTGCCGCGGTTGCGGTCGTAGGGTTGCGGCGCGATGCCGAGCACGCGCGCCAACGCCCGCGCGCCGGCATCGCCGCCGGGCGGGCAGCGGTCCACCTGCGCCGCGCCTTGCGCCATCGCCTCGGCGTACGGGCGGCAGCCATCGAAGCCGCACTGGCCGCACTGGGTCTGCGGCAGCAGGCGATCGAGGCGTTCGAGCAGCATGGCGGGGGCGGGCTTCATGGCGGCGTTGGCGTGCCCGACGCGTGCGCGACGGAGTGCTGTGGACGGGCAGCGGCCGTCAGCGGCCGCCGCCGGCCTGGCAACGGCGCGTGTCGGGACAGGCGCCATTGTAGCGCGCGGATCGGCTGGCCTCGCCGCAGGCGGTGCGGGGAGGGATGGCGCGGCCCCAGGGGGCGGATCGGTCGGGCCGCCGCTCGATCAGGGCCCGGAACGGATATCGATCTCCACCCGCGCCGCCACGCCAGGCCGGAACAGGGCGCGCTGCCTGGGTGGGGCATCGACGGCGATGCGCACGGGCCGGCGCTGCACGACCCCCACGACGTTGCCGGCGCTGCCGGTATCCTGCCCGTGCTCGGCGCCGACCGCCTGGACGCGGCCGGGCCATACCTGCCCCGGCGCTCCCTGCAGCCTGACCCGCGCCGCCTGCCCAACGCGGATCGCAGCCAGGTCGTCCAGCTTGAAGCGGGCGACCACGACGATTCCGTCCCGCGCATGCGGCACGCTGCCGGCCATCGCCTGCGGCGTGGCGACCGAGGCGTCGTCGCTGTGCTTGACGTTGTTGTCGTACATACGCCAGAGGCCCACGCCGGCCCCGGCGCAGGCGATCAGCAACACCGCCACGATCGACAAGGCGATGGCGGCGCTGCGGTCGCGGGGCCGCGGCGCGTGCGCTGGCGGGGCGGAAGGCGGTGCGTGGGGCATGGCGGTCATATTCGTTGTGGGTGGGGGTCGCACCGCGTGCGCGGTCGCTACGGCGTCCAGCGTCGCCGGCTCAGGCGACGCGGCGTCCGCGGTACCAGCGTTCGTGGGCCAGCGCCAGCATCGGCCGGTCTTCGCGGCTGTCGCCATAGGCGTAGACACGCGGATAGGCCGCCACATCGTAGCGCGCGCGGACCAGCCGCGCCTTGTGCGGGCCGCAGTCGCCGTCGGCGTAGCGGCCGGTCAGGCGCCCGGCTCGCTGCTCGAGCCGGTTGCAGATCAGCTCCAGCCCGTGTTCGTCGCACCAGGGCTGCAGATACAGGTCCAGCGATCCGGACACGAGCGCGATGCGGTGGCCTTGCGCATGGTGCCAGGCGATGCGCTGCATCATCTCGGGCCGCAGCAGCGTCGGCAGCACCTGGCGCGCATAGGCATCTGCCTGCGCGGCGATCTCCGCGGCCGCGCGCCCGGCGAACGCCACGTGCGTGACCCGCCGCCGGATCGCCCGCGCCGGGACCAAACCCAGCCGGTACCCGGCCAGCCACGCTCCCACCGACCACTTCGCCCGCGCCAGCTGCTGCGGCGTGGCGACGCGTCGCAGGAAGCGCGAATAGCTGTCGCCGGTGGTGACCGTATGGTCGAAGTCGAACAGGGCCAGGGAGCCGGGATGGGGCATTGGGGATTCACACAGGCAGGCCATGGAGCGGATCGAGCAAGGGAACCCCTGCAACCACTCCCCAATCCCGACTCCCGATTCCCGGCCTTCAGCGCACCGGCATGCCTGGCTGTGCGCCGCCGTCGGCGTCGAGCAGCGCCAGCGCGCCGCCGTCGAAGCCGGCCGACAGGATCATGCCTTCGCTAAGGCCGAAACGCATCTTGCGCGGCGCCAGGTTGGCGATGAACACCACGTTGCGGCCGACCAGCTTCTCCGGCTCGGCGTAGCTGCCGCGGATGCCGGAGAAGATCTGTCGCCTGCCCAGTTCGCCGGCGTCCAGTTCGAAGCGCAGCAGCTTGTCCGAGCCCTCGACGAATTCGCACGCCAGCACCTTGCCGATGCGCAGATCGAGCCTGGCGAAATCGTCGATGCCGACGACGCCGGGATTCGGGAGTGGGGATTGAGCAGTGGCGGCAGCCGTCTTCGTGTCGGTCTTGGCCGGCGCCGGCTTGGCGGCGGGCGTGGGGGCGAGGGTGTCCTTGGAAGCGTCGGTCATGGCGTCGATCAGTTTGGGGTCGATTCGGGTGAACAGGGGGGTGTAGGACTGGACGACGTGCGCCAGCAGCGGCGCGTCGAGGTCGTCCCAGGCCGCCAGCGGCGCGGACAGGAACGCCTCGGCCTCGGCGCTGGTGCGCGGCAGCACCGGCTTCAGCGCGCCGGCCAGCACCCGGAACAGGTTGAGGCCTTGCGTGCACACCGCCTGCAGCGGCGCATCGGCACCGTCCTGCTTGGCGATCGCCCACGGCTTGTGCGCATCGATGTACTTGTTGGCCTCGTCGGCCAGGAGCATGGTCTGGCGGATGGCGCTGGCCGCGTCGTTGCGCTCATAGGCCTCGCGGATCGGCGCCAACGCCGCGACGAAGCGCGCGTACTGCGCCGGGTCCGGCAGCGCGTCGGCGAGCCGGCCGCCGAAGCGCTTGTCGATGAAACCGGCGCAGCGGCTGGCCAGGTTGACGAACTTGCCGACCAGGTCGGCATTGACCCGCGCCACGAAGTCGCCCAGGTTCAAGTCCAGATCGTCGACCCCGCCGGAGGACTTGGCGGCGAAGTAGTAGCGCAGCGCTTCCGGCTCCAGGCCCACGTCGAGATAGGTGCGCGCCATCACGAAGGTGCCGCGCGACTTGGACATCTTGGCGCCGTCGACCATCAGGTAGCCGTTGACGTGCAGCCGGGTCGGCGCGCGGTGGCCGGTGCCGTGCAGCACCGCCGGCCAGAACAGGCCGTGGAAGTTGACGATGTCCTTGCCGATGAAATGGTGCAGCTCGGTGTCGGTGCCGGCGGCCAGATGCGGTTCGAACGCTTCGCCCAGGCTAGCGCACAGCGTCTGGAAGCTGCTCAGGTAGCCGATCGGCGCGTCCAGCCACACGTAGAAATACTTGCCCGGCTGGCCGGGGATCTCGAAGCCGAAGTACGGCGCATCGCGCGAGATGTCCCAGGCGCGCAACCCGCCCTCGCTGTCCAGCCACTCCAACAGCTTGGCCTTGACCCCGGGCAGCGCCACGTCGCCGGCCAGCCACTGCCGCAGGAAGCCGTCGAAACGCCCCACTTCGAAGAAGAAGTGCTCCGAGTCGCGCAGTTCCGGGGTGGCGCCGGAGATCACCGACGTCGGCTCCTTCAGCTCGGTCGGTGCGTAGGTGGCGCCGCACACCTCGCAGTTGTCGCCGTACTGGTCGGCGCTGCCGCAGTTGGGACAGATGCCCTTGATGTAGCGGTCGGGCAGGAACATGCCCTTGGCCGGATCGTAGAACTGCGCCACCGAGCGCCGCGCGATGTGGCCGTCGGCGTCGAGTTTGGCGTAGAACGCCTCGGTCAGCGCGCGGTTGGCGGCCGAGTTGGTCGAGTCATAATGGTCGAAGGCCACCCCGAAGGCGGCGAAATCGCGCTCGTGGCTGGCCTGGATGTGGGCGATGAAGTGCTCCGGGGTGACCCCGGCCTTCTCCGCGGCGAGCATGATCGGCGTGCCATGGGTATCGTCGGCGCACACGAACCAGGTGCGGTCGCCGCGCAGCCGCCGCGCGCGCACCCAGATGTCGGCCTGGATATAGCCGACCAGGTGGCCCAGGTGCAGCGGGCCGTTGGCGTAGGGCAGGGCGGTGGTGACGAGTGCGGTGCGGGTCATGGGGAACGGCGATCCAGGGGGATCGCGATTATCGCATTAGTCGTGGAGTCGGGAGTCAGGAAAGGCGCCTCGCGGCGCCTTTCCTGACTTTGGAAGCAAGCGTTGTCGCCAACGCCTGCTTCAGCCGGCTGTTCCGGGTCCCCAGTCCCGACTCCACTACTCCCTGATCCACGTCTGCGTCCGCCCCAGCGCCTCGATGCCGATGTAGCCGCGCATCTGCAGCTTCTTGCCGCCGTCGGTGAGGGTCACCTTGGCCTTGTAGGTCTTGCCCTTGGCCGGATCCAGCACCGAGCCGTCGCTCCACACTGCGGTCCCGTCCGGCTTCAGCCCCCACAGGATGGTCATGCCCTTGATCGGCTTGCCCTGCTGTGTGCCGTCGCACTTCTCGCACAGCGGGTTGGGGCCCTTGTCCGATTGCAGGATCTCGATCACCTTGCCGCTGAGCGTGCCGTTGCCGGCCTGCTCGATCTGCACGATGGACTTGGGCTTGCCGGTCTCGTCATCGATGGTTTGCCAGCGGCCGACCGGCGAGGTGTCGGCCGCCTGCGCGACGAACGCGGCCACGCTCAGCGGCAGGGCCAGCATCACGGTCTTGAAGATGGTGCGCATATGTCCCCTCCCAGGGTGTGTGCAGTGCGGTCGGCGCGATGCCGGCCTGAGGCCGACTGTATACCCAAGCGTATGGTGCTGGGAATCGCTGGCCGCCGGCGGTTCAGCAGTCGCCGGCGCCGGGTTGGGCGGTCGCAACGCGGCTGAAGCTGCATAGCTGTTGCGCTCCTGGCCGCCTTCTGCGCGGCGGCAGATGCGACTGCACAGGGATAGGAAGTCCAGTCGGACCTGCGCGGGCATGGTCCCGCTCAGCCGGTCTGGTAAAGTTCCAGCGGCAGCGCGTCCGGGTCGGCGAAGAAGGTGAAACGGCGCCGGGTGCATTCGTCGAGGCGGATCGGCTCGGTCGCCACGCCGTGCGCCTCAGGTGGGCGACGGCGGCGTCCAGGTCGTCCACGCGCAACGCCAGGTGGCGCAGGCCGCAGGCTTCCGGGCGGCTGGCCTTGCTCGACGGCCATCCGCAAGTCGTCGCGCTCGACGTCAACTGCATCGCGCCGGCGCTGTGCACCGCAGCGCTGCGGCAGCTGGGGCGCTGACCGCGCTGCCGCTGCTGGCGTATCCCAATTCCGGCGAACGCTACGACGCTGCCGGCAAGCGCTGGGACGGCGGCGCTGCCGCTGCCTGCACTGTGGCCGATCGTCTGGATGCCTGGCGCGGCGCCGGTGCGCGCTTGATCGGCGGCTGTTGCCGCACCACGCCGCGCGATATCGCGCTGTTGGCGCAGCGTCTGGCGTTGGATGCGCCGCACGCCGTTTGATCCGGTTCCGCGTCGGCAATGCCGCGCAGGAGGGCTCTGGATGGCCTCGGGCCATCGGCCCCGAGGCTTTATGGAAGGCGTCGGGATTGATGGCCCGAGGCCACCCAGAACCCCTTCCACGGGTGTAGCGCCGTTGCGCTCAGCCTTTCTTGCTCGCCACCCAGCGCTCGATCTTGTGCTGCAGCACGTCCAGCGGCACCGAGCCGTCCTTCAGGACCTCGACATGGAACGCGCGGATGTCGAACTTGCCGCCGAGCTGCGCGCGCGCGTAGTCGCGCAGCTGCAGGATCTTCATCTCGCCGATCTTGTAGGACAGCGCCTGGCCGGGGATGGCCATGTAGCGCTCGGTCTCGGCCTCGGCCTCGGTGCGGCTGGCGGCGGAGTTCTCGAGCATGTAGGCGATCGCCTGCTCCCGGCTCCAGCCCTTGCTGTGCAGGCCGGTATCCACCACCAGGCGGATCGCGCGCCACAGCTCGTTCTGCAGGTAGCCGAAGTAGTTGTACGGATTCTGGTACAGGCCCAGGTCCTTGCCCAGCGATTCGGCGTACAGGCCCCAGCCTTCGATGTAGGCGGTCTCGCCGCCGAGACGGCGGAACTTGGGCAGGTTGCTCAGTTCCTGCTGCAGGCCGAGCTGGAAGTGATGGCCGGGAATGGCCTCGTGCAGGTACAGGTCCTCCGCATCCCAGGTCTTGCGGCTGGGCAGGTCGTAGGTGTTGACGTAGAAAATGCCCGGGCGCGCGCCGTCCTCGCTGGGCCGCATGTACGAACCGTCGGCGGCCGACTGTGCGCGGTACGGCTCCACCGGGCGGATCTCGAACGCCGCCTTCGGCTTCAGCGCGAACAGGCGCGGCACCGCCGCGTCCACCTGCGCCTCCAGGCCGCGGTAGTAGCTCAGCAGTGCGTCCTGGCTCTTGAAGGTGAAGCGCTTGTCGGTCTGCATGAACTTGAAGAACTTCGGCATTGAGCCGCGGAACTTCACCTGCTTCATCACCCCCCGGATCTGCGCCTGGATGCGCGCGACCTCGTCCAGGCCGATCTGGTGGATCTGCGCCGGGCTCAGGTCGGTGGTGGTGCTCTGGCGCACGTTGTAGGCGTACCAGGCGTCGCCGCCTGGCAGCGCGCCGATGCCGGCGGTGCTGCGCGTGGCCGGCAGGTATTCGGTGGCGATGAAACCGCGCAGCGCGCGGTAGGCCGGCATGATCCGGTAGTCGATCATGCGCTTGTAGTCGGCGGCGATGCGCTGTTTGTCGGTCTCCGGCATGTCTGCGGGCAGGTTGCGCACCGGGCCCCAGAACAGGCTTTCCTCGGCGCTTGGCTTGATGATCGCGTCCAGCTGCGGCAGCACCTTCTCCATCAGCGCACGCGGCTGCACCACGCCGGCCTTCATGCCTTGGCGCATGTTGGCGATGGCCTGGTCGAACAGGGCGGGGATGCCGAGCGCGCGCCGCGACCAGTTGTCGTAGTCCTTGACCGTGTGGAACGGCTGTGCGCCAGTGCCCGAGCCGAGCATCACCATGATGCTGCCGACGTTGTAGAACTGGTTCACCGGCTGCATCCAGCTCGGGTACTTCTCCGCCTCCAGCGCATTGCGCGCGTCGCCGACGAAGATCTCGTAGCTCAGCAGGTCCTGCCCGGAGAGCCCGTCGTTGCCGATCGCTTCGGCCTTGCCCAGCCATTGCACCGTGAACGCGTGCGATTGCTGGCGGAACGCGGCCGACAGGAAGTTCGGCAACTGGTCGTTGTAGCGGCTGTCGCCCTGGAACGTGGCCTGCAGCGGGTTCAGCTTCAGCGACGCTTCCCAGTAGTCGTCGTACAGGCGATTGAGCTGTTCGGCCTTGCTGTGCACCACCGGCGCCGGTGCCGGCTGCGCCTTCCTGGCCTTCTTGGTCTTGGCGTGGGTCTGCGCGGTCTGCTGCTTGGTGGTCTTCTTCTTCTTGGCTGCGTCCGCCGGTGCGGCCAGCGACAGGCTCAGGACGGCGGCGATGGCGAGCGACAGCAGGCGGGGAAAGCGGAAGGGCATTGCAGGCTCCAACGACAAGCGAGCCCGGGAGCTTGCCCGATCCGCACCGTGGAGGCCACCCATTGCCGGGCGCGCAGTCAGGAAACTGCCGGCGCCGCGATGACCGCCGCCGCCCGCGGCCGACGCGCGCCCGGGCCGGACGGGTGTCTGCGGCGTTTCCCCGCAGGCTCAGTCGGCCGCGGCTTCCTGGCGCAGTTGCGCGGCGCGTGCGGGGCTCAGGTAGTGCGTGATCAACCGCCGCATCAGGTACAGCAGCGGGATCAGCAGCACTGCCAGCAGCATTTTGCAGAGGTAGTTGAGCGTGCTCACCGTCAGGAACAGGGGGATCGGCCAGTGCTGCGGGCCGAGCACGAAGGCGATGTAGATGACCACGAAGCTGTCGATCAGCTGCGACACCGCGGTGGAGCCGGTGGCGCGCAGCCACACGTGCTTTTCGCCGGTGGCGCTGCGGATGCGGTGGAACACCGCCACGTCGATCAGCTGCCCGGCCAGGAACGCCACCAGCGAGCCGGCGATGGTCCACAGCCCTTGCCCGAACACCGCCGCGAACGCGGCCTGGTAGTCCGGCACGCCCTGCGCCTGTGCCGCGCCGACCCAGAACCCGGCCGGCGCCAGCGCGATCGCGGCGAACGCGAACAGGAAACCGTAGCCGATCAGCGCCACCGCCAGCCAGGAGATGAAGCGCACCCCGCGGCGGCCGAAGAACTCGTTGATGGTGTCGGTAAGGATGAACACCAGCGGCCACAACAGCGTGCCGGCGGTGAAGTTCATCGAGCCGTTCTGGCCGAACAGGTTCCAGTTCAGCGGCGCGATGCCGAGGGTGTCTTCCAGCGCGAAGATCTTGACCCCGATGAATTCGGCCAGCGCGGCATTGACGCAGAAGAACGCGGCCAGGCCGATGAACAGGCGAACGGGGCGATCGTCGAGCGTGCCGTTGCGCATGGGCCTTCCCTCAGCGGTCCATGGTGCGGGTGAACGGCACGCTGTCCGGCGCCACCGCGCCGCCGGAGATGATGAAGCTCATCGCCTGGTCCACGCTCCAGTCGGTCGGGGTCAGCAATTCCACCGGCACGATCTCCAGGTAGCCCGAGGTCGGGTTTGGCGTGGTCGGCACGTACACTGCGGCCAGTTCGCGGCCGCTGCCCTGTTCCCTGATCACCCGCGTCACCAGGCCGACCGATTTCATGTCGCGGTGCGGGAAGTCGATCAGCACCACGCGCTGGGTGCTGCCGGGCTGGGTCTGCAGGATGTCCAGCAGCTTGCGCGCGCTGTCGTAGACCACGCTGGCCAGCGGGATGCGGCGCATGACCGCCTCGAACCAGCGCAGCAGCCGCTGCCCGACCACGCGCCGGCTGAGGATGCCGACCAGCAGGATCACCGCCAGCGTGGCGATCAGCGCGATGGTGTTCTGCACCCACAGCGCGGTGGCCCAGCCCAGTTCGTGCGGGAACGAGGCGGCGATGCGCGCCGACAGCGGCACCACCCACGGGCTGCTGATGCCCGACAGCAGCACGAACACGAACTTGACCACGACCCAGGTCAGCCAGATCGGCAACAGGGTCAGCAGGCCGGTGAAGAACAGCCGTTGCAGGGACGGGCGCGGGTGCGGAGCGGGGGTATCGGGCGACATCGGCACAGTGTAGTGCAGCGCTGCGCCCAGCGCTGCGTCGGCGGCCTAGGCGGCGCACGGTGTGCAGGCGCGATGGGGGACATATCCGCAAGGACCGGCAAGCGGGTGGTGTGCGGATTTGGCGCGCTCCTGCTGCTGGCCGCGGCGCTGCATCCGGGCGAGGTCCCCCCGAGATCGAATAGCGCACCGGTTTGGAGTGGTCCAATCCTCAATGACAAGAAGATTGGACGTGAAGAAGCGTTATGGGGAAGAGCAGAGCATCGGCTTGCCACGTGAAGACCGGAGCCGGTGTGGCGGTGGAGGACCGGTGCCGCCGCCACGACTGCTTCAGCGAGGGGCGTACCGCCCGTGGCGCGGCAAATTCGGCGGGATGATCGCCGGTCCTGATCTGCCGCTCGTGCTGCCCGCACGTTCCCAGGTTTGGCGCGCAGGGCAGTCTCTATACCGCGCTCGCCATCCTCGACCCAACTTCCGATCTCTAACGGCGCCAGGTCGAGCCGGCGACTGGCCGCCGTCGCCGTGGTCTTGCGCTGGATGACGTTCCAGGACCAGCGCCGACTTGCGCTGGGCGGTCCAGCGCTTGGTTTCTTCTTCCATACACGGCTTTCGGAACCGGCAGTGACGAAAATTCCGTCGAAGTCAAGGCTGAATCGACCGGTTGCCGCTCGGCTTCGACTACCGGGATGATCATTTATTGTTCAGCTTCAGCCGCCGCACTCGTCGCGACCACGCCTCAAGTGTGCTGCGGTAGTGTCGATAAATGATTGCCAAGGAGTGCCAACCTCACGCCAGCCGCTGTGCGAGCGTGCTCTCAATAACATCGAATTGGACAACAAGCATGTCCCCGACCCGCCGCCTGCGCTTTGCGGATCTTTCCATTCTCTACAAAATTCTCTCCGGCTTCTCCTTGTGCTGCTTTTTGGCGGCGGCGTTGGGGGCATTCGCGGTTTGGCGGCTGAATGACGGCAAAAACCTGATGCTCGATTTCAGCAATTCATCGTTGCCGTCGATTCAGTCCCTAAGGATAGTCTGATCAACGCGGTCGGAGGATGAGGCAAGCCATATCGACCACGCCCACGGCGCTCAGACCCTCGGTTTTTCGCCGTTTCCGGCGCATTTCCGGGGTATTTCCCGGATTACAGGCACACCCTCCCCACGACAGGCAGCAACTGCTTTCGCTTCAGCCACAGGTTCGACAGCGCAAACAGCGTCAGCACTTGCGCCGTGTTCTTCGCCAGGCCGCGATAGCGCACCTTGACGTAGCCAAACTGGCGCTTGATCACCCGGAACGGATGCTCCACCTTCGCCCTCAGGCTGGCCTTGGCGTGCTCCCAGCGCTGTGCCCACTTCAATTCGCGCTTGCTCTTGATCTGCTTCAGCTTCGAGGGCTTCTCCGCGATCAGATAGCGCAGCTTGCGCTTGCTCGCCATCTCCTCGCGCTTGGCCAGCCCGGTGTAGCCGCTGTCGCCGCATACCGTGTCTTCCTTGCCGTGCAGCAGCTTGTGCGCCTGGGTGATATCTGCGGCGTTGGCCGCCGTGCATTCCAAGTGGTGCACCAGCCCGGACTCATCGTCCACGCCGATGTGCGCTTTCATCCCGAAGTAGTACTGATTGCCCTTCTTGGTCTGGTGCATTTCCGGGTCGCGCTCGCCGTTCTTGTTCTTGGTCGAGCTGGGCGCGGCAATGATCGTGGCGTCCACGATGGTGCCGCCGCGCAGGCTCTGGCCCTTGCGCGATAGGTGCGCGTTGACCCGGTTGAACAGCGTGCGCGCCAGATCGTGCGTCTCCAGCAACCGGCGGAAGTTGAGGATCGTGGTCTCGTCCGGCACCTCATCCAACCCGCCGATCCTGGCGAAACGGCGCATCGACGCCGTGTCGTACAAGGCTTCTTCCGCGCCCGGGTCGCTCAGTGCGTACCACTGCTGCAGAAAGTGGATGCGCAGCATTGTCTCCAGCGGGTACGGCTGACGGCCCGGATGGCCCGACTTCGGATAGTGCGGCGCGATCAGCGCCAGCAGGTCTTTCCACGGCACCACCTGATCCATCTCGGCCAGCAACCTTTCGCGCCGCGTCTGCTTGCGCTTGCCGTTGTACTCCGCGTCGCCGAAAGACAATTGCATCGTCGTTGTCCTGTTGGGCTTTGTACGATTGTCGCAGGATCAGAGGGAGTTGTTCAGACCATCCCTAATGATCATGCAGTCGGCTGCCTCAGGCATTCACGCTGCAGAACTCAGCATGCTTTATGCCGATCAGCTTCCCACGCGCCTGCGCTATCAACAGCAGATTTATGCAATGCGGAACCGTTATCTTGGTTCCGATGTGCTTTATCAGACCCTGATCCGCGACGCGCAGACACGCAAGCTGTATGAACCGGTCCAAACGAGCGCACAGCGCTACTTTTCGCTGGGTGATCGAATCATCTCCCTCGTGGATGCCGGCGACACCAGCGGCGCTCAGGAGCTTGAAAGCGAAGCGGCGCAGGTGCAGAGCGCGCTTGCCGATTCATTGAAGGCGGCCGTCGACCAACACACCATCGGGTTGCAGCAAACGATCATCAACACAACTTTGCGTTTCCATAGCTATGTGCTTTGGATCGTCATTGGCACCGCTGTCACCGTGATCCTGTCGCTAGTGGTCGGCGGACTGTTGTCGGGAGCCGTCGCGCGCCCGTTGGGCCGCGCTGCGGATTTTGCCACAGCCATCGCCCAGGGCGACCTGGATCGTGCCATCGTCGTGCACAGCCACGATGAGACGGGCCGCGTATTGCTGGCGATGCAGCGCATGTCCAAGGTGCTCGGTGAATTTTCTTCGGCACAGGTGGAAATGGCGAACCAGCATCGGCAGGGGGTCGTCGACTATCGCATCGACGCCGCGCGATTCCCTGGTGGCTTCGGAAGGCTCGTCAATGATCTCAACGATTTGGTCGATGGTCACATCCGAGTCAACCATATGGTCATGGAACTGGTCGGCCGATATGCGATCGGAGATCTTTCGCGCGACATGGACAAGCTGCCTGGTCAATTGGCGCAGGTCACGGCCTCGATGGACACTGTCAAGTGCAACATGAGTGGGGTCAATGGCGAAATCCAGCGCTTGGTCCAGGCAGGCGTCGCCGGGGATTTCTCCGTGCGCGGAAATGCCGAGGCCTATCAGTTCGAGTTCCGTGCAATGGTCGATAGCCTCAATCAATTGATGAACGCCAACGACCATGCCACTGGCGCGTTGGGCACGGCCCTCTCGGCATTGTCCGATGGAGACCTGACCGTGCGTATGCACGGCGAATATGCCGGCCGCTTGGCGCAGATGCAGAGCAGTTTCAACACCACGGTCGAGGCGTTGGCCGCCCTGATCACCCAGATCGGCGCGGCCGGTCTGGCCATCGATACCGCTGCCGGCGAGATCGCATCGGGCAACGAAGATCTTTCCCAGCGCACCGAGCAGCAAGCCGCCAACCTCGAAGAGACCGCCGCCTCGATGGAGGAACTGACCGCCACCGTCAAACAGAACGCCGAACACGCGCGCCAGGCCAATCAGTTGGCCATGGGTGCGGCCGATGTCGCTTCGCGCGGAGGAGACGTGGTTGGTAAGGTCGTCACCACGATGACGGGGATCGAGGCGTCGTCGAAAAAGATTGCCGAGATCATCTCGGTGATCGACGGCATCGCCTTCCAGACCAATATTCTCGCGCTCAATGCGGCGGTAGAGGCCGCACGCGCCGGCGAGCAAGGGCGCGGTTTCGCCGTCGTTGCTTCCGAGGTGCGTTCCCTGGCCCAGCGTTCAGCCGGTGCAGCCAAGGAAATCAAGAGCCTGATCGACGATTCAGTCGAAAAGGTCGCCGAGGGTTCTTCGCTGGTGCATACCGCAGGCCAGACCATGGGCGAAATCGTGACCAGCGTGCAGCGCGTGACTGCGATCATGGGCGAGATATCGGGAGCTTCCCAGGAGCAATCGGCGGGTATCGAGCAGGTCAATCACACCGTGACCCAGATGGACGAGGCTACGCAGCAAAATGCCGCGCTGGTGGAGGAAGCGACCGCCGCTGCGCGCTCCATGGAGGAGCAAGCGGCCAATCTGATGGTGTCTGTGCGCCGGTTTCGGCTGGACTGCGCCAGTGCCTAGAGCGTGTTATGAACTTTGAAGGATGGTAGCGGCGTTGCTGAGCATGAGCACGGTGAAGACGACGAAGTGCAAGCCAGCCAAGGTTTCCGGCAAGCGCTCATAGTCGCGTGCCAATCGTCGGAATCGGTTGACCCAGCCGAAGCTGCGTTCGACGACCCAGCGCCGAGGAAGCAAGACGAATCCTTTCTTGGCTTCGGGAAGTTTCACCACGTGCAGTTCGATTCCTTCTGCCTGCGCGGCTTGCGCCGGCTCCTGCCCGGTGTAGCCTTGATCCACGAACGCCAGTTTTACCGTATCGCCCGTGACATGTTGCACCTCTTGCGCCAGCGAGCGCACCTGAGCGCGTTCTTGCTCGTCGGCAGGTGTGACTTGCACTGCAAGCAAATATCCGAGCGTGTCCACCGCCATATGCACCTTGCTGCCCTTCTTGCGCTTATAGCCGTCGTAGCCTGCACGTGTGCCGCTCTCGCAGGTGGATTGCAGCGTCCGCCCGTCCAGGATGACAGCACTGGGTTGGCCATGTCTGCCTTGGGCAACACGCAGGATGGAACGCAGGTCGTTGACCATGGCTTCAAAGCAGCCCGCCTGCAGCCAGCGTTGTGTCTGTTGGTAGACCGCTTCCCATGGCGGGAAGTCCTTGGGCAAAAGGCGCCATGGCGCTCCAGCACGTGCCATCCAGCGCAGCGCATTGAACATTGCCCGCAGCTCGTACTTGCGCTGCGGAGCGTGCTCGGTCATCAGGCTCAGGTAAGGCGCTGCGAACGCCCACTCTTCGTCGGAAATGTCGGTCGGATATGGGCGTTTGCTCTGCATCCCGCTACGATAGCCGGATCGACTCAAAGTTCATAACACGCTCTAAGGATGGTCTGAACAACTCCCTCTGATCCTGCGACAATCGTACAAAGCCCAACAGGACAACGACGATGCAATTGTCTTTCGGCGACGCGGAGTACAACGGCAAGCGCAAGCAGACGCGGCGCGAAAGGTTGCTGGCCGAGATGGATCAGGTGGTGCCGTGGAAAGACCTGCTGGCGCTGATCGCGCCGCACTATCCGAAGTCGGGCCATCCGGGCCGTCAGCCGTACCCGCTGGAGACAATGCTGCGCATCCACTTTCTGCAGCAGTGGTACGCACTGAGCGACCCGGGCGCGGAAGAAGCCTTGTACGACACGGCGTCGATGCGCCGTTTCGCCAGGATCGGCGGGTTGGATGAGGTGCCGGACGAGACCACGATCCTCAACTTCCGCCGGTTGCTGGAGACGCACGATCTGGCGCGCACGCTGTTCAACCGGGTCAACGCGCACCTATCGCGCAAGGGCCAGAGCCTGCGCGGCGGCACCATCGTGGACGCCACGATCATTGCCGCGCCCAGCTCGACCAAGAACAAGAACGGCGAGCGCGACCCGGAAATGCACCAGACCAAGAAGGGCAATCAGTACTACTTCGGGATGAAAGCGCACATCGGCGTGGACGATGAGTCCGGGCTGGTGCACCACTTGGAATGCACGGCGGCCAACGCCGCAGATATCACCCAGGCGCACAAGCTGCTGCACGGCAAGGAAGACACGGTATGCGGCGACAGCGGCTACACCGGGCTGGCCAAGCGCGAGGAGATGGCGAGCAAGCGCAAGCTGCGCTATCTGATCGCGGAGAAGCCCTCGAAGCTGAAGCAGATCAAGAGCAAGCGCGAATTGAAGTGGGCACAGCGCTGGGAGCACGCCAAGGCCAGCCTGAGGGCGAAGGTGGAGCATCCGTTCCGGGTGATCAAGCGCCAGTTTGGCTACGTCAAGGTGCGCTATCGCGGCCTGGCGAAGAACACGGCGCAAGTGCTGACGCTGTTTGCGCTGTCGAACCTGTGGCTGAAGCGAAAGCAGTTGCTGCCTGTCGTGGGGAGGGTGTGCCTGTAATCCGGGAAATACCCCGGAAATGCGCCGGAAACGGCGAAAAACCGAGGGTCTGAGCGCCGTGGGCGTGGTCGATATGGCTTGCCTCATCCTCCGACCGCGTTGATCAGACTATCCCTAAGGATGGTCTGAACAACTCCCTCTGATCCTGCGACAATCGTACAAAGCCCAACAGGACAACGACGATGCAATTGTCTTTCGGCGACGCGGAGTACAACGGCAAGCGCAAGCAGACGCGGCGCGAAAGGTTGCTGGCCGAGATGGATCAGGTGGTGCCGTGGAAAGACCTGCTGGCGCTGATCGCGCCGCACTATCCGAAGTCGGGCCATCCGGGCCGTCAGCCGTACCCGCTGGAGACAATGCTGCGCATCCACTTTCTGCAGCAGTGGTACGCACTGAGCGACCCGGGCGCGGAAGAAGCCTTGTACGACACGGCGTCGATGCGCCGTTTCGCCAGGATCGGCGGGTTGGATGAGGTGCCGGACGAGACCACGATCCTCAACTTCCGCCGGTTGCTGGAGACGCACGATCTGGCGCGCACGCTGTTCAACCGGGTCAACGCGCACCTATCGCGCAAGGGCCAGAGCCTGCGCGGCGGCACCATCGTGGACGCCACGATCATTGCCGCGCCCAGCTCGACCAAGAACAAGAACGGCGAGCGCGACCCGGAAATGCACCAGACCAAGAAGGGCAATCAGTACTACTTCGGGATGAAAGCGCACATCGGCGTGGACGATGAGTCCGGGCTGGTGCACCACTTGGAATGCACGGCGGCCAACGCCGCAGATATCACCCAGGCGCACAAGCTGCTGCACGGCAAGGAAGACACGGTATGCGGCGACAGCGGCTACACCGGGCTGGCCAAGCGCGAGGAGATGGCGAGCAAGCGCAAGCTGCGCTATCTGATCGCGGAGAAGCCCTCGAAGCTGAAGCAGATCAAGAGCAAGCGCGAATTGAAGTGGGCACAGCGCTGGGAGCACGCCAAGGCCAGCCTGAGGGCGAAGGTGGAGCATCCGTTCCGGGTGATCAAGCGCCAGTTTGGCTACGTCAAGGTGCGCTATCGCGGCCTGGCGAAGAACACGGCGCAAGTGCTGACGCTGTTTGCGCTGTCGAACCTGTGGCTGAAGCGAAAGCAGTTGCTGCCTGTCGTGGGGAGGGTGTGCCTGTAATCCGGGAAATACCCCGGAAATGCGCCGGAAACGGCGAAAAACCGAGGGTCTGAGCGCCGTGGGCGTGGTCGATATGGCTTGCCTCATCCTCCGACCGCGTTGATCAGACTATCCCTAAGCATTCAGACAGGACCGGCTCTTCAATGCTTGATTTCTTTTTTCAGGATTTGCCCCAGTGAAATATTCACGTTCTTTCTCAAAATTGATGGCTGCCATTGCATTGGCGTTGGCGTTGGCCGGTTGCGGTAACCATGACCGAACGCGAGTGGTCGTCTCCATGCGAGACATGTCCGAGCCGTACGAAAAGGCCCTGGTGGAAGGTCTCCGTGACGAGGCCGACAAGCTCGGCGTCAGGCTCATGGTCGTGGATGGCTTCAACAACCCTGAAAAACAAATGGTTGATTTAGAAAGCGCGCGTGTTCAGAAAGTGGACGGCGTGCTGACGTTTCCCCAGAACGAGACGGTGTTTCCGCGCATCCAGGCATTGCTGGACGATGGCATTCCGGTCAATGTGCTGTCGCCGCCGACCGACAACAAGCTTGAGCGCGCAGGTTTCGTCCATGGTGACGACTTGATGATCGGCAAGATGATGGGGGAATGGGTGGTAGGGCGCTACCCGTCAGGCGCGCGTGTCGCGATTCTCAGCGGGCCTCTTGACCACGCCGCTTCGATCAAGCGCGTTCAGGGAATGCACGAGGTGCTGTCTGCGCACGGCGATCAGTATCCGGTCGTGCTGGAAAAGCCCGGGAATTGGCACCGCGCCGAGGCTGTCAAGGTCATGCAGCAATTCGTCGAGGCGACCCCGCTTGAGAAGATGCCCCAGGTGATCCTGGCTGCCAACGACGAGATGGCGATGGGCGCTCTCGATGCTTTGCAGATTTCTGGTCGCAATCAGCTTGGTATCGCACTTGTTGGATGCGACGCCACCCCCGTGGCTCTGGCCGCAGTGAGTCACGGTCAGCTTGCGGCAACCGTCGACCAGGCAGCCGCCAAGCAGGCCCAGTTCGCACTGCGGTCGCTTCTGGCTCGCATTGGCGAGAAGGGGCCTGTGCCAAATGAGGCGATCGAGCCGGTCATGGTCACTGCCACCACATTGGCCAAGCCCTCGGCGTCCACCCAAATGCGATAGCTCTGAAATTGAGCAACCAGATGCGGGAGTGGCCGATCTTTCTCTCACGGCCATCGGCATCCTTCTCGCATCCAAATGATGTCATCGAGTGGAACCCATCCCGAAGAGAAGATCGAGAGTTGCTTGCTTCAGAATGGGGGAGCAAACCCCTTCATCCGCGGGTCGCAGCGAACAGGAAATCCAGATCCGCTTCGCGGATCTCCCATTGTTCAGCAGATTGGAGAAGGGCGGTCTCAAGAATCAAGTGCAGCATGTGATTTGAAGCCGAGGATTTCCTGTTCCATCACCGCCGCTGGCCTGGCCCAGCCCAATGTCTGGCGCGGACGTCTGTTCATCGGCTTGGCTACGCGAACGCGCCGCTGCGGGGCGGGATGCCAGAGCACTTCAGCAAGCCCAATCCCACTGCCGGCGGTCTCAGACCTCCAGCGAAGCCAGGTCGCCCTTGGTCTCCAGCCACTGCTTGCGGTCGCCGGCGCGCTTCTTGGCCAGCAGCATGTCCATCAGCGAACGGGTCTGGTCGCCTTCGTCGACGGTCAGCTGCACCAGCCGCCGCGTGTCCGGGTGGATGGTGGATTCGCGCAGCTGCTGCGGGTTCATTTCGCCCAGGCCCTTGAAGCGGGTCACGCTGAGCTGGCCCTTGAGCTTCTCGCGCGCGATCTTCTCCAGCAGCGAGCGCTTCTCTTCCTCGTCCAGCGCGTAGAACACCTGCTTGCCCACGTCCACGCGGAACAGCGGCGGCATCGCCACGAACACGTGGCCGGCCCGGACCAGCGCCGGGAAGTGGCGCAGGAACAGCGCGGTCAGCAGGGTGGCGATGTGCAGGCCGTCGGAGTCGGCGTCGGCCAGGATCACCACCTTGCCGTAGCGCAGCCCGGTGATGTCGTCCTTGCCGGGGTCGCAGCCGATCGCGATCGCCAGGTTGTGCACTTCCTCGGAGGCCAGCACGCTGCCGGAGGCCACTTCCCAGGTGTTGAGGATCTTGCCGCGCAACGGCAGGATCGCTTGGAAGTCCTTGTCGCGCGCCTGCTTGGCGCTGCCGCCGGCCGAGTCGCCTTCCACCAGGAACAGTTCGGTGCGCGACAGGTCCTGGCTGATGCAGTCGGCCAGCTTGCCGGGCAGGGCCGGGCCGGAGGTGACCTTCTTGCGGGTGATCTGCTTTTCGGTCTTCAGCCGGGCGCTGGCGCGGTCGATCGCGATCTGCGCGATGCGCGTGCCGGTCTCCACGTTCTGGTTCAGCCACAGGCTGAAGGCGTCGTGCGCGGCGCCTTCGATGAAGCCGGCGGCCTGGCGCGAGGACAGGCGTTCCTTGGTCTGGCCGCTGAACTGCGGGTCGGTCATCTTCAGCGACAGCACGAAGGCGACGCGGTCCCACACGTCTTCCGGCGCCAGCTTGACCCCGCGCGGCAACAGGTTGCGGAAATCGCAGAACTCGCGCAGCGCGTCGGTGAAGCCGCTGCGCAGGCCGTTGACGTGGGTGCCGTGCTGCGCGGTCGGGATCAGGTTGACGTAGCTTTCCTGCACCAGTTCGCCATCCACGACCCAGGCCACCGCCCAGTCGACGATCTCGCGGTCTTTCTTCAGGCTGCCGACGAACAGGTCCGCCGGCAGCAGTTCGCGTTCGACCAGCTCGCCCTTCAGATAGTCGCGCAGACCGTCCTCGAAATACCAAGTGTCCTGCTCGCCGGTGGCCTCGTCGTGCAGCTTCACCGTCAGGCCGGGGCACAGCACCGCCTTGGCGCGCAGCAGGTGGCGCAGCGCACGCACGCCGAACTTGGGCGTGTCGAAATACTTCGGATCCGCCCAGAAGCGCAGCCGCGTGCCGGTGTTCTTCTTGCCGACGCTGCCGACGATCTCCAGCTTGGAGGCGGCATGGCCATCAGCGAACTGCATGCGGTATTCGTTGCCGTCGCGCTTGATGAACAGATCCACCTTCTTCGACAGCGCGTTGACCACGCTGACGCCGACGCCGTGCAGGCCGCCGCTGAAGGTGTAGTTGCGGTCGTTGAACTTGCCGCCGGCGTGCAGCCGGGTCAGGATCAGTTCGACGCCGGAGATCTTCTCCTCCGGATGGATGTCCACCGGCATGCCGCGGCCGTCGTCGGCCACTTCGCAACTGCCGTCCTTGAACAGGGTCACCTCGATGTGCCGGGCGTGGCCGGCCAGCGCCTCGTCGACGGCGTTGTCGATGACTTCCTGCGCCAGGTGGTTGGGGCGTGCGGTGTCGGTGTACATGCCGGGCCGGCGCTTGACCGGGTCCAGGCCAGAGAGAACTTCGATGTCGGCGGCGTTGTAGCGGGTATTCATGCGTCTCAACAGGTGGCGCGAAGCAGATCCGGAAGTGTGCGGTCTGCGGCGGCTTTTTGCACGTCGCCGGTGTTCAGGGCCGGTGCCGGGGCGGCGCGCTAGCCTTGCACTGGAAAAACCGCGACGGCATCCCCATTGTCGTTGCAGCCTCACGCAGGAGTACGCCATGAACGTTCGCAAGCTGTTGACCCTGGCCGCGCTGGTCGCCGCCGCGGTGGCCATCCCGGTCGCGATGGCCCAGGCGCAGAGCGCCGACCCGGCCGCTTCCGGCGCGGCCGCCTACGAGGCGCAGGTCGCGAAGGAGAAGGCCGAGGCCGAGGCCAAGGCCAAGCGTCGCGCGGCCGCGGCCGCGGCCGCCGAGTACAAGGCCGGCAAGGACGCGGCCACGCCGAAGAAAGAGGAAGAAGAGGAAGCGCGCAAGCCCTGAGCGCGCGCGCCCGTTTCGCTCTGCGACGCCCTGGCTGCCGCCGGGGCGTCTTCGTTTGTGCGGTCATCGCTCCGAAAGCGCTTGGGCAAATCGGCTTCACCCGTTAAACTATGGCTTTCCGGGAGGCCTTAGAGCCATGACCCCCCTGATCTTCGTCACCGGCGGCGTGGTGTCCTCGCTTGGCAAGGGCATCGCCGCCGCTTCGCTCGCGTCCATCCTCGAGGCACGTGGCCTGTCGGTCACGATGATGAAGCTGGACCCCTACATCAACGTCGACCCGGGCACGATGAGCCCGTTCCAGCACGGTGAGGTCTACGTCACCGACGACGGCGCCGAGACCGACCTGGACCTGGGCCACTACGAGCGCTTCGTGCGCACCCGCCTGTCGCGCAAGAACTCGGTCACCACCGGCCGCATCTACGAGAACGTGATCCGCAAGGAGCGCCGCGGCGACTATCTCGGCGCCACCGTGCAGGTGATCCCGCACATCACCGACGAGATCCGCCGCTGCGTGGACGAGGCCACCGCCGGGTTCGACGTGGCGCTGGTGGAGATCGGCGGCACCGTCGGCGACATCGAGTCGCTGCCGTTCCTAGAGGCGATCCGCCAGGTGCGTACCGAACGCGGCGCCGAACGCGCCATGTTCATGCACCTGACCCTGGTGCCGTACATCGCCGCCGCCGGCGAGCTCAAGACCAAGCCGACCCAGCATTCTGTCAAGGAGCTGCGCTCGATCGGCATCCAGCCGGACGTACTGCTGTGCCGTTCCGAGCAGGCGATCCCGGATTCGGAGCGGCGCAAGATCGCGCTGTTCACCAACGTCTCCGAGCGCGCGGTGATCAGCGCCGCCGACATCGACGTGCTCTACGGCATGCCGCTGGAACTGCACCGGCAGGGCCTGGACGAGATCGTCATCGACCAGTTCAAGCTGCGCGACAAGGTCGGCTCGGCCAACCTGTCCGAATGGGAAGCGGTGGTCGACGCCACCAAGCATCCGCTCGACGAGGTCACCATTGCCGTGGTCGGCAAGTACGTGGACCACCAGGACGCGTACAAGTCGGTCGGCGAGGCGCTCAAGCACGGCGGCCTGCGCCAGCGCACCCGGGTCACCCTGAAGTGGCTGGAAGCGCAGGAACTGGAGGGCAGCGACCTGTCGGCGCTGGCCGACGTGGACGGCATCCTGGTGCCCGGCGGCTTCGGCGACCGCGGCTTCGAAGGCAAGGTGCTGACCTCGCGCTATGCGCGCGAGCACCGCGTGCCGTACTTCGGCATCTGCTACGGCATGCAGGCGGCGGTGGTCGACTATGCGCGCCATGTCGCCGGCCTGGACGGCGCCAACAGCACCGAGAACGATCGGCAGTCGCCGTATCCGGTGATCGGCCTGATCACCGAGTGGCGCACCGCCAGCGGCGATGTGGAGAAGCGCGACGAGAAGTCCGACCTCGGCGGCACCATGCGCCTGGGCCTGCAGGAACAGCGGCTCAAGCCGGGCACGCTGGCGCGCGAGATGTACGCCAAGGACGTGGTGGCGGAACGCCACCGCCATCGCTACGAATTCAACAACCGCTACCGTACCCAGCTCGAGGACGCCGGCCTGGTGATTTCCGCCAAGTCGATGGACGACACGCTGGTGGAGATGGTCGAGTTGCCGCGCGCGACCCATCCGTGGTTCCTGGCTTGTCAGGCGCATCCGGAGTTCCTGTCCACGCCGCGCGACGGCCATCCACTGTTCATCGGTTTCGTGCGCGCCGCGCGCGAGCGCAAGGCCGGCGGCAAACTGCTGAAACAGGCGCGTGCCTGATTGATCTCCCCAGGGAGAAGGCGGCGCGCCGGATGAGGGAACGGGCGAAGTGGCGTGCGCTCATCCCAGCGTGGCGTGGCCCGTATCCGCATCCCAACCCTCTCCGCCCGGAGAGGGGCCAAACGATAGGTGACCTTATGAAACTGTGTGGCTTCGACGTCGGCCTGGACCAGCCGCTGTTCCTGATCGCCGGCCCATGCGTGATCGAGTCGATGCAGTTGCAGCTGGACGTGGCCGGCAGGCTCAAGGAGATCGCCGGCAAGCTGGGGATCAATTTCATCTTCAAGTCCAGTTTCGACAAGGCCAACCGCACCTCCGGCACCAGCTTTCGCGGCCCCGGCCTGGAACAGGGGCTGAAGGTGCTGGAAGCGGTGAAGCGGCAGATCGGCGTGCCGGTGCTCACCGACGTGCACGAGTACACGCCGATGCACGAAGTGGCGGCGGTGGTCGACGTGCTGCAGACCCCGGCGTTCCTGGTGCGGCAGACCGACTTCATCAAGAACGTCTGCGCCGCCGGCAAGCCGGTCAACATCAAGAAGGGCCAGTTCCTGTCGCCGTGGGACATGAAGCCGGTGGTCGACAAGGCCAAGTCCACCGGCAACGAGCAGATCATGGTCTGCGAGCGCGGCGCCAGCTTCGGCTACAACAACCTGGTCAGCGACATGCGCTCGCTGAGCGTGATGCGCGAAACCGGCTGTCCGGTGGTGTTCGACGCCACCCACTCGGTGCAACTGCCGGGCGGGCAGGGCGGCAGTTCCGGCGGCCAGCGCGAGTTCGTGCCGGTGCTGGCGCGCGCGGCGGTGGCGGTGGGCGTGGCCGGGGTGTTCGCCGAGACCCATCCGGATCCGTCCAAGGCGCTCTCCGACGGCCCCAACGCCTGGCCGCTGGACAGGATGGAGGCGCTGTTGGAAACGCTGTTGGCGCTGGACACGATCGCCAAGCGCAGCGGTTTCCCTGAGCATGGGCTGGGCTGAGCGGGCGATCGCGCGGCTGCGCCGGACGCGCTCGCCCGCGCTCGCCCGCGCCGGCGGTGGCGGACGCGGGGCGTGGCGTAGCGCCACGCGGTGCATTTGGCAAGCAGCAGCGCTGCGGCCATAATCCGACGGCTTCAGGTATCCCCTTTCTTATCCTGGTAACCGACTGGACCTATGACCACCATCGCCAAGATCCACGCCCGCGAGATCCTCGATTCCCGCGGCAATCCCACGCTCGAAGCGGAAGTCGCGCTGGCCGACGGCTCGCTCGGCCGCGCCGCGGTGCCGTCGGGTGCCTCCACCGGCACCAAGGAAGCGGTCGAGCTGCGCGATGGCGACAAGACCCGGTACCTGGGCAAGGGCGTGCGCAAGGCGGTGGAGAACGTCAATACCACGATCGCCACGGCGCTGCAGGGCTTCGACGCCGCCGACCAGCCGGGCCTGGACCGGCGCCTGATCGATCTGGACGGCACCGAGAACAAGGGCCGGCTCGGCGCCAATGCGCTGCTGGGCGTGTCGCTGGCCAATGCGCATGCGCTGGCCGCCTCGCGCAAGCAGGCGCTGTGGCAGTCCCTGGCCGTCGGCAACCAAGCCAACGTGGCGCTGCCGGTGCCGATGATGAACATCATCAACGGCGGCGCGCATGCCGACAACAACGTCGATTTCCAGGAATTCATGGTGCTGCCGGTCGGCGCCGCGTCGTTCTCCGAGGCGCTGCGCGCCGGCGCCGAGATCTTTCACGCGCTCAAGGCGGTGCTGAAGGGGCATGGCCTGTCCACCGCGGTCGGCGACGAAGGCGGCTTCGCGCCGGACTTCCGCAGCAACGTGGAAGCGCTGGACAGCATCCTCGAGGCGATCGGCAAGGCCGGCTATACCGCCGGCGAAGACGTGCTGCTGGGACTGGACGTGGCCTCCAGCGAGTTCTACGACAACGGCAAGTACCATCTGGTGGGCGAGGGCAAGCGCCTGACCAGCGAGCAGTTCGTCGACTTCCTCGCCGACTGGGCCGCGCAGTATCCGATCGTCAGCATCGAAGACGGCCTGGCCGAGGACGACTGGGCCGGCTGGAAGCTGCTGACCGACCGCCTGGGCAGCAAGGTGCAGCTGGTCGGCGACGACCTGTTCGTGACCAACCCGAAGATCTTCAGGCAGGGCATCGAGTCCGGCACCGCCAACGCGATCCTGATCAAGGTCAACCAGATCGGCACCCTGACCGAGACCCTGGAAGCGATCGCCATGGCCGACAAGGCCGGCTATGCGGCGATCGTCTCGCACCGTTCCGGCGAGACCGAGGACACCACCATCGCCGACATCGCCGTGGCCACCACCGCCACCCAGATCAAGACTGGCTCGCTGTGCCGCAGCGATCGCGTGGCCAAGTACAACCAGTTGCTGCGGATCGAGGAAGCGCTGGGCGGCGGCGCGCGCTACGCGGGGCGCGACGCATTCGTCTCGCTCAAGCGGTAGCCGTGCGCAACTGGCGCTGGCTGCTGCTGGTGCTGGCGGGACTGCTGGCGTGGCTGCAGTACCGCTTCTGGTTCGGTCCGGGCAATTCCGGGGAGGTCCTGGTGCTCGAGAGCCAGGTCGCGCACCAGAAGCGCGACAACGACGGCCTGCAGCAGCGCAACGCCGCGCTCGCCGCCGAGGTCAAGGACCTCAAGGACGGTGAGGCGGCGATCGAGGAACGCGCGCGCAGCGAGCTGGGCATGATCAAGCCCGGCGAGAAGTTCTACCGCGTCGTCGAGGACGCACCGGTGGCCGCCGCGCCGGCCGCCGACGGGACACCGGCGCCGGCCCCACCGAGCGAGCAACCCTGATGGCCATGGTCTGGGCGGTGGTGCCGGCCGCTGGCCGCGGCACCCGCTTTGGCGGCGCCATACCCAAGCAGTACCTGCAGGCGGGCGGGCGGGCGTTGATCGCGCATGCGCTGGAGGCCTTGCTGGCGCATCCGGCGGTGGCCGGGGCGATGGTCGCGCTCGGTGCCGACGATGCCGATTGGCCGGGCTGGACCGAACTGGCCGGCAAGCCGGTGCTGACCTGCGTCGGCGCGACCAGCCGCGCCGGCTCGGTGCTGGCCGCGCTGGACGCATTGCCGGAGACGGTCAAGCCGGACGATTTCGTGCTGGTGCACGATGCGGCGCGGCCCAACCTGGCGCTGGCCGACCTGGACCGGTTGCTGGAAACCGGGCGCGGCGATCCGGTCGGCGCGATCCTGGCCGCGCCGGTGCGCGACACGCTCAAGCGCGCCGGCGACGATGGCGGCATCGACGCCACCGAGCCGCGCCAGCGCCTGTGGCGCGCGCTGACCCCGCAGCTGTTCCGGCGCCTGCAACTGAGCCGGGCGCTGGAGCAGGCCGCGGCCGCCGGCGTCGAGGTCACCGACGACGCGATGGCCATGGAGCTGCTCGGCCTGCGGCCGCTGCTGGTGGAAGGCGCCGAGGACAACTTCAAGGTCACCACCCCGGCCGACCTGGCGCGTTTCGAGTTCGCGCTGTTCCTGCGCGCGCGGCAGCCATGAAGCGGCCGCGCCGCCCCCTCGGGCGCCGCGTCCTCGCGCTGCGCCGTCCCTTTTTCCTCTTGCGATCCTTCCACGCCCATGCCTGACTTTCCTCCCTTCCGTATCGGCCAGGGCTACGACGTGCACGCCTTCGGCGATGGCGACCACGTCATGCTCGGCGGCGTGCGCGTGCCGCACGCGCGCGGCGTGCTCGCGCACAGCGACGGCGACGTGGTGATCCATGCGCTGTGCGACGCGCTGCTCGGCGCGTTGGCGCTGGGCGACATCGGCCAGCATTTCCCGCCGTCGGACCCGCGCTGGCAGGGCGCCGATAGTGCGCAGTTCCTGGTCCATTGCGCGCAGTTGCTGCGCGAGCGCGGCTGGCAGTTGGGCAACGCCGACGTCACCGTGGTCTGCGAGCAACCCAAGGTCGGCCCGCATGCGCCGGCGATGCGCGAACGCCTGGCCGCGCTGCTGCAGGTCGGCATCGAACGCGTCAGCGTCAAGGCCACCACCAGCGAGCAGCTCGGTTTCACCGGGCGCGGCGAGGGCATCGCCGCGCAGGCGGCGGTGCTGCTGCACCGGCCGTAGCCTTTGCACGGGCGTCCGCCGTGGCAGCGGGTGTCCGGTGCTGCGCGCGTCCGCCCCCGGCCAGACAGGGCGGTCGAGGACCCGACCCAGGGCGGGATGTCCGCGCAGGCCGTCTACCCCAAGGTTATCGCCGCGTCCGCGCTGTTCCCTCTTTCCGCGCCCGCCGTCCGCTCCGGACGCAGGCCGCACAGGTTCCCCACCATGACCGATGTCGCTTCCTTGCCGCGGGCCCACGGCCCTTCCGTCCTTCGCGCGACTCTGCGCAGCGCGCCGGAGGACTTCCAGGTCGACGAACTGCCGGGCTTTGAGCCCAGCGGAGAGGGCGAGCACCTGCTGCTGACCGTGCGCAAGCGCGGCCAGAACACCGCCTTCGTCGCCAAGCGTCTGGCGCAGTGGGCCGGCCTGCCGGAGATGGCGGTCGGCTACGCCGGGTTGAAGGACCGCCATGCGCTCACCACCCAGTGGTTCAGCGTGCACCTGCCCAGGCGGGTAGCGCCGGATCTGGCGCTGCTGGACGACGCCGACGTGCAGGTGGTCGCCTCGACCTGGCACAGCCGCAAGCTGCAGCGCGGCACGCTGGCCGGCAACCGCTTCGTGCTGGTGCTGCGCCAGGTGCAGGGCGCGCGCGCGGCGATCGAGCAGCGCCTGGACGCGATCGCCGCGCGCGGCCTCCCCAACTGGTTCGGCGAACAGCGCTTCGGCCGCGACGGCGGCAACGTGGCCGCGGCGCTGGCGATGTTCGGCGGCCGCCGCATGCGCAAGGACCAGCGCTCGCTGCTGCTGTCGGCCGCGCGCTCGGCGCTGTTCAACCGGGTGCTGGCGCGGCGCGTGGCGCAGGACGACTGGGACCGGCCGCTGGACGGAGAGGTCTGGATGCTGGACGGCTCGCGCAGCGTGTTCGGGCCGGAGCCGTGGAGCCAGACGCTGGCCGAGCGCCTGGCGCGCTTCGACATCCACCCCAGCGGCCCGCTGTGGGGCGCCGGCGAGTTGCGCAGCCGCGACGCCGCCGCGGACCTGGAACGGGCCGCGCTGGCCGACGCCGCATCGCTGGCGCTGCGTGCCGGGCTGGAACAGGCCGGCCTGAAGCAGGAGCGGCGCGCGTTGCGGCTGCGGCCGCAGGCGCTGGCCTACCAGTGGCTGGACGCGGATGTGCTGCAACTGGCGTTCGCGTTGCCGCCCGGCTGCTATGCCACCGCGGTGCTGCAGGAGATCGGCGAGATCGCCGACGCGCCGCGGCCGCCGGCGGCCGCGGAAGACTGAAAGGGACGGGGCCGGCGGCCGGGCGTACGGTGTGGATGTCGCCAGGCGCGTGAGTTGCCTGGGCCGGCGCCCCGGGGCCAGACGCCGGCGTTGCGCGTTGCGCCTCGCCGGTGTCCGCCTTCCGTCAGCGCTCGATCGTGCGGCGCACGCTCAGCCGCGCTCCTCGATGCCGTACTTGCGGATCTTGTCGAACAGGGTGGTCTTGGCGATCTGCAGGGCCTCGGCCGCGCGCGAGATGTTGCCGTGCCGGCGCCGCAGCTCCTCGCCGATGAGGCCGCGCTCGTAGGCCTCCACCGCCTGGTTCAGCGGCAGCGGCCGGTCCGGCGGGTTCTGGCCCGGTGCGGTCTTGAGCCCCAGCGCGAAGCGCTCGGCCTGCTTGCGCACGTTGCCGGGTCAGGCATGCCCGAGCAGCTCGCGCGCCGCGGCCTCGCCGATCGGCGGTGGCCGGTTCATGCGCAGCGCCGACTGCCCGACGAAATGCTCGAACAGCAGCGCGATGCCCTCGCGCCGGGTGCGCAGCGGCGGCAGGTCCAGGGCGATGACGTTGAGGCGGAAGTGCAGGTCGGCGCGGAAGCGGCCGTCGGCCGAGAGCTCGCCGAGGTCGGCCTTGGTCGCGGCGATCACGCGGAAGTCGACCGGGATCAGCCGGTTGGACCCGAGCTGCTCGATCACGCGCTCCTGCAGCAGGCGCACCGCACGCGTCGACGTCACCGACGCTCGCGATGCTTTGCCGGTCCCTTCCATCCGATTGCCACAGCGGCCGAGCCGCGAAGAGCGAGCGCGCGTGCCGGGTGCGCGACCGCCGCTGCCCGGATTCCGGGACTCGGTGGATCTCAGCGCCGCGCCAGCAGCACCAGCATCGCCCCGGTGCCGCCTTGCGCGGCCGGGGCCGAATGGAAGGCGAGCACGTCGTTGCGCAGGCGCAGCAGGCGGTCGACCAGGTTCTTCAGCACCGGCGCGCCGCCATCGGACTGCCGGCCCTTGCCGTGGATGATGCGCACGCAGCCGTACTCGTGCGCGTGCGCTTCGAGCAGGAACTGGCGCAGCAGCGTCTCGGCCTGGGCGGCGGTGGCGCCATGCAGGTCGAGCTCGTCCTGCACCGAGAACTGGCCGCGCTTCAGGCGCTGGAAGCTGCGTGGCGGCAGCGCGTCGCGCCGGTAGCTTGCGGTGTCGCCGGCCTCCAGCGGCGAGGCGTCGCGCAGCAGGCGCTGGAACTCGCCGTGCGCCTCGGCCTCGTCGCGCTCGGCCATGCGCGCGCGCGGCTTCGGCCGCGGCTTGGGGTTGGCCGGCGGCGTCGCCTCGATCGGCGTGACCGCACCGATCGCCGCGCGGAACAGGGCGGCGGGATCTTCGTCTTCGGGCTGCGACATGCGCACAGCCTAACCCGCCTATGCCGTCGCGCAAGCGCGCTGTCGGCGACTTGACAGAAAGCATCCGGTATCATGCCGGGGTTTCCGAGGAGCACCATGCGCGTTCTGGTTTCTAACGACGACGGCGTCGACGCCCCCGGCATCAGGATGCTGGCCGAGCAACTGCGCGGCGCGGGCCATGAAGTGACCGTGGTCGCGCCCGACCGCGACCGTTCCGGGGCGAGCAATTCGCTGACCCTGGACCTGCCGATCCGGCTCAAGCGCATCGACCCGTCCACCTGCAGCGTGGCCGGCACGCCGACCGACTGCGTGCACCTGGCGCTCACCGGCATGCTCGAGCACGAGCCGGACATCGTGGTCTCGGGCATCAACAACGCGGCCAACCTCGGCGACGACGTGATTTATTCCGGTACCGTGTCCGCGGCGATGGAAGGCCGCTTCCTGGGCCTGCCAGCGGTGGCGGTGTCGCTGGTCACCCGCAATCACGAACCGAAGCACTTCCAGACCGCGGCGCGTGCGGCGGTGGAGATCGTGGCGCGGCTGAAGGCCGATCCGCTGCCGGCCGACACCATCCTCAACGTCAATGTGCCGGACCTGCCGTGGAGCGAGGTCAAGGGCTTCGAGGTCACCCGACTCGGCAACCGCCACCGCTCCGAACCGTGCCTGCCGCAGCCGGACCCGCGCGGCGGCACCGTGTACTGGATCGGCCCGGCCGGTTTGGAGCAGGACGCCGGTCCCGGGACCGATTTCCACGCGGTGCGCACCGGCTTCATCTCGATCACCCCGATCCAGGTCGACCTGACCCGCTACCAGGCACTGGACAAGGTCGCCAGTTGGGTCGGTGGGCTCAGCGCCGCGCTGGACGACCCGGCATGACACCACGGCTGCGCCTGCAACCGGAAGCGATCGGCATCGGCATGACCTCGCAGCGCGTGCGCGACCGCCTGGTCGAGCGCCTGCGCGACGCCGGCATCGGCGACGAAGCCGTGCTCAACGCAGTGCGTACCGTGCCGCGGCACCTGTTCATCGACGAGGCGCTGGCCTCGCGCGCCTACGAGGACACCGCGCTGCCGATCGGCCACGGCCAGACCATCTCGCAGCCGTGGGTGGTGGCGCGGATGACCGAGACCGTGCGCGAGGCGGCGCCGAAGAAGGTGCTGGAAGTGGGCACCGGGTCCGGCTACCAGGCCGCGATCCTGGCCGCGCTGGGGCTGGAGGTCTACACCGTCGAGCGCATCGGCGAGTTGCTGCGGCAGGCGCGCAAGCGCTTGCGCCAGCTCGGCATGAATGTGCGCAGCAAGCACGACGACGGCCGCGTCGGCTGGGCCGCGCACGGCCCCTACGATGCGATCGTGGTCACTGCCGCGGCGCCGGCGCTGGTCGATGCGCTGGTGGAGCAGCTGGCGCCGGGCGGCTGCCTGGTCGCGCCGATCGGCGGCCCCTCGTCGCAGTCGCTGGTGCGCCTGCGCCGCGATGCCGAAGGCCGGATCGAACACGATATCCTGGCGCCGGTGACCTTCGTCCCGTTGCTGTCGGGCATGCTGGATTGAACTACCGGAGCTGCGCGGGATGAAGATTTTTGGACCGTTGTACGAGCGCGCCATCGGCTGGTCGCGGCACCGCCGCGCCCCGGCGTTGCTGACCATGCTCAGCTTCGCCGAAGCGATCGTGTTCCCGGTGCCGCCGGAAGTGATGCTGGCGCCGATGTCGCTGGCGCAGCCGCGGCGGGCGCTGTGGTTCGCCACGCTGAGCCTGGCCGGCGCGCTGGCCGGCGCGCTGGTCGGCTACATGCTGGGCCACTTCGCCTTCGCCGCGGTGCAGCCGCTGATCGAGTGGCTGGGCTGGGTGCAGAAGATCGACGCGCAGGTGAGCCATCTGCGCGAAGTGGTCGCCGAGTCGCCGTGGCGGGCATTCTGGCTGCTGGTCTTGGCCGGCTTCACGCCGATTCCGCTGAAAATATTCACCTGGGCCTCGGGCATCGTCGGCATCCCGCTGCTGCCGTTTCTGGCGAGCATGCTGGTCGGCCGCGGCAAGCGCGTGTATCTGGTGGCCGGCGCGATCCGCCTGGGCGGCCCGCGCGCCGAGGCCGCCCTGCGTCGCTGGATCGAACCGCTCGGTTGGGTCGCCATGGCGATCCTGGTGCTGCTGGTGGTGTGGGTCATATGGAGAGCCAAGTACGGATGAGCGTCGATCGGGTGGTGCGCAATGGCCTGCTTGGCAGCGTGTGGCTGCTGATGGCGATAGGGTTGGGCGCATGCAGCAGCGCCACCGTGGTGCGGACGTCCGCTGCGCCTGGCACGTCCAGCGCGGTGGCGGCGCGTGCGTCGGTACCCAAGCCCGGGGTCAGCGCCACCGTGCGCCGCGGCGACACGCTGTACGCGATCGCCCGTGCTAACAACATCAGTGCGCAGGACCTGGCCGCCTGGAACCGGCTGTCGCCGCCGTACACGATCTACCCTGGGCAGTCGCTGAGGCTGTATCCGCCGGGCGCCGGCACGGTCGCCGCCCGTCCCGGTCCCGGCGCGGCGCTACCGCCCGCAGCGGCCGCGCGGCCGCCGGCCGCTGCGCCGACCCCGGTGAGCAGTGGTTTCAGCTGGCGCTGGCCGGCCGAAGGTGTGGTGGTCGGCCGCTTCGTCGGCGGCGAGGCGACCAAGCAGGGCGTGGACATCGCCGGCAGCAACGGCCAGGCGGTGCGTGCGGCCGCCGATGGAGTGGTGGTGTACTCGGGCGCCGGCCTGGTCGGCTATGGCGAGCTGATCATCGTCAAGCACAACGAGCAGTGGCTGTCGGCCTATGGCCATAATCGCAAGCGTTTGGTCAACGAAGGCCAGAACCTCAAGGCCGGCGAGCAGATCGCCGAGATGGGCCGCAGCGGCGCCGCGCGCGACATGCTGCACTTCGAGATCCGCTACAACGGCAAACCGGTGGACCCGCTGCTGTACCTGCCGAAGAAGTGACCGGCATGTTGGTATTCGGGCGGATCCCCGGCCCGGCGCAGCGCGCCGGGCGCTCGGCGGCGCGCGGTCCGGTGGACCGCAAGCAGCGCCGCGTCGCCCGCTACAACGGCAAACCGGTGGACCCGCTGCTGTACCTGCCGAAGAAGTGACCGGCATGTTGGTATTCGGGCGGATCCCCGGCCCGGCGCAGCGCGCCGGGCGCTCGGCGGCGCGCGGTCCGGTGGACCGCAAGCAGCGCCGCGTCGCCCGCTACAACGGCAAACCGGTGGACCCGCTGTCGTATCTGCCGAAGAAGTGACCGGCCCACCGCCGCAAAATGCGGCTGCGGCGCTGCTCAGCCTTCGAGCAGGAAACCCACCGCCACGCGCCGGCCCTCGGCGGCCAGCACGTTGTAGGTGCGCGCGGCGGCGGCGTTGTTCATGACCTCGATGCCGATGCCGCGGGTGAGGCAGGCGGCGAGGGCGGCCGCGGACGGGAACACCTGGCGCTCGCCGGTGCCCAGGATCACCAACGCCGGATTCAATTCCAGCAACGGCTGCAACTGCTGCGGCTGCAGGTCGGCCGCGGCCGATGCATCCCAGTGCTCGACCAGGGTGTCCGGCATCAGGATGAAGCTGCGGGTCAGCAGGCGGTCGTTCACCTTCGCCTGGCGGCCGTCGGCCATGCGCAGAGCATAGGCGTAATCGGGCAGGTCCTGGGTCAGCTGCATGGCGTCAGCGTGGGACGATCAGCCGCGTGGCAGCACGATCTGGCGGTCTTCCCTGGCCGGGCGGTACAGGATCGCGGTATGGCCGATCCGCTGTACCAGCACGCTGTGCGATTGCGTGACCACACTGGCGACGGTCGCGTCGCGGGCCTGGCGGTCGTCGCCGCCGACCTTCACCTTGACCAGTTCGTGGCGCTCCAGCACCTCGTCCAGTTCGGCCACGAACGCCGCGGTGATGCCCTTGCCGCCGATCTGCAACAGGGGTTTGAGGTCGTGCGCCAGGCCGCGCAGGAAGCGGTTCTGGGACGGGGTCAGGCTGATCGACATGCAGAAGGGAGCGGGGTTTGCCAAGGGCGATCAGGGTATCATGGCCGCCCACTCCGGCCGCGACCCCATGTCCACCCGCAGCAAAAGCAGCCAACGCTGGCTCCGCGAGCATTTCGCCGATCCCTTCGTGAAGAAGGCCCAGGCCGAAGGCATGCGCTCGCGCGCCGCCTACAAACTGGAGGAACTGCTGCAGCGCGACAGGCTGCTGAAGCCGGACATGCTGGTGGTCGACCTCGGCGCCGCGCCTGGTGGCTGGTCGCAGCAGGTTCGCAAGTCGATGGGCGAGCGCGGCCGGGTGCTGGCGCTGGACATCCTGGAGATGCCGCCGCTGGCCGGTGTGGAGTTCCTTCACGGCGATTTCAGGGAAGACGCGGTGCTATCGCGGTTGGAGGCGATGCTGGGCGGCATCCGGGTAGACCTTGTGCTGTCGGATATGGCCCCCAATAAAAGCGGCATGGATGCGGTGGACCAGCCGCGCATGATGCATCTGGCCGAATTGGCGATGGCCTTTGCCGATATCCACCTGAAACCGGGCGGGGCGTTCCTGATCAAACTGTTCCAAGGCGTCGGGTCGGACGATTACATCCGCCAGATGCGCCGCCGCTATGAAAAGGTGTCCATCCGCAAGCCGGCCGCGTCGCGCAAGCGCTCGTCGGAGGTCTATACCCTCGGACAGGGCAAGCGCGCCCAGATCAAGTTAAGCTGAACCCGTCGCATAACGCATCGAGAAAAGAGTGAAGGGACACCGGAGCCAATGAGGATGAACGACTTGACCAAGAATCTGTTGCTGTGGGTAGTCGTCGCCGTCGTGCTGATGGTGGTGTTCCAGAGCTTCTCGCCACGGCTGGCCGGCGGCGCCGGCAACACCACCGTCACCTACACCCAGTTCCTGAAGGAAGTGGACGCCGGGCGGGTGAAGTCGGTGGACTTCACCGACGACACCGGGCTGTCGGTCACCGCGATCCGCTTCAAGCGCAACGACGGCAGCGAGAGCACGGTCTACGGGCCCCGCGACGACAAGCTGGTCGACGTGCTGTACAGCAAGAACGTGGAGATGACCCGGCAGAAGCCGGCCAACGGTCCGAGCTTCTGGTCGCTGGTGCTGAATTTCCTGCCGGTCATCCTCATCATCGGCTTCTGGCTGTTCATCATGCGCCAGATGCAGGGCGGCGGCGGCGGCGCCAAGGGCGCGATGTCGTTCGGCAAGTCGCGGGCCAAGCTGCAGGGCGAGGACCAGATCAAGATCACCTTCGCCGACGTCGCCGGTTGCGACGAGGCCAAGGAAGAGGTCGGCGAACTGGTCGACTTCCTGCGCGACCCGACCAAATTCACCAAGCTCGGCGGCAAGATCCCGCGCGGCGTGCTGATGGTCGGCCCGCCCGGTACCGGCAAGACGCTGCTGGCCAAGGCCATCGCCGGCGAGGCCAAGGTGCCGTTCTTCAGCATTTCCGGTTCCGATTTCGTCGAGATGTTCGTCGGCGTCGGCGCCAGCCGTGTGCGCGACATGTTCGAGCAGGCCAAGAAGCACGCCCCGTGCATCATCTTCATCGACGAGATCGATGCGGTCGGCCGTCACCGCGGCGCCGGCCTGGGCGGCGGCCACGACGAGCGCGAGCAGACCCTGAACCAGTTGCTGGTGGAGATGGACGGGTTCGAAGGCGGCGAAGGCGTCATCGTGATCGCCGCGACCAACCGCCCGGACGTGCTCGACCCGGCGCTGCTGCGCCCGGGCCGCTTCGACCGCCAGGTGGTGGTCGGCCTGCCGGACGTACGCGGCCGCGAGCAGATCCTGAAGGTGCACATGCGCAAGCTGCCGCTGGCCGACGACGTCGAGCCGCTGGTGATCGCGCGCGGCACCCCCGGCTTCTCCGGCGCCGATCTGGCCAACTTGTGCAACGAGGCGGCGCTGTTCGCCGCGCGCGAGACGGTCAAGGAGGTCCGCATGGACCACTTCGACCGCGCCCGCGACAAGATCCTGATGGGGTCCGAGCGCCGCTCGATGGCGATGAGCGAGGAAGAGAAGACGCTGACCGCCTACCACGAAGCCGGCCATGCCATCGTCGGCCGCCTGGTGCCGGAGCACGATCCGGTCTACAAGGTCACCATCATCCCGCGCGGGCGTGCGCTGGGCGTGACCATGTACCTGCCGGAAGGCGACAAGTACTCGATCAACCGGGTCGCGATCCAGTCGCAGCTGTGTTCGCTGTACGGCGGCCGCGTCGCCGAAGAGCTGATCTTCGGCACCGACAAGGTCACCACCGGCGCGTCCAACGACATCGAGCGCGCGACCAAGATGGCGCGCAACATGGTCACCAAATGGGGCCTGTCCGACGAGCTGGGGCCGATCGCCTACGGCGAGGAAGACGACGAGGTATTTCTGGGCCGGTCGGTCACCCAGCACAAGAGCGTGTCCGACGATACCGCGCGCCGCATCGACGAAGTGGTGCGTTCGATCCTCGACAAGGCCTATGCGAAGACCACCCAGATCCTGACCGAGAACCTGGACAAGCTGCACGTGATGGCCAAGCTGCTGCTGGAGTACGAGACCATCGACGTGCCGCAGATCGACGCGATCATGGAAGGTCGCGATCCGCCGCCGCCGGCGGGGTGGAACAAGTCCGGCAAGGACGGCGGCAACGACAAGGGCAATTCGCGGCCGCTGCCGCCGATCGCCGGGCCGGCCGAGCAGCTGTAGGCGCCCTCTCGGGTCCGCCACAAAGTCAGGGAGCGATCCTTGATGCACTCCGCGCAAGCGTTCGGCAACCAGGAATCCATGAGCGGCAATGCACAGGGCCGTGTGATGGTGGAAGCCGCGCCAACCGCGGCCTTCGTCGTGATCCAAGCCGAACTCCTGCTTCAAATCCTGATCATCGCGTTCGATCGGCCAGCGGGTCTTGACCGTATTCGCCAATGCCTTGCGCGGCGTGCCTGCCGGCAGATTGGACAGGACGTCTCGGGTCGGCTTGACTTCTCCTTTGGGCCATTCGATCAACAACCCTTCTTCCTGGCGCACGCGATCGCCCTGCCCAGTGTGCACCCGCACGGCGGCCAATCGTCCTGACAGCGGCGTGTTGCTGCCTTCCCGCCACGTCACCGTCTTGAACACGCGTGAGGGCAACGGCAGCGCCAAGGCTTCTACCGACAGCGGCGGGCGATGGGCAGGGCGCAGATGACGCACCGGCGCCCGACCTTTCCCTGTCCACGGACTGGTGGCTTGGGCTTCATCTCCGGCGGCCAGACCTTCACGCGTGAGACGATGCCGACGGCGTAGTCCAGTCCCAACTGCGCAAGCACCTGGCGCCAGGCCGTGTTGCTGCCATCGGCCGCATCCGCCAGCACCGCGCCGCGCACAACGCCAGCGGCCGCCTTCATCTGCGCCAGCGCCCTCTCCGGTTGGGTGGCACATGCCACGCTCTCGGCAATCCCCGCCTTTTTCCTTCGCGCCGTATCGGCGGCCCCTGCTTCAGGCAGGGACAGGCCAAAGGCGATGGGGACGCTCGCCGTCGGCGTGGCAAGCGACACGCTCACCGCGACCTGGCAAGTGTCCTGCTTGCCGAGCTCACCCCACTATCGGCCAGCCACGCCCACCGAATGCCGGCGCTTCTTGCCAAACTCGGCGTCATCCACGATCCAGTACACCGCCCCTTTCCAGTCCATTGGCGAGGAGACGTAGCGGCGGACCCGTGCCAACACCGCATCGTCGGACCAGTCGGACTTGGCCGCGCAGTGATGCAATGTCTGAAGCCGGGCGTGCACCCGCAGCGGGTCCAGACGGGCGGCCAGCGGCTCCACGCTCTTGCGCGCCAAGGGCAGCATCCGTCCGCTGCAATCGCCGCGCAATCCCCCCTCGCGGTCGGCATGACCCAGCACAGTGCACAACGCATTCTGCCAGCGTCAGGCGATGCCCTGCATCTGGGCGTACTCGGCCAGACCAGCTTTCCACAGAACTTCGAAGAAGCCTGCCGCCTCCCAGTCGAGGAACCGCTTGTGGATGGCGCTTGCGCTGCCGAAGCGCTCCTTGGGGAGCGCCTTCCACTGGCAGCCCGTGCGCAGCACGTAGACGATGGCTTCCAACACCAGCGAGCTGGCTCGGGTGGTCGGCCAGCCCCAGGCTTGCGCATGTAGAGATTGTCCGCCGCCGAGCGCACAACCATCAGCGGCTCCACCGGTTGCCAGAACCCATCGGCGACGACCCACGACTCAACACGTGTCATCGAGATCTCGATCCAGCACCGCGCCAACCGCGGCTCGGATCGATCGTTCACCTATTGGCGGATAGGTTCTTAGAACCTGTTCACGATCTTTTGAGTAGTAGTGTCAGGCATGCCAGGTGGATGAACTGCAAGCTGGTGTTGAGCTTACGCTCGCAGTTCTTCCATAGCCTTCGGTTCTTTTCCAGCCACGCAAAGCTGCGTTCGACGCTCCAGCGCTTGGGCATGACCTTGAAGGTGTGCAGTTCGCTGCGTTCGGCGATCTGCACCGTGACTTGCTTGCCCAGGATCTCTCGTACGCCTTCGGCGAATGGTTCTCCGGTATAGCCGCTATCGCACAACAGGCTTTGCACGTGTCCCAGGTTCGGCTTGCAACGATCCAGGGATTGGAGCGCGCCTTTGCGGTCGGTCACTTCCGCCGTCGTCACCGCGACCGCATGCGGCAGGCCTTGGGTATCGACGGCGATGTGACGCTTGATCCCCAAGACCTTCTTGCCCGCGTCATAACCCTTCTGGCCGGCCGTGTCCGTGTTCTTCACGCTCTGTGCGTCCACGATCAAGAACGTGCTGCAAGCGTTGCGCCCCTGTCTCTGGCGGGCCGCGCCACCCTGATTTTTTGAGCGCCCGCTCCAGCAGGCTGACTCCTTCATCGTCTGTTTCGTTCCACTTGGCAAAGTAGCAGTGCACGGTGCGCCACTTCGGGAAGTCGCTGGGCAGCGCTCGCCACTGACAGCCGGTGCGCAGCAGGTACAGCACCGCGCACCACACGTCCTACAGATCCACGGTCCGTGGCTTGGTACGCTTGCGCGCCTGCTCCAGAATGGGGCGGATCTGCTCGAACCGCTCCCGGCTCATGGCACTCGGATACGTCTTTGTGCGCATCCGCAGAGTTTGCACTACCCGGGAAAGATCGTGAACAGGTTCTTATACCGGTTTTCTGTTCCACTGCGTCTCAAACCCCGCGTACTGCCGCGTGCGCCGCGTCAAAGTCAGGGCGCTTCCCAATCGTCGATCTCCTCGCAGCCTGGCGGCGCCTCCACGCGGCTGAAGGCCGCCTGCGCAGGCGCCTGCAGGTCGCGCTGATCGGCCTGTGAGGCGCCCTGAAGCTGCAGCGCAAATTTGCGCTTGTACAGGTCGTGGAATTCCTCCTTCAACTTGAAGGTGTCCGGCGTGTGGAACTGGATCTCCCAGAGCGCGCCTTCGGGGCTGCGCAGCGTGACATTGACGGCCTTGAATGCCTGCCGGTGCTTTGCGAACAGGTTGGTCAGCTTGACCCGCACATGGTTCTGATCGTCCAGCGAGGCCAGCACGCCGCGCAGGCCGTCGGTGAAGTCCTGCCGGTCCAGTACCACGCTGTAGCGCAGCATGTCGTTCACGCTGGCCGCCGCTTCTTCCAGGGTCTTGTGTTTCAAAGCCATCTGTTGCTTGAGCTTTTCCACCAGCGAACCGCGCGACTTCAGTTGATGGTGCGTTCCCTCCAGTCGCCCACGGTGGGGCTGGGCGGCGCGCGCCAGCATGTCGGTGACCGCCGGCTCCATCTCGCGGGCGCGTGTCAGCAGGGCCTGGGCCGTACGCGCGATGTCCTCGGGCCGCACGGCGCGCAGGCGCTCGGCCGGCGACGGCGGCGGGTCGATCAGGCCCGCCTGCTGCAGCGCGTGCAGCGCGTCTTGCATGACGCCCGCCGCCATCGTCGGCATGTTCTGCAGGAGCACCTTGGTCTGCTCGGCGTCGAAGCGGCCATCGTGCATGGCCCGGGCGGTCGCCTTGCCGTACGGCACGCTGAGCACCCGCTCGGCGAACGCCCGCTCGGATCGTTCGCAGGACTCCACGATCTGGGCGAACAGCGCCGTGCCGGTGTCGGATTTCAGCGCATCGGTCCCCACCTTGATCGCGATGGTGAAGAGGTTGCGCATGCTCAACTCCGGCTCGCCGGGGATGAGCCCTGGTTGCCCCTGCGGGTACTGCGTGTGCGACAACCGGCACACCGGGTAGTTGTCGAGGATGGCGTGCAGACGTGCTTCAGCATCAGGCGCGGCCACGTAGGCCTGGGCGAGCGTTGGAAACGCCTCGGCCAGCGTGTCGGGCAAGTGCGGCGCATCGGCTGAGCCAGCCGTCGCCGACTCGAGCCCAAGCAACTGCGCGTGCAACAGTTCAGCGGCTTCACGCGCCTCGGGCATGTGCGCGCGTCCGATCGCTTCGTGCGCCTGGGCGCGCAGTCCCGCCAACACCTGGGGATCCCTGAGCTGGCCTTCGAGCATCTGGCGCAATTCGTTGCGCAGGTCGCGCTCGATGCCGTCGTAAGTACCGAACATCATGTTGCGCGCCATCGCCTCGCGCAATGGGTCGGGCTGCGCCATGAAGCGCGCCGCCAGGGTGCTGGCCGCGCCCATGACTTGGCCGCCACGCTGCAGCGACATGATCTCCGACAGCCGCCCGGCCTGGTAGTGGCCGCTGTCCGGGTCGATGGCCGGCGTGGCCGTCTTCGGCGGCTTGAAGGAGCGTGGCTGGCCGCGCCGCACCTCGCGATCGGCCATCTCGCGCGCGATCAGCGCGGCCAGCCTGGGGTAGCCCGCATACACGAACGCGTCGTCGCCGTCGGTGTCCATGTTGCGCTTGCGCAGCTCCGGGATCGGCAGTGCCCCCAGACGCCCGGGCTCCACGATGTCCTTGAGCCGCAGGCTGCCGGTGCTGAGCATGTCCGGCGGCACGGCACCGCGGTCGCGCCCGGCCGTCCAGCGCGACAACGTCTTGAGATCCTCCTTGGAGCACGCCAGGTCCATGTCCGCGAACTGCGCCGGCCAGTTCTCCGGCGGCACCACGATGAGCATGCCCTTGCTGTGCAGCATCTCGGTAGCCTCGCCCGATCGGTCGTCGAAGCCGGTGTAGCTGTACTGAAGGCCGAAGCAGTGCGAGAGGAACTCGGCGGTGGCGTCGCCCTGCGCCACGGTCGCCACGCGCTCCTGCGCCACCGGCAGCAGGTTTTCCTTGTCGTAGGGCGGCTTGCCGATCAGCAAGGCGCCGCCGGCGGCGTCGAAGGCCTGGCTGCGCTCGCGCGGCAGGTGCACCTTGTCGTCGGCCGAGGGCACCGCCCGGACTCTCTGGCCCTCGTAGCCGCCGCTGGTGGCCAGCTCGTACAGCGCCAGTTGGCTCGGCTCGGGCGGCAGCGCCTGCAGCCGGCGCTGCATCGCCTCGTGCGCCTCCTGCAGCGCCGCCGCCTCGCGCGGGAAGTGCTGCAGCGCCTGCGGTGCCAGCCGCGTGGGGCCCTTGTCCTTGGCCAGAAGCTCGCGCTGCTCCTGGCTGGCCTGGCCGGCCTGCGCCGCTTCCCAGGCGCAGAAGTGCTCACGGAAGGCCGGGATGCGCAGGGCCACCTCCCGCTTCAGAAAGCCGCAGCCATCGTTGGGGCACAGCGCCAGGGGGCGCCCGTCCGCTGCGACGGGCTTGAACGGGTGCGCAGGGCCGTTGACGTCGTCGAAAAAGCCCAGGCGCAGCGTGCCCTCGACCACGTGGTCGCTCGGCACCATCTCCAGCAGCGCGCGCTGCATGCGCGACCAGTCCTCGCGCTGCGGGGCGAGCTTGGCGAGGAGCTCCATCAGGCTGCTGCCCGGCGCGGTGTCGGCATAGCGGATCGCCGGCAGCAGCGACGGCGATGCAGAGGCGCCGGCCAGCAGATGGGCCGGGCGGCTCGTGTTGCCGCGCGCGGCGCGGCTGCCGCCGAACGTGTCGAAGCGCCAGGGCTGGCCTTGGTAGGTGAGCGTGCGCGCGAGCATGAACGTTGAAATCGATCCCGGCAGCTGAACCTCCACCAGCGGCAGGCCCGTCAGCCGCGCAAACAGCGAGTAAGGCTTGTTCGTCTCGGCCGCGTTGGTCGACACTTCCTTGCCATGCAGATCGACCACGACGTGGGTCGTGCTGCCGGTGCCCGGTGCCGGCGCGACGGGCTGGCCGGGTGCCGAACGCATGCTCATGTGCCCGGCGCCCAGGTCGAAGCGGCTCGGTGGATGGGCCTGCGTGATCCTCGGCGCCTCCTTCGCCATGCGCCGGTCCAGGGCGTCGAACACCTGGTCGCCCGCCTCGATCTGCGCGATCAGATTCCAGCTCATCTCGCCGAGGTCCGCCTCGATGGCCTCGCGCGTGCGCTCCAGCGTCTGGTCGACCCATTGCGCCAGTTGCTCGCGGCGCTGGCGCAGTTCCTGGCGCGCGCCTTCGACGTGGCGCGGCTTCCATTGCCGGCTCACCATCGCGTAGGCCTTGAGCACCTGGAAGAACGTCAACGCCGGGCATCGCGTGGCGTGCTGTTCGGTCTCGGCCGATGCACGTGAGCCACCGACGGTGAGGTACAAGTCGATCTTGCGCTCTACGATCGGCTGCAACGTGTTGAACACGCGCAGGGCGTGACCCCGATGGCGAGGCGTCAGCTCAGGACTGCGGATCACCGGCAGCAGGCCCATGCACAGGTTGCCCAGCCCCTCCAGGTTCGTCTCGCGTAATCCATCCTCGCGCACGAGCGCCGCGACCCGCTCGAGCGCCGGTCGCGCCAGGGGGCGCATCTGGCGATGAAGCTGCGCCGATGAAAGGGCCTTGAAGAGCAGCGCGATTTCCGCGACCGAGGCGGACTCGAAGCGCTCGCGATGCAGCTCCAGGTGCCCGGCCAACGCCTGCAATTTGGCGCCACCCAAGGTCTGGAACTCGTCCTCGTCCACGCGCAGCAGGCGCGATATCGCGTTGCCCACCAGGGCGAGCCCGCGCATCTCGAACTGCTGCCATGGCAACTCGGCCGTGCCTGGGCGCTCGGCGAGCCGCAACGATGCCTGTCGACAGGCCGCCCCTCCGAGCAATTTGCTCAGCGCATTGAGCGACAAGGCCACGTGTGGCGCTCTCAGTGCTTGTCGCAAATCGTGGTCCGCCGCCAGCCGCCCGGCCAAGGCGTCCATGGCCTTCTCGCAGCTCGCGCGTCCGGGCCATTTGCTCAGGGCGTTCAATGCGTTGACCACGCCTTGCGGGTCGAGGGCGTGGCGCAAACCGCGATCGTCGGCCAACTGCGAGGCCAGCGCGCTGGCGGCCGCCTCGCAGACCGGCGTGTCGGGCCATTTGCTCAGGGCGTTCAACACGTTGGCCACGCCTTGCGGTTTGAGGGCGTGGCGCAAATCGCGATCGTCGGCCAGCCGCGAGGCCAGCGCGCGGGCGGCCGCCTCGCAGAGCGGCGTGTCGGGCCATTTGCTCAGGGCGTTCAACGCGTTGGCCACGCCTTGCGGGTTGAGGGCGTGGCACAAGTCGCGATCGTCGGCCAGCCGCGAGGCCAGCGCGCGGGCGGCCGCCTTGCAGAGCGGCGTGTCGGGCCATTTGCTCAGGGCGTTCAACGCGTTGGCCACGTGTTGCGGGTCGAGGGCCTGGCGCAAATCGGGATCGTCGGCCAGCCGCGAGGCCAGCGTGCTGGCGGCCGCCTTGCAGATCGGCGTGTCGGGCCATTTGCTCAGGGCGTTCAACGCGTTGACCACGCCTTGCGGGTTGAGGGCGTGGCGCAAACCGGGATCGTCGGCCAGCCGCGAGGCCAGCGTGCTGGCGGCCGCCTCGCAGATCGGCATGTCGGGCCATTTGCTCAGGGCGTTCAACGCGTTGGCCACGCCTTGCGGGTCGAGGGCATGGCACAAACCGGGATCGTCGGCCAGCCGCGAGGCCAGCGCGCGGGCGGCCGCCTCGCAGACCGGCGTGTCGGGCCATTTGCTCAGGGCGTTCAACGCGTTGGCCACGCCTTGCGGGTGGAGGGCGTGGCGCAAACCGGGATCGTCGGCCAGCCGCGAGGCCAGCGTGCTGGCGGCCGCCTCGCAGATCGGCGTGTCGGGCCATTTGCTCAGGGCGTTCAATGTGTTGGCCACGTGTTGCGGATCGAGGGCGTGGCACAAACCGGGATCGTCGGCCAGCCTCGAGGCCAGCACGCTGGCGGCCGCCTTGCAGAGCGGCGTGTCGGGCCATTTGCTCAGGGCGTTCAACGCGTTGGCCACGTGTTGCGGGTGGAGGGCGTGGCGCAAATCGCCATCGTCGGTCAGCCGCGAAGCCAGCCCGCGGGCGGCCGTCTTGCAGATCGGCGTGTCAGGCCATTTGCTCAGGGCGTTCAACGTGTTGGCCACGTGTTGCGGGTCGAGGGCGTGGCGCAAACCGGGATCGTCGGCCAGCCGCGAGGCCAGCGCGCTGGCGGCCGTCTTGCAGATCGGCGTGTCGGGCCATTTGCTCAGGGCGTTCAACGCGTTGGCCACGTGTTGCGGGTCGAGGGCGTGGCGCAAACCGGGATCGTCGGCCAGCCGCGAGGCCAGCGCGCGGGCGGCCGCCTCGCAGACCGGCGTGTCGGGCCATTTGCTCAGGGCGTTCAACGCGTTGGCCACGTGTTGCGGTTCGAGGGCGTGGCACAAACCGGGATCGTCGGCCAGCCGCGAGGCCAGCGCGCTGGCGGCCGCCTCGCAGACCGGCGTGTCGGGCCATTTGCTCAGGGCGTTCAACGCGTTGGCCACTTCTTGCGCGTTGAGGGCATGGCATAAACCGCGATCGTTGGCCAGCCGCGAGGCCAGCGCGTTGGCGGCCGCCTTGCAGATTGGCGTGTCGGGCCATTTGCTCAGGGCGTTCAACACGTTGCCCACTTCTTGCGGTTTGAGGGCGTGACGCAAACCGGGATCGTCGGCCAGCCGCGAGGCCAGCGCGCGGGCGGCCGCCTCGCAGATCGGCGTGTCGGGCCATTTGCTCAGGGCGTTCAACGCGTTGGCCACGCCTTGCGGGTCGAGGGTGTTGCGCAAACCGGGATCGTCGGCCAGCCGCGAGGCCAGCACGCGGGCGGCCGCCTCGCAGACCGGCGTGTCGGGCCATTTGCTCAGGGCGTTCAATGTGTTGGCCACGCTTAGCGGGTCGAGGGCGTGGCACAAACGGGGATCGTCGGCGAGCCGCAAGGCCAGCGCGTTGGCGGCCGCCTTGCAGATCGGCGTGTCGGGCCATTTGCTCAGGGCGTTCAACACGTTGCCCATTTCTTGCGGTTTGAGGGCGTGACGCAAACCGGGATCGTCGGCCAGTCGCGAGGCCAGCGCGCTGGCGGCCGCCTCGCAGACCGGCATGTCGGTCCATTTGCTCAGGGCGTTCAACGTGTTGGCCACGTGTTGCGGGTTGAGGGCGTGACGCAAACCGCGATCGTCGGTCAGCCGCGAGGCCAGCGCGCTGGCGGCCGCCTCGCAGACCGGCGTGTCGGTCCATTTGCTCAGGGCGTTCAGCGCATTGGCCACCCCTTGCGGGTCGAGGGTGTGGCGCAAACCGCGATCGTCGGCCAGCCGCGAGGCCAGCGCGCTGGCGGCCGTCTTGCAGACCGGCGTGTCGGGCCATTTGCTCAGGGCGTTCAACGTGTTGGCCACGTGTTGCGGGTTGAGGGCGTGGCGCAAATCGCGATCGTCGGCCAGCCGCGAGGCCAGCGCGCTGGCGGCCGCCTCGCAGACCGGCGTGTCGGGCCATTTGCTCAGGGCGTTCAACACGTTGGCCACCCCTAGCGGGTCGAGGGCGTGGCACAAACGGGGATCGTCGGCCAGCCGCGAGGCCAGCGCGCTGGCGGCCGTCTTGCAGATCGGCGTGTCGGGCCATTTGCTCAGGGCGTTCAACGTGTTGGCCACGTGTTGCGGGTTGAGGGCGCGGCGCAAACCGGGATCGTTGGCCAGCCGCAAGGCCAGCGCGCTGGCGGCCGTCTTGCAGATCGGCGTGTCGGGCCATTTGCACAAAGCGTTGAGCGTGTTCGCGATGTCCTGCCCATGCATCGTATGACGCAAGCGGCTGTTGCTGGCGAGCAGCGCGGCGAGCGAGTGCGCCATGGACTGGCAGTCCGGGTTATCGAACCACTTGCTGAAGGCATTGAGCGCTAGGTTGATGCCCTGCGCGTTCAGAGAATGCCGGGCCTGGCTGTCTTGCAGGTGACGTGCCAGGCGAGCCACCGCGCGTTCGCACCTGCCGCTGTCGGTGTTCTTGGCAAAGGCGTTCAGGAGTAGGGCTGGCAAGTGGCCATCCAGCCCCAACGGATCATCGGCCTGCTCCACCTGTCCGGCGATCCAGGCGATCGCCTGCATGCACGCGGGCTGGTTGGGGTGCTTGCTCAGCTTGTTGCCCACATAGGCCAGCTGTCTCAGCGAGGCACCGTCGAACCAGTCGGTCTTGTAGAGATACTGCGCCGCGAGGTCAGTGCAATGATCGAGATCGTATTGATTTACGCCTGCGGCCCGTCTTGCACTGGCAATCATCTGGAGATAGTTGTCGAGCCACTGCGCATTGGCTTGCGCGTTGGCGCCTCCATCCAGGAAAGGCAGGGCCAGCTTGCAGTCGATGCGCCGCGCCAGCTGGTTGTCCTGTGCCATGGAGATGCACAGGCGAGCATTGTGTGTCTGAGCTATCCGGCTGGGCGCACTCAACTGTCGCCGATACAGCTCTCGCTCTTCCTGCAGTCGTTTTTTTGCCGCCGGGTCAAGTTGTTGTTCGATCAGGCCAAGCGCCTCCGTCGTCAGCTCCAAGCCATGCCTTGGCCGCTGTGGCCGTCGATGCGACGACGAGGCGCTGGCGTAAGCGGGCATTCTGTCCGGGCGCCGCTCGGGCGCGGTACCGCGCCCGTCGGTGGGAATATTGCGCCGGTACGAGTGGGTCGCCGGCGGTTGCTGGGCGCGCCCGTCCCATGCGCCGCCACTTGCTCCGGTTTGCGCATTCACGGGCAAGGGCGCCCTGCACTGCGGCGCCGTCCCAGATTCATCCTGCTCTACCCGTCGCCGTTTGGGCGGCGGCCGTCGAAGCGGCGGCTCACTGCCGAGGGTGCGCGTGCTGGCCGCAACCTGCTCCCCGGCCTGCCTGAATGGCTGATCCTCTCGAGGGAGAGACCAGTTTGTGCCGGATGAGCCCGGATTGAAGTTGACGGGTGCCATCCCGCCAATTTGGTCGATCCACCTGCGAAGCGGCCTGCACGACGCGAAGTCTTCCCATCGTTGGCGAATGCGCTCGCTGCAGGTGGGCAGCCGGCACCCCGCCTGGAGCTCTTCACATGCTGCGAGTGATGTAGCGGTCGTTTTTGTTAAGGATGGTCTGAACAACTCCCTCTGATCCTGCGACAATCGTACAAAGCCCAACAGGACAACGACGATGCAATTGTCTTTCGGCGACGCGGAGTACAACGGCAAGCGCAAGCAGACGCGGCGCGAAAGGTTGCTGGCCGAGATGGATCAGGTGGTGCCGTGGAAAGACCTGCTGGCGCTGATCGCGCCGCACTATCCGAAGTCGGGCCATCCGGGCCGTCAGCCGTACCCGCTGGAGACAATGCTGCGCATCCACTTTCTGCAGCAGTGGTACGCACTGAGCGACCCGGGCGCGGAAGAAGCCTTGTACGACACGGCGTCGATGCGCCGTTTCGCCAGGATCGGCGGGTTGGATGAGGTGCCGGACGAGACCACGATCCTCAACTTCCGCCGGTTGCTGGAGACGCACGATCTGGCGCGCACGCTGTTCAACCGGGTCAACGCGCACCTATCGCGCAAGGGCCAGAGCCTGCGCGGCGGCACCATCGTGGACGCCACGATCATTGCCGCGCCCAGCTCGACCAAGAACAAGAACGGCGAGCGCGACCCGGAAATGCACCAGACCAAGAAGGGCAATCAGTACTACTTCGGGATGAAAGCGCACATCGGCGTGGACGATGAGTCCGGGCTGGTGCACCACTTGGAATGCACGGCGGCCAACGCCGCAGATATCACCCAGGCGCACAAGCTGCTGCACGGCAAGGAAGACACGGTATGCGGCGACAGCGGCTACACCGGGCTGGCCAAGCGCGAGGAGATGGCGAGCAAGCGCAAGCTGCGCTATCTGATCGCGGAGAAGCCCTCGAAGCTGAAGCAGATCAAGAGCAAGCGCGAATTGAAGTGGGCACAGCGCTGGGAGCACGCCAAGGCCAGCCTGAGGGCGAAGGTGGAGCATCCGTTCCGGGTGATCAAGCGCCAGTTTGGCTACGTCAAGGTGCGCTATCGCGGCCTGGCGAAGAACACGGCGCAAGTGCTGACGCTGTTTGCGCTGTCGAACCTGTGGCTGAAGCGAAAGCAGTTGCTGCCTGTCGTGGGGAGGGTGTGCCTGTAATCCGGGAAATACCCCGGAAATGCGCCGGAAACGGCGAAAAACCGAGGGTCTGAGCGCCGTGGGCGTGGTCGATATGGCTTGCCTCATCCTCCGACCGCGTTGATCAGACTATCCTTAAGTCCTGCTGAGTCATTAATTCGCAGGTACGGCTGCATCCCGTCGAGCAATCTCGCGCAAATGGCGGTGGCGATTATCCAACCAGCGTCGCGATCGAGTCGGCTGCATGACGCTGAGTCCGCGACGACCGCGCCGCGTGGACGGTCATCCTCGGATAAGGCAGGTTGCTCGCGTCGTGACGGTTTTTTCGATGCACTCCGCGCAAGCGTTCGGCAACCAGGAATCCATAAGCGGCAGTGCACAGGGCCGTGTGATGGTGGAAGCCGCGCCAACCGCGGCCTTGGTCGTGATCATTGGCTGCCTCCAGCGCCGCCCCGATAGCCAAGCAGATCACCACCACCATGCAGGTCAGTGGAAATCCCACTCCTGCGCCTGGGACTGGGGCTGCCGATAAACCGCTTGGTTCTCTTCGGTATCGGGCATCGACACGCCCGTGCCCTCGACCAGCTTGACCGCACGCCCGCGCCAGCGCCAGTGAGCTGGAGCCCTTTGACTGGGCAGCCGGCCGCTCTCTCGGGCCCGTCCCTTGAGCATCGATTGCGGCAGGCGCGGGTGATCGGGCTGTCGCACATCCACGCGCCGCAGGCGCCAGCGGTCGCCACCGGCCTGAACATCGCCGGCTTCAATGGCGGTATCGCGCTGGGTTCGCTGCCGGGCGGGGCCAGCCTGGAGGCGGCCAGTGCGGCTTCCCCGAGCGCATGCGCCGGGCCGAACCGGACCGATCGCGGCAAGCTCGACAGCAACCGGACCTGATCACGCGCCGCCGTTGGTTCGCGATCTGTGGCCGCACGCAACAAGGCTTGCTGCTCGAACTGCGTGTCGAACCGCTGCCGCTCTGCCTTCTCCTCGGCCTGCTTGGCCATCTTGCTCATTCCGGATGGCGATACCGAATGGATTACCCTTGAATATGCGCAACAGGGACAAGATCATGTCGCCCGCTGCACTCCTCTCCGGCGCAGGGCTGGCGGAAGTGAGTAAATCCCAACTTTCGTTCCGGTCTCATGGATCGGCCGCAAATTTAATTCCAGTCCTATTTTTAGAACGGGGGTGAAGGGGTAGTATTTGTTCGATGTTTTATCGAAAAATTATCGGCGGGCAGGCATGCCCCGCTTCTTGCCGGAAAGCCGCATCATGGATGCCCATGACGTTAAGATATTGACAAAGCTGCAAGCATTCATCGATCACGCTCTCGGTCCATCGCCGGTGAGCTGCACAATCGCAGGCTGTGAAGGCGGAAACGGCGCAGCCGTGGCAGCGCAGCCTGCATCGGATCCGACAGCCTTGGACGGCAATCGACTTGTCGCGCGTTTCCTGCGCATGGCGATTGACGATACGCCGGATTATCGGCGTATCGCTTCGTCGCTGCGGCGTACCGAAGCCTATTCGATGGTGTCGTTCCTGTTGCAGGAAGGACAGGGCGCAAAGATCGAGGCGCTGAGCGCCCGCTACGGGATTTCGGCGGGCCATTTCCGTAGGACGTTCCGGACTGTCCTGGGCGGCAGCCCCAAGTCCGTGCTCAATGATTGGCGCTTGGCGAAAGCGATTCTGGCATTCATAGAGCGGCAGCATTCGGTCACCGAAGTGGCCTTGGAGCATGGCTTCGCATCAGCGTCGCATTTTTCCAGCGAGGTCAAGAAATCGCTTGGCCTGAGCCTGACGCATCTGTTTGATGCGCAAAGAAGACAATAGAGGGCATCAGTGTGAAGAAGTGGGATATGTCGAGCTCCTCGAGTTGGCTCGTGGCGGCGACTTTTCTGTTCGCTTGTCAGATGGCGCTGGCGTCTGGAATCGACATCAGTAAGCAGAATTCCTCCGGTCAGGCGGCGGGCTATGTCGCGCGGCAGGAAAACATGCGAGCGTTTTTTGGCGGTGTCTCGGCATACCTGGGCAAGCCCATCATCGTCAGCAAACTGGCCGCAGGCAAGCAGATTTCCGGCGAATTCGATTTTTCCGCGGGCGACGTCGTCGGCAAGGTCAGTCGCCAGATGGGGTTGATCACCTATTACGACGGCAACGCCATTTATGTCTACGATGCCAGTGAAACCAAGAACAGTGTCATCAAGCTGATTAACGTTTCGTCGGCCACATTGAATGCGTTTCTCAAGAAATCCGGACTTATCGACCCTCGCTATCCCTTGCGCGGCGACGGCATCGACACTTTCTATCTGGCGGGGCCGCCTATCTACGTCGATCTGGTGAAGAAGGCCGCCGAGTTCATGGACAGCCAGGACGTCGGGATGGAAGACCAGCACGTCGAGGTGATCAGGCTGAACAATACTTTCGTCACCGACCGTTCTTATACGCGGCGCGACGAGAATATCGTCATTCCGGGCATCGCCACAGTCGTGGAAAATCTGCTGGAAGGGGATGTCGATCGGACCGCGGCAGACGTGAAAAAATCGATCGGCGCCTCGCTCTTGCCGGACAAGAAAATCGAACGCAAGGGCGTTCCCCCGGCGAGTTTCTTTGATACGCCAAGCGATCGTCCGGCGATCCCGGCGCCTGACGCGCCGGTCGCCGCGCTGGAGACCGCCAACGCGCCGGCGAACCCGCGGCCGGACGGAAAAATCCGCATCATCGCCTATCCGGAAACCAACAGCCTGCTGGTCAAGGGAACGGTTGAACAGATCCGTCTGATCCGCAACCTGGTGAAGGCGCTCGATGAAGAAAAACGTCATGTCGAGCTGGCCTTGTGGATCATCGATCTGCAGAAAGACGACCTCGACCAGCTTGGCGTCGACTGGCAGGGCTCGATCTCGAGTGGCAAGCATTTTTCGGCTGGTTTCAATAGCGGTAATTACCTGAATTCTTTCAGTGCTCTCGAGGGCGATCGGTTCATGGCATCCATCCTGGCGCTCGCACGCCAGGACAAGGCGCAGATCGTGTCGCGCCCGGTAGTGCTGACGCAGGAAAACACCCCGGCCATGTTCGACAACAGCCGTACCTTCTACACGCAGCTGATCGCCGAGCGCGCTGTGGATTTGCAAAGCGTCACTTACGGTACGCTGGTAAGCGTACTGCCACGCTTCACCGCCAAGGGCGAGATCGAACTATCGCTCAACATCGAAGATGGAAGCGAAGTACAGCGCAACGAAACCGACGACCAGAGCGTATTGCCCACCATCGGCCGGACCAAGATCAGCACCGTGGCACGCGTACCCAAGGGCAAGAGCCTGCTGGTAGGCGGCTACACCCGTGGCGAAAACGACGAACACATCGGCAAGATTCCCTTGCTGGGCGACTTGCCGCTGATCGGTGGCGCGTTTCGCTATCGGCGGACACTCAACAAGAACACCGTACGCATTTTCCTGATCCACCCCCGCGAGATCACCGAGGGTTTCGATATAAATACCGAGAATATCGATGAAGCGGTCAAGTTCGAGACGCTCATCAGACAAATGGACAAGACGCGCGAAACCGTCCAATAACAGCAGGGGAGCCATTTTCGATGGTAACTACCATTCATGGAAGCGGCGCGATCGTCGCCGCCCGCCTTCTGGCAGAGTCGCCCCAGCCGGAATCGGCCAAGGCCGCCAGCGACGACAGGGCGCAGCTGGCCGTCGAGATCGCCGACGACGGCACGCCGGCGGCGTTGCAGCAGAAGCTGGCCGACATGGCCGACGACATGGCCAGCGTCGCCACGCAGTTCCGCAATCGCCGCGAGTTCGAAAATAAAACCGCAGCGTCGGGCGAGGACTTCGCGCGCGTGCTCGACGAAGAGGCCGCGCCCAAGGCGCAAAAGCTGGTGCGGGCGCTCGCAGTACCGGACCTGTCGATGGATGCGCTGCTGAGGCAGGCGCGCAGCTTGTTTCCGGACGACAGCGATCTGTTCCTGGTGCTCAAGGAGCTGCTCAAGCGCAAGCAGCTGGCGAGTGTTCAGCGGAAACGGCTGGAAGGGTTGCTGGAAACGGTCAAACACCAGGCCGACCCGAAAATCCTCAAGGGCGGCATCAACTGTGCGCTCAAGGCGCGCTTTTCCGGCACCGCGCTGGGCTTGCAGGCATCGCTGCTGCGCCAGACCTACCGGCGTTTTCTCCAAAGCGAGGGCAAGCCGCTGCAGGATTACGAAGACTGGATCGCCAGCTACGGCTACAAGGTACGCCATCGGGTGTTCGAATTCGTCGAAGAGTCGCTCGTCTCGGATATCCTCGCGGAAGACCCGAGCTGCAGCTGCGTGGAGTTCGGCTACCTGCTGGCGCACATGCGCAAACTGCATCTGCTGCGCACGGCCGACCTCGAGTTCGTCAACTCGCTGTTGGCGAAGAAGCTGACGCCTCGCTACGTGGAAGAGGAAAAGGACTGGCTGTTGTTGATGTGCGCGCTGGTGGACCGCGGGGTGCCGGCCGCACAACTGCTGCCAGAAGCGCTCGACGCCTGCCTGCTGCCGACCGCCGCCGAGCGTTCGGTCTGGCTCAACGCCGTGCGCAGCGCCTACAAGCGTCTGCCCGCCGAACTGTTCGTACGGCCGGGCGAAGCGACCGAGCATGCCGATGCCGCTTCAGCGGAGGTGCTGGCCGTGCTCGACCAGTTGATTGACCAAAGCCATGCGGCGGAACTGCTCGAGCAGCGTCGCTCGCGGACCTGAACGACGCCATGATCGACCGACTCTTCGCCAACGTCCGCACGCGGCCGGAACTGATCATCGTGACGTTGATGGTGATGATCATCGCCATGCTGATCGTACCGCTGCCGACCTTCCTGGTCGACTTTTTGATTGCGCTGAACATCGTCATCGCCATCCTGTTGTTCATGGGTTCGTTCTATGTCGACAAGATTCTCAACTTTTCGACGTTCCCGACCATCCTGCTGATCACCACCCTGTTCCGCCTGGCGCTGTCGATCAGCACCAGCCGCCTGATCCTGACGCAGGCCGACGCCGGCGAGATCATCGCGACCTTCGGCCGATACGTCATCGGCGATACGCTGATCGTCGGCTTCGTGATCTTCTCGATCGTGACCATCGTTCAGTTCATCGTCATCACCAAGGGCTCGGAACGCGTGGCGGAAGTGGCGGCGCGCTTCTCTCTGGACGGTATGCCGGGCAAGCAGATGAGCATCGATGGCGACCTCAAGGCCGGAGTGATCGATGCCGACGGCGCCAGGGAGCGGCGCAACGTTCTGGAGCGGGAGAGCCAGCTGTACGGCTCCTTCGACGGCGCCATGAAGTTCATCAAGGGCGATGCCATCGCCGGCATCGTCATTATCCTGGTCAACCTGATCGGCGGTATCGCGGTCGGCGTGATCCGGCATCACATGGACATGTCGACCGCCTTGCAGACCTATACCATGCTGACCATCGGCGACGGCCTGGTGGCGCAGATTCCGGCGCTGCTGATTTCGATCAGTGCGGGTTTCATCGTCACGCGCATCAACGGGGACGACGCCAACCTGGGCCGCAACATCATGGGTCAGCTGCTCGGCATGCCGTTCGCGGTGGCCATCACCGCGCTGCTGGCGGTAGTGGTGGCGTTCCTGCCGGGCTTTCCGGCGATGGCGTTCCTCTGTCTGTCGCTGATGCTGGGATTGTTTCTCTATCACGGCCAGCGCCGACGCCGGCGCGAGTCGGAACAGGGCGAAAACATCGCCGGCGCCGCGCAATCGCAGCAAGCCGATGGCGACGGCAGCGATCGGCATCAGCTGGGGCTGATCGCCGATCTGGACAAGGTCGTCACCGAAACCGTGGCCTTCATCCTGCTGGTGCCGCAGGCGCAGCAGCAGTTGTTCGCCGACGAACTACTGGCACAGCGTCTGCGCAGCCAGTTCTTCATCGACTATGGCGTTCGCTTGCCGGAGTTGCTGGTTCGCGGCTCCGACAGCCAGGAGAAGGACTGCGTGACGTTGCTGATCAATGAAATCCGCACCGAGACGCTGCAGGTTCGCTTCGGCAAGCTGCGCATCGTCAATATGTCGGAACAGGTCGAACTGCTCGGCATCGAAGTCGACGTGCTGCAGGATGCCGCGCAGCAGCAGTGCCATTGGGTGGCGCCATCGCACCGGGATACCCTGGCAAGGCTCGGGTTCCAGCTGCGCAGCGCGCACGACGAGCTCTACCAGTGCCTGGTCGCCACGCTGGTCAAGCATGTGCCGGAATTCTTCGGCATCCAGGAGACCAAGAAGATGCTCGACCAGATGGAGGGCAGCGCGCCCGATCTGATCAGGGAAGTCTTGCGCAACGCGACCGTGCAAAAGATTTCCGAAGTGCTGCAGCGGCTGCTGTCGGAACGCATTTCCATCCGCAACTTCAAGCTGATCCTGGAATCTCTGGCGCAATGGGGAGGCCGCGAGAAGGACGTGATCGCGCTGGTCGAACACGTGCGCGGCGCCATGGCCCGCTACATATCGCATAAATTCGCGGTCGGCAACAAACTGCGTGTGGTGATGCTCTCCGTCGAGATGGAAGAGCAGGTGCGCAAGGGGATCCGGCAGAACTCCAGCGGCGCTTTCCTCAACATAGATCCGGCGGTGTCGGATGAGATCATCGACAAGTTCGCGTTGCTGTTCCAGGGCCTTCCGGTTGCGCAAAAGGATCTGATCGTGCTGACCGCCGTCGATGTGCGCCGCTTCGTGAAGAAGCTGCTGGAAGCACGCTTCCGCGAACTGGACGTGATCTCTTTCGGCGAGGTCGCCAACAACGTCGAAATCGACGTTCTCAAGGTCATCTAGAAACTTTAATTGGGACAATCATGCATCAACTAAGTTTCTCCGAAATCATCAAACAAGCGCTTCTCGGCGCCGGCTGCGATCCGGCGTTGATCCAGCAGCTGGACGACCATGCCACGGTGCAAATCGATCTTGACGGATGTCCGCCCATGTTCGTCGGCGACCTGGACGGGCGCACGATGATCTGGAGCGACCTGTGCGAATTCCACGACAGCATCGTGCGGCTGCGTTCGGAGGCGCTGCTGCGGGAAATCATGGCTGAATTCCGCTACAGCGCCAACCGACAATCGGCGTTGCGCGAGAGCGAAGGGCAATTGCAGGCCTATGCCGAGCTCGTTGGCGAATGCCTGGACAGCGCCGATGCCATGGGTGAAGCCATCAATGCCTTTTTTCTGCTCCAACAGCGCCTGCTGGAGATCGTCCGCCAATGACGCCGCAACCGTTGCGGATGCTGCGCCGTTTCGCGCATCCCCATTATCTGTCGGGGCCGATCATCGAGGCGCCGCTGCGCGATGTGGCGGTGGGCGAGGTATGCGACATGCGCCGTCATTGGCGCGATGACGAGGTCGTGGCGCGTGCCCAGGTGGTCGGGTTCCGGCGCGACATGGCCATACTGAGCCTGCTGGGCAACCCGCGCGGTCTGTCGCGCGAATCGGTGCTGGTGCCGACCGGCGGCGCGCTGACGGTGCGCGTGGACGACAGCATGCTGGGTGCGGTGCTGGATTCCAATGGCACGCACGTCGCTCGCCTGGCGCCGCCGCTGCCGTCGGTGAATCCGGCGCGCTGGTGCGCGCTTGACGCGGAACCGCCGTCGTTCGACCGCCGCGTGCCGATCAGCGAGGTCTTGCATAGCGGCATCCGCGTGGTGGATGCGCTGACCCCCTGCGGTGTCGGCCAGCGCTTGGGTATTTTCGCCGCGGCGGGCACCGGCAAGACCAGTCTGGTGACGATGCTCATGAAGCATGCGGCCGCCGACGTGTTCGTGGTCGGCCTGATCGGCGAGCGCGGTCGCGAAGTGACCGAGTTCGTCGAGGAGATGAAGAAATCTCCGCAGAGTCGACGTAGCGTGGTCGTGTACGCGACCTCGGATGCCTCCTCGATCGACCGCTGCAATGCGGCCCTGCTGGCGACCACGGTGGCCGAGTACTACCGCGACCACGGCTGCAAGGTGGTCCTGGTGCAGGACTCGCTGACGCGCTACGCGCGCGCTTTGCGCGATGTCGCGCTGGCCGCGGGCGCGGCGCCGGCGCGGCGCGGTTATCCGGCCTCGGTGTTCGAAGCCTTGCCACGCCTGCTGGAGCGTCCCGGCGCGACGGACCGCGGCAGCATCACCGCGTTCTATACGGTGCTGCTGGAAAGCGACGACGAAGCCGATCCCATCGCCGAGGAGATCCGCTCCATTCTGGACGGCCACATTTATCTTAGCCGCAAGCTGGCGGCGAAGAATCACTATCCCGCGGTCGATGTGCTGCGCAGTCTCAGTCGCGTGGCCAGCCAGATCTGTCCGCCGGCGCAATCCCGGGCCGCCGGCGCCATCCGCGAAAAGCTGAGCCGGCTCGACGAACTGCAGCTGATGCTCGATCTGGGCGAGTACCGCCCCGGAGAGAACGCCGCGAACGACCGCCTGCTGGAACGAAAGGACGCCCTGAACACCTGGTTGCAGCAAGCGCGCGACCGCGCCAGCGAGCCCGATGCCATTGTGGCGCAGATGGTGGAACTTGCTGCGTAAGTACATGGCATTGCTGCAGTACAGCGAACAACGCTTGCGCGTCGGCATGCAACGTCTGGCGCGCGAGCGCCAGCGCCTGATGGCGGTGCAGGAGCAGTGCAGTCGACTGCAGGCGGAAATCAGCATGCAGCAGCAGCTGGCCGGCAGCAGAGCGCTGGGCGGCGTTGCGCTCGATCGTCAGCAGCTGTTTGGTTGGCTGCGGAAAAGCGCAGCGGACCGGCGCCGCAGCCAGGCGCTGCGGCTGGAGCTGCGCCGTCAGCAGGAGCTTGGCCAGGAATGCCTGGAGCGGGTCGGCGCGCAGCGTGTGCTCTGCCTGCGCTTGGAAGCGCGGCGCGAACGGTACCGGAAACTGCTGGGCGGTGAACGCAGAACAGCGCGCTTGCGGCAGCTGGAGATCGAAGAATGCGAACTGGAGGAACGAGCGTCATGGTCGAAATGAGAAACGGAAATGCACCGGTCGGGTACAGCGCCGTGGCCCCGGAATCACCGGTGCAGGACATCCACGATCGCCTGCGGCGGATGGCCGAATCCAATCATCGCGACCACGGCCGCGACCATGCCGACGGCCTCGATCAGGGACTGCCGGCGGCGCAGCAAATCCCATCGCCGCCGCCGCTGGAACTGCGCGCCGATGCCAGCTTGGCGGTCGCAGGCGAGAAGGCAGGCAATGGCGATGCAGCGAAGATCTCCCAGCGTGCATCGAGGATGCGTTGCCCGGACATGGACGGTTTGCAGGAGAAAGCCGCGGTCGGCCGTTCGCACGCAGCGCACATGACGCGCATCGCGGGCGTGGGCCAATTGCCGTGGAGCGGCACGCCCGCTGCTACCGTCGCGGTGGGCAGGCAGGCAGCGGTCGCGGTGCCGGCCGCCTCGCAGCAGGCGCCGGGCGAAGCCGATGGGGGGGGGCTCGAGGCGTCGCGCCATGCCGATGCGGGGCGCGTGGACAAGAGCGCGGCGGTCGCCGACAGACGGTCGCCGACGGCGTCGCCTGCGAGCCGAACGCCGCACCACGACCGCAACGGCGCCGCCGCGGCCGCCGCGCCGGGGGCGGCGCAGCAGGCGCCGGGCGAAGCCGATGGGGGGGCGCTCGAGGCATCGCGCCATGTCGATGCGGGGTACGTGGACACGAGTGCGGCGGTCGCCGACAGACGGTCGCCGACGGCGCCGCCTACGAGCCGAACGCCGCACCACGACCGCAGCGGCGCCGCCGCGGTCGCCGCGCCGGCGGCGTCGCAGCAGGCGCCGGGCGAAGCCGATGGGGGGGCGCTCGAGGCGTCGCGCCATGCCGATGGAGGGCGCAAGGAGAGCGGCGCCGCGGGCGGCGACGACAGCCCGTTGCAGGCGACGCCGCCTGCAAGCCAGGCCCAGCAGCACGACCGCAAAGGCGCTGCCGCAAGCACGCCGGCGCCGGCCTCGCGCCGGCACGCCGATCCGGGCGCTGGCCCCGGTCCATCGAATGCCTCCCCCGCCCGCGGCGCAACGCAAGAGGGCTGGGTCTACCGCTTCCGTTCCTGGGGCACGGAGCATGCCGTCAGGGTGTCGCTGGTGGCAGCCCCGCATCGCCCGTGGCACTCCGCGTCCGCCTCGCTGGCCCTGCATCCGAGCAGCGCGCTGGTCGAGCAGCGTCTGAACGCGCACGGCGCCGCCGCGGGGGCGAGCGAGCAATGGATCCTGCGCGAACACGACGACCAGGGCCGGGAAGACCAGCATCCACGGCAACGGCAGGAGGACGACGAATCGTGAAGCTGCCTTCCCTGCGGCGAATTACGACAGCCCAAGCGAGGGCGCGCGCGGCATTGGCGCGCTGGCCGCAGCGCGACCCGGCGCTGGGCGGGCGCCTGGCCTATACGCCGGCGCCGCGCGCTGCCTCGCTGGTCGCGGTGCAGGCCTATCGCCATGGCCTTTGCTGGCGCGGCTATGTCGATCTGGCCGAATGGCTGGCTTGCACGGCGCCCGAACTGGCCGCCCTGGCCGCCACCGCGCAGCGCCGGACCGAACACGCGCGAAGCCTGTTCGAGGCCAGTGAGCGGCCGCTGGACATGCCGTTTCCCGAGCTGGACTACGACCTGCTGCGCATCGGGGAGGACCCCGGCCAGGATCGACAGGCGCAGGACCAATGCCTGCTGTCGCTGGCCACGCCGCAAGGCCGGGTCTGGTTCGGCGATTTTCCCGACGTGGCGGTGCCCTCGGCGCGGCCGCTCTCGGCGTCCATCGCGGTCTTGCCGCTGCAGATCGCATGGCAGATAGGCCGCAGTCATGCCAGCCGCCGGCTGATCGGCCGAATGCGCTGCGGCGACGTGCTGCTGATCGAGGCCGAAGCGTTCGAACTGACCAGCGCCGGCATGGCCATCGGGGGCTTTTCAATCAACGAAGATGGAGAAATATCGATGCACCCTGCAATCATGAAAGAACACAACGGCGCCGCGAAAGAGGAGCGAGGGGATGGGTGCGCTGCGCCGCCGGCGATGCCGACAGCGGCCGTCGCGGCGTCCCTGGCGGATGTTCCGCTGCGTCTGGACTTCATCCTGCAGCGCCGCACGGTGACGGTGGCCGAGCTGGACGCCTTGTACCAAGGACAGTTCCTGCAGCTGGATCCAGAGGCAGAAAAAAAGGTGGAAATCGCCGTCAACGGCATGCGCCTGGCCACGGGCGAACTGGTCGAACTGAATGGCCGCCTGGGCGTGGAACTGCACGACATCGGGGGTGGCAAAGCGCTTGCCCAAGCACGTCGTGTCTAACAATATTTCGCTCATCGGGCTGCTCGCCTTGGCCGCGTTGCTGCCATACCTGGTGGCGGCCGGAACCTGCTATCTGAAGTTTTCCATCGTCTTCGTGATGGTGCGCAACGCGATGGGGCTGCAACAGGTGCCGTCCAACCTGGTGCTCAACGCGGTGGCGTTGATGATGTCGCTGTTCGTGATGCTGCCCGTGGCGCAGAAGGTGTACGACTACCAACGCGAGAATCCCGTCGACTTCTCCAGCCTGGCCTCGGTCGAATCCTTCGTCGACAACGGCCTGGACGCGTATCGCGGCTATCTGCGCAGATACAGCGACCCGGAGCTGGTCGCCTTCTTCGAAAAAATCCAGACCGCCCGCATGGAGCAGCAGGACGCGCCGCAGCTGGAAGGCGAAGGCCGCGTCTCGATCTTCTCGCTGTTGCCGGCCTATGCGCTGAGCGAAATCAAGCATGCCTTCAGGATCGCCTTCTACCTGTATCTGCCGTTCGTGGTGATCGATCTGGTGATTTCCAGCATCCTGCTCGCCCTGGGCATGATGATGATGAGCCCGGTGGTCATTTCGGTGCCGGTCAAGCTGATTCTGTTCGTGGCCCTTGACGGATGGTCGATCCTGAGCCAGGACCTGATCCTGCAGTACATCGATCTCGGCAAAGGGGTAAGCGGTGGGTGACATCGTTTATGCAGGCAACAAGACCCTGTACCTGGTGCTGATACTGGTGCTGTGGCCGGTCGTGGTCGCCACGGTGGTCGGCTTGCTGGTGGGCTTGTTCCAGACGGTGACGCAGTTGCAGGAGCAGACGCTGCCGTTCGGCATCAAGCTGCTGGCGGTGAGTTTCTGCCTGTTCCTGCTGTCGGGCTGGTACGGGGAAGTGCTGGTCAACTTCGGGCGCGAGGTCATGCGCATGGCGCTGGGATGAGCGACGTGCAGCGCGCGAGATGATGGATATCACGCTGTTTTTCGACGTCAATACCTGGCTGCTCGGCGCGGCGCTGGGTTTCGCGCGGCTGGCACCGGTGTTCTTCATGCTGCCGTTCTTCAACGACGGCGTGCTGAGCGCGGCCACGCGCAGCGCCGTGATCATGATCGTGTCCATGGGCTTTTGGGACGTGCCGATGAACACCATGCAGACGGTGGAGACCTCCGTTTATCTGGCGGCCATCGCACAGGAACTGGTGATCGGCGTCGTCCTGGGGTGTTTGCTGGCCTGGCCGTCGTGGATCTTCCATGCGGTCGGCAATTTCATCGACAACCAGCGCGGCGCCACCCTGAGCAGCACCATCGATCCGGTCAATGGCGTGGACACGTCGGAAATGTCCAAATTCTTCAACGTGTTTGCCGCGGCGGTCTATCTGCAGGGAGGGGGCATGACGCTGTTCGTCGAAACGGTCGGCGACAGCTACCGTCTGTGCGATCCGTTGCAGGGATGCGCGTTCTCCAGTGCGCCTGTGCTGTCGATGCTGACCGCCCTGTGCACGCGCATGATCGTGATCGCCAGTCCGGTGGTCGCCGCGATGCTGCTGTCGGAATTCATCCTGGGCCTGCTTTCGCGCTTCGCGCCGCAGCTCAACGCGTTCTCGGTGTCGCTGACGGTGAAAAGCCTGGTGGCGGTGCTGGTCCTGCTGATCTACTTCGGGCCGGTTTTTCCGCATGAGATCGCGCGCCTGGGCGGCATGGCGCGGACGCTGCCGTCTTGGTTCGAGGGGCACTAGCCGTGGCCGCCAGCAAGACCGAAAAGGCCACCCCGAAGAAGCGCCGCGACGCCGCCAAGCGCGGACAGTCGTTCAAGGCGCGCGATCTGGTGGTGGCGTGCCTGATCCTTTGCGGCGTGCTGTTCGTCGTCTGGCGGGGATCGCTGGCCGAGATCGGCGCGGCCTTCGTCGGCGCGGCACGCAGCGGATTCGACCTGGACCTGCACCGCTACGCGGCCGACGTGCTGCTGCTCGGGTTGAAAGTGGTGGCGCCCATCGCCTTGCTGAGCATCGTCGCCACGGCCTTGCCGTCGCTGTTGCAGAGCCGTTTCGCGCTGGCCGGGGAGGCGATCCGGATCAACTTGAGCGCGGTCAATCCGATCAATGGCTTCAAGAAGATGTTCAGCTTGCGCACGGTCAAGGATTTCTTCAAGACCCTGCTGTACCTGCTCAGCTTCGGCGCGGTGATCGTGCTGACGTGGTGGTGGAGCCGGGACCTGATCTTCGCCCAGGTGCATGCGTCGATCCCGCAAATCATCGGCATCTGGGACAAGCTGATCGTCAGGCTGGTACTGGTCTGCCTCGGCTGCGTCTCCTCGGTCCTGGTGCTGGATGCGCTCGCGGAATTGTTCCTCTACCTGAAGGACCTGCGCATGGACAAGCATGAGATCAAGCGCGAATACAAGGAAACCGAAGGCGATCCATTGATCAGGAGCAAGCGCAGGCAAATCCACCTGGAATTCCTCAGCTCGCAGGACAAGCACAATATCGAGAATTCGCGGATGGTGATCGCCAATCCGACGCACGTGGCCATCGGCATCTACTTCAAGCCCGAACTCTCGCCGATTCCGTACGTGTCGATCCACGCGCGCAACCAGCACGCACTGGCGGTGCGCCGGTACGCCGAGAAGGTCGGGGTACCGGTGATCGTCGATGTTCCGTTGGCGCGCCGGCTGTACCGCTCGCACCGGCTCTACGACATGGTCAGCCTGAAGGAGATCCACGCCGTCGTGCGACTGCTGTCGTGGCTGCAGCAGGTCGAACTGGCCGGGGCCGCCGATGCGGGCGCGCAGGCCGGTGCGAAGGGCGCCGCCGACTGATCCCGCACGGCGGGCACGTGCGTTTTCTTAAAGCGTGCGCGAGTCCTTCATTCGATACTGGCGTCAGGAGCTGGCAGCATGAATCAGCAGCATGGAAATACAGACGAACAAAATCTCGAGATCATTCTGGATGCCGTCGCGCAAGGCGTCACGCTCAAGGAAATCCATGGAATTTCCGATGAGCAGATGGACGGAATGTACAGCCTGGCCTACGACTTCTACAATCGCGGCAGGCTCGACGAGGCGGAAAAGCTGTTTCGCTTCCTGTGCATCTACGATTTCTACTGCGTCGACTTCCTGATGGGGTTGGCGGCGGTCTATCAGCTCAAGCAGATGCACCAGAAAGCCGCCGACCTCTACGCTGTCGCGTACGCCCAGGGCGATGCCGACTACCGGCCAATGCTGTACGCGGGCCAGTGCCAGTTGGCCATGGGCAAGTCGGGAAAGGCGCGGCAATGCTTCAAGGTGGTGCTGGAGAAGTCCGGCGACGAGACGTTGAAGGCCACTGCGCAGGCTTATCTGACGGCGTTGCAACAGTGCCGGACGTCGGGTCCGGTCCAAGAAAAATGCAAAAAGGAATAATGCGGGAATGACAAGTGTAGTCCTACATGGCGGGCAAATCGGCTCGCTATCGAATCGTCCGATGGCGCGGCGCGCGGAGCAGTTGACGAGAATGCCGCCTTCCATCCTCAAGGAAGCCGAGCGCGCAGCGCAGGAACTGGCTGGGCTGATCGTCGATACGGCCGCAGAGGATCTGGCCTCGGGTGGTCGGGGGCGCGACAGCGATCCAGCGCGACCGCGGTTGACGCCGCCGCGCCAGTTCGCCGCGGGTGGCACGGCGCCGCACGACGCCGTCGTGGACGCGCGACAGTCCGGACGGCTGTTGGCATCGATGATGGCGGCGCTGCAGGACGGCAGTCTCAGCAAGCTGGCGTTCAACGCGCAGTCGGCCGCGGTCCGCGATGCCGTGCGCGCCGCCGGCGATACCAGGCTCGCCGATGAGTATGAAGCGGCGAGTAACGCCGTCTCCGCCGCGATGGACCGGCTTGCGGCGCTGAAAGACACGTTGGCCGGTGCGACCGAGGAGGCCGCCGCGCTGGAGCGGCAGCTTGCCGAGGCCGAGTCGGCGCTGGCGGCGCTGGAGCCCGACTCGCCGCAATACCAGGCCGCCATGCAGAGCCGAGACGCATTGCGCGATGCGCTGACGGCGGCGAAGACCAAGCTGGACGGCATCAAGAACAGCGTTCGGCAACAGCAGGATCATGTGCTCGCGTTGCAGAAAAAGGCCGATGGCCTGCTGGAGCGCGCCAACTTGCAGGGGACGGACTTGCCGAATGCCGCGGTGAAGAAGGACACCAGCAACATCGCTCGCCTGCTGACCCTGATGATGCAGCTCGGCGAACTGATGCTCAACACCGGGGAGACGCGCTCGGAGACGCAGCAAAAATTGCTCGAAGTGCAGCAAGACGTACGCGTCAAAAAGCTGGCCAAGGACGCCGCCAAGGCCGAAACGGAGTTGGCCAAGATCGAAGCGATGAACAAGGCCATGGGCTGCATCGGCAAGATCCTCGGCGCCGTGGTCACGGCCGTCGTGGTGGTCGGCGCGGCCTTCACCGGCGGCGCCAGCCTGGCGCTGGCGGGAATCGGCCTGGCGCTGATGGTGGCCGATGAAATCCACCAGGCCGTGACCGGCAATTCGTTCATGGAGCAAGCCATGAAGCCGCTGATGAACTTGCTGCAGCCGCTGCTGCAGTTCGTGATGGACAAGGTCGCAGGCGCGATGGAGAGCCTGGGCGTCGATGCGCAGACGGCCAAGATGGTGGCCATGATCGCGGTCTCGGTCGCCATGGCGGCGGCGGTGGTCGCGCTCGCCGTGACCGGTGCCGGCAGCGCGATCGCCAGCGCAGTGTCCAACGTCGTCGGCAAATTGAGCTCGGTGTTGACCAAGGTGCTGGAAAAGACCATCGCCAAGCTGATTCCCGAGGCGCTGAAGAAATCGATCTCGCAGATGGCCAAGCAGATGTCCAGCGCTGCGACCAGGATGTTCGATTCCGCCATCGAGCGCCTGGGCCTGTTCTCGGACCTGAGCAGCAAGCAGGTATATGCGAGCAACCTCGGACGCGTGTCGGCCGGCGTCAACTTCGGCAAGACCGTCATCGACGGCGGACTGGAAGTCGGCGTGCAGGCAGCAAACCAGCAGGTCGCCCGCACCATGGCCGACGTGAAATTCACCATGAGCGAACTGGATCTGCTCAACGACATGTTCGCCAGCCTGCTGGATCAATTCAAGAAAACATTGAACGTGTCCCAGGAATTCTTCCGCCACGCCAGCGATGCCATCGATCAGCGTACCAGCACCGGCGCCGCCATCACACGTGCGGTCCGCGGCGCGCGCGCGGCGTGATCTACACCCTGTTCATTCTGAAAGGATAAGCAATGGAAATTCTCTCCACCCCCCCACTTTGGCAAACGGCAGCGGCGCGCGACGCAGACGGCGCCGGCGGAACCAGGAACGAGAAACTGCTCCCCATGTCGGCCTTCTGTTCCGAGTTGAAGCTCGACGGCCGCGACGGCCCGGATGACGCACGCAGTGCGCTCCGCGACGCGCTCGCTTCCATGACGCCAGCGTCTCGAAAGGAAACCGTCGAGAGGCTCAAGGACCTGGCGCGCAGCGAAGACGGCACCGAGATCGGCTCCCTGCTCGACAGCCAGCTGCCGGGTGTCGAGAAAGAGGCGAGCCGGGAAACCGGCGTCGATCGCCTGCTGGACCTGCTGTTCATGCTGATGCTGCTGCTGGGGCAGGCCAATACCTTGCGCAACGGCAACGCCGCCAAGTTCGGCGAGATCTCCGTCAAGCAGGCGGAAGCCGCCGGCGCGAAGGGCATCAGCGCCGCCAACGCCGGTCTGGCCGGCGCGGCGACCGGCATGCTGCTGGGAACGGCCGTCGCGGGAGTGGGCTTCGGCAAGTACTCCAAGGCAAACAAGGGGCAGATAAAGAACATCAGGACCAACGCCCGCGACTTCCGCCAGTCGCGCCAGGAGAATGCCCGGCTCGGCAATGCGCTCAACCGTTCCACGTCGCCCCTGAACGGATCCAGTCCGCAGGAGCGTTTGCGCACGCTCGACGCGCAACGGCGTGCGGTGCAGGTGCAGAACAACCAGCCGCATCTGAGCGCCGACGAGCATGCCGTACTGAGCCAGCCCATGTTGAGGACCCAGGTGCGCGCCGACGCCCAGGATCTGGCGAACCAGGAGAATTACCATCGATACGCCGGGAAGCAATATGCAGGCCAGATCGTCGGCTCGTTCGCGCCGCAACTGTCCAGCCTGGCGCAGTCCGGTGCGGGAACCGCGGCGGCGGGACAAAACGCCGCTGCCAAGGTCAACGATGCGGAAGGCGCGGTGGCATCGACCGTGCAGCACAGCGAAGAGCAGGCGGCGCAACGTTCGGTCGACTTGCTGATGAAGATCTTTTCGCTGGTCGAGGGCACGTCGCAGCAACATCGCGGCACGCTGGACTACCTGGCGCAAGGGATCAAGGTCTGATCGGGGACAATGGCTCATGGAAATCATCCAGAAGTATTCTTCGTTGGCGGCGCCGGCGATGGACGACGCCGGCAAGGCCGGTCGCAACGCAGCGGCCGCGCCGCTGGATGCGGCCGGCGAGGGCATGGGGGCAGCCGGAAAGACCCGGTTCGAAGCCACGCGCGACTGGCATGACGCGCTGGCCAAGCGGCGCGACGCCCACCTGGCAGTCCGCAACCAGGTCGAGAAGGCGCTGGGCAGGGCTGCAGGCGGCGTCGACGACCGGCATCTGGGCGCCTTGTGCGAGTCCTTGGCCGGCGCAGCGCTGAGCCAGAGGCTGGACCAGCCGCGCGAGCAGGCCGCCCGCGGCGAGCTGGCCAATCTGTCGAGCCGAAACATCAGGTCCGGCGAGAATCCCGCCGACGATCTCGCCGACGCCTGGAAGATACTGGCGGACGCGATCGAGGCATCGGAAAACGGCGATCTCAACGACCAAGCCACCGCACTCGATAGATACACCAAACTGTATCAATCTCTCTCCGATATTCTCGCCAAGCTGGGCACGTGGGTCCGTGCCGACGACGATAACTACATGCGGGTGGATTTCGGTTCGCTGAAATCCGCGCTGCAAAACTTGCTGAACGAATACAGGAATCCGACGCAGGATCAGGTCATCGCCGGAGCGCCAAGCGGCGGCATCACCGAGAAGGAAGCGAAGGCCATCTGCGATCGCTTGAAACTGGATCCGGGGCAGTGCTGCCACAGGAACACGGACGGCACCTATTGCGTCATCCCCGACATGAGCCAGGTCGAGAAGATGATCGAGGCTCTGCCGAGCGGCGGCAACAACGAAAAAATTTCCATCGCCTCCTACAACGCCTGGAAAGCCGGCTTCGATTCGCAGATGAGCCGGGTCGAGGACGCGTTGCAGACGCGGGGACAGCGATACAGCAACTGCTACAGCCGGTTCGAGAATTTCTACAAGACCGTCAGCGCGATCATCGACTCGATGGCCAACATGGCGCGGCAGTGCCTGCAATTCTAATCAATGGGTGAAGGAGTCTTATCGTGGTGCCTGTGAATAATGCGATGAACCCGGCGTCTTTGGGCTTGCAACCAAATCCGAGCATGCTGTGCCACATGCCGTTCGCTGCGCAGATGAGCGGTGCTGGCAGCACCGGGCGCATGTTTTCCGACAATAATTCCAACGGATTTCGGTTGCCAGGAAATTCCGTTTCTGCTGAAGAAAAGGCACTGTACGATGCTGCTGTAGACGCGCGCGATTCCATGCTCCGGCATGCCAAGGAGTTCATGCAGCCGGAACAGCCAGAGGTTGCTCCGCGGGGCGGGTTGCGCCTGATCGACAGCGCTCAGGAAGAAGCGATGGATGCGCTTTTCCGGTGTGCCGATGACCCTGGTCGGGCGAAAACTGTATATGCCGACGGCAGCGCTGCAGCGCGTATCTGCGTGGAAGACCTGGCGGTGGCGCTGGTGGTGCTGCGCGGCAATGGTGGCGATGCGGTGGACTGCACGGATATGGGAAAGCGACTGTGCGCCATGCTGATCGAGGATGGCCTCGTTGAACATTCTGGATTCAGTGCCTGTCACCGAGGCAATTGCTACGAAAAAGTGAAAGAACTGTCGGATAATATCAATGAAAAGTTGAATGCTCGTAAAAATAATCTTGATATTTTCCAGGCGGCGATACAACGCGACGTCATGCCGGCCGTCCGCGTCCACCTCGAAGCCACATTAGGCTATCTCAGCCATGCGACGTGGCAGAGGATCGACGCTGCCGGCGGCCTGATTTCCACGGCGGCGGCGCAGGCCGCCGAGCGGATGAAGCAGAGCTTGCTCAGCGTCGAACAGGGGGAACCCACCAGCGCCTTGCGTGCCAAGGTCAACCAATGGCGGGTCGCCCAGCACTGCGCGGAACTCATGCGTTCCATGTCTATGTCGCGCGTGCCCGCGGATCAAGCGGTGTCGGCGTCGCCGGCGGTGGAAGCGACTGCGACGCCGAGGTCATCGTCGTCCACCGCGACCCATACCGGCGCAGCAGAGGGTCCTGCGTACAGGATGAGCCAGGAGGTGGGTGATGTCACCGTCTACGTGAACGGTGCAATGACGCACGGGCTGGAGAATGCCAGCGGAGCGCGCCAATCGCTCCCCGTCGGGTCCGGCGAAGGCTTGGGCATGGCGTCCCGAGACGACGCAGAAGACCGCGCCAGGCAGGATCGTCCGGCCGACCAAAACATGGACCTTGGCTGGACGAGAATAGACCTCGGGCAGGAGCAATCTCCAGGTCGTCGACGGCAGTTGATGTCCCCGTCTGGCGGCGCCGGCGCCAGTCAACAAAACAATACTGGCGACTTAGGCGATCACAGAGACCAGGGCCTTGGTGGGCCAGAGCCGGAGGGTATGACCGTCCTGCATAGTAGAGAAGGCCATGGCGTGGCGCATAACGACGCGCTTGGTCCGCCCACAGAAGACATTCCGTGCGGGCAAAACGAGACAACGCTTCCAGCGACGGGCCCAACGCCGTCCAACGGTCTCGCCGACGCTGGCTCGAATGATGGTCGCGCACGCAGGGAAGATGTCCGTTTGATGTCGCCGAATGAGATGAGTGATGAGGACCGCGAATATGTAGAAAGGGATAATGTTTCCGAACGATATGATTTAAATCAGCCGCCGCAAGGCCCTGACATCCAAGTGGTTCAAACGCGGCTCGGCACGCTCGGACCTGGCGCCGGCGGTGGCCCTGCTAACAAAAACACTGCACCTGCTGACGGAAACGATCAGCAGGCCGGGCCTCAGGCAGAGGCGGCTCGATCACCGACGGCCGTGAGCCCGCGGCCAGTCGTTGCGAATCTGGCGGGCGGAGCCCAGACTAGCCGGAATTCGTCCTTGACCCGGCCTGTGCGACTGGGTCAGAGGTCCGGAGGCCGTCAAAGCGGCATATCGGCGGCACCATCAGGACAGACGGTACTGACCTTGCCGATATCGAAAATCAAGGACCATTGGTCTAGACTAACCGGGGTCGATGGCGACGCTGGCTCGTCCGACTCCAGTGGCTCGGGGCGTCTTGGCAGCGTTTCATCATCGGGCAGCGAAGCCAGCCCGGCGCCATCGGCCAGCCGTTCGTCATTGCCTTCGGGTCCGGATCACCGCTCCGGTCCTGCCAGCGGTACGGTTCCGTATCGACCGCTGTCAACAGCGAGCCGTCCGGATCAGCGCGGACCGGGACACTATTAGTGCATTGGCGACGCGAGTGATGACGGATTCGTCCATGGCCCGGGACTGCGGCGCGCCGCAGTGGAGCGATCTGCGCGCGCAGGTACGCCGTTCTCTTGCGGATTACTTCATGACCGGCGGTATGCCGGACGAAGCGGCGCTGCTGGTCGACGACCTCGGCGCCGATTCGCTGGACCTGCTGCAGGTGGTGGACAACTTGAACGACATGTTCGATGTCGACATCGGTGTGGATCTGCTGCCGCAGATGCTGACGGTGGGCGGCGCCTGCGATGTCGTGCAGCGGCTGCGCCAAGGCGGCCGCACCTGCCACCATGACGCGATCCCCGGCGCGGCCGGATGAGGCATGTGACTGCGGCAATCACGGTCGCGCCCGGCAGCCCAGCCGTCGTTGCCGCAACACGCTCCCGGTGCGCGCGTGCGGCCGCATCCGGCCGACGAGCAACATGCGGGTGTGGTACCGAAGGCGAGCAGTCCAGCATTCCCGGCTGCATCCTCCATTCCCAAATGGTGTGGCCGGCAAGAATCCGCCCGGCGGCGCGCGCGTTCGCTCCAGGCGGGTAAAACCCGCGCCTGTGCCCTGCCGGCTTGCGCGCGGACGCAGGATTGCGCACGTGCTTGATCCGGCGCGTGCGCCAAAGCCGCCAATCCCCCGCGTTTTCAGACGAGTCATGGTGAATAGTCGCGCTTTTTTGGTTCCGGTCAGATTTTCGCACTCGGGAAAACTTCCTAGACTACGTTCCATGTCCTCCAAATCCGCCGGATGCGCCTGCCGCACCAGGCGGGCAGGCGGCATGAGGTGCGCGCCATCGCTTGCGGCGCGCGCCGCATGCATGAAAGGCGGCCCGTGCCGGGCCCATGGCCGACGAGCCGGGGCGACAGACGAATAATGAACAAGGCTATCAGTGGAACTCCATCGTGACATCGTCCTCTGAATTGGAACATCAGCATGTCAAGGCCGTCCTGCGGCTATTGAATGGGCCGCTGTGCGGCTGCGAATACCGCCTGGGCGACGGCGCCACGTTGGTGGTGGCCGCTGCGGCCAGCGCGCTGCTCGGTTCGTCCGGTACGCAAGGCGGCGGGGCCCCGGCGCAGATGCCGGACTTTCCCGAAAACGCCATCGTGGTGGCAATGGAGGGTGGCCGCAATTTCGAAATCGTCATCGACGACAATGCGCGCGATGGGTTTTGGCTGCGCGTACTGGAGCCGCGGCTGGAAGAGCGCGCGCAGGCCTATCAGAAAGTCTGTCGCGTCGGCGCGCTGGCGTTCGCCGTGCGTCCTGCCCAGGCCGACTGGGCGCCCGGTATCTCGAGCGGGATGCCAGCGTCCTGCGCGGAGGGCCGCAGGCCGCCCCGTCGCGGCACCCGGCTCGCAAAGACGCAGTTCGGCGCGATCGCGGCGCTCGCGCTCCTCGCATTGGGACTGGCGCTATGGATGATGCTCAAGGACGATACGCGCGTGGCCAGTGTGGCGGCGACCGTGGCAGGTTCCAGCGACCAATACCGTCTGCTCAAGGGCCGCGACGGCGCCATCCATCTCTTTGCGCGGAGCGAACGCGATGCGTCCTGGGCCAGGCAAGCGCTGGCCCGCGAGGGCCTGGCCGGCTCGGCGCGCGTTTCCACTGCGCGCGCCGAAGAAGCACGGCTGACCAAGCTGTTGGTGGAGACCTATCCGGTCGTCGCCTTCCTGCGCCTGAAGCTGGACGATCCGCGCAAGCCGGTGCTGGTGCTCAGTCGGCAGCGCGGATGGATCGACGGCCGCACGCGGCAGGCGTTGACGGCCAGCCTGAAGGCATGGATGCCCTACGCACAGGACATCGGCATCGCCAGCTGGTCCGACGCCATGCTCGACGAGCGGGCCAGGACGGGACTGGACCTGCTCGGCATCAGGTACGAGCGCGTCGGCAACGCCGGTAGCGTGACCTATACCGTGCAGAGCGGCCTGGACGATATCGAGCTGGCACGCCTGCAGGAATTCACCGAGAACTTCTATCGCGATTTCGGGGCGCGATATGTCTATTTCTCCGTGTCGCTCAAGGATGACTGGCTCAAGGGCAAGTCGTTCAAGTACGGCGCTGCGGGCTACGTCAAGCTGACCCCTCAACATTGGTTTTTTCCACAACCTTTCTGACCAACAGGAGCTACAGATGGCAACAATTCCATATCAAGGCGGCGGCGACATCGTCAATGCGGTGAAGGCCATGGAAGACGGCGGCAGGGCGCTGCTGGAGCGCCAGAACGAACTGCTCGATGAATTGGCCAATAAAAAGGGCGGCAGCGGCAGCGGCACCGCCACCACGAGCCTGCTGGTCGAGTACCAGGCCGTGGTTTCCGAGACGACCATCCTGCGCCAGACCGAGACCTCGGTGGCGAAGGCGATCAAGGACGTCGATACCTTCATCGACAACAGGCTGTCGTGAATACTCAGGCCATCGCCGGTGTCCAACGGGGCGCCGAAATCAGGGCGGCGGACCTCACGCCGCAGGAATCGGCATCGTCGTCCATCGACGACCGCCTGCGCGATGCGTTCGCCTCCACGTCGGTGGAGGCGCAGAACGAGTACGCCGACATCATGGCCAAAGCCAGCGACGCCGCATACCGGTCCTCGCCGGGCGCCTTGGTCTTGGTGCAGGCGCGCATGGCCGAACGCACGCTGAAGGTGCAGCACATCTGTGGACTCGTGCACCAGGGCGTCGTCACCGTCCAAACCCTGTTGAAGACATGAACAAGCTGGCAGGCATGGTCATGCTTTGCCTGGCGCTGGCCGGCTGCAAGCAGGAAAGCCTGCTGCAGGGGTTGGATCAGGGGCAGGCCAACGAAGTGGTGGCGGTCCTGCACCGGCACAATATCGACGCCGGCAAGCGCGACAACGGCAAGAACGGCTATAGCGTCGATGTCGGCGAGCCGGACTTCGCCGCGGCCGTCGACATCCTCAGGTCCTACGATCTGCCGTCGCGCAAGTCGGTGCAGATCGCCGACTTGTTCCCGTCCGACAGCCTGGTCGCATCGCCGCGCGCGGAGAAAGCGCGCCTGTATTCCGGCATCGAACAACGCCTGGAGCAGTCGCTGCGCACCATCGCCGGGGTGGTGTCGGCGCGCGTGCACGTCAGCTACGACCTCGACGCCGGCGAAGGCGGGCGCAAGATGCCGCCGGTACATTTGTCGGCGCTGGCCAGTTACGAAGGCGATGTCGACTCGGCGGTGCTGATCAACGATATCAAGCGCTTCCTCAAGAACAGCTTTGCCGAGGTGGAATACGACAATATCTCGGTCGTCGTTTCGCGCCGCAGCGCCTTGCAGCACGAGACGCCGCGGCAGATCGGCAAGTCCGACGACGGCATGCCGGCGGCCGGCATCCTGGTCGTGCTCGCCGCCGCCGTCGGCGCATTGGCCTGGTTCTGGTACCGGCGTGGCGAAGGCAGGGGGGCATTGGAGAGCGTGGGCGAGCGCGTACGCGGGAAAGTGCAGGAGGAGCGGGGTGGAGCACGCGATGGCAAGACCGATTGAGGCGGCCGTGCATGGGCTGCCGCCGGCGCAGATCCTGTTCGACCCGCTGAGCTACGTGCATCCGCAGCGGCTGCGTCTGCCGCGCGGTTTCGACACGCCACGTCAGCGTGCGGTCGTCAATCGCATGCTGCTCGGCGATGCGCCGGATGCGCGGCAGACCATGGAGGTGCGGGGTCATCGCCTGCTGCCGCACTGGAGGCGCCTGCCGTACGTCTGTTCGCTGGTCGGCGCGCAGTTGCTGAAGCCGCAGCTCGCCCGGGGCGGCAGGTTCCTGTGCTTGCCGGCGCCGGTGCGGTTCTTCATGGAATTGCCGTTGCAGCGGACGCCTGCGCGAGCCCCAGCGGCGGCGAACCCTCGGCAATGGGGAGCGCACGCCGATCCGCTTCCCGAGGCCGAGCCGTTGCCGATGGTCCAGCACGTCGGCTTGCTGCGGTTGCTGGACTGGCAGCGGCAAGCGCCGGCGGCGGTGCTGGAGCGCCTGCGCTTGTTGTTTCCTCCGCAGCTGGACGCGTGTTTCGAGGCTTGCCGGAGGCCATTGCAGGCGGCCGATCTGTTTTTGATTTTACAGGCGATCCAATATGCCAAGAATCATCCATACCATATGTGAGATCGTGCCGGAGGAGGCGTTGCTGGTGCGCAGCGCCTATCTGCGCAACCACCTCAGGGCGTCGGCACTGGTTGCCGAGGCGAGGCGCCGCGCCGGCGCGCTGGCGGTGCATGCGCAAGACGAGGCCGCACGCCTGTACCGCGAGGCGAAGAGCGAGGGCTATGCGGCCGGCATGCTGCAGGCCGCCGGCGCGCTGGCTGCCTATCTGGCCGACCATGCCGCGCTGGCGGCGCAGTTGCAGCAGCAGCTGCAGCGCGAGGTCGCCGCACTCCTGCAACGCTGCGTCAACGATCCGGAGGTGGTGGCGGCGGCCTTCGAAGAATGCCTGCGTGAGCAGGACCTCTCCGCCGCTACGGGGCTGGACCTGCTGCTGCCGGAAGGCATGCGCGCCAACCACCGCAGTCTGGTGGCGCGCTTGCAACGGCATTTCGGCGGACAGGTCAATATCGAGTACCGACAGGACCCGCGGTTCTTGTTGCGCCTAGGCGACCAGGTGGCGGAATTCGCGCCCGACGATTTTGTGATGCGTGCCGGCGCGCGCGCCATGAGCGGCTTGCCGTCCATCCATGCGGCGAGCAGCGCCGCCGCCGACAAGTGCCGCGCAACGCTCGCCGCCTTGTTGCAACCGCCGCAACCTCGATCCACCGCGATCCCGTCGCCGGAGCAGCAGCCATGATTCGACCGCTTGCGGAGAACTCCCTGAGCGTCCGCCCCATCGACACGGCGTCCTCGTCGTCCGCTGCGTTCAGTCTGGATCAGCGGCTGCTGCCGAAAACGGACGGCGGCAAGGAAGATGGCGGCATCGACCGCCTGTACGAGCAGCTGAAGCAGTTGTGGCAAGCCGATCCCGGTATCGGCGGCGGCGACATCATCGAGTTCCTGAACAGATTCGTCGCTGAAGACGGCGACATGCCGTACCAGGATGTTCTGAACCAGACGCCGGCGCTGGGGCAAGTGCTGAACAAGCTCAGCGAAGAAGGCAACGAGGGATCGGGCTTGTATACCGCGGTATACGAGGGTTTCGGCGTGGCCGCGGTGTCCAGTGCCGTCCTGAATCAATTCATATCGGAAGCGATCCTATCGCCGCCAAGTTACGATTTCTAGGCAGTCAAGAGCAATAAACTATATATTTATGGGAAGGGAAAATATAGTAAATGCTGCGAAGCTTCTGATTGGTTTCGCCAAATTGTCCAAGACCGAGGTCCGGAAGTTCATGATCGGCATGAATCAATATTTGTTCGCGTCGCCGCCGGCGCGGCGGCAGATGATCAAGGCATGGGAAGAGGACTTCCATTCCTCGATGACGAAAAGGATGGGAAAAAAGCACTCGAACACGGCGAGCCCGCCGGAGCGTGATTGCTAGAGCATTTTCGATCCCGATATGTGCAGCCAGCGCAGTGTTGTGGGAGCGACTCCGGGCGGCCTCAGGCCGCCCGGAGTCGCTCCCACAAGTGGCATCACTTGGATAGAAAGTGCTCTAGGGATAGTCTGATCAACGCGGTCGGAGGATGAGGCAAGCCATATCGACCACGCCCACGGCGCTCAGACCCTCGGTTTTTCGCCGTTTCCGGCGCATTTCCGGGGTATTTCCCGGATTACAGGCACACCCTCCCCACGACAGGCAGCAACTGCTTTCGCTTCAGCCACAGGTTCGACAGCGCAAACAGCGTCAGCACTTGCGCCGTGTTCTTCGCCAGGCCGCGATAGCGCACCTTGACGTAGCCAAACTGGCGCTTGATCACCCGGAACGGATGCTCCACCTTCGCCCTCAGGCTGGCCTTGGCGTGCTCCCAGCGCTGTGCCCACTTCAATTCGCGCTTGCTCTTGATCTGCTTCAGCTTCGAGGGCTTCTCCGCGATCAGATAGCGCAGCTTGCGCTTGCTCGCCATCTCCTCGCGCTTGGCCAGCCCGGTGTAGCCGCTGTCGCCGCATACCGTGTCTTCCTTGCCGTGCAGCAGCTTGTGCGCCTGGGTGATATCTGCGGCGTTGGCCGCCGTGCATTCCAAGTGGTGCACCAGCCCGGACTCATCGTCCACGCCGATGTGCGCTTTCATCCCGAAGTAGTACTGATTGCCCTTCTTGGTCTGGTGCATTTCCGGGTCGCGCTCGCCGTTCTTGTTCTTGGTCGAGCTGGGCGCGGCAATGATCGTGGCGTCCACGATGGTGCCGCCGCGCAGGCTCTGGCCCTTGCGCGATAGGTGCGCGTTGACCCGGTTGAACAGCGTGCGCGCCAGATCGTGCGTCTCCAGCAACCGGCGGAAGTTGAGGATCGTGGTCTCGTCCGGCACCTCATCCAACCCGCCGATCCTGGCGAAACGGCGCATCGACGCCGTGTCGTACAAGGCTTCTTCCGCGCCCGGGTCGCTCAGTGCGTACCACTGCTGCAGAAAGTGGATGCGCAGCATTGTCTCCAGCGGGTACGGCTGACGGCCCGGATGGCCCGACTTCGGATAGTGCGGCGCGATCAGCGCCAGCAGGTCTTTCCACGGCACCACCTGATCCATCTCGGCCAGCAACCTTTCGCGCCGCGTCTGCTTGCGCTTGCCGTTGTACTCCGCGTCGCCGAAAGACAATTGCATCGTCGTTGTCCTGTTGGGCTTTGTACGATTGTCGCAGGATCAGAGGGAGTTGTTCAGACCATCCCTAGTATCCAAGCACCGACTTCGGACGCCATCGGCGCCCGCGGGTCGAGGCCGGCCCGACTGCTGGGCGAGGGATCGTCTTCGGATGGTCGAGCGTCGCCGCCGGCGCCTGGCCGCCGACTCTGGCTGGCGCAAGCCTTGACCTGGAGCGCGCGAGATCGGTGCACGCAGCTGCGAGGTAACCGCCTGCTGCATGGGCCAGCGGCAGGCCAAGGGCCATGCGGCAGCTTGAAGCCGTGCGGGAAATGCGTGATGATCCACAAGCACGCGGGCTGGCCGGGCGCGGCCACAGCAATGGCATCGTGGACTTCCGGGGCCACGCCAAGAACCGGCCGCCCCCTGTGGTGGCGCATCCCGCCAATACGTCCATCCTCTGTACCCGGCACAGGCCCGCTATCGTTACGATCGTCGCATCGAAATTCAAAACCTCTAATTTTCAGGCTTCCGAGCCAGATTTCGACTCAGGAACCATGTTGCGCCTTGGTCGGGAAAAGTTAGGAACTACCCGCCAGAAAGGTGAAGCATGCCCTATAAGATCAAAGTCGTCATTGCCGATGATCATCCTGCGATCATCGAAGGCGTCAAGCACTCGATCGCCGTCAGCACCATCGAACTCATGGGCACGGCGCACGATTCGACGCAAGTCATCGAACTCCTCGACCAAGGCGTCGCCGACGTCCTGGTGACCGATTACGCAATGCCCGGCGGCGAATTCGGCGACGGCCTTCCGCTGTTCGAATTCATCTTGCGTCGCTATCCGGACATCAAGATCGTGGTCGTGACCATGATAGAAAACCCCGGCGTGCTGCGCTCCCTGATCGCCATGGGCGTACGCTGCATCGTCGGCAAGTCCGACGATCTCAGTCACCTGATTCCGGCGATCCACATCGCCAGTTCGGGAGCGCAGTATTTTTCGCCGACGGTAAGCGCCATCGTGCAGGCGCTGGAAAAACTGCCTGCCGGAGACAACAGGAGCGTGCGTCTCTCCAAGCGCGAGTCGGAGGTCATCCGCCTGTATGTGTCCGGCACCAAGATCAACGACATTGCAGCGCAGCTCCACCGCAGCAAGCAGACCATCAGTTCGCAGAAAAACAGCGCGATGAAGAAGATCGGCGTCGCCAGCGATGCCGATCTCTTCAAGTACGCGCTGGAGGTCGGCCTGGTGCCGTCTTCGTCTACGCCGAAGGGCTGATCGTGTTCAACGCTTCATGCGCGCGGCGCCCTCTTGGGCATGCGCGGGGGCGGTCTGGCGAGCCCGAAAACGCCGATGACGCCGCGGCGCGTAAGCACCCTTCATGGTCGTTTTTATGAAAGCGCCGGCACGTGCTGAAAAGCATAATTCGTTTCTATTGGGGCTGCAGTCGCGCTAGGTTTTACCAATGTCTGCTGGTTCCTGCGAAAAACCGCGGCTGCCACCAGGGAAGCGCTAAATCCATATCCGAAAGGTGGCGGAATGCATAGCATCAGAATCAGTAGGTTCGATCCGCAAGAGATCGTCGGCCGGATCAACGCTCTTTCCGCTTCGAATCGGGTGCGCAAGAGGCAACTGGCGCTCGCAGTGAAGGACGTAAAGCGCGCCCAGCGTAGGCCGGTGGAATTTAGCGACGAGCAGGCGGAACAGATTGTCGCGGACATGAAAAAATCCTTCCACGTCCTGTCGGCGCAAAACTCTGGTATGGAAGACGAGAAGTTAGCCAACCTTTGCACGCTGGCTAGCCTGCTGTGCGGATGTTTCTCCAGTCGTATGGCCCAGGTGAGCGCTTCGATCGATGGACGTTCGCGAATGCATAACGATACGCTCAAAATTCCTTTTAAAAAGAAGGAGCGCATCATGAACAGCTACAAGAGAAGGATCGATGCACTCAATGATGATTCGAAGAAGGTAATCCGTGATCTGGATTCGTGGTTCCAGCTGCTTCTGGGAAAAATGGATTTCAGCGTAAGAGAAAAGCAGATCGCCCGCAAGCATTACTACGCGCCGACCGTGAGGAACAGGAAAGGCATCGAATGCTTCTCCAGCGACGACGTGTTCAGCGCCAAAGAAGCGAGGCGGCGTTTTGGCGGCATCGCCATCAAGCAGTGGGATTGCGGCCGCCACACGCATTTCTTCACCGCCAAGAAAGTGGACATGCCGACTAGAGCGTGTTATGAACTTTGAGTCGATCCGGCTATCGTAGCGGGATGCAGAGCAAACGCCCATATCCGACCGACATTTCCGACGAAGAGTGGGCGTTCGCAGCGCCTTACCTGAGCCTGATGACCGAGCACGCTCCGCAGCGCAAGTACGAGCTGCGGGCAATGTTCAATGCGCTGCGCTGGATGGCACGTGCTGGAGCGCCATGGCGCCTTTTGCCCAAGGACTTCCCGCCATGGGAAGCGGTCTACCAACAGACACAACGCTGGCTGCAGGCGGGCTGCTTTGAAGCCATGGTCAACGACCTGCGTTCCATCCTGCGTGTTGCCCAAGGCAGACATGGCCAACCCAGTGCTGTCATCCTGGACGGGCGGACGCTGCAATCCACCTGCGAGAGCGGCACACGTGCAGGCTACGACGGCTATAAGCGCAAGAAGGGCAGCAAGGTGCATATGGCGGTGGACACGCTCGGATATTTGCTTGCAGTGCAAGTCACACCTGCCGACGAGCAAGAACGCGCTCAGGTGCGCTCGCTGGCGCAAGAGGTGCAACATGTCACGGGCGATACGGTAAAACTGGCGTTCGTGGATCAAGGCTACACCGGGCAGGAGCCGGCGCAAGCCGCGCAGGCAGAAGGAATCGAACTGCACGTGGTGAAACTTCCCGAAGCCAAGAAAGGATTCGTCTTGCTTCCTCGGCGCTGGGTCGTCGAACGCAGCTTCGGCTGGGTCAACCGATTCCGACGATTGGCACGCGACTATGAGCGCTTGCCGGAAACCTTGGCTGGCTTGCACTTCGTCGTCTTCACCGTGCTCATGCTCAGCAACGCCGCTACCATCCTTCAAAGTTCATAACACGCTCTAGCGAAAAAGGCATTGTCTGGGCGGAGTTCAGCGTTCTGGCCCGAGAGCGTCGCATCGCCAATCAGCGACCGGCGTATTCGAATTCGCACAAAGCGGAATTGGAAAGGCAGGAAGAGACGGCGCGCGCTGTCGTGCCCATCCTGGAATTCAGCCGCGACCAGCGCTTGAAAAAGTTCGACATTCAAATCGACCAGGCCATCGAATGTTTCTTCCAGCAAAGAGCGGATCGCCGAATTGCACGAGGCGCTCGCTGGTCTTGACGCCGTGATCGGCGCTGCAGCTTCCCCCGCACGGAGGTGATGCCGGCATCCGTGAACGATACCACCGTGTTCGACGTGATCCTGGACGAAACGCATACGTGCCGGGATGTGCATGGCGATCGGCCCGTGCGTTGGCTCTGTGCGAGCAGGGCGGATCGCGACCGCATCCAGCGCATGGGGCAACGGCCGCGGTTCCTGGATCGTCGAAGGCGTACAGCAAGTCGCCGCGAACGATGAGCGCGCCGGCGAACTGCTCGTCCATGGATCGACCCGAGCTTGGGCGGCGATTGCGATGCGGAAGGCTACGACTGCAGCTGCATCCCGCTGTGCAACGTGCTGTCCCGGCTATGGCGGCAAGGAGTGGTGGTGGCGATCGCGGCCGGCAACGGCGGCCTGGCCTGGCTGATGATGCAAGGCGACGGTGCGCCCTGTCCGTTGGAACTGTATCTGAGCATCGGCGATCCGGCCAATCTGGAGGAGGCGCTGGCGATGGGCTCGGTGCACAAAAGCGGTCCGCACAGCGACGGCGTGTCGTATTTGGCTTCGCGCGTCCCGACCGCTGGCGGCCGGCGCAGGCCCGATCCGGTGGCGCCGGGCGAGAAGATCGTCTCGGCGCATCGTTGCTACGACCTCGGCAACCCGAGGACCTGGATGGCGGCGATGAGCGGCACCCGCATGGCCGCCGCGCATGTGTCCGGGCAGATCGCCGCATTCCTGTCGGTGCGCCGCGAGTTCATCGGCTTTCCCGACCGGGTCGAGCAACTGCGACTGGCGCAGTGCCTGGACTTACAGCGCGATTCCTGCATGCAGGCCGCGGCTTGCCTAGCCCGATGCGCATGCTGGAGCCGACATGAATGGGGCGGAACCCGAGATCGGTATTTCGTAAGTCCGCCGCATTTCGTGGTCGTTTTATGCAAGCGCCGGCGCGCGCTGAAGAACATAATTCGTTTCTATTGTGGCTGCAGCGGCGCTAGGTTTTGCCAATGCCTGCCGGTTCCTGCGGAAAGCCGCGGCCGCCGCCGCGGAAATACTGAATCCATATGCGAAAGGTGGTGAAATGCATAATATAAGCGCAGTCGATCCGCAAGAGATCGTCGACCAGATCGATGCTCTTTCTGCTTCGAAGCGGGTGCACAAGACGCCACTGGCGCTCGCGTTGAAGGACGTGAAGCGCGCTCATCGGAGTCAGGTCGAGTTTAGCCCGGAGCAGGCGTATAATATCGCCGATGGCATGGGCAGGGCCTTCGGCGTTCTGTCCGAACAAAATTCCAATATGGAAGAGAATAAATTGGACGGACTTTTAGAGATGGCCGTCTGGTTGCAATACTGTTTTACGCATTCCATCGACAAGGCGAGTGGACCAATCACCGCAGCAGTTCAAATTTCCAAGGCGCGCGACAACTTGCTGCCGCCTGATTTAGGGCCGTTACTAACAAAACTGCCCGGCTGCCAGGCGCGCGTGGCCGATGCTTTGAATCTTCGCTTGATACAAGTTCACGTACATTCCGGCTTCCCCTCGCCGTCCGCACCCGCGCAGGGACAGTCCGATACGTCTTGTTAGCCGATCTTATCGATGAAGTTTTGACGAAGCCGGGTCAGACGCCGCATAGTCTCTGCCGATAGCCGTGCTGTGCCTGCCGATGCAGTTTGGATCTTTAGAATTTCCGGCTGCGCAGCGCCGGCGTGGCAATAATTTTCCATATCTGGGTTGGCTGTTCCGAGAACGCCAGGCCAGCACATATCGCAACGCATCGAAGGCCGAAGTCGTTGCCGAGGCCATGCCGAATCCATATAGGAGAGGTGATGGATGTACCCGGTCAGTCCAGTCCGCTCGCAAGATATCGTCGACAAGATTAGCGATCTTTCTGCGTCGGGGCGTGTGCACACAGGCACGCTTGCCAGTGCGCTGAAATGCGTGAAGCGCGCTCAGTGGGGCCGTTGGGATTTACTGTCGTGCAGGCGGAAAAGATTGCCACGGACATGAAAAACGCCGTCGACGTCCTGTTAGTGCAAAGATCCGGTATGAAAGGCAAGAAATTAGGCGGCCTGCGCGACCTGGCCAGCCTGCTGTGCGGATGTTTCTCCAAGTGCAGAGACGATGCGATCCGTTCGAGCAACGAACTTTCATCGATTCGTTGATATAATAGAAATATTTTCTATGATTATAGAAACATTATAAGATCTGGCCCGGGAGCGTCGCATCGCCGAGCGGCGGCCGCCGTATTCGGAGGCGGGCAAGCGAAGCCTGGAACAGGCGCATGCCTGTCCATGCGCAAGGGGGCGATGCAGTGCAGGCAAGGTCCGACAGTGAAATCGCCAAGACGGATGCGTGGCGCGACGCATTGTCCGACGCGCTCGCTGGCCTTGACGCCGTGATCAGCGCTACGGCTTCCCCCCGCACGGAGGCGATGCCGGCATCCGTCCACGACACCACGGTGTTCGACGCGATCCTGGACGAAACGCATACGCGCCAGGACGTGCGTGCCGATCGGGGCGAGGTCAAGGCGGCCCGTGCGTTGGCTCTGCGTGAGCAGGACGATCGCGACCGCATCCAGGGCAAGGGACGCAAGCGGCGGGCCCGGACCATGGAGAGAGGGCCGGCGAGGTGGTCGTGGTCGCTCCATTGTGCGCTGAGTCGCCGCAACGTTTGCTGGAGTCGTCTCGGCATCGCTGGCAGATCGAACTGGCGTTCAAACGACTGAAGTGGCTCCTGCCGTTGGGGCATCCGAAGAAGACCGACCCGGAGGGTGCCAAGGCCTGGCTGCAGGGCGAGGCGTTCGTCTCGACCCTGATCGAAAGCGTGCTCGCGGTAGGCGAGCGTTCTCCCCCCTGGGGCCGCTTCCTGCCCCGTGCCGAAGACGCCACGACGATGCCGCCGGCGCGGGACCGCGCGGATGCGCCGCCTGCTGCTGCAGGTCATCGATCCGGTCCTGTCGCGACCGCATGGCCTGCGTGGCTGGAATGGGATTGCCGCCGATCTGCGCGAACGACCTGGACGCAGACAGTATCGGCAGCACGCGCTGTTCGATATTTTCAGTTGGCGCTTATGGGATGAAGCCCCTCCTACAGTAAGCGGTAGGAGCGCCGCTGTAGGAAAAGCCGCTTTCTTTGCAAAAAAGCACTTTTTCGTCAAATCGCTTGACAGCGATTTGTGCCGGGACATCATCCTGCCGTCCCGAGTCCCGAGTCCCGAGTCCCGAGTCCCGAGTCCCGAGTCCCGAGTCCCGAGTCCCGAGTCCCGAGTCCCGAGTCCCGAGTCCTTCACGCATTCTTGTTATGCCGCCGCATGATCCGCTGCTTGTCGCGGGCCCAGTCGCGGTCCTTGGCGGCGTTGCGCTTGTCGTGGTCCTGCTTGCCCTTGGCCAGCGCGATCTCGAGCTTGATCTTGTTCTTGTTGCTCCAGTACATCGCGGTGGGCACCAGGGTGTAGCCGTCGCGCTCGACGCGGCCGATCAGCTTGTCGATCTCGCTGCGGTGCAGCAGCAGCTTGCGTGTGCGCCGGTCGTCGGCCACCACGTGGGTGGAGGCCTGGATCAGCGGGGTGAACTGCGCGCCGAACAGGAACAGCTCGCCCTGGCGCACGAACGCGTAGCTCTCGCCGATGTTGGCGCGGCCGGCGCGGATCGACTTGACCTCCCAGCCCTGCAGGGCCAGGCCGGCTTCGTAGCGGTCCTCCAGGTGGTATTCGTGGCGCGCACGCTTGTTGAGGGCGATGGTCTTGTTGGCGGTCGCGCCGTTTGCTTTATCCTTGGCGGGTTTCTTGCTCATGTTGCTATTGTCTCCGATTCGGGGCCTCCCGAGTGTCTTGGTCTACTTCCCCCGCACCGAATGCCTATCATCCGCCGCAGCGCCCTGGTCGAACACCCCGCAACGCGCATGTTCGACCTGGTCAATGATGTCGCCTCCTACCCGCGCCGCTTCGCCTGGTGCGACGCGGCCCACGTGCTCGAGCACAGCGACCGGCGCCTGGTGGCGCGGCTGGACCTGGGCCTGGGCTCGTTCCGCACCTGGTTCACCACCGAAAACCGGCTGCAGCGCCCCGGTCGCATCGATATGCTGCTGCGCGACGGCCCGTTCAAGCGGCTGCAGGGCCAGTGGCAGTTCCAGGGCTTCAACGACCACGCCAGCAAGGTCGACCTGATGCTGGACTTCGAGCCGGCCTCGCGGCTGCTGGGGCCGGGGCTGGCGCTGGGCTTCCAGAGCCTGGCCGACCGCATGGTCAACGACTTCGTCCGCGTCGCCGACCGCGAGGACGCGTGAGCGGGCTGCTGCGGGTCCAGGTGCTGCTGGCGTGGCCGGAGCGCGTCGTCGCGCGCACGCTGCAGTTGCACGACGGCGCCACCGTCGCCGATGCGCTGGCGGCGGCGGATCTGGCCGAGGCGACGCCGGACATGCCCTGCGCGATCCACGGCCTGGTGGCCGCGCCGACCCAACTGCTGCACGACGGCGACCGGGTGGCGCTGCTCAGGCCGTTGCAGGCCGATCCGAAGGACGCGCGACGCAGGCGCGCGCGACCCCGCTAGCGCCGCTCGCCGCGCGCCGGTTCATTCGCCGCGGCGCTGCTTCTTTTTGTCCTTGGCCAGGTTGCGGCCGAACTGGCGCACGCTGTTCTTGGCCAACTCCGAGTCGCGGTCCGGAAAATAGTCGCCTTCCCAGCGGGTCACCGCATCGTTCTGGAAATAGACGACGAAGTTCTTGATCTCGGTCCTGCCGACCCGGTCGACGCGCTCGCTGGACGTGTAGTCCCAGCGCTGGGCATGGAACGGGTCCGGGATCGACGGGGTGCCAAGCAGGGCGCTGACCTGCTGCTTGCTCTGCCCGACCTTCAGCTGATCGACGGCCGTCTGCTTGATCAGGTTGCCTTGATAGATGGGCTGCTTGTAGATGATCCCGCAGCCAGCGGTGGACAGGGCAACAGCGGCGACCAGCAGGAGATTGCGCATCGGGGACAGTACTGAGGGAAATGGCGCCGATGATACACTCCCGGCGGCCGCCACGACCCTCCTTAGAGGCAACTGGCGCTAAACCCGCTATGAATGGAGACGCCATGGAATCCCACGATCTGCGCAAAGTCGGCCTCAAGGTCACGCATCCGCGGATGCGCATCCTGGAGCTGCTCGAGCAGAAGTCGGCGCGCCACCATATGACCGCGGAAGAGATCTACCGGCAGTTGCTCGATCATGGCGACGAGATCGGCCTGGCCACGGTGTACCGGGTCCTGACCCAGTTCGAGGCGGCCGGGCTGGTGCTCAAGCACAATTTCGAGGGCGGCCAGGCGGTATACGAACTGGACCGCGGCGGCCACCACGACCACATGGTGGACGTGGACACCGGCAGCGTCATCGAGTTCGAGAGCGCCGAGATCGAGGAACTGCAGCGCAAGATCGCCGCCGCTCACGGCTACGAGCTGGAAGAGCACTCGCTGGTGCTGTACGTGCGCAGCAAGCGTCCGCTCGGCAAGAAGGGCTGAGCGCGCGCTGGGCCGTGCGCAGGGCCGGCACGCAGGCATCGCGACCTGCCTGGCGCTGCGCACCGGCCGGCCGTGCAGGCGGGGCTCGCACCCCCGGCGGGTCCGCCGGCCGCAATGTTCGTCGCTGTGCCGGTGGCGGTTGAAACCGCTCCTACAGGGGCGCCGGATCGATTGGCTTGCGCCCGGCCCGATCCGATTCGGCGCCCGCATGCGTCCTGCCGCGTTCGCCGCGGCTGGCGGTGCGCGCCCAGCCGGCCGGACGCGGCGCGGCAGCCGGTCCGGGCCTGGCCCGGTGCGCCTGCAGCGTCCTCAGCGGGCGCTCTGCAGCAGCCGCTTGGCGGCGGCGCGGGCTTCCCTGCTGACCTCGACCCCGCCCAGCATCCGCGCCAGTTCTTCCTCGCGCTGGCGCGGCGCCAGCAGTTCGACCGCGCTCTGGGTCATGCCCTCGACCGGCGCCTTGCTGACCCGGTAGTGCGCATGACCCTGCGCGGCGACCTGCGGCAGGTGGGTCACGCACAGCACCTGGCGCTGCTCGCCGAGTGCGCGCAGCTTCTTGCCGACGATGTCGGCGACCGCGCCGCCGATGCCCGAGTCCACTTCGTCGAACACCATGGTCGGCACCGCGTCCAGGCCCAGCGCGGCGACTTCGATCGCCAGCGAAATGCGCGACAGCTCGCCGCCGGAGGCGACCTTGCGCAGCGCGCGCGGCGGCTGCCCGGCGTTGGCCGCGACCAGGAACTCGACGCGCTCGGCGCCGGCCGGGTCGGGGCGCGCGGCCTCGTGCGGTTCCAGCTGGATCTCGAAGCGCCCGCCGCCCATGCCCAGTTCGCCGATCAGCGCGGTGGTGGCCTGCGACAACGCCCGCGCCGCGCGCGCGCGGGTGCCGCTGAGCGCGGCCGCGGCGTCGCGCCAGGCCTGCGTGGCACGGACGACCTCCGCATCGAGCGCGTCCAGCCGTTCGCCGGCGCCGCGCAGGCCCTCGACCTCGGCCAGCAGCGCGTCGCGGTGCTGGCCCAGCGTGTCCGCGGTGACCCGATGCTTGCGCGCCAGGTCGTGCAGCCGGCCGAGCTTGCGTTCCATGTCCTCGAATTGCGCAGGGTCCGCTTCCAGGTCGTCGCGGACCCGGTCGACCAGCGCCAGCGCCTCCTCCAGCTGGATCGTGGCGCTGTCGAGCAGCGCCTGGACCTCGGCCAGGCGCGGGTCGTACTCGCCGACCTTGCCGAGTTCGTGGCGGGTCTGCTGCAGCAGTTCCAGCACCGCCGGCGCCTCGTCGCCGTTGAGCCGCTGCGCCGCGCCCTCGCAGGCGCCGATCAGCGCCGAGGCGTGGGCCTGGCGGCGGTGGTTGGCGTCCAGCGCGGCGATCGCGGCCGGAGCGAGGTCCTCGCGCTGCAGTTCGGCCAGCTGGTGTTCGAGGAAGCCGATCCGGTCGGAGACGTCGCCCTGCGCCAGCAGCGTCTCGCGCTCGCCCAGCAGCGCCTGCCAGCGCGCGGCGGCGGCGCGCACCGCGGCGCGTTCGGTCTCGTTGCGGGCGTAGGCGTCGAGCAGGCCGAGCTGGCTGCCGCGCGACAGCAGCGCCTGGTGTTCGTGCTGGCCGTGGATCTCAACCAGGTGTCCGGCCAGTTCGGCCAGCTGTGACAAGGTCACCGGTCGGCCGTTGATCCAGGCGCGCGAACCGCCGTCGGCGCGGATCACCCGGCGCAGCTGGCATTGCGCCTCGTCGTCGAGCTCGTTCTCGCGCAGCCAGGCGCGCGCCGGGGCGGCGTCGGGCACGGCGAACTCGGCCGACAGTTCGGCGCGGTCGGCGCCGTGGCGGACCACCCCGCTGTCGGCGCGCAGCCCGGACAGGAAGCCGAGCGCGTCCACCATCAGCGACTTGCCGGCGCCGGTTTCGCCGGACACCACGGTCATGCCAGGGCCGAATTCCAGTTCGGTACCGCGCACGACGGCGAAATCCTTGATCGAGAGATGTCTGAGCATGGGGGTCGGAATCCGAGGCCGCGCAACGCTAGCACGCGCGGGCAGGTGGGCCAATGGCTTGCCAAGCCGGCATGCAGCCATTATCTAGTGTCCAGTCTCACGGGTTGATTCCATGCGCGCCTCTCCGGTCCATTCCTCGCTCGACCCGCGTGCCCGGCAGCTGCTGCGCACGCTGATCTCGCGCTATATCCGCGACGGCGAACCGGTCGGCTCGCAGACCCTGGCCCGCCACGCCGGGCTGGACGTGAGCCCGGCGACGATCCGCAACATCCTCGCCGACCTGGAGGACGCCGGCCTGCTCAGTTCGCCGCATACCTCGGCCGGGCGCATTCCCACCGCCACCGGCTACCGGGTGTTCGTCGACAGCCTGGTACAGATGCGCCCGCCGGGCGAGGGCGAGGTGGCGCGGCTGCGCGCGGAGATGGCCAGCGCCGCCGGCACCCAGGCGCTGCTCGGCAGCGCCTCGGAGCTGCTGTCGGCGATGACCCATTTCGTCGGCGTGGTCAGCGCGCCCAAGCGCGAGCAGTTCGCGTTCCGGCACATCGACTTCGTGCCGCTGGACGCGCGCCGCGTGCTGGCGATCCTGGTGTTCGCCGACAACGAGGTGCAGAACCGGGTCATCGAGCCGCGCAAGGCCTACGAGCCGGCCGAGCTGGAGCGCGTGGCCAATTACCTGAACGCGCATTTCGCCGGCCGTGCGCTGGCCGACATCCGCGCCAGCCTGGTGCGCGAGCTGCGCCACGCGCGCGACGAGATGGAGCTGCTGCTGGCGCACAGCGTGGAACTGGCCGAGCAGGCGCTGGCGCCGGCCGGCGACGACATGGTGCTGGCCGGGCAGACCAAGCTGATGGGTGTGCAGGACCTCTCGGACCTGGAGCGGCTGCGCGAGCTGTTCGAGATCTTCGCCAGCAAGCGCGAGATCCTGCAGCTGCTCGAGCGCACCATCCGCGCGCCGGGGGTGCGCATCTTCATCGGGGAGGAGACCGGGGTGGTGCCGCTGGAGAGCGTGTCGCTGGTCACCGCGCCCTACCTGGCCGGCGGCCGAGTGCTGGGCGTGCTGGGGGTGATCGGGCCCAAGCGCATGGACTACGACCGGGTGATCCCGCTGGTGCAGATCGCCGCCGACGTGCTGGGCGCGGCGCTGGACCCGACCCCGCCGGCGGAACGCTAGCCGGGCCTGGGGCAGGACGGGCATGGAGCCGCCGGCGCGCACCGTGCCGCCGCTGTGGCCAATCCCCAATCCCCAATCCCGAAGATGCAACACAGCATCTTGAATCCCCCCCGGACGCCCACATAGGTGGTGCGGTAGGGCGGGCGCACCTCCCGCCAGGGAACCGGAAATGAACCAAGACCACCCCGAATTCGATTCTGAACACCTGACCGAGGCCCAGCAACCGTCGACCGATCCGCTGCAGGCGCAGCTCGAGACGCTGCGCAGTGAACTGGCGCTGGTCAAGGCCGATGCGCTGCGCGAGCGCGCCGACCTGGAAAATCAGCGCAAGCGCATCGCCCGCGACGTCGAGCAGGCGCGCAGGTTCGCCAACGAGCGCCTGCTCGGCGACTTGCTGCCGGTGTTCGACAGCCTGGATGCCGGCCTGACCGCCGCCGGCAGTGCGCCCAGCCCGCTGCGCGACGGCCTGGAACTGACCTACAAGCAGTTGCTCAAGGTCGCCGCCGACAACGGCCTGACCCTGCTCGATCCGACCGGGCAGCCGTTCAATCCGGATCATCACCAGGCGATCAGCCAGGCCGAGGCCGAGGGCGTGGCCCCCGGGCACGTGGTGCAGGTGTTCCAGAAGGGGTACCTGCTCAACGAGCGTTTGCTGCGGCCGGCCCTGGTGGTAGTGGCCAAGCACGACTGAGCGCGCCGTGCGATCTGCGCCTGAATCGGGCGCGGCTGCAGCGGAACGCCAATTTGCGGCGATGGCTTGAATGAACTGCGGCCATCCCTATATCCGAACCAGACCCCCGGCAGCGGCCGGACACCAGAAATTTCAGGAGTCATTCCAATGGGCAAGATCATCGGCATCGACCTGGGCACGACCAACTCGTGCGTGGCGATCATGGACGGCGGCAAGGCCCGCGTCATCGAGAATTCCGAGGGCGACCGCACCACGCCTTCGATCGTCGCCTACACCAAGGACGGTGAAGTGCTGGTGGGCGCCTCGGCCAAGCGCCAGGCGGTCACCAATCCGAAGAACACCTTCTACGCGGTGAAGCGGCTGATCGGCCGCAAGTTCACCGACGCCGAGGTGCAGAAGGACATCGGCCTGGTCCCGTACGGCATCGTCCAGCACGACAACGGCGATGCGTGGGTGGCCACCGCCGACGGCCGCAAGCTGGCCTCGCAGGAGATCTCCGCGCAGGTGCTGGAGAAGATGAAGAAGACCGCCGAGGCGTTCCTGGGCGAGGCGGTCACCGAGGCGGTCATCACCGTGCCGGCGTACTTCAACGACAGCCAGCGCCAGGCGACCAAGGACGCCGGCCGCATCGCCGGTCTGGACGTCAAGCGCATCATCAACGAGCCGACCGCCGCGGCGCTGGCCTACGGCCTGGACAAGGGCCAGGGCGGCGACCGCAAGATCGCGGTGTACGACCTGGGCGGCGGCACCTTCGACGTGTCGATCATCGAGATCGCCAATGTCGACGGCGAGAAGCAGTTCGAGGTGCTGGCCACCAACGGCGACACCTTCCTGGGCGGCGAAGACTTCGACAAGCGCGTCATCGACTACCTGGTCGAGGAATTCAACAAGGACCAGGGCATCGACCTGCGCAAGGATCCGCTGGCGCTGCAGCGCCTGAAGGATGCGGCCGAGCGCGCCAAGATCGAGCTGTCGTCCTCGCAGCAGACCGAAGTCAACCTGCCGTACGTGACCGCCGACGCGTCGGGCCCCAAGCACCTCAACATCAAGCTGACCCGGGCCAAGCTCGAGGCGCTGGTCGAGGACCTGGTCAAGCGCACCATCGAGCCGTGTCGCACCGCGCTCAACGACGCCGGCCTGCGCGCCAGCGACGTGACCGAGGTGATCCTGGTCGGCGGCCAGACCCGCATGCCCAAGGTGCAGCAGGCGGTGGCCGAGTTCTTCGGCAAGGAACCGCGCAAGGACGTCAACCCCGACGAGGCCGTGGCGCTGGGCGCCGCGATCCAGGGCGGGGTGCTGGCCGGCGACGTCAAGGACGTGCTGCTGCTCGACGTGACCCCGCTGAGCCTGGGCATCGAGACCCTGGGCGGGGTGTTCACCAAGATCATCGAGAAGAACACCACGATCCCGACCAAGGCCTCGCAGACCTTCTCCACCGCCGAGGACAACCAGTCCGCGGTGACCGTGCACGTGCTGCAGGGCGAGCGCGAGCAGGCCCGCTACAACAAGTCGCTGGCCAAGTTCGACCTGTCCGGCATCGAGCCGGCGCCGCGCGGCCTGCCGCAGGTGGAGGTGTCCTTCGACATCGACGCCAACGGCATCCTGCACGTCTCGGCCAAGGACAAGAAGACCAACAAGCAGCAGAAGGTCGAGATCAAGGCCGGTTCCGGCCTGTCGGACGACGAGATCCAGCGGATGGTCGCCGACGCCGAAGCCAACCGCGAGGAAGACAAGAAGTTCCACGAGCTGGTGCAGGCGCGCAACCAGGCCGACGGCCTGATCCACGCCACCCGCAGCGCGATCACCGAGCACGGCAGCAAGGTCGGCGGCGACGTGATCGGCAAGGTCGAGTCGGCGCTGGCGGACCTGGAGACGGCGATGAAGGGCGACGACAAGAGCCAGATCGAGGCCAGGACCAAGGCGCTGGAAGAAGTGGGGCAGTCGCTGTATGCGGCCGCGGCCGCCGGCGGCGAGCCGCCACAACCGGGCGCGGCCCCGGCGGGCGGCGCACAGGCCGCGGCCGGCGACGACGTGGTCGATGCCGAGTTCACCGAAGTCAAGGACGATAAGAAGTAAGGCCGGGACCCGGGACCCGGGACTCGGCAAGGCGACTTGCCGGGTCCCGCTGTTTTCCGGTCCGACGCTGTTTTCCGGTCCTGCCATTGCGCATCGCCTGGAGTAGCTGCTTTGAATCACTCCCATTTCCTGCCGGGTCCCGAGTCCCGAGTCCCGAGTCCCGATCAATGAGCAAACGCGACTACTACGATGTGCTGGGCGTGGCCCGCACCGCCGGCGACGACGAACTCAAGAAGGCGTATCGCCGCTGCGCAATGAAGCACCATCCCGACCGCAATCCGGGCGACCATGCGGCCGAAGCGGCGTTCAAGGAATGCAAAGAAGCCTACGAGGTGCTGTCCGACGGCAACAAGCGGCGCCTGTACGACGCGCACGGCCATGCCGCGTTCGCACACGGCATTGGCGGTCCGGGCGGCGGCGGTCCGGGCGGCCCGGACATGGGCGACATCTTCGGCGACATCTTCGGCAACATCTTCGGCGGTGCCGGCGGCGGCCGTTCGGCGCGGCGCGGCGCCGACATCGGCTACGTGCTGGAGCTGGACCTGGAAGAGGCGGTGGCCGGGATCGAGCGGCGCATCGAGATTCCGACCCTGGGCGAATGCGCGCACTGCCATGGCAGCGGTTCGGAAGACGGCAAGGTCGAGATCTGCGGCACCTGCCAGGGCCGCGGCCAGGTCCGGATCCAGCGCGGCATCTTCGCGATGCAGCAGAGTTGCCCGCATTGCGCCGGCCGCGGCCAGATCGTGCAGAACCCGTGCGGTATCTGCCATGGCGCCGGCCGCGTCGAGGAAGCCAAGGTGCTGTCGGTCAAGATCCCGCCCGGCGTGGACAGCGGCGACCGCATCCGCCTGTCCGGCGAGGGCGAGGCCGGTCCGGCCGGTACCCCGGCCGGCGACCTGTACGTGGAAGTGCGAGTGCGCGAGCACGCGATCTTCCAGCGCGACGGCGACGACCTGCATTGCGAAGTGCCGATCCGCATCTCCCAGGCCGCGCTCGGCGATACCGTGCGCGTGGCCACGCTGGGCGGCGAGGCGGAGATCCGCATTCCCGCCGAGACCCAGACCGGCAAGCTGTTCCGGCTGCGCGGCAAGGGCGTGCGCTCGGTACGCAGCCGCAGCGAGGGCGATCTGTACTGCCGCGTGGTGGTGGAAACGCCGGTCAACCTCACCGCCGATCAACGCAAGCTGCTGGAGCAGTTCGAATCCACCTTCACCGGCGAGGACGCGCGCAAGCATTCGCCGAAGTCGGCCACCTTCATCGATGGCGTCAAGGGCTTCTGGGACCGGATGACGTCGTGAGTGTGGTTCGGTTCGGGACTCGGGACCGGGGGGATGGTCGCCAGTGCGCGGCATCGTCGCTTTTCTGTAGGAGGGGCTAAAGCCTCTCCTACAGAAAAGCGGTTGGGCTGAAGTTGCGAAAAATCCGCTTTTTTTCTTCAAATATCTCGCGCTTTTTTTCATCAAATCGCTCGACAGCGATTTGCGCCGAGACATCATTCTGCCGTCCCGAGTCCCGCCAAGCCTTAGACTACGGCGATGATTCCATTCGCCGAAAGCCACCTGATCCACGGCCGTCGCCAGCGCCCCGATGGGCCGGTTCCGGTCGACGTCGTTTCCGTGCAGTCGCAATTGGTCTACGGCCACGCCGGCAACAGCGCGGCGGTCCCGCCGCTGCGAGCGCTGGGCCTGCGCGTGGCCGAGATTCCAACCACGTTGCTGAGCAATGCGCCGTTCTACGCGACGCTGCGCGGCAAGGTGCTGCCCTGCGACTGGTTCGCCGACCTGCTGCTCGGCGCCAGCGAGCGCGGCCTGCCGCAGCGCGCGCGCATGCTGGTGTCCGGCTACTTCGGCAGCGTCGGCAACGGCGCTGCGTTCGCCGACTGGCTCGACGCCACCCTGCCGCAGTGCCCGGCGCTGCGCTATTGCCTGGATCCAGTGATCGGCGATACGCATACCGGGCCCTACGTCGAGCCGGGGCTGGAGACCGTGTTCGCCGAACGCCTGCTGCCGCATGCGTGGCTGGTCGCGCCGAACGCGTTCGAGCTCGGCCGCCTGACCGGGCTGCCGGCGCTGGCCCAGGACGATGCCGTCGTCGCGGCGCGGGCGCTGCTCGCGCGTGGGCCGCAGTGGGTGTTGGCGCACAGCGTCGGCGGCGACGAAGGGCAACTGCTGACGCTGGCGGTGAGCCGCGAGGCGGTCTACTGCTGGCGCTCGCCGCTGCTGCCGGTGGACGTGGCCGGCACCGGCGACGTGCTGATGTCGCTGCTGGTCGCGTTCCTGTTGCGCGGCGACGCGTTCGAGCTGGCGATCGGCCGCGCCATCGCCGGCGTGCACGCGGCGCTGGAAGCGACCCTGGCCGCGGGCTACGAGGAACTGGACGTGCTCGCCGCCGCGCCGGCGGCGCTGGCCACGCCGCTGCGCTTCGCCGTCGAGCGCCTGGCGTGAGCCTGCGCCCGGTGGTCGGCATCGTCGGCAGCGCCGGCGCCTACGGCTGCTGGCTCAGCCGGTTCTTCCACGAGCGCATGCAACTGCATGTGGTCGGGCACGATCCGGCCGATCCGCAGTCGCTGGATCCGGACGCGTTGCTGCACCGCGCGCAGGTGCTGATCTTCTCCGCGCCGATCCGGCACACGCCGGCGTTGATCGGCGACTACGTGCGCCGCGCCGGCGGCCGCGAATCCGGGCAGCTGTGGCTGGACGTGACCTCGGTCAAGCGCGAGCCGGTGGCGGCGATGCTGGCCTCGCAGGCGGAGGTGGCCGGCCTGCACCCGATGACCGCGCCGCCGAAATCGCCCACCCTGAAGGGCCGCGTGCTGGTGGTGTGCGAGGCGCGGCTGGCGCACTGGCGCGCGTGGCTGCAGCAGCTGTGCGCGGCGCTGGAGGCCGAATGCGTGCGCAGCACGCCCGACCACCACGACCGGGTGATGGCGCTGGTGCAGGCGATGGTGCATGGCAGCCATCTGGCCCAGGCCGGCGTGCTGCGCGAGCATGCGCCGACGCTGGGATCGCTGGAGGCGCTGATGCCGTACCGTTCGGCCTCGTTCGAACTGGACACCGCGATCATCGCGCGCATCTTGGCGTTGAACCCGGCCATCTACGAGGACATCCAGTTCGGCAACCCGCATGTCGGCGGCGTGCTCGACGGATTGATCGCGCAACTGTCGCGGTTGCGCGATCAGGTCGGCCGTGGCGACGACGCGGCGCGCGCGCAGTTCCGCGCCGAGTTCCTCGACGCCAATCGCCAGGCGCTGGGCGAGACCGCGATCGCGCACGGCAACTACCGCTACGAACGGGTCGGCTACCTGCTCGCCGATCTGACCGAGCAGCTGACCCTCAGCGTGTATCTGCCCGAGGACCGCGCCGGTTCGCTGCGCGCCTTGCTGTACGTGTTCGAACGCCACGGCGTCAGCCTGGCCTCGATCCATTCCTCGCGCACGCCGGCCGGTGAGCTGCATTTCCGCATCGGTTTCGATCACGCCATCGTCGCGTCGGCGCTGGATGCGGCCGCCGCCGAGATCGACGCCAGTGGCATCGGCCGGGTATTGCCGTGCTAACCGGTTGTAGGAGCGGCTCCATCGGCTGCGACCGGAAACGCGACTGCGCGTCATCCACAGGTGGTGTGGATGGAATGCGCGCAAACATGTGGATAAGTGCCTGCGCGCCTTGATGGGCGGACGTGTCAAGAGGCTTGGCCAATCATTGACCACTTGCGCCGTGCACTGTCGCACAGGAGGCCGACGCAGCGCGTCGTCTCCTTTGCGCGCATCGCGCATGCGCGCTCACACCGCGGTCAGGGTCAGCTCGCCGCCGGTGGTGGTGAATTGCTGGCCGCGGCGGATCAGCTTGCGGCCATCGGCCAGTTCGTAGCGCAGCGCCGGTCCGCAGGGCGCATCGTGCTGCGCCTGCTGCTGATGCTGAGCTTCGTCCTGGAACTCTGTGATCAGATAGGCCTCGCCGTCGGGACCGAGGGCGGGCAGTTGGCGAAAGGACATGGCGTGTCTCCTGTCGAATGCGACTCATCGCGCTGGAGTGCGCCGCCGGCGATGTCGGCGCCGGGGCGCAGCGGGACCGTAGTCCCGCCAACGTTAGCGCAGCGTGCTCAGTCGATGAATTGCAGCCGTGCCAGTTCTGCGTACAGGCCGCCCTGCGCCAGCAGTTGGGCATGGGTGCCCTGGGCGACGATGCGGCCATGGTCCATCACCACGATGCGGTCGGCCTTGAGCACCGTCGCCAGGCGGTGCGCGATCACCAGCGTGGTGCGCCCGGCCATCAGCCGTTCCAGCGCCTGCTGCACGGCGTATTCGCTCTGGGCGTCCAGCGCACTGGTGGCTTCGTCCAGCAGCAGGATCGGCGCGTCCTTGAGCAGGGCGCGGGCGATGGCGATGCGCTGCTGCTGGCCGCCGGACAGGCGCGCGCCGCGCTCGCCCAGCTCGCTGGCGTAGCCGTGCGGCAATTGGCGGATGAACGTGTCGGCCTCGGCCGCCTGCGCCGCGGCCTCGACCTCGGCGTCGCTGGCCTCGAGCCGGCCGTAGCGGATGTTGTCGGCGGCGCTGGCCGCGAACAGGGTCGGATGCTGCGGCACCAGGCCGATGCGTTCGCGCAGCGCCGCCGGGTCCAGCTCGCGCAGCGCGGCGCCGTCCACCCGCAGTGTGCCCGACTGTGGATCGTGGAAGCGCAGCAGCAGCGACAGCACGGTGCTCTTGCCGGCACCGGAGGGGCCGACCAGGGCCACGCTCTCGCCGGGCCGCACATGCAGATCGAAGCCGTCCAGCGCGGGATGGTCGGGGCGCTGCGGATAGCGGAACACCACGTCCTCGAAGCGCACTTCGCCGTGCAGCGGCTGCGGCAGCGCGCGCGGCAGCGCCGGCGCCACCACCTCGGGGCGTTCGTCGAACAGCTCGGCGATGCGGCCCATGCCGCCGGCCGCGCGCTGCAGGTCGTTCCAGACTTCGGCCAGCGAAGCCACCGAGCCGCCGCCGAACATCGCGTACAGCACGAACTGGCCGAGCGCGCCGGCGCTCAGTTCGCCGGCCGCCACCTCGTGCGCGCCGGACCACAGCACCAGGACGATCGCGCCGAACACCAGCACGATCGCTGCGGCGGTGATCAGCGCCTGCGCGCCGACCCGTCTGCGCGCCACGTCCACCGACAGCGCCAGCGCCTGGCCGAAGCGGCCGCGCTCGTAGGGTTCGCGCGCATGCGCCTGCACCGTGCGCACCGCCCCCAGGGTTTCGGCGGCCAGGGTGTTGGCGTCGGCGACGCGATCCTGGCTGGCACGCGAGATCTTCTGCAGACGCCGCGCGCCGAGCACGATCGGCAGTACCGCCAGCGGGATGCCGAGCAGCGCGTAGGCGGCCAGGTGCGGGCTGGTCGCGAACAGCATCACGACGCTGCCGATCACCGTCACCATGCTGCGCAGCGCCACCGACATGGTGCTGCCGATCACCCCGCGCAGCAGTTCACTGTCGGCCGACAGCCGCGAGACCAACTCGCCGCTGCGGTTGCGGTCGTGGAAGCCGGCGTGCAATCCGAGCAGGTGCGCGTACAGGCGCCCGCGCAGGTCGGCGATCACTCTTTCGCCGAGCAAGGACACGAAATAGAAGCGCATTGCGGTGGCGATCGCCAGCACCACCGCCACCGCGAACAGCAACGCGAAGGACTGGTTGATCTTGTCGCCGTCGCTGAAGCCGTGGTCGATCATCTGCCGCACCGCCACCGGCAGACTCAGCGTCGCGCTGGAGGAGACCGCCAGCGCGGCCAGCCACGCGCCGAACAGGCCGCGTTGGCGCCGCACGAACGGCCACAACGTGCGCAGGCTGCCAAGCTTGCGCAGCGACTTGGCCTGGTCGGCCGACGGATCGTTCATGCGGGGGAGGTTTCCGAGCAGCGGACCCTGTTCCGTGTGGCGTCGCGCAGCCGTGTTTTCAAGGCAGGCAGGCGATCGCTGGGCAGGCGCAGGCGCAGTTCGGCGCCGTGCGCATCGAAGCGTTCGCCGAGTTTCTCCGCGGCGCAGGCGGCCAGTGCCGCGTGCACCGCGCCGAGGTCGTCGAAGCCGCAATGCAGCGTCAACAGGCTCAACGCCAGCAGCGGCTGCCGCGGCGCCAGCCGCAGGCACTCGGCGGCGGTGCCGCCGTAGGCGCGGACCAGGCCGCCGGCGCCGAGCTTGATGCCGCCGTACCAGCGCGCGACCACCACCACGACGCGGTCCAAGCCCTGCCCATCGATCGCCGCCAGGATCGGGCGACCGGCGGTGCCGGACGGTTCGCCGTCGTCGCTGGAGCGGTACTCGTCGCCGTGGCGGTAGGCCCAGCAGTTGTGGGTGGCATCGGCCGCCGCGACCTGTTGCACGAACGCCAGCGCCGCGCCGGCATCGGCGATCGGCGCGGCGTGGGCCAGGAAGCGGCTGTGCTTGATGTCCACGCTGTGGCTGACGGGGCGGGGAAGTGTATCTGGCATCGGCGCCATTCTAGATGAGGCGCAGCGGGCGATCGCGGCTGCGGGTGCAGCAGTGCGACGCCGGCTGCGCCTGGACGACCGGGTGCGTGCGTCAGTCGTTCAGCAGGTCACGCAGATCCTCGGGGATGCGCGCATGCGGATGCTCGCGTTGGAAGCGTTGCAGGCTGGCGCGCGCGGCCGCCGGCGCGCCCGCGTCGCGGCGCGCGCGGATGCGCTCGAGCCAGCGTCGCCGCGACAGCCGGGCGTCGGCCTGGGCGATGGCCGCAAGCGCCGGATCGGCGCCGGCAAGGTGCGCGGAGGGCGACGCTGGGGCCGCGTCCGCCGCGCTCGGCACCGCCGCTGCAGGTGCTGCCGCGATGCCGCCTTGCATGCGCGCGACGGACGCGGGTGCCTGCCGCGCGTGCGCGTCCGCTGCGTCGCTGTCGGCGCGCTCGCCCAAGACCTGGCGGCGTTCCCACAGCATGCGCTGTTGTTGGCGCTGCACTGCGTGCACTTGCGGCGCGCGCGCGGCGGTCTTCGCCAGGGTTGCGTCCGCGTCCGCGGGAGGCGCGGGTGCGGCCGGCGGCGGCGCCACTGGGGACGGCGCGGCGATCGGTACCGGCCCGGGCATGGCGGGTGCATGTGCAGCCGATAGCGGTGCTGCAGGGACCGCGCGCAGCGACCGCGGTGCGCTGCCGGCGGCGGGCGCCGGCGCCGGCAGGCGCACCTGCCAGGCGATGCCGACCGCCAGCGCCAGTGCTGCCGCCAGCCCGGTCAAGGCCGGCCAGCGCATGCCGTGGCGCGGTCTTGCGCTGGAACCGGCATCGTCCGGCGGCAATGGCGCCGTGGCGATCGGCGCCGGCGCGGCATCGGTGGCGTGCAACGGCGGCATGGATGCCAGCCCCGCCGCGACCGCGGCGCGCGCTGCGGCCAGGATCGATGCGTCCAGCGCCGCCGACGGTAGCGCCTGGCGGCTCAGCCGCAGGTGTTCGGCAAGGGCGCGTTCCCGCGGGGTCAGCGGCTCGTCGGCAGTCATTCGCCCAGCCTCGCCCGCAGTTTGTCCAGCGCATAGCGCAGTCGCGATTTGACCGTCTCGCGGCCGACCCCGGTGATCTGCCCGATCTCCTCCAGGCTCAGTTCCTGTTGCAGGCGCAGCAACAGCACGTCGCGTTGCTCCTCCGGCAGGTCGTCGAGCGCCAGTTGCAGATGGCGCCGCTGTTCGAACGCGGACAGCCGCCGCTCCGGCGTATCCGGGTCCGGCACGCTGGCGGTGCGCTGTTCGGCGTCGGCCGGCGCGGCCGGGCGGTGCTTGGCCGCGCGCCAGTGGTCGCCGAGCCGATGGTGGGCGATGCGCAGCAGCCAGGTGCTGAATGCCGCCTGCGGCTGCCATCCCCGGCGCGCGGCGATGACCCGCTGCCATACGTCCTGGAACAGTTCCTCGGCCAGCGCCACGTCGCGCAGCTGGCGCAGCAGGTAGTGGTAGAGGCGGCCGCGGTGGCGCGCGTACAGCGTCTCGAACGCACCGGCGTCGCCGGCCGCATAGGCCAGCATCAGGGCTTCGTCGCTGGCTTCGACCAGGGTGTCCACGGCGGCAAGCCTAAGCGTTTGCCGGTCTCGCGCATAGGGTGGCGCGGGCGCTACGCCGGCGCAGCAGGGCAGCAGGGCATCAGGGCGGCGGGCAGCGACGGCAGTGAACGCGTCAGCGACAGGCGCGGGGTCATCGCGTGACCGTTCACGCAACGGGTATGCTGGCGTCTAAGGGGGAGGCGTGGGGCAGGTCCGACGCCATGCAGGAGTTGTTGTCGATGTCGTTCGAGCCGTCTGCGACCGCCCGCAAGGATCAACCCGACGGCCACGCCCCGATACAGACCGCGGCTGCCTTGTGCGGCTTGTTGCCGCCTGGCAGCCACGTCGCCATCGCCTGCGGCGATGGCGCGGTCGGCCCGCTGTTGGGCGCCACGCCGCATGCGCCGGAATGGTTGCCGGCGCTGGTCCGGCGCCGCCTCGCCGAGACCGTGTCGGCGCCTGCGCCTGCGCTGCTGCACGTGCTCGAGGCGCCGGACGGCGCCTGCGTGGCCGTGGCCGTGCAGCTGGCACAGCCGTTGTCCGAGTCGCAGTGCGCGGCGTGGTTCGAGATGGCGGCCGCGTTCGGCCTGGCGCTGCTGGAAGCGGAGCGGATGCGCGCGCGCGCCGAGAACCTGGAGAAGTCCAAGCAGTTGCAGCAGGCGCTGTACGAGATCGCCGACCTGGCCGGCGCGGATCTGGAAATGGGGCAGATGCTGCAGCACGTGCATTCGGTGCTGGACTCGCTGATGTACGCGGAGAGCTGCTACGTCGTCGAGTACGACGAAGAACAGCAAAGCATGCGCTTTCTGTATTTTTCCGACAGGCACGACGACTTCGTCGCCGACCCGGGACAGTTGTATTTCCTGCGCGAGATGCCCAACAGCCTCACCTTCGCCCTGCTGCGCCATGGCCGGGCGGTGCGCGGGTCGTTGGAGCAGGTGCGCGAGCGCCTGCAGGTGCGCTACGACGCCTTGCACGGCCCGCAGAGCAAGGATTGGCTGGGCGTGCCGATGCTGCGCGAAGGCCGCGTCTGCGGCGCCATCGTGGTGCAGAACTACGACCGTGCGATGCGCTATACCGACGCCGACCGCGCGCTGCTGGCGTATGTCGCCCAGCATGTGCTGACCGCGATGGACGGGCGCCATGCGCAGGTGCAGCTGGAGCGGCGCGTGCAGCTGCGCACCCAGGAGCTGCAGCATGCCAACCACGACCTGCAGAACGAGATCCTGGAGCGCAAGCGCGCGGAAACCCTGCAGCTGGCGTTGTTCCGCATCGCCGAGCTGGCGATCCGTTCGGAGAGCCTGCAGCAGTTCTACGCCGAGGTGCATGCCATCGTCGGCGGGCTGATCGATGCGCGCAACCTGTACATCGCGCTGCTGTCCCAAGACGGGAGGATGCTGGAACTGGTCTACTCGGTGGACGAGTACAGCCCACGGCGGCCGCTGCGGCGGCGCGGCAAGGGACTGACCGAGTACGTGATGCGCAAGCGCCGGCCGATGCTGCTGGAACTGGCGGACATCGAGGCGTTGGTGGCGCAGGGCGAGGTGCAGGAATGCGGCATGTGCTCGCACAGCTGGCTCGGCGTGCCGTTGTTCGACGAGGGCGAGGTGGTCGGCGCGATCGTGGTGCAAAGCTACACCACCCAGGTGCGTTTCACCGAGTACGACCAGCGCCTGCTGACCTTCGTCGCGCACAACGTCGGCGGCGGCCTGGCGCGGCAACGCGCGCAGGAGCGGCTGCGGCTGGCGCATGCCGAGTTGGAGCAGCGGGTGGCCGAGCGCACCCGCGAACTGGCCGAGGTCAACCAGCAGTTGCTGTCCCAGATCGCCGAGCGCTGGCGCGCCGAGCAGCGCCTGACCCACCAGGCCCTGCACGACGCGCTGACCGGGCTGCCCAACCGTTCGCACCTGCTCGACCGGCTCGGCGATGCGATCGACCGCGCACGCAACGGCGACGGCATGGCCTTCGCGGTGCTGTTCCTGGACCTGGACCGGTTCAAGCTGGTCAACGACAGCATCGGCCATGCCGCCGGCGACGAGATGCTGGTGGAGGTGGCCAAGCGCATCGTCTCCACGCTCGGCAGCGACGACGTGGTCGCACGCCTGGGCGGCGACGAATTCGCGATCCTGGTGCAGTGCGAGGACGGCCTGGAGGGGGCGCGCCAACTGGCGCAGCGCCTGCTCGGCGTGCTCGGCCAGCCGATGTGGGTGGCCGGCCGCGAGTTGTTCCCGTCCGGCAGCCTGGGCATCGCCGCCTGGCACCCGCGCTACAGCAATGGCGAGGAGCTGCTGCGCGACGCCGACGCGGCGATGTACCGCGCCAAGGCGCAGTCCCGGGACCGCTGCGCGGTGTTCGACGAGGCGATGCGCGAAGCGGCGCTGCGCAGCCTGGACCTGGAGGCGGACCTGCGCCGGGCGATCAACAATCGCGACTTCCTGCCGTTCTACCAGCCGATCGTGCGCCTGGGCGACGGTCAGGTGGTCGGCCACGAAGCGCTGCTGCGCTGGCGCCACGAAAGCCGCGGCCTCCTGACGCCCAGCCAGTTCATGGACCAGGGCGAGGACAGCGGGCTGATCGAGCAGGTGGATTGGCTGCTGTACGCACAGGTGATCCGGTGCCTGGCCCGGGGCGGCAGCGGCTATGTGTCGGTCAACGTCTCGCCGCGGCATTTCCGCTCGCCGGACTTCACCGAACGGCTGTTCGGCCTGATCGACGCCGCCGGCGCCGATCCGCACCGGTTGCGGGTGGAGATCACCGAGGTGGCGCTGCTCGACGACGCACCGCGGACGCTGGCGATCCTGCAGGCGCTGTGCAAGCGCGGTGTGCTGGCGCAGCTGGACGACTTCGGCACCGGTTTCTCGGCGCTGTCGTACCTGCATCGTTTCCCAATCTCGGCGCTGAAGATCGATCAGAGCTTCGTCGCCGGCCTGCACGGCGACACGGGCGCCGGCAGCTATGCGCTGGTGCGCGGCATCCTGGCCCTGGCCGGCACGCTCGGCATCGAGACCATCGGCGAAGGCGTCGAGACCGGGCAGCAACTGGCCACGCTGCGCGAACTGGGTTGCGACTACGGGCAGGGTTACCTGCTGGGGCGACCTGCGCCGCGCGATTGACGGCGCGCGCGTTGGTTCCTGCTCGCGAGGGATTTGGCATGCGTCTGGCATGCGTCGGGGCCAAGGCGGCGTGGATGGCATCCGATGTCTCCATTCGGAGATCTGGCGCCAAGCTTTGCTTCTGCTCCTGTTATTGCTTAAGGCAAGGCTGATCAATCGCCTGCATCGGCCAGACGGCCTGACGAGATGGCTCAACTGGTCCTGGGGAGGCCATTTCTGGCAGTCTCCGCCCCCGTTTTGGCGCTCCGGGCTGGCTTGGCAGCCCCACCGGGCGCCGCTATGCCGCCCACCGGGCACGCGCCAGGGACAGGTTCGCCAGAGCGCACCTGCTCCCGACGAGCCGGTGCGCTCACCACTTTTTTCGCAGGACGTCCTTGATCACCTCGTTCTCGAGCACCTGCTCGGCCAGCAGTTTCTTCAACCGGCCGTTCTCGGTCTCCAGTTCCTTGAGCCGCTTGGCGTCGGGCACGCGCATGCCGCCGAACTTGCTCCGCCACAGGTAGTACGACGCTTCGCTGAAGCCGTGCTTGCGGCACAACTGCTTGACTGGCAATCCGGCCTCCGCCTCACGCAGGAAGCTGATGATCTGTTCTTCGCTGAAACGCTTCTTCACGTCCAATCTCCTTGGCCTGAGGGATTGGACTCCAAATCAGCCTGCTACTCTAAATAGGGGGGGGACGTCGCACCGGCCGCGGCTGTGGAGAAGGAAATCCTCCAATTCAGATCACGTGTTGCACTTGATTCTTGAGACCGCCCAGTTTCAACGGGATGTGGGAACGTTGAGTTCGTCACCAATACATGAAAAGCCTCGCAAATAGCGGGGTTTCTTGTCAGTAGTGGTATCGAGCTTGTGCAATCATCAACACGTCGCCTTCGACCTTGTAGACGATCCGGTGCTCATCGTTGATGCGCCGCGACCAGTAGCCAGCGAGCGCATGGCGCAGCGGCTCGGGCTTGCCGATGCCTTGGAAGGGATCGCGCTGAATCGCCTTGATCAGCTCGTTGATGCGCTTTAGCAGTTTCTTGTCGGCCTGCTGCCAATAGAGGTAATCCTCCCAGGCGTCATCCGAGAATCGCAGGATCACTCGGCCGGTTCCCGTACCTGCCCGTTCCCAGCTTCAAGCTGCGCGATCGAACGCAGCAGGCGTTGTGCGTTCTTCGGGCTGCGAAGCAGGTAGGCGGTTTCCTCCATCGCCTTGTAGTCCTCCAGGGACAACATGACGACCGATTGCTGACTGTTACGGGTGATGATGACCGGCTCATGGTCGTTGATCACGCGGTCCATCGTGTCCGCCAGCGAGGCGCGAGCGGCGGTGTAGGTGATGGTGTCCATGGGACTCTCCGATGTGTACAGAAAATTGTACGCATCGGGCGGAGCGGGTCAAGTTCCCAGTTTGGCGACGGCCTCTGCCAGCTTGTCCGGATCCAGGTGCGCGTATCGTAGGGTCATGCGGATGTCGGAATGTCCCAGCAGCTCCCGCATCGTGTTGAGGTTTACACCGGCCATGACCAGGCGGGAAGCGAACGAGTGCCGCAGATCGTGGAAGCGGAAGTTGGCCAACTCGGCCGATGCGCACAGCTCTCCCAACTGCTGTTGATGTTGTCCATGCGGCCGCCGGTCTTGGGCGAGGGGAATACCAGGCCGGTTCCGCCGCTCTGGCGCTTCCAGCGCGCGAGTACGTCCAGCGCCTCGGCGTTGAGCGGCAGGTGGCGGGCCTTGCGCGACTTCGCGTTGCCTGGATTTGGGGATGTGCCGCTCAAGCGGGCACCGCCGCTGTGGTGATCATCGTCAGATCGATCGGGATTGCCAGTGAACAGCGGTTTGTTGCGTCTATGCGTATATTGGTCGCCACCTGGAGCGCGGCTGCCGCTTCGGCCGCGGCCAAGCCGGATGCGGCCGCCTACCACGATGGCGGCGCCGAGCCGGCCGCACCGTACATCGAGCAGGTCGGCCCGGGGTGCATGATGGTCACTGTATACCTGCGGCAGCGCGACGGCGGCGTCTTCCAGAAGATGGTCCTGCGCGAGCCGGTGGAATGCAGCCGCCATGGCGACAGCCTTGTCGCGTCCGATCCGTCTCGCCAGGGCGGATCGCCCAGTTCCAAGTAGGCCGCATCGCCGGCGGCCGGCGTGGTCGCATGCCGTGCCCGCGCCATCTCGTCCGCGCCATTGGGGGGCCTACGCCCGTGCCGGGATGCGGAGCCAGGGCAAGCTGCAGGACCACGGGTGAACCCCACGGCCCGACCGGCGGTGGGCTGCCGCACGGCCCGGCGGCGCGGCGGCGGCCGGGCTGGGCCGGCCACCGCCGCAGCATCGTGGCGGTAGCGCTTTACATCGTTCCGCAGCTCCTGCATAAGGCTGGTCTTCTCCTTCGCTGGATCGCTCACATGCGTCAATCACCGATCGCGATGCTGCTGACATGTTTGCTGTGCCTGGCGCAGCCGGCGCAGGCCGTGCAGCCGGTGAGGTCCGTCGCCGAGTTCGATCTCGGGCGTTATGCCGGAGAGTGGCACGAAATCGCGCACTTGCCGGTTTCATTCCAGAAGAAGTGCGTTGCCGATATCACCGCCGCGTATGTGCTGCGCGACGACGGTCTGGTCGGCGTGCGCAACGCCTGCCGTACCGGCAAGGGCGACCTGCTGGCCGTCGAGGGCGTGGCGCGGCGGGTGAGCGGCCATCCCGGACGGCTGCAGGTGCGCTTTGCCCCCGAGTGGCTGGGCTGGGTGCCGCTGGTCTGGGCCGATTACTGGGTCATTGCGTTGGATCCGGATTACCAGTGGGTGCTGATCGGCGAGCCGGATCGCAAGTACCTGTGGGTGCTGTCGCGTTCGCCGCGCATGCAGCGCGCGCTGTTCGAGCGGATCGCGGCCAAGGCGGTGGCGATGGGTTACGACCTCGCGCCGCTACTGGTGGTGGCGCCGCTGGAGTGAACGGCCGTGCCGCTCCGCAGGCAAGGGCCGGGGTGGCATGGCGCCGTTAACCGGTGAAGAAGGCGCGGGTGGCCTCGAGAAGTTGCGCGCTGGCGCCGGTCTGCAGCAGCTGGCGCGGGCTGCTGCCGCCGAGTTGCGCATGCTCTCCGATCAGCCATTGCGCCAGCGCCTGCTGATCGCCGCCGCAGCCGTTCCAGGCGATGCAGATCATCTCGCCGATGTCGACCAACTGCTCGTCCCGCAGTTGCGCCAGCGTGTCCGCGTCGCGCGCCAGGTAATCGATCACGCACTGCGCGTCCGCGGCAGAGCCGTAGGCGACGCCGCCGATCAACGACAGCGTGTCGGTCGTGCGCGACAATCGGCCGGCCTTGTTGCGCTCGGCGCGGCGCATGCCCCGCAGCACGGCCTTGATGCGTTGCTCGTTGGATGCTGGTTTCGGCTTGGGCATGCGCTGACGGTAGCAGGATCGGATGGCGATGCGCCGCGGTGTTCACTCGGCGCGCAGTGTCACCTCGCCATCGGCCAGGCGCGCGCGCAGGCGGTCGCCGGCGGTGACCTGTGCGGTCGAGCGCACCAGCGTGCCGTCCTCGACCCGGGTCAGGATCGCGTAGCCGCGCGTCACCGTGGCCAGCGGGCTGACCGTCTCCAGCGCGCGCGCCAGTGCGCGCAGGCGCTGCGCGTCGGCCTGCAGTTGCCTGGCCATCGCCGCTTGCGGGCGCCTGCCGAGCGCCAGCAGGCGCTCGTGCAACGCGGCCAGGCGACGTCGTGGCTGGGCGGCGCGCAGCACGGCGGCGGCATGGCGCAGGCGTGCGCCGCGGCGCTCGTGCTGCTGCCGCCACAGCGCCAGCAAGCGGCGCGCGGCATCCTGCTGGCGGCGCCGCAGCAATTGCAGTTGCGCCTGCGGACTTTGCGCCTGCAGCCGCAGCAAGGCACGATCGGCGCGCTGCATCGCCTGGCGCAGGCGGTGCTGCTGCCACTGCAGCAGCCGCGCGTGCTGGGCGCGCAGGCGTGCGCCGAGGTCGCGTTGGTCGGGGGCGAGCAGTTCCGCGGCGACCGATGGAGTCGGTGCGCGCAGGTCGGCGGCGAAATCGGCCAGTGTCACGTCGGTCTCATGGCCGACCGCCGACACCACCGGCGTGGCCGAAGCAGCGATCGCCCGCGTCAGACGCTCGTCGTTGAATGCCCACAGGTCTTCCAGCGAGCCACCGCCGCGGGTCAGCAGGATCGCGTCGTAGCGCCCGCTGGCGTCGGCGCGCTGCAGCAGCGAGGTGATCTGCGCGGCGGCGCTGTCGCCTTGCACCAGGCTTGGCAGGATATCCACCTGCAGCAGCGGCAGGCGCCGGCCGAGCACGCTCAGCACATCGCGCACCGCCGCGCCGCTGGGCGAGGTGATCACTGCCAGGCGGCGCACGAAGGCGGGCAAGGTGCGCTTGCGCTCGTTGGCGAACAGGCCTTCGGCGGCGAGCCTGGCCTTGAGTTCCTCGAATGCGTGGCGCAACGCGCCTTCGCCGGCTTCCTCCAGGTGATCGAGCACCAACTGGTAGTCGCCGCGTGCCTCGTACAAGGTCAGCCGGCCGCGGGCGAGCACGCGCAGGCCTTCGCGCGGGACGAACTTCAGCCACTGGCTCTTTGGCTTGAACATCGCGCAGCGCACCTGCGCCCGCGCATCCTTCAGGGTGAAGTATAAATGCCCGGACGAGGGCCGGGTGACGTTGCCCAGCTCGCCCTCCACCCAGGCCAGCGGAAACGCGCTTTCCAGCAGGTCGCGCGCCAGCGTGTTGAGCTGGCTGGGGCTGAGGATCTGGTCGTCGCGATCGGGCATGCGGGCGCCTATCCTCGCACGCCGGCGCGATCGGCCGCTGGCGGGCTGCCGCCGTGATCCGCCGCTGCCGCCGTGCCGGCATGCCGCGCCAGCGCCCATTGCACGTGCTCGCGGACCAGCGGCGAGGCATGCTGCGCGCGCGTGCCGAGCGCGGCCAGCACCTGCGGGGTGGTCGGCGCATTACCCAGCGCCACCGCCAGGTTGCGCAGCCAGCGTTCGTGGCCGCTGCGGCGGATCGCGCTGCCTTCGGTGCGGCGCAGGAACTCGTCCTCGTCCCAGGCGAACAGTTGCGCCAGCGTGGCCCGGTCGAGATCGTTGCGGGCGCGGAAGTCGGGTTCGTCGCTGCGCTTGGCGAACTTGTTCCACGGACACACCAGCTGGCAGTCGTCGCAGCCGAAGATGCGATTGCCGATTGCCGGGCGCAGGGCCTCGGGAATCGCGCCGTCATGCTCGATGGTCAGGTAGGCGATGCAGCGGCGCGCATCCAGCCGGTACGGCGCAACGATGGCCTGGGTCGGGCACACGTCGATGCAGCGCGTGCAGGTGCCGCAGTGCGCACTGGCCGGCGGATCGATCGGCAGCGGCAGGTCCACGTAGATCTCGCCGAGGAAGAACCACGAGCCGCCGCTGCGGTCGATCAGGCAGGTGTGCTTGCCGATCCAGCCCAACCCGGCATCGCGCGCCAGCGCGCGTTCCAGCACCGGCGCCGAATCGACGAACACGCGATGGCCGAAGCGGCCGATCTCGGCCTGGATACGCTCGGCCAGCTTCTGCAGGCGGTTGCGCATCAGCTTGTGGTAGTCGCGACCCAGCGCGTAGCGGGCGACGTAGGCGCGCGCGCCGTTGCGCAGCGTGTCCCAGGCCGAATCGTCGTCGTTGCGTCCGTAGTCCAGGCCGACCGAGATCACCCGCAGCGTGCCCGGAATCAGCTCGGCCGGGCGCGTGCGCTTGTCGCCATGCTGCGCCATCCACTGCATCGTGCCGTACAGGCCCTGCGCCAGCCAGTCGCGCAGATGCGCCTCGTCCTCCTGCAGTTCGATCCCGGCGATGCCACAGCGCTGGAAGCCGAACTCGCGCGCCAGCGCACGGATGCGCGCGGCGGCGGCGCGGGGATCGGCCGGAGTGGCGGTGACGGTGGCAGACATGCCGCAAGTATAGAATCCTCGCATGTCCGATTCGTTCGCTCTCTACGCCACCGCCGCCGCGCGGCGCATCGACGCGCAGGCCACCGCCTTGCTCGGCGGCGATGGCTACACGCTGATGCAGCGTGCCGGCCAGGCCGCCTGGCAGGCGTTGCTGCAGCATTGGCCGCAGACGCAGCGCATCCTGGTGGCCTGCGGCACCGGCAACAACGGTGGCGACGGCTACGTGCTGGCGCGGCTCGCGCATTGCGCCGGACGCCGCGTGCGCGTGCTGCATCTGCCCGGACGCGGGCCGCAAACGCCGCAGGCGCAGCGCGCCTGCACCGACTATATCGGCGTCGGTGGCCGCATCGAGGTATTCGATGCCGCGTTGGATCAGGCCGACGTGGTCGTCGATGCACTGCTCGGCATCGGCCTCAATCGCGCGCCCGACGCCGAACTCGCCGTGCTGCTGGGCGCGCTCGCCGGGCTTGGCGCGCCGGTGCTGGCGCTGGACGTGCCCAGCGGCGTGGACGCCGAGCGCGGCAGCGTGCCCGGCACGGCCTTGCCGGCGACGCTGACCGTGCAGTTCATCGCCGCACATGCCGGGCTGCACACCGGTGCGGCGCTGAACCATGTCGGCGACACTGCGTTGGCGACGCTGGACGTGCCGGCGGCCGCGTTCGACGGCTGCGTGCCGCACGCGCAAGCGTGGACGGCCGCGGCGTTGGCCATGCGGCTGGCGCCGCGCCGGCGCGACAGCCACAAGGGCGACTTCGGGCATGTGTTGTGCATCGGCGGCAACCTCGGCAGCGGCGGCGCGGTGATGCTCAGCGCCGAATCGGCGTTGCGCAGCGGCGCCGGTCTGGTCAGCGTGGCCACGCGCGGCGCGCACGTGGCGCCGCTGCTGGCGCGCTGCCCGGAGGCCATGGCGCATGCGGTCGAGGACGGCGCCGCGCTGGCGCCGCTGCTGCACAAGGCCAGCGTGGTCGCGCTCGGTCCCGGGCTGGGCCAGGACGAATGGGCGCAGGGCCTGTGGCGGCTGGCGCTGGCGGCGGACGTGCCGCTGGTGATCGATGCCGATGCGCTGAACCTGCTGGCGCAGGCGCCGCGTGCGTTGCCGGACGCGGTGCTGACGCCGCATCCGGGCGAGGCCGCGCGCCTGCTCGGCATCGCCGCTGCCGAGGTGCAGCGCGACCGGTTCGCCACCGCCGCGGCGCTGGCCGAACGCTACCAGGCGGCAGTGGTCTTGAAGGGTGCCGGCAGCGTCGTCGCCGCGCCGGGTCAGGCGCCGCGCGTCATCGCCGCCGGCAATCCCGGCATGGCGGTCGGCGGCATGGGCGACCTGTTGACCGGGGTGGTGGCGGCACTGCGCGCGCAAGGCCTGGCCGCGTTCGATGCGGCCAGCACCGGCGCGCTGCTGCATGCAGCGGCCGGCGATCGCGCGGCTGCCGCCGGCCAGCGCGGCCTGCTGCCCTCCGACCTGCTGCCGGCGCTGCGCGAGCTGGTCAATCCGTAACCGAGCCGATGATCCGCCTGCACCTCGACGACAGCGACGCCACCGAGCGCCTTGGCCAGGCATTGGCGGCGACGCGGCCGGCACCGGCGACGCTGCACCTGTACGGCGATCTGGGCGCCGGCAAGTCGACCCTGGCGCGGGCGCTGCTGCGCGCGCTGGGCGTGCAGGGCCCGATCCGCAGCCCGACCTACACCCTGGTCGAGCGCTATCGACTGCCCGACGGCGAGGCCTGGCACCTGGACCTGTACCGCATCGGCGTCGCCGGCGAACTGGATTTCCTGGGGCTCGACGAGGCAGCGGCGACGCTGTGGCTGGTGGAATGGCCGGAACGCGGCGGCGACGTGCTGCCGCCGGCCGACCTGGCCGCGACCCTGGCGCTGCACGGCGCCGGACGCGAAGCGTTGCTGCAGGCCCGCACCCCGGCGGGCGATGCCTGGCTGGCGCGCGCAGTGCAGCGGGAGGACTTGCCGGCTATTTTTGCCGGCTGACACTAGGAAGTGAAGCCAGGTTATGGATTATTAAGGGAAAACGGCTTGCCTTTATCGCGCGCTGGTGCTTGAATCGCTGGCATGCGCCTGGGGATCCGTTTTTTCGCCTGTTCCTTCATCGCCGCAGGCTGGTGCCTGGCGGCGCCATCGGCGTTCGCGGGCCAGGTGCAGGCGGTGTCGCTCGGCAACGGCGCCACCGGCACCCGCGCTGAGATCCGCTTGCAGGGCAGTGGCGGCTTCAGCACGCTGACCCTGGCCAACCCCAACCGGCTGGTCGTCGACCTGCCCGAATCCTCCGCCGTGCAGGGCCTGAAGCTGCCTGCCGGCAACGGCGTGGTCACCGCCGTGCGCACCGGCCGTCCGGTACCTGGCACCTTGCGCATCGTGTTCGACTTGAGCAGCCCGGTGGTGGCGTTCAAGCCGCAGATGCAGACCGTCGGCGGCAGTTCGGTGCTGGTGATCGAATGGCCGGGCGATGCGTCCGCGATCAGGCCGGTGGCCAGCGCCGGCGCGGCAGCGCCGGCATCGGAAACGCCGATGCCGCCCGCATCCACCGCGCAAACCGCGGAAGTGGCCGTGGCCAAACCCGCTACCGATCCGCGCCTGGAAGCGGCGCGCGCGACCGCGGCGCTGACCTCGTCGGTGCTGCAGCGCGCTGCGCCTGCACCTGCGCCGCCGGTACCGTCGCCGCCGCCGACCGTGGTGCTCCACCCGGGCATCTCGCAGGCGCCGGCGGCCACGCCAAATAACGCCGCCATCGCGATGGCGCCGCCGGCCTCCGCTTCCGTCGGCGCGGTCGTGCCGGCGCAGCAGGGCGTAGTCGTCGTGGCGGCATCGACGCTGCCCGACGACAGGCCCGAGGCGGACAAGCTCGACGACGCGGCCGCCGCCGCCGAGGCGCGCCCGGTGATGCCGAGCGCGCCATCGCGGGTGGCGATGAAGCCGGGCATGCGTCCGCTGATCGTGGCCATCGATCCCGGCCATGGCGGCCAGGATCCCGGCGCCATGGGGCCGACCGGCAAGCGCGAGAAGGACGTGACCCTGGCGATCGGCCGCGAGCTGGCGCGGCAGATCAATGCCACGCCGGGCATGAAGGCCTACATGACCCGCAACAGCGACGTGTTCATCCCGCTGCCGATGCGCGCGCAGAAGGCGCGCGCGGCCAAGGCCGACATCTTCATTTCGATCCACGCCGATGCTGCCGAGAACCGCAGCGCGACCGGTTCCTCGGTGTACGTGTTGTCGACCAAGGGCGCATCGTCGCAGCGCGCACGCTGGCTCGCGGACAAGGAAAACGCGGCCGACCTGATCGGTGGCGTGCGCCTGCAGAAGACCGACAGCACCCTGGCCAGCGTGTTGCTGGACCTGGCCCAGAGCGGGCACATGAAGGCCTCCGAAGACGCGGCCGGGCATGTGCTGGGCGGGCTCAAGCGAATCGGCAACAACCACAAGCCGGAGCTGGAGCGCGCCAACTTCGCGGTGCTGCGCACCTCGGACATGCCGGCGATGCTGGTCGAGACCGCCTTCATCTCCAACCCGGACGAAGAGCGCCGGCTGACCGATCCGGGCTACCAACGTCGCCTCGCCGGTGCGGTGCTGGACGGCATCAATACCTTCTTCACCCGGCAGCCGCCGCCGGGCACGCTGTTCGCGGCGCGCGCGCAGGCCGAGGCGGAAGCGGCCAGCACCGTGGCCGGCGGCAGCCGCTGAGGCGCTCGGCTATCATCGCCGGCTGATCCTCATGACGGCGTCCGCGCCGTGAGCCGTGCCGATGTCCCGTCCCCGTTGCCGTCCTCCCGTTTCCGAATCAGGCGCGATCGCGCCGCGCCGTGCGCGGGAGGCGGCATGAGCATCCGCCAATTGCCCGAGATCCTGATCAACCAGATCGCCGCGGGTGAAGTGGTCGAGCGTCCGGCCTCGGTGGTCAAGGAACTGGTCGAGAACGCGCTGGATGCCGGCGCGCGCCGCGTGGACATCGACCTGGAAGAGGGCGGTGTGCGCCTGATCCGGATCCGCGACGACGGCGGCGGCATTCCGCCCGAGGAACTGCCGCTGGCGGTGTCGCGGCACGCGACCAGCAAGATCGCCTCGCTCGACGACCTGGAATCGGTCGGCACGCTCGGGTTCCGCGGCGAAGCGCTGCCGTCGATCGCCTCGGTCAGCCGTTTCACCCTGGTCTCGCGGCGTCCCGGCGACGAACACGGCGCCGCGCTGCAGGTCGACGGCGGCAAGGTCGGGCAGGTGCAGCCGCGCGCGCAGGCGCCGGGCACCACGGTCGAGGTGCGCGAGCTGTTCTACAACGTGCCGGCGCGGCGCAAGTTCCTGCGCGCCGAACGCACCGAGCTGGGCCACATCGAGGAATGGCTGCGCTCGCTGGCGCTGGCGCGCCCGGACGTGGAGCTGCGCGTGTCGCACAACGGCAAGCCGTCGCGGCGCTACAAGCCCGGCGATCTGTACTCGGATGCGCGGCTGGGCCAGACTCTGGGCGAGGAGTTCGCGCGCCAGGCGTTGCGCGTGGACCACAGCGGCGCCGGGCTGCGCCTGCACGGCTGGATCGCGCAGCCGCATTATTCGCGCGCCAGCGCAGACCAGCAGTACCTGTACGTCAACGGCCGTTCGGTGCGCGACCGCAGCGTCGCGCATGCGGTGAAGATGGCCTACGGCGACGTGCTGTTCCATGGCCGGCAGCCGGCCTACGTGCTGTTCCTGGAACTGGAGCCGTCGCGGGTCGACGTCAACGTGCACCCGGCCAAGCACGAGGTGCGCTTTCGCGATGCGCGGCTGATCCACGACTTCGTCTATCGCACGCTGCAGGATGCGCTGGCGCAGACCCGCGCCGGCAGCACGCCGGGCGTGGCCGGCGATGCCGTGCAGGCGCCGCCAGCGTATGCCGGCGCTGCGCTGCCGATGTCCGGCGCTGGTGGTAGCGGCGGTTATGGCGCGCAATGGCGCCCGGCGCAATCGCCGCTCGGCCTGCGGGTCAACGACGCTCCGGCCGCCTATGCGGCGCTGTACGCCGCGCCAGCGGGCGCCGCCGACGCCGCAGCGAACATGCCGCTGCAGGCGCAGGCTGCGGCCGGCGGCCTGCCGCCGACCGCAGCCGACAGCGGCGTGCCGCCGCTGGGCTATGCGATCGCGCAGCTGCACGGCATCTACATCCTGGCCGAGAACGCCGAAGGCCTGATCGTGGTGGACATGCACGCCGCGCACGAGCGCATCGGCTACGAGCGGCTGAAGAGCGCGCACGACGGCATCGGCCTGCATGCGCAGCCGCTGCTGGTGCCGATCACCCTGGCGGTGAGCGAGCGCGACGCCGACACCGCCGAACGCGAGGCGGAGACGCTGGCCGCGCTCGGCTTCGTGGTCACCCGCAGCGGTCCGCAGTCGCTGCACGTGCGCAGCATCCCGGCGCTGCTGGCCCAGGCCGAACCGGAAGCCCTGCTGCGCGACGTGCTGACCGACCTACGCGAGCACGGCCACAGCCGGCGTGTCGCCGGCGCGCGCGACGAACTGCTGTCGACGATGGCCTGCCACGGCGCGGTACGCGCCAACCGGCGCCTCACCGTGCCGGAAATGAACGCGCTGCTGCGCGACATGGAAGCCACCGAGCGGTCCGGGCAGTGCAATCATGGACGCCCGACCTGGGCGCGCTTCTCGCTGGGCGAGATCGATCGCTGGTTCTTACGGGGACGCTGATGGGCATGTGGGGAAGGACGGCGGCGCTGGCAGCGTTGTTCGCGTTGGCCGCATGCGGCAAGCAGGCGCCGGCGCCGGCCGCGCCGGCGGTCGCCGACAAGGCATTCCTGGCCGACCAGCAGCGTTGGCGCGAGCAGCGCAAGCATGAGCTGCAGGCCGCCGACGGCTGGACCAGCCTGGTCGGCCTGCACTGGCTGGAACTGAAGCAGCACTACATCGGCAGCGGCCCCGGCAGCGGCATCCGCCTGGCGGTCGGGCCGGCGCGGATGGCGCTGGTGTCGCAGACGGACGGACAGGTGTTCCTGACCCCCGAACCCGGCGCCGCGCTGAGCGTGGACGGCACGCCGCTGCTGCGAGGCACGCGCCTGTACAGCGACCACGACGCGACGCCGACCGTGATCGATTTCGATGGCGGCAAGGGCAAGCTGAGCCTGATCGAGCGCGGCGGCCGCCATGCGCTGCGGGTCAAGCACGCCGATGCGCCGACCCGGCTCGGCTTCGCCGGGCTGCGCTATTGGCCGGTGGCCGAATCCTGGCGCGTCCGCGGCCGTTTCGTGCCCAATCCGCTGGGCAAGACCCTGCCGATCGTCGACATCATCGGCCTCACCACCGAATCGCCCAACGCCGGCGCGTTGGAGTTCGAGCGCGACGGCAAGCGGTTCCACCTGGAAGCGATCGGCGAACCCGGACGCCCGCTGTTCGTGGTGTTCGCCGACCGTACCAGCGGCCGCGGCAGCTATCCGGCCGGGCGTTTCCTGGACGTGCCGGCGCCCAATGCCGACGGCAGCGTGGTGCTGGACTTCAACCGCGCCTACAACCCGCCGTGCGCGTTCACCCCGTTCGCGACCTGTCCGCTGCCGCCGCCGGAGAACCGCTTGGACCTGGCGGTGGACGCCGGCGAAAAAGCCTACGCCGCCGCCCATTGAACCGAGACTCCCGATGACGCCGATCCAGCGCCTGCTGCGCAGCCTGTTGTTGTGCCTGACCCTGTTCGCCGCCGCGCCGGTGCCGGCGCGCGCGCCGCCTCCCGCCGCCGCGCCCGGTGCGGCGCCGCCGACGCCGTTGCTGTGGAAGGTCGATGGGCCGAGCGGCGCGTTGTACCTGCTGGGCTCGTTCCATCTGCTCAAGCCGCATGACTATCCGTTGGCGCATGAGGTGGATGCGGCGTACGCGGCGTCGCCGCGGCTGCTGTTCGAACTGTCGCCGCAGGATGTGGAATCGCCGCAGTTGGGCGCACAGATGCTGCAGGCCGCGCAGCGCCAGGACGGCAAGCGCCTGCAGGACGACCTGGACGCGGCCACCTGGCAGCGCCTGCGCCGCTACGCCGCCGGCCATGGCCTGCCGCTGGAGCAAATGGGCGGCTTCGAACCCTGGTTCGTCGGCCTGAGCATCAGCATGGCCGAGATGAAGGCGCAGGGCCTGCAGGCGGATGTCGGCCTGGACCGGCATTTCATGGACAAGGCCACGCAGGCCGGCAAGGCCGTCGAGGGCTTGGAAACCGCACAGGCGCAGATCGCGCTGCTCGACGGCATGGACCCGGTCGAACAGCGGCAGATGCTGACTGAGGCGCTGGACGACGCCGAACAGGGCGCGACGCAGACGCAACGCATGCACGCTGCCTGGCGCCGCGGTGACGAGCACCTGCTGTGGCGGGAGATCGGCGTGAAGATGAAACGTGACTATCCGCGCCTGTACCAGCGCATTAACGTCGAGCGCAACCAGGCGTGGGTGCCGCGGCTGGAACAGCGCCTGCGCGACGGCCAGGGCGACACGCTGGTGGTGGTCGGCGCGCTGCATCTGCTCGGCCCGGACGGCGTGGTCCAGGCACTGCGCGCGCGTGGCTATACGGTCGAGCGGCTCTGCTCCGGCTGCCGGCCGGCGCAATCGCCGCGCTCGCGCTGAGCCGAGGGCGCAGCGTCTGCATCGCAGAGCCGATGCAGGGGCGGCGGCCGATGGCGGCCAGCTGCAGTGTCTGGTTGTAGGTGGTGGCATTTGTGGAGCGACTTCCGGGAATCTCTAAAAACCCCCCGATCCTTGGCGCATCATAGTTCCCCAGCCAACCAGGGTCAGAAGCCGATGAACAGTCTGTTTGCCGGAGCCGAACGCGAAGCCAAGCGCCAGCCATTGAGCGATCCGCTTGAGCAGTCGTTGCGGCACATCGACTTCGCCGCGATCGCAGCGGTGATCGATGGCCGACTTCGCCTGGGCGCGGGCGCTCAGGGCGGCCCCCGGCGCGGCCGACGGAGCTGATGATCCGGCTGCTGCTGTTGCTGGAGTTGTACAACCTGTCCGACGAGGCACTGGAGTACCAAGTGCTGGACCGTTGCAGCTTCCGGCGCTTTCTCGGACTGGAGTACAGCGGCAAGGCGCCGGACGCCAAGACGGTCTGGGTGTGGCGTGAGCGGCTCAAGAAGCAGGATCTGATCGGGGACACCAGCGCGGCGCTGAGCGGGCAACTGCCGCTGGCCGGATTCATTGCCCGGGGCGGACAGATCATCGATGCGAGCATCGTCAGCGCACCGATGCAGCGCAACACGCGCGAAGAGAACGCCCGGATCAAGCAGGGCAAGGTTCCACAGGACGGGAGCCCGGCCAAGCGGCGGCAGAAGGACGTGCAGGCGCGCTGGACGCTCAAGCACGGCAACGCCCATTATGGCGACAAGCTGCACGCCAACACGGATCGGCGCTGGGGGGGGGGCATCCGGCGGTACGAGGTGAGCGCGGCCAACGTGCACGACAGCCGGCGCTTGGAGACGCTGCTCGATCCGGCCAACACCGGGCGCATGGTACGGGCCGACAGCGCCTATGCCCGCCAGGCGCGGGAAACCGAACTCAGGCGAGAAGGCGACCGCGCGGACATCCAACACAAGGGTCGGGCGGACAAGCCGCTGCGTGCGGCCCAGCAGCGTCGGAACCATCGCATCGCCAAGGATCGGGCGTTCGGCGAGCACCCGTTTGCCCGACTCGCAAATGCCTGCGCACGATTGGCCTGGCGCGTGCCCGGGTGGTGATCGGCTTGAAGGGTGCCGCACACAACCTGATGCGACTGGCGCGGCTGCAGAACCAGGGGATCGTGCCGGCATGACCGGAAACAGCGGCTGGCGGGCCGCAATCCGAGTTTGAAATGACATGGATCGGCTTTTCGCGCCCCTTCGACCGGGAGGCATGGCGATGCCTGTCGCCTTGCCGAACAGCTCAAACGGAAGAATCGAGGTTGTTCGAGGCGCCCTTCAGTCGCGAGGAGCTTTACCGGTGAAGCCTGTCGCGACCGATGGCCCGAGGCCACGTAGAGCCGCTCCTACAGGGTTGCAAGCGGCTGAAGAAGGTTGCCGCGCGGCTCAGCGCGGCCGCGACTTCGGTGCGGCGCCGCCGGCCGGCGGCTCGCTTGGCTTGGCGCTGGACGCGGCGCGGCCGAAACCGGCGCCAAGGTTGCGCTGGAATTCCTGCCACAACTCCAGGTTGCGCTCGGTCAACTGGTTCATCATGGTCCACGGCGTCTGTCCGAGCAGGTTGCCCATCTGCTGGCGGAACTGCTGCTGCTGGTCCAGGAACACCTGCATGCTGCGCTCCAGGTAGTTGCCCATGAAGCCCTGCAGCGAATCGCCGTAGAAGCGGATGATCTGGCTGAGCAACTGGGTGGACAGCATCGGTTCGCCGTCCTGCTCCTGGTCGGCGATGATCTGCAGCAGGACCGCGCGGCTGAGGTCTTCGCCGGTCTTGGCGTCGCGGATCTCGAATTCCTCGCCGTCGATGATCAGCTGGCGTACGTCTTCGATGGTGATGTAACTGGAGATTTCGGTGTCGTAGAGGCGGCGATTGGGATACTTCTTGATGATGCGGATCTCAGCCATGAAGCGTTCGCTCTGTGACGGGAGACGCGCAGCATGGCGCAGCGCAACAGGGCTTGCAACAGCCGCAAGTCCCTGAATCCCGGCATCGGGGCAAAAAAAATGCTGCGCAGCATGGGCGCAGCAAGGATGCAGCATGCGCCGCGCCAGTTGCAGCATAGCGGTGGTAACGCAACCTCGTGGCAGCCGCCTGCATGCTGAGCGGTTCAGCACCCGCTACCAGCCCATCGCTACCAGCCCATATGGTGGCCGCCATTGATGTCGAGGTTGGAGCCGGTGATCCAGGCCGCTTCTTCGGCGACCAGAAACGCCACCGCATAGGCGATCTCCTCCGGCTTGCCGAGACGCCCGGTGGGGATGTCGGCGATGATCTTGGCGCGCACCTCTTCCGGAACCGCCATCACCATGTCGGTGGCCACATAGCCCGGCGACACCGTGTTGACGGTGATGCCGTAGCCGGCGTTCTCGCGCGCCAGGGAGATGGTGAAGCCGTGCATGCCGGCCTTGGCCGCGGCGTAGTTGGCTTGGCCGTACTGGCCCTTCAGGCCGTTGATCGAACTGATCTGGATGACCCGGCCCCAACGCTGTCGGCGCATGCCTTCGATCACCGGGCGGGTGACGTTGAACACGGAGTTGAGATTGGTGTTGATGACCTCGTGCCACTGCTCGGCGGTCATCTTGTGGAAAGTGGTGTCGCGGGTGATGCCGGCGTTGTTGACCAGCACTTCGACCGGACCGAATTGCCGTTCCACCTCCTCTACCAGCGCCTGCGCCTGCGCAGGCGAGGCGACGTCGCCGGCGACCAGGGCGATGTCGTGGCCGCGCTGGCGCAGGCGCTGCTGCCAAGCGCGAGCCTTGCCTTCGTCGCGGTAGTTGCTGGTTACGCGGTGGCCCTGCGCGGCCAGCCGCTCGCAGATCGCGGTCCCGATGCCGCCGGTACCGCCAGTGACCAGCGCAACGCGTGATGTCATGGATTCGCTCCGGATGGATGACGAGGGAGAGGGCCGGGTTGCGGCCGACACTCCCGATTCTAGTCAGCCTTGGTGTCGCTGGGGATGGCGGTGGCGTTCGGCAGTGCCCGATCCTGCGCCGGCAGCCGCGCCGGCTCGAACATGCGCAACGCCGCCGCCAGCAGCGCGGCCACCGACCCGGCCCCGGCCAGCGCCGCCGGCGCCTGGCCCAGCAGCGCCCAGGCCAGGCGCAGCGCGGGCAGCGGATCGGTGTCGTCCAGCGGCAGCGCCGCATGCGACTTGGACAGCTTGCGGCCGTCGGCGCCGAGTAGCAGCGGCAGATGCAGGTAGTGGGGCGTCGGCAGGCCCAGCGCGCGCTGCAGCAGAATCTGCCGCGGCGTGGAATCGAGCAGGTCGGCGCCGCGCACCACGTGGCTGATGCCCTGCGCGGCGTCGTCGACCACCACCGCCAACTGGTAGGCCCAGCCACCGTCGGCGCGCAGCAGCACGAAATCGCCGACCTCGGCGTACACGTCCTGGGCGACGGCGCCGCGCACGCCGTCGCGAAACGCGACCACGCTGCCCGGCGCCACTCGCAGGCGCAGCGCCGGCCGCGGCCGCGCCTGCGCGGCCACGCAGCGATGGTGCACGCCGCCCTGCGCGGCCAGTTCGCTGCGGCTGCAACTGCAGGCGAACGCCTGGCCGGCCTGCAGCAGCCGCTGCGCCGCGGCGTGGTAGGCCGCGCCGCGCTCGCTCTGGCGCGACACCGGTCCATCCGCGTCCAGACCGTGGGCGCGCAGGCTGGCGAGTTGGCGCTCGACCGCGCCGGCCGCGCTGCGCGGCCGGTCCACGTCCTCGATGCGCAGCAGCCATTGGCCGCCGGCATGGCGCGCGTGCAACCAGCTACCGAAGGCGGCGAGCAGCGAGCCCAGGTGCAGCGGGCCGCTGGGCGAGGGCGCGAAACGGCCGCGGTAGGGAGGCGAAGACATGGGCAAGCTGAATCGTCGGTCAGATAAGCGCTTGAATTCAAGCGGTCTGTGCCGCAGATTCAGGCAAATCCCTCATTTTTCCTGGTGCGGAGTCCACGTCGACATGCTCAATCGAATCGCCCTGTTCCTCATCACCAATCTGGCGGTGCTGGCGCTGGCCGGCATCGTCATGTCCGTATTCGGGGTCAATCCCAACCAGATGGGCGGCCTGCTGGTGATGGCCGCGCTGTTCGGCTTCGGCGGCTCGCTGGTGTCGCTGCTACTGTCCAAGTTCATGGCCAAGCGCGCCACCGGCGCGCAGGTCATCACCGAGCCGCGCGACCGGACCGAGCGCTGGCTGCTGCAGACGGTGCAGCGGCAGGCGCAGGCCGCGGGCATCGGCATGCCCGAAGTGGCGGTCTACGACGGACCGGAGATCAACGCCTTCGCCACCGGCGCCAACCGCAACAACGCATTGGTGGCGGTGTCCACCGGCTTGTTGCAGAACATGACCGAGGACGAGGCCGAGGCGGTGCTCGGCCACGAGATCAGTCATATCGCCAATGGCGACATGGTGACCATGGCCCTGCTGCAGGGCGTACTGAACACCTTCGTGATCGTGCTGGCGCGGGTGGTCGGCGGGGTGGTGGACAGCTACCTGTCCGGCAACCGCGACGGCCGCCGCGGCCTGGCCTACTACGCGATCGTGATGGTGCTGGAGATGGTGTTCGGCCTGTTTGCGACGATGATCGCGATGTGGTTCTCGCGCTACCGCGAGTTCCGCGCCGATGCCGGCGGCGCCAGCCTGGCCGGGCGCAGCAAGATGATCGCGGCGCTGCAGCGGCTGGAACTCAACCACGGGCAGAGCACGCTGCCGGCGCAAGTGCAGGCGTTCGGCATCGCCGGCGGCCTGGGCCACGGCCTGCGCAGATTGTTCATGAGCCACCCGCCGCTGTCCGAGCGCATCGCCACGCTGCGTGTTTCGCACAGCAGTGCGATAGTGAGTTGAGGGGGCCCGAACCGAGCGGGGCGGGAATCGTCCTCGCATCCTGCCCCGCGGCATCGCCGCGTCGATCCGTGCTTTTCCGAGTCCCCGGTTCCGACTCCCGAGTCCCGGCCTTCAGGCGAAATCGAAGGTCATCCCCGGTCCCGGGAGGGCGACGAATTCGCCCTGCACGTAGTCGACGCCAGCGCTGAACAGCAGGCTCATCGAGCCGGCGTCGGCGACGAATTCGGCGATGGTGCGGATCCGGGCCAATTGCGCACGCTCGGTGATCTCGCGGACCTTCTCCTGATGCTCGCGGGTCTGCGTCAGATCCTTGGTGAAGCCGCGATCCAGCTTCAGGAACGAGGGCTGGAAGTGCGCCAGCAACTGGAACGAGTCCAGGCCCGAGCCGAACTGCTCCAGTCCGACCTTGCAGCCCAGGATGGTGGTATCGGCGAGGAATTGCTGCGCGTTGCGCAGGTGGGTGAACACCTTGGCCTCCGCCGTCTGCAGCCACAGGCGTTCGCCGGGCACGCCCTGCGCGGCCAGTTCGCGCCGGATCAGTTCGACCATCTTCAGGTCGGCGAAGGCGTCCGGGCTGATCTTGACCATCAGGCTGGTGGCATGGCCGGCACGCTGGCGCTCGCCGATCACCGCGATCGCGCGCGACACCACCCAGCGGTCGATCTCGGCCATCAGCCCGTGCTCGGCGGCGATGCCGAGAATGGTGGTCGGCCCGATGATCTCGTCGTTGCGCTCCAGGTGCAGGTAGGCCTCGTACAGTTCGTGCGGCTCCCCCTGCAGGTTAAGCACCGGCTGGTAGTGCAGCAGGAAGCCGTCGCCGGCCAGCGCCTCGCGCAGGTGCTGCACCCAGCGCTGGATGCGCTCCTCCTCGATGCGGTCGGCGGCGCCGGGGTCGAAGATCTTGCAGGCGTTGCCTCCCAGCTCGACCATGGCCTGCACGTTCTCGCTGGCCCGCGCCAGGACCTGGCCGACGGTGGCGATCTTCTCGCCGATCTGCACCCCGCCGATGCTGGCGGTGACCGTGGCCGAGCGCTCGCCGACACTGAACACGTGCGCCGCGTAGGCGTCGAGCAGGCGCTTGGCCTGCGCCGAGGTGCGCGCGTAGTCGCCCTGCAGCAACAGCGCAAAGGTGTGCTCGCCGAAGCGCGCCGCCTGCACGTCGCCGTCGATCGCCGCGACCAGGTGCTGGGCCACCGTCGCCACCAGCGCATCGGCCGAGTCCAGGCCGATGTCGGCCAGCAGCCGCGTGTAGTGGTCCGGCTCGACCAGCAGGAAACCGTAGTGGCCGTCGCCGCGGCCGACCTGCGCCACCGCGTTCTCCAGCGCCAGCATGAAGGTCGGGCGGTTGAGCAGGCCGGTGACCTGGTCGCGCTGGCGCAGGTCCTCGACCTCGCGCGCCAGTTCCGGATCGAGTTCCTCGCGGCGGCGGAACACCACCTGCACGCAGGCCTCGCCTTCGTAGCTGGCGGTGGCGAACTCCATGGTCGCCGGGAAGCTCTCGCCTTCCATGGTGCGCGCGTCGACCTGGTACTGCGCCGGTGGCGGCTCGCCCTTGCCCAGCGACTTCAACAGCTGCTTGAACTCCTCCACGTGCTGCGGCGCGACCATGTCCAGCAGCGAAACGCCCTCGACATCCTCGAACGAGGCGAAGCCGAACTTCTCCAGGTAGGCCTCGTTGGCGCGGATGTGCATGCCTTCGTGGATGTAGGCGATCGGGTCGCGCGAGGACGCGATCAGCGCGTCGCAGCGGCGCTCGGTCTCGCGCATCTGCGCCTCGATCCGGCGCAGCCCGCGGCGCGCGTGCAGGTCGGCCCAGGTGTTGCGCAGCACCGACAGCAGATGTTCGGGGCGCTGCCGCAGGGCGATCGCGCGGGCGCCGCCGGCCACCGCCTCGACCCATTCGTTCTCGTCGATGCTGTCGGCGAGCAGGATCACCGGGATGTCCTTGCCGCTGGCGCCCACGCGCTGCAACACCTGCGACAGCGGGATCGCCTGCGACGGCGCGCTCAGCACCAGATCGATCGGCTGTGCGGCCAGCATGGCGTCCAGTTCCTCTGCGTGCTGCGGCCGCGACGGCCGCACGGCGATACCGCTGTTGCGCAGGCTGCTGACGATCGTCTCGGCGTTTTCACCACTGTCGTCGACGATCATCAGGCGCAGGGTGGTGTCTTTGCCTATCTGCATGAAGCCTCCCGGAGACGGGGTTTTAATACACGATGCCTGCGGCGGCGTCCATGTGTTGGCGGAGATTGGGGAGTCGGGATTGGGGATTGGCAAAACGGTTCATGCCGGCTGAGCGTTCCGGGGTGAGGCGAAGTGCGAACGGCGCGCAGCGCCGTACCGAATCCCCCATCCCGGTTTTAAACCACTCCGCCAGCGGCATGGCCCGACGCCCAGGCCCACTGGAAGTTGTAGCCACCCAGCCAACCGCTGACGTCGAGCACCTCGCCGACGAAGTACAGCCCGGGCATTCGCCGCGACTCCATCGTCGACGACGACACCTGGCCGGTGTCCACGCCTCCCAGTGTGACTTCGGCGGTGCGGTAGCCCTCGGTACCGCTGGCCACCAGCGGCCAGGCGCCGAGCAGGGCGGCGGCGGCGCGCAGTTGCGGTTCGTCCAGCTGGCGCACCGGCTTGTCCGGCAGCCACGCCTCGCACAGCCGCTGCGCGAAGCGGCGCGGCATCGCCTCGGCGAGCACCGTGCGCAGCTCGGCGCCGCCTCGCAGACGCTTGCGCGCGCGCAGCCAGGCGTCCGCGTCGTGCCCGGGCAGCAGGTCCAGGCGCAGGTCGTCGCCCGGCTGCCAGTACGAGGAGATCTGCAGGATCGCCGGGCCGCTGATGCCGCGGTGGGTGATCAGCATGGAATTGCGGAAGCTGGCGCCGTTGCAACTGGCTTCGACCGGCAGCGCCAGTCCGGACAGGTCCTGCAGCCGCTCCTGGTGCTTGCCGCTGAGGGTCAGTGGTACCAGCCCGGCGCGGGTCGGCAGCACTGCATGGCCGAACTGGCGGGCCAGTTCGTAGCCGAAGCCGCTGGCGCCCAGGCTGGGGATGGACAGTCCGCCGCTGGCCACGACCAGCGAGGCGGCGTGCACCGGGCCGTCGTCGCTGTCGATGCGGAAACCCTCGCTGCCGCGTTCCACGCCGCGCACGCTGCATTGGGCGCGGATCGTCACCCCGGCCGCCTCGCACTCGTCCACCAGCATGCGCACGATCTGCTTGGAGGAGATGTCGCAGAACAACTGGCCCAGTTCCTTTTCGTGGTAGGCGATGGCATGGCGCTCGACCATCCCGACGAAATCGGCCGGGCGGTAGCGCGCCAGCGCCGACTTGCAGAAGTGCGGGTTGGCGGACAGGAAGTTGTCCGGACCGGTGCCGGTGTTGGTGAAGTTGCAGCGCCCGCCGCCGGACATCAGGATCTTCTTGCCGACCTTGTTGGCGTGCTCGATCACCCGCACGCTGCGCCCGCGGCGGCCGGCGGTCAGCGCACACATCAGCCCGGCGGCGCCGGCGCCGATGACCGCGACGTCGACGCGGAAGGGCTCGGCGCGCGCGCTCATGCCGCGGCTTTGCGCACCGTCGGGGTGAAGACGACGCTGCCGTCGTCGCCGAGCAGCTGCACTTCGCCGTCCTGGATCACCACGTCGAAGCGCATGCTGCGCTGGATCAGCTCGGCGGCCGCGGCGACTGCGTCGCCGGGCAGGTCGATCACCTGCAGCGGCCTGAGCTTGAGCAGCGCGGAAGCGTTCTTTTCCCACCACAGGTCCGCGGCGCGGCCGCCGTAGTTGGCCACGATCACCGCGCGGGCGCGGCCGCAGGCCTTGCGGATGCGCGATTCGTCGGGTTGGCCGACCTCGATCCACTGCTCGATTGCGCCGGTGTAGTCCATCCGCCACAGGTCCGGCTCGTCGTCGCTGCTCAGGCCCTTGCCGAACAGCAGGCGCTCCTCGGCGTACAGGGCGAAGGTCAGCAGCCGCGCCATCAGCCGCTGGTCGGTCTCGGACGGGTGCTGGGCCAGGGTCAGCGCATGCGCCGCGTAGTAGCCGCGGTCCATGTCGGAAATCTGCAGCTCGGCCTTGCGGAGGGTGGCGGTGAGGGCCATGCGGCTACCCGGATCAAAGGGCGGCCATGATAATGCGTGGCGATGTCCGATCCCCGCCCCCCCCTTCTGCGTTCGTTCCGGCCCCGAGCCGCTGGCAGTTGTCGCCGGGGCCGTGGCCGACGCTGCTGGACGGATTGCGCGCGCGCTTCCCGCAGGTGTCGCGGGCGCAATGGCAGGACCGTTGCGTGCGCGGCCGCGTGCAGGACCTGCGCGGGCAACCGCTGCCGGCGTCGTTGCCATACCGGGTCGGGCTGGAGGTGCGTTACTTCCGCGAGGTCGTCGACGAGGCGCCGGTCGCCGGGGAGGAGCGGATCGTCCATGCCGATGCGCATCTGCTGGTGGCCGACAAACCGCACGAGCTGCCGGTGATCCGTCCGGGCGCTACGTCAGCGAGACCTTGCTGGCACGGCTGGTGGCGCGGCTGGGCAACCCGGCGCTGGTGCCGCTGCACCGCCTGGACCGCGCGACCGCCGGACTGGTGCTGTTCATCGATCCGCTGCCGTGCCGCGCGCAGGACAAGACGTTCGTCTGCGGCGGCTTCACGGAATACAAGCTGTCCGGGAAGGAGGTCCAGTGGGCCGCCTACCAGAACGATCTGGTCGACTCCCAGCCGTCCGCAGCGGCATGCACCGCGCCGGACTATCGCAACAAGGTCGAGAAGGCATACCGGACCACCTCCCTGAATGGGCTCGTCCTGCGCGATCTGGTGCATGGCCAGAGCCAGGACTGGCGCGAAGAGCTGTCCGGCGACGTCACCTCGATGGGGCAGGTGTTCGAAATGCAGCGTAAGGCGGTCGTCGACCTGCAAACTTTCGTGGCCGCCGACGGCAACTGTCGGTCTTCGATCCGCAAGGCCTGGACGCCGACAAGAAGTTCTCCACCTGCTGGTCCCAGGCGCTGATCATTTTTCGGTGATCTCATCGCCAAGGATGGATGAGCGGGCAGGGCGTCCGGCGGGCGGGCTCGGGCAGTACGGAGAGGCAGCCGGGGTGGTCATGCCCGGGGTGCGTCCTGCGCATCGCCGCCATTGCGCTGGGCGAGGATCCGGCCGATCTGCGCAATTGTCGCTGCAACTAAGGGTCAGTGGCCGCGCCAGCCGGAACTTTATGGCTAGGTTCAGCTTCTTTGTGGGTGATCCTGGTTTGTCTACACAAACCTGTCGCTTTTTGGGAGTGACCCGCGTATGGTGCATCCCACTGTGTTTGCTAGGGTCACCGTGAATCGTGGCCTGGTGCAGTTGATCTCGCGATCCGCTTCATCGTTCCGCTTTACCAACGCCTGCAACTCAGTCTCGGCCCCGATACCCGGTGGCTGCGATTTTTTCTTCAATACAAATGTTTCAGGAGTTAGTAAATGTCTGATCGTCAATGCGGTACCGTGAAGTGGTTCAACGATGCCAAGGGCTTCGGCTTCATCACCCCGGAAAGCGGCCCCGACCTGTTCGTTCACTTCCGCGCGATCCAGGGCACCGGCTTCAAGTCGCTGCAGGAAGGCCAGAAGGTGACCTTCGTCGCCGTCCAGGGCCAGAAGGGCATGCAGGCCGACCAGGTGCAGGCCGTCTGAATCCAGACGCCCGCTACTGCTAAAGTCGCCAACGCCGGAAGCGCAAGCTTCCGGCGTTTTCGTTCGTGCGTCGTCCGCCATCAAGGCCAGCCCGGCCCGCATCGGCGGCAGGTGCCGATGGCGCTGCCGACGCGGCGCATGCACGCCCATCGCCTGGTCCCGGCTACCATCGGCGGCCCCGCGCTCCCGGAACCGCTGTCATGATCACCGTCCATCACCTCAACCAGTCCCGTTCCCAGCGCGTGCTGTGGCTGTTGGAGGAACTGGCGCTGCCCTACCAGGTGACCAAGTACCAGCGCGACCGCAAGACCATGCTGGCGCCACCGGAGCTGCACGCGATCCATCCGCTGGGCAAGTCGCCGGTGCTGGTCGACGATGGCCATGTGCTGGCCGAATCCGGCGCGATCCTCGATTATCTGGTGGAGCGCTACGACACCGAGCGCGCGCTGTCGCCGTCGCCGCAGCCGCTGGATGCGCCTGAACGCCTGCGCTACCGCTACTGGATGCATTACGCCGAGGGCTCGGCGATGCCACCGCTGCTGATGAGCCTGGTGTTCGGGCGGATCCGCTCGGCGAAGATGCCGTTCTTCGCGCGGCCGATCGCTCGCGCCATCGTCGACCAGGCGATGAAGGGCTTCGTCGGCCCGCAACTGAAATTGCACCTGGATTGGATGGAGTGCGAACTGGCGGCCAGCGGCTGGTTCGCCGGCGACCGTTTCACCGCTGCCGATGTGCAGATGAGCTTCCCGGTCCAGGCTGCCGCGGCGCGCGCCGGCCTGCAGGCCTATCCGAACCTGGCCGGGTTCGTACAGCGCATTGAGCAGCGCCCGGCCTACCAGCGCGCGCTGCAGCAGGGCGGCCCGTTCGAACTGCTCGGCAGCCGCTAGGCCGACTAGGCGCGGCCAGTCCGCGGGACAGGCGATCCGCCGTGGGCCGCGCCGGCTCAGGGCGGCGCCGCGCGTGCCGGGCACTGGCGCACGAAGGCGATGCTGTCGGCCATGACCGGCAGCGCCGGGGCGTCCTTGCGCAGCGCCAGGACCAGGCGCAGGTGGCCGACCCCGGGATAGGTCTTCAGTTCGGCGGGCACGCCGGCGCGTTGCAACGCGGCCTGCAGCGACCGGCTGTTGCGCGGCTCGACCACGCGGTCGGCGTCGCCGTGCAGCAGCAGCGCCGGCGGTTCGTCTCCGTCGACGAACGCCACCGGCTGCGAGTGCCGCTGCTGCGTCGGGTCGCGGCCGAACATGCCGATCAGGTCGGGATCGGTCAGCGGCAGGAAGTCGTAAGGACCGGCCAGGCCGACCAGGCCGCACAGCTGCCGTGGCGACAGGCCCTGCGTCTGCAGCCAGCGGCCGTCGGTGGCCAGCAGCGCGGCCATGTGCGCACCGGCGGAGTGGCCCATCAGCACCAGCCGGCGCGGGTCGCCGCCGTGTTCGGCGGCATGGCGCCGGCTCCAGGCCACCGCGGCGGCGGCGTCGCGCATGAAGCCGTCCAGGGTCGCCTGCGGGTATTTGCGGTAATCCGGCACGATCGCGACCACGCCATGCCGCGCCAGCGCTTCGCCGGCCCAGCGGTACCGCTGGCGGTTGCCGGTCTTCCAGGTGCCACCGTGGAAGAACACCACCACCGGCGCGTCGTGCGCTGCGGCCGGGCGGTAGACATCCAACTGCAAGCCGTGCGCGGCATCGAACACGATGCCGCGCTGTTCGCTCACTCCGTGGCGCGCGGAACCGGCGTTGAGGCCGCTGAAGAACACGCTGCTGCACGCGGAGACCAGCAGCGAGGACAGCGCGACCAGCAGGCGGCTGGGCCAGCGAGGTGGCAATGGCGAAGGGCCGGACATGGGCGGTACCTGCGAAAAGAGCGGGGAGCATGCCGCATGGACATGTCGGCAACGGGTGCATGACGCTGGTGGCGCCGCCGGCAACTGCGCATGTACGCATGGGCCGCCGCCGTGGATGCGCCGTCCCGATCCGCGGTTCACCGCGGCTGCACCCAGGGCTTGCCGACGCTGTCGCGAGAGCCGCGGCGGGACTGCGGCATGCGTCGCAAACAGGAACGAGGACGCGCGTCGGCAATCGGGCGGTTGACGACGCCAGCCGTGTGCATCCGCGCGCGACTGTCGGTGTGCCGTATGCGGCGCGCGTGCAGTCGGGCGGCCTGGACCGGCCCCCGGCGGCAACGCGGCCGGGGGCCGATCGGAGAACATCCGATTGCCCCTTAGTGTTCTGTCCCTCAAGAAACTTATCATCAATTTTTGGGTCTTGTAGATATCGTCATGGCCATAGGAGATCTCATGGCCCATCCCGGCATCGGCATAGCGCCTTCCCAACAGGAGCGCGTCCAACTGCAATCGATGAGCCGTTCGCGCTTGCTGCCACATTCGCTGGTACGGCGCGCGCGCATCGTCTTGCTAGCTGCCGAGGGAACTACCAATGCGCAGATCGCCCAGCAGTGCGGCATCAGCGCGCCCATGGTCGCGCATTGGAAGAAACGCTTCGCCGAGCATGGGATGGCGATGAAGCCGTGGCGGCTTTGCTCAATCAGGTTCTGAGTAGTCCGCCCGAGGCGGCCACGCATTGGAGCGTGCGTGCCGCCTCACGCGTCAGCGGTATTTCCAAGAGCCAGGTGGCGCGCTACTTCAACCTCTTTGGCTTACAGCCGCATCGCAGCAAGCGTTTCAAGCTCTCCAACGATCCGTACTTCGTGGAGAAGGTGTGCGATATCGTCGGGCTGTACCTGAGTCCTCCAACCAACGCCCTGGTGCTGTGCGTGGATGAAAAAAGCCAGTGCCAAGCGCTGCAGCGAACCCAACCGGTCTTGCCCATGGGACTGGGTTATGTCGAAGGCATCACCCATGACTATGTCCGCCATGGCACTACAGGGCAACACCATGGCCGCGCAGTCGGAGGTTCAGCACGCCATTGAGCGCAACGCGGGCGGCTGGGCCGGCAGTGCGTCCACGGCGGCCGCGCTGGGCAGCAGCAGTGGGTTTGTGCCCGCGGCTTTGGTGGTCGGCGACGCTGTCTTGATGAGCAAAGCCTTCGACAAGGCCGTTGACCTCAAAAAAACCGCGACATCTTCCACCAGACCGACAAGGCGGGGGTGGAGTGGCAGTTCAATGGGCGGGATTGGGAGCGCCAAGGCGCGTTCGAACGTGCGTCCGATGGACGCGACACCCCCCACAGGCGCCTGTGGGAGCCAGCTGCATCAAGTCTCAGGAGCTGGGCGCCATGGCGAATGCCAAGGCCGCCGAGTTCGCGCTGGGCAACGCGCCCCCGCCGCAGGATCCGTTCAACCTCCCGGCCGAGGCCGATGACCGGACGGGCCTCGACAATCATAACTGGCATCGCAATCCGACAACCGAGTCCTGGGAGCGCCAGGTTAAGACCAGCGTGACCGGCGCCAACGACCAAGGGGCCTACACACCGCAGATCGCTACCCCAGAGCAGACGCAGCGCCTGAACCAGGAAGCCCTGGCGCGCATCGAGAACAACATCGCCACCGGCAGCGAGGCCATTGCCCAGGCCTACCTGGAGAGCCATGCCGCCCAGCGCGGGCAGGACTACGGCGTGGGGGTGCCGGCCGCGGTCGAGAATGCTTGGGCCAAGCCTGACCAAGTGCAAGGCCATGACGGCCAGGTCTACCAGCGGAACGAGGCTGGGCAATGGGCCGGGAAGGACGGGGTGGCCACTGGCAACCTGGCGGTGGAACTGGAACTCACCAACCAGATGCGCCAGCCGTCTCTGGAGCGCGCCCAGGAAACCCTGGCGGCCATTGAGGCTCGCCCCGCACCGACGGCGGCGCAGATGGAGCATAACGAGCTTTTGCACCGCTACCGGGCTGCGGGCATCGACCTCAACGCCCAGGAGAACAACTTGCAGGCGGTGGAACTCGCCACCCAGCGGACAAAGGAGGCTGAAGGCCTCACCGGTCCGACGATGCAGCAGCTGAGGCCGAACGAGCAGGGGCAATACGGCTAGGGTTCTACCCCGTTATCACGGACACTGACGAGAAGGCCGATGCGGCCGATGAGGAGTGTTCATGTCGAAGCGAAGAAAGTTCAGTGTGGAGTTCAAGCGTGGTGCGCTTGAACAAGCTAGCCAGCCGGGCGTCAGTTGTGCACAGGTGGCTCGGGAGCTGGGTATCCGTGACAACCTGTTGACCCGCTGGAAGCGTGAGGCCACAAGCCGAGGCAACGGTGCCTTTGCTGGCGCGGGCACACCACGCGATGAGGAGCTGGTGCGTCTGAAGCGTGAACTGGCGCGGGTGAAGAAGGAACGGGATTTTTTGCGCGAAGCGGCGACGTTCTTTGCCAAGGGATCATCCTGAGGTATCAGGTGATCGAACGTTGCCGCCATGCGTTTCCGATCCGGCTGATGTGCCGTTGCCTGCGGGTGTCGGCCAGTGGTTATTACGGTTGGAGCCGGCGCTTGCCGAGTGCCCGCCAGCGCGAGAACGAGCGCCTATCATGCCGCATCCGTGAACTGCACGAGGATAGCCGGTGCACGCTAGGGATAGTCTGATCAACGCGGTCGGAGGATGAGGCAAGCCATATCGACCACGCCCACGGCGCTCAGACCCTCGGTTTTTCGCCGTTTCCGGCGCATTTCCGGGGTATTTCCCGGATTACAGGCACACCCTCCCCACGACAGGCAGCAACTGCTTTCGCTTCAGCCACAGGTTCGACAGCGCAAACAGCGTCAGCACTTGCGCCGTGTTCTTCGCCAGGCCGCGATAGCGCACCTTGACGTAGCCAAACTGGCGCTTGATCACCCGGAACGGATGCTCCACCTTCGCCCTCAGGCTGGCCTTGGCGTGCTCCCAGCGCTGTGCCCACTTCAATTCGCGCTTGCTCTTGATCTGCTTCAGCTTCGAGGGCTTCTCCGCGATCAGATAGCGCAGCTTGCGCTTGCTCGCCATCTCCTCGCGCTTGGCCAGCCCGGTGTAGCCGCTGTCGCCGCATACCGTGTCTTCCTTGCCGTGCAGCAGCTTGTGCGCCTGGGTGATATCTGCGGCGTTGGCCGCCGTGCATTCCAAGTGGTGCACCAGCCCGGACTCATCGTCCACGCCGATGTGCGCTTTCATCCCGAAGTAGTACTGATTGCCCTTCTTGGTCTGGTGCATTTCCGGGTCGCGCTCGCCGTTCTTGTTCTTGGTCGAGCTGGGCGCGGCAATGATCGTGGCGTCCACGATGGTGCCGCCGCGCAGGCTCTGGCCCTTGCGCGATAGGTGCGCGTTGACCCGGTTGAACAGCGTGCGCGCCAGATCGTGCGTCTCCAGCAACCGGCGGAAGTTGAGGATCGTGGTCTCGTCCGGCACCTCATCCAACCCGCCGATCCTGGCGAAACGGCGCATCGACGCCGTGTCGTACAAGGCTTCTTCCGCGCCCGGGTCGCTCAGTGCGTACCACTGCTGCAGAAAGTGGATGCGCAGCATTGTCTCCAGCGGGTACGGCTGACGGCCCGGATGGCCCGACTTCGGATAGTGCGGCGCGATCAGCGCCAGCAGGTCTTTCCACGGCACCACCTGATCCATCTCGGCCAGCAACCTTTCGCGCCGCGTCTGCTTGCGCTTGCCGTTGTACTCCGCGTCGCCGAAAGACAATTGCATCGTCGTTGTCCTGTTGGGCTTTGTACGATTGTCGCAGGATCAGAGGGAGTTGTTCAGACCATCCCTAGGTGCTGGTCGAATGCACGAAGACCTGGCCGATGAAGGCCAGCGGGTCGGCTTGAACCGTGTGGCTCGGTTGATGGCCGTTGATGGCTTGCAAGGTTGGCCCGCCCGAAGCGTCGGGGGATGCGAGCCCGGCCGGCACTCACTCCGCCGGGCGTGCGCAACCGGCTGGAACGGGACTTCACCGCTCTGGAGCCGGATAGCAAATGGGTCACCGACATCACCGAGATCAAGACCGGGGAAGGCAAGCTCTATCTATGCGTTGTCTTGGACCTGTTCGACCATCGGGTGGTGGGCTGGTCCATGCATCATCGGCAAGATCGGCAGATGGTGATCCGGGCCGTGCAGACGGCTGTATGGCAGCGACAGGGCGACGAACCGGTGATCTTGCATTCGGATAGAGGCAGTCAGTTTCGAAGCGGTGACTATCAGACGTATTTGCTGACCAACACCCTGGTGTGCTCGATGAGCGCCGTGGGTCACTGCGCAGACAACGCCGCATGCGAGGGCTTCTTTGGCCTGCTCAAGCGCGAACGGATCTACCGCATGACCTATCCGACACTCGATGCGGCAAGAGCCGATGTGTTCCAATACATCGAGCGGCGCCACAACCCAAGGATGCGGCGAAGGATTGACAGAGAGGATTTGAAGTTTTCCACCCTTTCACGACCGGCCGTGATTTCGGGGTAGAACCCGTGATAACGGGGTAGAACCCGGCCGATGTGACGCAGTCGGAGAAGTTGCTGCACGGCAAGGAGCGCGAGGTCTACGCCGATGCGGGGTAGACCGGGGCGGACAAGCGCGAGGAACTGAAGGGTAAGCGCGTGTGCTGGAACATTGCCGAGCGGCGGAGCCGGATCAGGGCGCTGGCGGAGGGCGAGTTGAAGACTCTCAGCGAACTCGTCGAGCACCTGATCGCCAAGGTGCGGGCGCGGGTGGAGCATCCGTTCAGGGTGATCAAGCGGCAGTTCGGTCACCGGAAGGTGCGTTATCGGGGGCTGGCCAAGAACGATGCGCAGTTGAACGTGCTGTTTGCGTTGTCGAACCTATGGATGGCGCGCAGGCAGTTGTTGGCGATGACGGGGAAGGTGTGCCTGCGAACTGGAAAGGATGGGGTGTTTCCGCAGGTTACGGCCTGAAATGGCCTGAATGAGTGAAATATGCGTATCCATTTGCCGGTCAATCAGCCGCATCCGATCACGCCGCTTGGATCGGTGGCTTGTTCAGACCTTCCTTAGCCGATCTTAGACAAAACGATCCGCATCTGCAGTTGATCCGGGAAGAGGCGGCAATGGTGATGAAACTTGAGGAAATTCATGGCGATGTGAATGCTTTCATAGATAAGCTCAAGGTGATGGCGAGCCCATGTTAATTGATTTGCTGATCAGCCCTGAGTCTCAGCCAGCTTTCAGGCATGGGCCGCTTGCGGTGCGACTTGTCCGAAGCTTCCTGTCGTTTCAGCCTCAGGCTCTGCCTGCACGAAGTGCTGGCGCGACTTCCCGCAGCCGTGATGCGCTTCCAGCTTTGATTATGGCCAGTTCTGCGAGGGGCTCGCAATTTCTGCGGCTGAGGATCAGGGATAATCAGGATTAATTTTGCATTCGGTGGATTTTCACGATTACAGGGAATATGCGGTGAATGCGGGTATAGTGTAGATGATGTTCGGCTAGACCTTTCTTCTGCAGAAGTGGGGTAGGCTTGGATATCCTCATACATTTGGGAGCGCGGTATGAGATGGGTTACGGCTCCAGGCTGGTTACTGAGGCCCTAGGCTGCTATCGTGCGCCGCCCGACTTCCATCGACGCCGAGACCTGAGCGATGCGTGGCACTCTCTACATCGTCGCGGCGCCTTCCGGCGCCGGCAAAAGCAGCATCGTCAACGCCACCCTGGCGCGCGATCCGCAGATTGCGCTGTCGATCTCGTTCACCTCGCGCGCGCCGCGGCCGGGCGAACGCCACGCCGAGCACTACCACTTCGTGGCGGCCGAGCAATTCCAGCGCATGATCGATGCCGGCGACTTCTTCGAGTACGCCCGCGTCCACGGTGACTGGAAGGGCACGGCGCGGCAGTCGGTGGAGCCGCAGCTGGCGGCCGGCCGCGATGTGCTGCTGGAGATCGACTGGCAGGGCGCGCGCCAGGTGCGCGCCAAGGTTCCTGATGTGGTCAGCGTGTTCATCCTGCCGCCGTCGCGGGCGGCGCTGGAGCAGCGCATGCGCAAGCGCGGCCAGGACAGCGAGGCGGTGATCGCACAGCGGCTGGCCGCGGCGCGCGAGGAGATGTCGCATTACGCCGATTTCGACTACGTGATCGTCAACGAGGATTTCGGCACCGCGGTGGACGAGATGTGCGCGATCTTCGTCGCCAGCCGGTTGCGCCGCCTGCCGCAGCAACAGCGCCACGCCGGGCTGATCGCGGGATTGCTCCGGCAGCAGCCAACTGGCTGATTGCAAAGGAAACAGGACACAGCCGGGTTGATTTTGGCCGGTTCTCATCCTACAATCGCCGCCCTTTCCCTCATTCGAGCGCGCGGCCGTCGCCGGCCCGCCGGGAGCCCGCATGGCCCGCATCACTGTAGAAGACTGCCTGGAAGTCGTTAACAACCGTTTCGAACTGGTCATGATGGCGTCCAAGCGCGCCCGCCAGCTGGCCAATGGTGTGCAGGCCACCCTCGACAACACCGAATCGGCCGACAAGCCGACGGTGCTGGCGCTGCGCGAGATCGCGGCGCGCAAGATCGACAACGCGCTGATCGACGAGGTCGAGAAGGCCGAGCGCGAGCGCGCCGAGCGCGAAGCGCTGGAGTGGGCAGCGGCCGAGGTCGTCGCCGACGAGGACATGTCCAAGAACGACGACTGATCGCGTCCGGCCGCGCCGAACAGCCCGCATCCGCGGGCTGTTTCGCGTTTGGCGGTTTGCCGTCCTTGCGCTGCTGGCATAGTCTTCCCGCATGAACCCAGGCCCTTCCGCCCCGGTCGTCACCGCCGCACTGTCGCCGGCCAGCGGGGCGATCCCCGACTACGTCCTGCAACTCGAGCGCAGCGCCAGCTATCTGCCGGCCGAGCAGATCCCGCTGCTGCGCCGTGCCTGGGAAGTCGGCGCCGCCGCGCATGCCGGGCAGACGCGCAAGTCGGGCGAGCCGTACATCACCCATCCGGTGGCGGTGGCCGGGCTGCTGGCCGAACTCGGCCTGGACGTGGAAGCGCTGATCGCGGCGATCCTGCACGACACCATCGAGGACACGCCGCTGACCCGTGCCGAACTGGCCGCCGAATTCGGCGAGGCGGTCGCCGAACTGGTGGACGGCGTCACCAAGCTGGACAAGCTGAAGTTCCGCGACCGCCAGGAAGCGGCCGCCGAAAGCTTCCGCAAGATGCTGCTGGCGATGTCGCGCGACCTGCGCGTGATCATGATCAAGCTCGCCGACCGCCTGCACAACATGCGCACGCTCGGCGCGCAGAGCGCCGAGGCGCGCAGTCGCATCGCCCGCGAGACGCTGGAGATCTACGCGCCGATCGCGCAGCGCCTGGGCATGAGCCTGATGAAGTCCGAGCTGCAGAACCTCGGCTTCCGCGCGTTGCACCCATGGCGCCACGCGATCATCGAAAAGCACATCCGCAGCCAGCCAGTGGTGCGTCGCGAGTCGATGGCGCAGGTAGAGGTACGGCTGTCGCAGCGGCTGGCCAAGGAAGGGCTGGCGCACCGCCTGGTCAGCCGGATCAAGACCCCGTGGAGCATCTACAACAAGATGCGCGACGAGAACAAATCCTTCGACCAGGTGATGGACGTGTTCGGCTTCCGCCTGGCGGTACGCGCGGTGCCGGACTGTTACCACGCGCTGGGTGCGGTGCACGCCACCTTCAAGCCGTTGGACGCGCGCTTCCGTGACTTCATCGCCATCCCCAAGGCCAACGGCTACCAGTCGCTGCACACGGTGCTGTTCGGCCCCTACGGCTCGCCGATCGAGGTGCAGATCCGCACCGAGGAAATGGATCTGATCGCCGAGCGCGGCGTGGCCGCGCACTGGACCTACAAGTTCGGCGGCGACTCGCCCAACAGCGCGCAGAGCCGCGCGCATGCCTGGATCGTGGAACTGATCGAGTCGCAGCGCGCCGCCGGCTCGTCGCTGGAATTCCTGGACAACGTCAAGGTCGACCTGTTCCCGGACGAGGTCTACCTGTTCACGCCGAAAGGCAAGATCCTGGCGTTGCCGCGCAACTCCACCGCGCTGGACTTCGCCTACGCGGTGCATACCGACGTCGGCAACCGCGCGGTGGCCTCGCGGGTGGACAAGCGGCTGGTGCCGCTGCGCACCAAGCTGGTCAGCGGGCAGACCGTGGAAGTGATCACCGCGCGCTCGGCCACGCCCAAGCCGCAATGGCTGGAGTTCGTGGTCAGTAGCAAGGCGCGCACCGCGATCCGCCACCAGCTCAAGCAACTCGAGCACGAAGACGCGGTGCAACTGGGCCATCGCATGCTCGACCGCGCGCTGGAGGCGATGGACAGCGCGCTGGAAAGGCTGCCGAAGGGGCGCCTGGACGCGTTCCTCAGCGAACACCGCTATCCGCGCCTGGAGGCACTGCTGGCCGACATCGCGCTGGGCAACTGGATGCCGAACCAGGCCGCGCAGGCGCTGATGGCCTATGCGGAACTGCGCGGCGGCCATTCCAGGTACTCCCAGGAAAAGATCCTGATCAACGGCACCGAGCGCGGCGTGGTCAGCTTCGCCAATTGTTGCCAGCCGATTCCCGGCGACGAGATCATGGGCTACCACACCGCCGGCAAGGGCATCGTCGTGCACCGGTTGGACTGCCCGAACCTGGCCGAGCTGCGCAAGTCGCCCGAACGTTGGGTGCCGATCGGCTGGGACGCCAGCGTCATCGGCGACTACGACACCGCGCTGGTGGTGGACGTGGAAAACCGCACTGGTGTGCTGGCGCAACTGGCCGCGGCGATCGCACAGAGCCAATCCAACATCGAGCGGGTGGATTACCTGGACCGCGACTTCAACGCGGCGGTGCTGCGCTTCAGCATCCAGGTGCGCGACCGCAACCACCTGGCCGAGGTGATGCGCCGGCTGCGGCGCCTGACCGCGGTGCAGAGCGTGCGCCGGCAGTGAGACCGGGACTCGGGACTCGGGATTTTTGCGAGTACGCCGCATTTCTGCGTTTCTGCAGGAAGGGCTTCAGCCCCGACGCCTCACCGGTAAAGCGTCGGGGCTGAAGCCCTTCCTGCAGAAAAGCGGTTGGTGTGGAGTCGCAAAAAGCCGCTTTTTTCCTTCAAATAATGCGGCGATTTTTTCATCGAATCGCTTGACGGCGGTTTGCGCCGGGACATCATCCTGCCGTCCCGAGTCCCGAGTCCCGAGTCCCGAGTAAAATACCTCCTCACTCTTCCGTTGGAGCCGCCATGTCCCGCCACATCATCCACACCGAGCAGGCGCCGGCCGCGATCGGCCCGTACTCGCAGGCCGTGCGCGCCGGTAACACGGTGTACTTCTCCGGCCAGATCCCGCTGGATCCGGCGACCGGCGAGATCGTGCCCGGCGATATCGCCGCGCAAGCGCGGCGTGCGCTCGACAACCTCAAGGCGGTGGCCGAGGCGGCCGGCGGTTCGCTCGACCGGATCGTGCGGCTGGGCCTGTATCTGACCGATCTGGCGCAGTTCGGCCAGGTCAATGCGGTGATGCAGGACTACTTCCAGGCGCCGTTCCCGGCGCGCTCCACCATCGAAGTGTCCGGGCTGCCGAAAGGCGCCGGTTTCGAGGTCGATGCGGTCATGGTGCTCGACTGAGCGTCGGCCGTGCCGCACGTGCAGGTCCCGGCGCCGACGCTGTCGGCAGCAGGCGAGGCGCCGTTGTCGGCGCTGCCGGGCGTCGGCCCGAGGGTCGCGGAGAAGTTCGCCGCGCGCGGTCTGCTGACCCTGCAGGACCTGTGGCTGCACCTGCCGCTGCGCTATGAGGACCGCACCCGGCTGACCGCGGTGGCGGCGTTGCAGCCGGGCATCCCGGCGCAGGTCGAAGTGCGCGTGGAGGCGGTGGATCGCGGCTTCCGCTACCGGCCGACGCTGCGCGTGGTGGTGGCCGACGACTCGCGCGGCACGCTGGTGCTGCGCTTCTTCCAGTTCCGCGCTGCGCAGGTGGCGCAGTTCGCGGTCGGCGCGCGGCTGCGCGCGTTCGGCACGCCCAAGCCGGGACAGCACGGCCTGGAGATCGTGCACCCGAGCTACCAGATCCTCGGTGCCGCCGCTGCGGGGTTGGACGACCGCCTGGACCCGGTGTATCCGGCGGTCGAGGGCATCGGCCCGGCGACGCTGCGCAAGCTGATCGGGCAAGCGCTGGACCGGCTGCCCGACGACGCGTCGCTGGAGCTGCTGCCGGCGGCGATGTTGGCCGAACTGGGCCTGCCGTCGCTGCGCAGCGCACTGCTGGTCGCGCACCGGCCGCCGCCGCAGGCCGACCTGGGCGCGCTCGCCGCCGGCCTGCACCCGGCGCAGCAGCGGCTGGCGCTGGAAGAACTGCTGGCGCACCATCTGAGCCTGCGCCGGCAGCGCATCGCCCTGCAGCGCCAGCGTTCGCCGTCGCTGCGCGGCCGCGGCCTGCTGACCAGGCGTCTGCAGCAGTCGCTGCCGTTCCAGCTCACCGGCGCGCAGCAACGGGTGTTCGCGCAGATCCGCGCCGACTTGGAAAAGCCGTCGCCGATGCTGCGCCTGGTGCAGGGCGATGTCGGCAGCGGCAAGACCGTGGTCGCGGCGCTGGCGGCGATGCTGGCGGTGGACAAGGGCAAGCAGGCGGCGCTGGCGGCGCCGACCGAACTGCTCGCCGAGCAGCATCTGGCCAACCTGCGCGCGTGGCTGGAACCGCTGGGCATCCGCGTCGCCTGGCTGGCCGGCAAGGTCACCGGCAAGGCGCGCGCCGCGGTGCTGGCGCAGATCGCCTCGGGCGAGGCGCAGGTGGTGGTTGGCACGCACGCGCTGATGCAGGCCGCGGTGGCGTTCCACGACCTGGCCCTGGCCATCGTCGACGAGCAGCACCGCTTCGGCGTGCACCAGCGCCTGGCGCTGCGCGACAAGGGCGCCTCCGGCGCGGGCGTGCCGCACCAACTGGTGATGACCGCCACCCCGATCCCGCGCACGCTGGCGATGGCCGCCTATGCCGACCTGGACGTGTCGGCAATCGATGAACTGCCGCCCGGGCGGACCCCGGTGCAGACCATCGTGCTCAGCGCCGAGCGCCGCCCGGAGCTGGTGCAGCGCATCCGCGCGGCCTGCGCCGAGGGCCGTCAGGCGTACTGGGTGTGCACCCTGATCGACGAAACCGAGGACAGCGACAGGCCCGCGCAGGGGCGCGGCGGCGCGGCGGGCGACCGCATCGACGCCACCGCGGCGCAGGCCACGTTCGAGGCGCTGTCGGCGCAGTTGCCGGAACTGAAGGTGGGCCTGGCGCACGGGCGCATGAGGGGCGCCGAGAAGCAGGCGGCGATGCGCGCATTCAAGCAGGGCGCAATCGACCTGCTGGTCGCCACCACTGTGATCGAGGTCGGCGTCGACGTGCCGAATGCCTCGCTGATGATCATCGAGAACGCCGAACGCCTGGGCCTGGCGCAATTGCACCAGTTGCGCGGCCGGGTCGGGCGCGGCGCAGCCGCATCCAGTTGCGTGCTGATGTACCAGGCGCCGCTGTCGGCGATGGCACGGCAGCGGCTGCAAACCATGCGCCAGACCAGCGACGGCTTCGTCATCGCCGAGAAGGACCTGGAACTGCGCGGCCCCGGCGAGTTGCTCGGCACCCGCCAGACCGGCCTGGCCGCGTTCCGCGTCGCCGACCTGGCGCGCGACGCCGGCATGCTGCCGCGGGTGCATGCGCTGGCCGAACGGCTGCTGGCCGAGGCGCCGGCGCTCGCCGATCGCATCGTCGCGCGCTGGGTCGGCGGCGCGGCGCGCTACGCGGCAGCGTAGCCGCTGGGATTGGGGATCCGCCAGGGCCGCGATTGTTTGCCGATTCCCAATCTCGGCTTTCCACCGCCCTGCCGCGATGCCAGACTCGACCGCCGAACGGACCAATGAAAAATCACGGCATGAACGACAAGATTCCCCTGCTGATCGACACCGATCCCGGCGTGGACGACGCCCTGGCCCTGCTGATGGCCTTCGCCGACGCGCGCCACGAGGTGGTCGGGCTGACCATCGCCGCCGGCAACGTCGGCCTGCAGTACACCGTGCGCAATGCGCTGAAGCTGTGCGAAGTGGCCGGGCGCGAGGACGTGCCGGTGTTCGCCGGCTGCGCCGATCCGCTGCTGCACACGGCGGTGGACGCCGCCCATGTGCACGGCCTGGACGGCTTCGGCGACGTCGGCACGGCGCCGGCGGCGCGCGCGGCCGAGGCCGAGCATGCCGTACTGGCGATCCTGCGTCTATCGCACCGGTACGCCGGCGCCCTGCTGCTGGTCGCGCTGGGGCCGCTGACCAACATCGCGCTGGCGCTGAAGCTGGACCCGACCCTGCCGCAGCGCGTGCGCCGCTTCGTGGTGATGGGCGGGGCGATCACCTGCCACGGCAACATCACCCCGGCGGCCGAGTTCAACATCGCCTTCGACCCGGAGGCGGCGCACATCGTGTTTTCCGCATTCCCGCACATCGACGTCGCCGACTGGGAGGCCACCGTGGCCCACGGTCTGCCGCACCGCGAGGTCGCACAATGGCTGGCGGCCGACGCCGACAAGGCGCGCTTCTACGACGCGATCTCGCGCAAGACCCGGTTGTGGTCGGAGGATTCGCGCGGCGAGTACTGGTATGCCGCCGACGCGCTGGCGATGGCCTGGGCGCTGCAGCCCGACGCCGCGCTGGAGGTGCAGTCGCGGCCACTGCAGGTCGAGCTGGCCGGGGTCCACAGCCGCGGTGCCACCCTGGTCGACTGGAACCGCCAGCTCGGCCTGGCCGACAACGCGGCCATGTTGATCCGCTACGACCAGACGCGGTTTCAGGCGCTGGTGCGCGCGGCGGTCGGCGCCGGTTGAGCCGGCCGCGCCGCCCCCCGGAACGTGAATCGGGACAACGTTGCCCTTGCACGAACGTCGAGGGAGTTGGTATGATTTGCCTCTTGTCCAGCAGCCCCCTACGGTGCGAGCCCATGAAGGCCGACATCCATCCGCAGTACCGCGACGTCGTGTTCCACGATGTCACCTCCGATTTCAAGATCCTGACCCGGTCGACCATGTCCTCAAAAGAGGCGGTCAAGTGGGAGGATGGCGAACAATACCCGCTGATCAAGGTCGAAATCTCCTCAGCCTCGCACCCGTTCTACACGGGCAAGCACAAGGTCATCGACACCAGCGGCCGCATCGACAAGTTCCAGAAGCGCTACGCGCGCTGATCGGACCCATCGAAGTGGCAGAAGACGGCCGCGCCCTGCGCGGCCGTCTTTTTTTGGCTTCTCCGATGCGCGATTCCCGGCAAGCCGCCGCCGGCGTCATCCTTCCGTCCTGGCGGCGGCGGGGGTGCAACGCTGTGTCGCGCCGCAGGCCCTCGCGCTACGACTCGAGTACGAGCGACGACGCAAATGTCGCTGTGCGATAATGGCGCGATCCGTGGTAATTGCCGTGGACTTCCTTCACTCGTCTGTTCGCAAAGCTTCGGACAGGCGTCTTCCACTGAGGAGCGCACACTGTGTCCGATCTTGATCAGGTCACGCTGAACGCCGGCGACAAATCTGTCGTACTGCCGGTACTCGAACCCACCTTAGGCAACGCTTGCGTCGACATTTCCAAGTTGACCAAGGAGACCGGTCTGTTCACCTACGACTCGGGCTTCACAGCGACCGCCAGCTGCAAGTCGGCCATCACCTACATCGATGGCGACAACGGCGTGCTGCTGTACCGCGGCTATCCGATCGAGCAACTGGCCGAGAAGTCCAACTTCCTGGAAGTGGCCTACCTGCTGATGAACGGCGAGCTGCCCAGCGCCGACGAATTTAAGAAGTTCGACCACGAAGTGACGCATCACACGATGATGCACGAGTCATTGAAGAACTTCCTCGGCGGCTTCCGCCACGACGCGCACCCGATGGCGATGATGGCCGGCACCGTGGCCTCGCTGTCGGCGTTCTACCACGACACCCTGGACTTGAACGATCCGGAGCAGCGGCGCCTGGCCGCGATCCGCCTGATCGCCAAGGTGCCGACCATCGCCGCCGCGGCGCACCGCTATTCGATCGGCTGGCCGATCCGCTACCCGCGCAACAACCTCGGCTACGTCGGGCGCTTCCTGCACATGATGTTCGAAGTGCCGAGCGAGCAGCTGGAGATGAACCCGGTTGTGGCCAAGGCGCTGGACCTGCTTTTCATCCTGCACGCCGACCACGAGCAGAACGCCTCCACCTCGACGGTGCGCCTGGTCGGCTCCACCGGCGCCAACCCGTACGCCTCGGTCGCCGCCGGCATCACCGCGCTATGGGGCCCGGCGCACGGCGGCGCCAACGAGGCCGTGCTGAAGATGCTGGAGGAGATCGGCACCGCCGACAACGTCGAGAGCGCCGTGGCCAAGGCCAAGGACAAGAACTCCAGCTTCCGCCTGATGGGCTTCGGTCATCGCGTATACAAGAACTTCGACCCGCGCGCCAAGATCATCCGCGAGATGACCCACAAGGTACTGGGCGAACTGGGCGTCAACGATCCGCTGCTGGAAGTGGCCCTGAAGCTGGAAGAGGCCGCGTTGAAGGACGACTACTTCGTGCAGCGCAAACTGTACCCGAACGTGGACTTCTATTCGGGTATCATCTACAAGGCGCTGAACATCCCGGTGGAGATGTTCACCGTGATGTTCGCCATCGCGCGCACCGCCGGCTGGGTGTCGCATTGGCTGGAGCAGCAGGTCGATCCGGAACTGAAGATCGGCCGTCCACGCCAGATCTACACCGGCCACGACAAGCGTGACTACAAGAGCGACGGCCAGCATTGATCGCTGCCGTTTGTTCGTCGCAGGAACGCCCCGCTTTGCGGGGCGTTTTTATGGGGTGGACGCTATTTGGTAGCAAATGCCCAAAGACCTGTCTCGACCTATCCGTAGCATTTTGGCTGCCGATCGACCTTCTGGAGGAGCATTGGATACGAGTCGCTGGCGATGGTGTGAATAGGCGACTGATCACAGCTGCATCTTTTCTTATGAGGCGCTAAACCAACCTGAGAGTTCCCCCGGCTCTGCCGGGGAGGCAGTAGAAGTTTGACGTATCCGGGAGTCCATCCCGGAGACTCCGCAACGTGAGCGGCCAAGCACACGAGACGGAGAAACCGAGATGGATGAGTTTGAGAGCTTAAGTCACACCAGGTGGGAGTGTCTGTACCACGTTGTGTTCATACCGAAGTGTCGCCGTAAGACACTGTATGTGGGTCTGAGGAAGCATCTAGGAGAGGTGTTCCGGCGATTGGCCGAGCAGAAGGAGAGCCGGGTCGAGGAGGGCCATCTGATGCCAGATCACGTCCATATGCTGTTGAAGATTCCGCCGAAGTAGGCGGTGTCGCAGGTGGTGGGCTATATCAAGGGCAAGAGCGCCATCCACCTAGCGCGGGTGTATGGGGAGCGGAAGCGGAACTTTGTAGGGCAGAGCTTCTGGGCGCGAGGTTACTTCGTTACGAGGGTAGGTCGGGATGAAGGGTTGATCGGGGCATACATCCAGAACCAAGAGGCGGAAGATCGGCGCTTGGACCAATTGCAGTTGCTGAGGTAGTCGGCCACCTTCAGGTGGCCCTAACAAGGGAGGCGCGTAGCGCTCCCGCAGCCGCTTTGAGCGGCTCACATCTCTAAAGCCCCCGGCTTTGCCGGGGGATATTTACTCGAACACTGCCTGCCGGCACAGCGCGGCAATGTCAGCATGACCAACCTGCAAGTGGTCAACGCCATCCTTTACGTTGCCGAGCATGGCTGCAAATGGCGCGGCCTGCCCAAGCGCTTTGGCAACTGGCACACGGTGTACACACGCATGAACCGCTGGGCCAAGGCGGGTGTGCTGGACCGGATGTTGGCCCAATTGCAGAAGTCCCAGATCGTGCGCATCAAAATCGAAGCAATCTCGCTGGACTCCACCAGCATCAAGGTGCATCCCGATGGCACGGGCGCATTAAAAAAAACGGTCCGCAGGCCGTCGGCAAGTCCCGCGGTGGATGGAACACCAAGATTCATATGGTTGCCGCAGATGCTCGAACAGCCATCACCTTTGGATTGACGCCTGGTAACGTGCATGACGCACCTGCAGGCCGCACGTTGCTTGAACACCTGGGGCCAGTGGAGCGGCCGATTCATTTGTTGATGGACCGTGCCTACGAAGGCAACCAAACCCGCCAGTTGGCGCTCGATCTTGGCTTCGTGCCGGTGGTCCCGCCGAAATCCAATCGGGTCGAGCCTTGGGAATACAACCGGGAGATGTACAAGCGGCGCAACGAAGTGGAGAGACTGTTCCGTCGCCTGAAAGGCTACCGCCGGATTTTCTCGCGCTTCGAGAAGCTGGATGCCATGTTCCTTGGATTCCTCAGCTTCGTCCTGGTCGTTGATGGGCTTCGGATGTGTTAACAGGCCCTAGTTGAGGCATCAGCGCAACCGTGAGTTGAATGCCGAAGCGCTGACACCAGGGGGCCAGCTCTTCGGCCAGTACGCTGCAGAAACGTGCCGTGTCCCGCGGAGTAGGTAACTGTTGAGCCTGGTGCTTGTTCTGGGCAAACGGCAGGTTGAACGTCAGGGTATCGACAATCACCTGAAGGTCGCGTGCGCCCAGTCCGTACAGGCGAGCGACCCAGGCATCGACGTCCTCCCAAGACACCTGTCCCTCGCGTAGCCGTTCAAATAGTTGAACGACTTCGGTGCGCTGAGAGGGCGCGAGTGCGTCGAAGTCGGGGATGGGAACACGATCCAGGGTCGCCTTCTCGATGACTTCGCGCTCGAAGCCAAATTTTCCGCTGGTGACGAGTGCCAACCAGACCGCCAGCCGGCTGCCGATAACCAAGGCGAGATAACGCACGAACCCGTGGGCATCGTCATGTCCTGCCAGGCTGTAACCGTAAAAGGTTTCGTTGAAGACCACATCGGTCTCGGAGATCGCTACCCCGATTCTCCCATTAGCTGCAGGTGGGGACTGATGCACGATGACCAGCGGGCCAGCAAAAAATGTCAAATGCCCTGACACGATGCACCCGTTCTTGTGCAAAAGCCGGAAGTCCTTTCCCAGCTATGAGCACCGGCGTAAACGTCTCCGCATCGATTTCCGGCACTCCGATCAAGCGACGAGCATCAACCTCGCCGGCCACTGGCCACCTCCGGACGCCCATTGCCGAGCCTAGCCAATGTGGTGACCGGGGCGTGGTCGCCCATGTCCATCATGGCCTGCTGCGGGGAGTGCCGGTCCAGTGCAATGCGATAGACGTCCAGACGTCCGGGAGCGACCACGCCGAGATAGGGAGCGTCACCCCGCATGGCGAGTAAACGACGAATCTGGTGCAAGTGCTGTGCGTCTTGCAGGGCATCCTCAGCTACCAGGAACAGCAGTGGCGCACCTTGCCACTCATAGAACGCATCCACGGCGCCCAGCACGGAACCTTGAGGGCGTCGTGCCATCAGCAGCGTCGCGTAGGGCAGCAATGTGGGCGATCCCCATCTAACCGATGGAGCGCGGCCGGATCAGCACCGTAGCGCATCAACGACGCGACCATGTCAATCATGGGGCACCTTCAGGGGGATCTGATAAATTTTCTGGCAGGGGCGCTTCATGCGTGTCAAAAATCCATTGGCTGCTGTGGATCTCCCCCAAACCGCCCACTCTTGCCGTTGCCACGCGGCCTCTTGGGCGTGATCGCCACCTTTGACATGATCTGTCGGTAATCCCCGCCTCTTTCTGCCAGCCCTACAACCAATACAGCGATCAACGCGATATGCGTGGGCAGTTCGCCAAGACGGGCGTAATTGGAGAGTGAGTTGGGATTCATGCCCACCAGTCCGGCGAACGCTCTCACGCTCAAACCGATTTTTTGAAGTTCCACCAGGAAATCCGAGTAAGACATGCCATCCAAGCTGGGAACACATGACTGCATGTAGGGTAGCACATAAATATATGTATATTTGTACAATCGAAGGAAGGTCTACGCCTGTCGATGGTGCTCGGGCTCCAGCCTGGCGCTAGCGAGGATGCAGGAATGAATCAAACGATCGAAAAACGTCTCAGAAGGCCTTCCGGCCCGGCTACTTCGAAGCCCGTCTGAAGCTGCGGTCCCCACGGGAGCGGTTTGACAGCGTCCGCCACAGTCCTTAACATTCTGCAGCTTATGTCCGCGAACGTGCCCGAACTGTTGGATGCTTGGCGGATGGTTGCAGCGCGCAGGGTCTTCGAAGACCGCCTGCCGCTCTCGGCGATGACCCGTCTGCAAGGCAGCCTGGCCGATACCGAAGGCGAATGCCGCTACACGCTGGAATTCGGCCGCGACGCTGTACTGCAAGTGTCCTACGTCGAACTGAGGCTCGACACCGCGCTGCCGCTGATCTGCCAGCGCAGCCTGCAGCGCTTCCTGCTGCCGGTGTCGAGCGTGCAGCGGCTGGGGCTGATCCGCAGCGAGGCCGAGGAGGCCGCGCTGCCGCCGGACTACGAGGCCTTGCTGGTGCCGGACGACGGCCTGCTGCGGCCCGCCGATCTGGTCGAGGACGAGTTGGTGCTGGCGGTCCCGCTGGTGCCGGTGGCGCCCGGAAGCGAGGCGGTCGAACAGGACTGGCCGGCGACCGCGGAAGAGGTGAGCAAGGCCAGCCCGTTCGCGGCGTTGGCGGCGCTGAAGAAACAGTAGCGGGCGGCCCGCCGGCCCGCTGCCTGAGGTTGTTGCCGGACGTGCGCGTCCTGTGCGACGTAATGACGACAGATGTAAACGAACCGAGTTTGGAGCAATCCCATGGCTGTGCAGAAATCCCGTGTCACCCCGTCCCGCCGCGGCCAGCGCCGTTCGCACGACGCCCTCAGCGCCAAGCAGCTGTCGACCGATCCGACCAGCGGCGAGGTCCACCTGCGCCACCACATCACCGCCGACGGCTACTACCGCGGCAAGAAGGTGATCGCGACCAAGACCGCGCAGGTCGAAGAAGATTGATCCGTGCCCGTCCACCGCGCGGCGGCGGACGGAATCACCCATCTTCACAAGGCCGCACCGCACCGGGCGGCCTGCGTAACAGGCAACAGGAACCAGCATGAGCAAGCGGATCTATTCCAGGATCGCGGGCACCGGCAGCTATTTGCCTGAAAAAGTGTTGACCAACGACGATCTGTCGCACATGGTCGATACCAGCGACGAATGGATCCGCAGCCGCACCGGCATCCGCGAGCGGCACATCGCCGCCGCCGGCCAGACCGCCGGCGACCTGGGGTACGAAGCCGCGCTGAAGGCGATCGAGGCCGCCGGCATCGATGTCGCCGCGCTGGACATGATCGTGGTCGGCACCACCACCCCGGACCTGATCTTCCCGTCCACCGCCTGCCTGATCCAGGCGCGGCTGGGCGCGGTCGGCTGCGCCGCGCTGGACGTCAACGCGGCCTGTTCGGGCTTCGTCTACGCGCTCAGCGTGGCCGACAAGTTCATCCGCTGCGGCGATGCCAAGACCGTGCTGGTGATCGGCACCGAGACCCTCAGCCGCATCGTCGACTGGACCGAGCGCACTACCTGCGTGCTGTTCGGCGACGGCGCCGGCGCGGTGGTCCTGCGCGCCGACGAGGACACCGGCATCCTCAGCACCCACCTGCACGCCGACGGCAGCAAGAAGGAACTGCTGTGGAACCCGGTCGGCATTTCCACCGGGCTCGGCGATGGGACCGGCGACGCGTCCGACGGCGGCATCCAGATGAAGGGCAGCGAGGTGTTCAAGTACGCGGTCAGGGCGCTGGATGCGGTGGTCGACCAGACCCTGGACGCCAACGGCCTGGGCAAGCATGACCTGGACTGGCTGATCCCGCACCAGGCCAACCTGCGCATCATCGAAGCCACCGCCAAGCGCCTGGATCTGTCGATGGACCAGGTGGTGGTCACAGTGGACGTGCATGGCAACACCTCGTCGGCATCGGTGCCGATGGCGCTGGACGTGGCGGTGCGTTCCGGCCGCGTGCAGCGCGGCCAACTGCTGCTGCTGGAAGCCTTCGGCGGCGGCTTCACCTGGGGATCGGCGCTGCTGCGCTACTGAGCCCGGGAGTCCCGCGGCATGGCGCGCGCGGCGCGCGGCGCTGCACATCACCGAACGTTATACGCACCTGCCCGCAGCCGCTGGCGCGGATGGCCGCGGCCCGGTACGGCGGGCTGGACCGGTTGCGGCGGTTGCTGCAGCCGCCGTCGCTCGGCGCCGCACATACGCCCGGGTACAGACGCACGGACGGTTTCGCCCGTATCATCGCCGCTCGATTTTTGCAGGCGGATCCGCGTGACCAATCCCATACTCGCCTTCGTTTTCCCCGGCCAGGGTTCGCAATCGCTGGGCATGCTGGCCGAACTGTCCGAACTGCACCCGCAGCTGCGCGACAGCTTCGCCGAGGCCTCCGACGGTGCCGGCGTCGACCTGTGGGCGCTGAGCCAGGGCGGTCCCGAGGAGATGCTCAACCGTACCGAGTACACCCAGCCGGCGCTGCTGGCGGCGAGCGTGGCGCTGTGGCGGCTGTGGCTGGCGCAGGGCGGCGCGCGGCCGGCGCAGCTGGCCGGGCACAGCCTGGGCGAATACAGCGCGCTGGTCGCGGCCGGTGCGCTGTCGTTGCACGACGGTGCGCACCTGGTGCGCCTGCGCGGCCAGTTGATGCAGGGCACGGCCCCGGCCGGCGTCGGCGCGATGGCCGCGGTGATCGGCGCCGAGGACGCGCTGGTCGAGGAGGTCTGCGCACAGGCCGCCGGCAGCCAGGTGGTGGTCCCGGCCAACTACAACGCCCCCGGCCAGGTGGTGATCGGCGGCGACGCGGCCGCGGTCGACCGCGCACTGGCGCTGCTGGTCGAGCGCGGCGTGCGCAAGACGGTGAAGCTGGCGGTCAGCGTGCCCTCGCATACGCCGCTGATGCGCGAGGCGGCCAACCGCCTGGCCGAGGCGATGCATGGCCTGGCTTGGCATGCGCCGCAGCTGCCGGTGGTGCAGAACGTCGACGCCAAGGTGCACGACGGCGTCGAGGCGATCCGCCAGGCGCTGGTCGAGCAGCTGTACCTGCCGGTGCGCTGGACCGGCTGCGTGCAGGCGCTGGCCGCGCGCGGCGCCACCGGCGTGGTCGAATGCGGCCCGGGCAAGGTGCTGACCGGACTGGTCAAGCGCATCGACAAGTCGCTGGACGGGCACGCGCTGGCCACCCCGGCCGACTTCGCCGCCGCACTCGAAGCCTGGGCCGCCTGATCCCGCCGCCGCGCGCGGGCGGGTACGCCCGCGGCGGTCTTCTTTCCCCCGGCGCCTCGCGCGCCGTCCGTCCCCCAAGGAACAGCAGATGAGCAAGCCATTGCAGGGCGACGTCGCCCTCGTCACCGGCGCCAGCCGCGGCATCGGTGCGGCCATCGCCGACCAACTGGCCGCGCAGGGCGCCACCGTCATTGGCACCGCGACCTCCGCCTCCGGCGCGCAGGCGATCGGCGAGCGCCTGGCCGCCCACGGCGGCCACGGCCGCGCCCTGGACGTCACCGACGCGGCCGCGGTCGAGGCGCTGGTCGAGGCGATCGGCAAGGACTTCGGCGCGGTCTCGGTCCTGGTCAACAACGCCGGCATCACCCGCGACAACCTGCTGATGCGGATGAAGGAAGACGACTGGCAGGCGATCATCGACACCAACCTGACCAGCGTGTTCCGCACCTCCAAGGCGGTGCTGCGCGGCATGATGAAGGCGCGCAAGGGCCGCATCGTCAACATCGCCTCGGTGGTCGGGGTGACCGGCAATCCGGGCCAGGCCAACTATGCGGCCGCCAAGGCCGGCATCATCGCCTTCTCCAAGTCGATGGCCAAGGAAATCGGCTCGCGCGGCATCACCGTCAACGTGGTCGCGCCAGGCTTCATCGACACCGACATGACCAGGGCATTGCCCGAGGCGCAACGCGCCGCGCTGCTGGAGCAGATCGCGCTCGGCCAGCTCGGCCAGCCGGCCGACATCGCCAACGCGGTGGCGTTCCTGGCCGGTCCCGGGGCCGGCTACATCACCGGCGAGACCCTGCATGTGAACGGTGGGATGTACATGCCGTAAGCCTGTGGCGCAAGGATCGCGCCTAAGTGACTGATCGGCAGGCGGTTGTGCAGCGATGCAAGGGCCGAGCGGTTTCCACTACACTATCCAACGCGGCCATCGCAGTCCGATGGCGTTTCGAACCACCACTACTCCATCTGGAGCGATATCCCAATGAGCACCATCGAAGAACGCGTCAAGAAAATCGTCGTCGAACAACTCGGCGTCAAGGAAGAAGAAGTCACCAACAGCGCATCGTTCGTCGATGACCTCGGTGCCGACTCGCTGGACACCGTCGAGCTGGTGATGGCGCTGGAAGAAGAGTTCGAGTGCGAGATTCCGGACGAAGAAGCCGAGAAGATCACCTCGGTGCAGCAGGCCATCGACTACGTCAAGGCGCACGTCAAGAGCTGATGCTCCGTTCTCGATCGCGATCGGCGCCTGCGTGGGTCCGGTCCGCGTGACAATCCCATGGGGCCGCGCATGCGGCCCTGTGTTTTTACAGCGTCAACGCCGCGCGCACCGCGGCGAGGAGATTTCGCAATGAGCCGTCGCGTCGTCGTAACCGGCATGGGCCTGGTGTCGCCGTTGGGCAATGACCTGGCCAGCAGTTGGGAAGGAATCGTCAACGGACGTTCCGGCATCGGCCCGATCACCCAGATCGATGCGTCGCAGTTCACCACCAGGATCGCCGGCGAGATCAAGGATTTCGACCCGACCAAGTTCGTGTCCAGCAAGGACGCCAGGAAGATGGACTCGTTCATCCACTACGGCGTCGGCGCCTCGTTCATGGCGCTGGACGATTGCGGCCTGGAGATCGACGAGCGCAACGCCGACCGCATCGGCGCGATCCTCGGCTCCGGCATCGGCGGCCTGCTCGGCATCGAGGAGCAGACCATCAAGTTCCACGAGGGCGGCGCACGCAAGATCTCGCCGTTCTACGTTCCCTGCACCATCATCAACATGCTGCCGGGGCAGGTGAGCCTGCTGAAGGGCCTGAAGGGTCCGACCTTCTCGGCGGTCTCGGCCTGCGCCACCTCCAACCATTCGATCGGCACCGCGCTGCGCATGATCCAGCACGGCGATGCCAACGTGATGCTGGCCGGCGGCGCCGAGCGCGGCTCCTCGCCGACCTCGGTCGGCGGCTTCTGCTCGATGAAGGCGATGTCCACCCGCAACGACGATCCCGCCGCCGCCTCGCGGCCGTGGGACAAGGGCCGCGACGGCTTCGTGCTCGGCGACGGCGCCGGCGTGCTGGTGCTGGAAGAGTACGAACACGCCAAGGCGCGCGGCGCGCGTATCTATGCCGAACTGGTCGGCTTCGGCGCCAGCTCCGACGCGTTCCACATGACCGCTCCGAGCGAGGACGGCGAAGGCGCCGCGCGCAGCATGCTGGCGGCGATCAAGGACGCCAAGCTCAATCCCGAGCAGATCGACTACCTCAACGCGCACGGCACCTCCACGCCGCTGGGCGACCTGGCCGAGACCCTGGCGATGAAGCGCGCGCTGGGCGACCACGCCTACAAGACCATGGTCAGCTCGACCAAGTCGATGACCGGGCACCTGCTCGGCGCGGCCGGCGGCGCCGAGGCGATCTTCTCGGTGATGGCGCTGCACACCGGCATCATCCCGCCGACCATCAACCTGGAAGAGCCGAGCGAAGGCTGCGACCTGGACTACGTGCCGAACGTGGCGCGCGAAAAGAAGATCGACGTGGCGATGTCCAATGGGTTCGGCTTCGGCGGGACCAACGGCACGTTGGTGTTCAAGCGGCTTTGATAGTGCGGGACCGGGGGCGCCGGTCGGGACTCGGGGCTCGGGACTCGGGACGCGTAGAGCCTGGCCACCCTCTTCAATCTCGATCCGTTGTTTCTCCCGCACGGCGGCGCTGACGTTTCCGACGTTGCGCCGCTGCTGGCATGCGGCGCCGTATCACTTCCCATCCTCCCGCCGGATTCCCGATGCTGCGTACCGTTCCCCTGCCGGCCAATACCGATCTGCTGGCGCTGCACCGCCTGGCGCCGCAGCGCTATCCGTTGCTGCTGGAATCGGCTGCGTCGGGCACCGCACAGGGTCGTTGGGACCTGCTGCTGATCGCCGGCGGCGAGGGTCTGCGCCTGGACCACGATGGCGTCACCCGCGATTTGCGGGGTGCCACGGTCGCCGGCGATTTCCTGGCCGCGCTGGACGCGCAATGGCAGGCCGAACGCTGTGCGCGCGCCGGGCCGCGCTGGCCGTTCCGCGGCGGTTGGGCGCTGCTGCTGGATTACGAACTGGCGGCGCAGGTGGAACCGGTGCTGCAGTTGCCGCAGGGGCCGGCGGCGGCACCGACGGCGCTGGCGCTGCGTTGCCCGGCCGCGGTGCTGCGCGACCACGTCAGCGGCGAGTGCGTGGCGCTGGCCGAAACCGCGCATGCGGCGCTGCTGGACGCGTTGCGCGCCGACTTGCAGGCGGTGCCCGCCGCCGCGCCGCTGCCGGCCTGGACCGCGCCGCTGGCCATCGAGGAAGACCCGCCGCCGCGCTTCGTCGACGGCGTGCGCCGCATCCTCGACTATCTGCGCGCCGGCGACGTGTTCCAGGTCAACCTGTCGCGGCGCTGGTCGGCGCGCTTCGCCGCGGCCCTGGACCCGGCCGCGCTGTACGCGCAGCTGCGCCGGGCCAATCCGGCGCCGTTCGCCGGCCTGTTCGCCGGCCATGGTCGCGCCGTGGTCAGTTCCTCGCCGGAACGGCTGGTGTCGGTGCGCGGCGACGTGGTCCAGACCCGGCCGATCGCCGGCACCCGCCCGCGCGCGCCCGGCGACGACGAGGCCGCGCGCATCCGCGAGCTGGTCGGGCATCCGAAGGAGCGCGCCGAGCACGTGATGCTGATCGACCTGGAGCGCAACGACCTGGGCCGGGTGTGTGCGCCGGGCAGCGTCGAGGTCGATGAGCTGATGACGGTGGAGAGCTACGCCCACGTGCACCACATCGTCAGCAACGTGCGCGGACGGCTGCGCGCGGGCGTCAGCCCCGGCGAGGTGATCCGCGCCACCTTTCCTGGCGGCACCATCACCGGCTGTCCCAAGGTGCGCTGCATGCAGATCATCGCCGAGCTGGAGCAGGTGCCGCGCGGCGCCTACACCGGCGCGTTCGGCTGGCTCAACCGCGACGGCGACATGGACCTGAACATCCTGATCCGCACCGCCGAGGTGGAGGGCGCACAGGCGCATTTCCGCACCGGCGCCGGCATCGTGGCCGATTCGCAGCCTGAGCGCGAACTCGACGAGACCCAGGCCAAGGCGCGCGGCCTGCTGCGCGCGCTGGAACCGTGAGCGGCACGCTCGCGATACCGGCCGGTGCCGGCCGCGCGGTATCCTGCATCCCGTTGAATTCGCTTCGAGGTGGTCGTGGCTTGGGCTAAACGCGGGTGTCTGATGCTGGTGGCGGCGCTGCTGGCGCTTGCGCTGCTGGTCGCCGCCGCCGGCGCGTGGTGGTGGCAGGGCTACCAGGCCTTCGCCGACCAGCCGCTGCAGCCGTCCCAGCCCAGCGTGGAGGTGGCGCGCGGCGATTCGTTCACCGGCCTGCTGCACAAGCTGCGCGTGGCCGGGGTGGCGCAGGGCAGCGAGCTGCAATGGCAACTGCTGGCGCGCCAGCTCGACGCTGCCGGCAAGCTCAAGGTCGGCGAATACGCGCTGCAGCCGGCGCTGAGTCCGCGCGAGCTGCTGATCCGCATGCGCAAGGGCCAGGTGATCCACTACCGGTTCACCATCGTCGAGGGCTGGAACATCCGCCAGTTGCGTTCGGCGCTGAACGCGGCCACGCCGCTGCGCCACGTCACCACCGACCTTAGCGACAGTGAACTGATGGCCAGGCTTGGCCGGCCCGGGCAGCACCCGGAAGGCCGTTTCCTGCCGGAGACCTATCTGTACCAGCGCCAGGACAGCGACTTGGATCTGTTGCAGCGTGCGCATGCGGCGATGGACAAGGCGCTGGCCGAGGCCTGGGCCGCGCGTGCCACAGACCTGCCGCTGCAATCGCCGGAGCAGGCGCTGGTCCTGGCCTCGATCGTGGAGAAGGAAACCGGCCTGGCCGCCGAGCGGCCGCAGATCGCCGGCGTGTTCGTGCGCCGCCTGCAACAGGGCATGAAGCTGCAGACCGATCCGACCGTGATCTACGGCATCGGCAGCGCCTACGACGGCAACATCCGCAAGCGCGACCTGGAGACCGATACGCCGTACAACACCTACACCCGCAGCGGCCTGCCGCCGACCCCGATCGCCATGCCCGGCCGCGACGCGCTGCGCGCGGCGACCACCCCGGCGCCTGGCGACAGCCTGTACTTCGTCGCGGTTGGCGACGGCAGCGGCGCGCACGTGTTTTCCGCCAGCTACGCCGAGCACAGCGCGGCGGTGGCGCGCTACCTGCAGCGGCTGCGCCAGGCGCGCAACGGCGCGGCGGTGACGCCATGAGCGAGGCCGTGTTGCGCCACCATCGCTTCGTCAGCCTGGAAGGCGGCGAAGGCGTCGGCAAGACCACCGCGATCAACGCGATCGGCGACTGGCTGCAGGCGCAGGGCCACGACGTGCTGCTGACCCGCGAACCCGGCGGCACGCCGCTGGCCGAACGCATCCGCGAACTGCTGCTCAACAACGCGCCGTCGCTGCAGCCGGCCGAGCCGCTGGCCGCCGAGACCGAACTGCTGCTGGTGTTCGCCGCGCGCGCCCAGCACGTGCGCGAGGTGATCCGCCCGGCGCTGCAGCGCGGCGCCTACGTGGTCAGCGACCGCTTCACCGATTCCAGCTATGCCTACCAGGGCGAGGGCCGCGGCCTGGACCGCGCCTGGATCGCCGACCTGGAGCGGCGCGCGGTCGGCCTGCAGCCGGGCCTGACCCTGCTGCTGGACCTGGACGTGCGCATCGGCCGCGCCCGCACCAGCGGCCGCGACCTGTGGCCGGACCGGATCGAGAGCGAACAGGACGATTTCTTCCAGCGCGTGCGTGCCGGCTTCCGCCAGCGCGCCGCGCAGGATCCGCAGCGCTTTCGCACCATCGACGCCAGCCAGCCGCCGCAGGCGGTGGCCCACGACGTCGCCGCGGCGCTGGCGGCGTGGGTGCAGCAGGAGTGCACGCCATGAGCGAGCTGCCTTTCGCACCCTGGCAGCAGCGCGCCTACGCGCAGACCGTGGCCGCGCTCGACGCCGGCCGGCTCGGCCACGGCCTGCTGATCTGCGGCCCGGACGGCCTGGGCAAGCGCGCGGTGGCGCTGAAGCTGGCCGCGCACGTGCTCGGCCGGGGCGAGCCGGCCGCGAACCTGCGCAGCGCGCAGCTGATCGCCGCCGGCACCCATCCCGATCTGCAGTTGGTCTCGTTCATTCCCAACCGCACCGGCGACAAACTGCGCACCGAGATCGTCATCGAACAGGTGCGCGAGATCTCGCAGAAGCTGTCGTTGACCCCGCAGTACGGCATTGCCCAGGTGGTGGTGGTGGACCCGGCCGACGCGATCAACCGCGCCGCCTGCAACGCCTTGCTCAAGACCCTGGAGGAGCCGCAGCCCGGCCGCTACCTGTGGCTGATCAGCACGCAGCCGGCGCGGCTGCCGGCGACCATCCGCAGCCGCTGCCAGCGCCTGGAGTTCAAGCTGCCGCCCGCCGACGAGGCGATCGCCTGGCTGCTGGCACAGGACTTCCCGGAAAAGACCGCGCGCCAGGCGCTGGCCGCTGCGCGCGGCCACCCGGGGTTGGCCGCGCACTGGCTGCGCGAGGACGGCCTGAAGTTGCGCCGGCAGGTGGCCGCGGACCTGGAGCAGGTGGCTGCGGGCAAGCTGGGCACACTCGAGGCGGCGCAGCGCTGGAGCGGCGACGGCTTCGCCGAGCAGCGCCTGGGCCATGCCGCCGACCTGGCGCTGGCGCAGGCCTCGCAGGCCGGCTTGACCGACCCGGCGCGATTGCACAAGCTGGCCGCTTGGTTCGACACAGCCAACCGCACCCGCGACCTGCTGCGTACCACCGTCCGTGGCGACCTGGCCATCGCGGAACTGTTGCTGGCCTGGCGTGATGGCGGTCGTCCGGCCCGGAGAGAGGGACAATGATGAGTGCGATGAGCGGACGTCAGGGCATCCTGTCGCTGGTGGTGAAGGACAAGGCGGCGCTGTACAACGCGTACATGCCGTTCGTGAAGAACGGCGGCATCTTCGTGCCCACGCCCAAGCGCTATTTCCTGGGCGACGAAGTGTTCCTGCTGCTGACCCTGCCCGATTCCAGCGAGCGCCTGCCGGTGGCCGGCAAGGTGATCTGGGTCACCCCAATGGGCGCCCAGGGCAACCGCAGCGCCGGCATCGGCGTGCAACTGCCGGACAACAGCGAAGGCGAGACCATCCGCAACAAGATCGAGACCCAACTGGCCGGCACCCTCAATGCCGACAAGCCCACGCAGACAATGTAGTCAGGCGCGCGGAGGCGTCGCCGACGGGCGTTGACGGCAGCAGCAGCGCCCCTATAATGTCCGGCTCGCGACACGGGCGGTTAGCTCAGCGGTAGAGCATTGCCTTCACACGGCAAGGGTCGCAGGTTCGAACCCTGCACCGCCCACCATCTAAATAACCATTTAATTTCAATTGGTTATGATCGAAAAAAGCCACCTCATCCGGGTGGATTTTTTCGTTCCAGGTCGTGTCATCAATTGCGCTGAAGGGGGGATACCTGTCGCCCCCTTCCTGCCTCGCCCCGTCATGGCACGCCGCTACGCCCTGCGAGATGATCGATGGGATCGCATCCGCGATCTGCTCCCCGGCCGAGCCGGCCATCTCGGTGTGACCGCCAAGGACAACCGGCTGTTGGTCGAGGCCGTCCTCTACCGCTACCGGGCCGCTACTCCCTGGCCAGATCTGCCTGAGCGCGTTGGCGATTTGCGCGTGATCCACCTGCGCCATAGCCGCTGGAGCCGATCTGGCCTCTGGCAACGGGTGTTCCAGGTCTTGTCAGAGGATGCGGACAACGAGTACGCGATGATCGACAGCACCATTGTCCGGGCGCATCAGCACAGCGCCGGGGCAAAAGGGGGGCGCCGCAGGCCAGCGGACGCAGCCGCGGCGGACCGAGCAGCCAGATCCACGCCGTGGTCGATGCACTGGGCAATCCGCTGGCCTTTCATCTCACCGCGGGCCAGGCTTCGGATCTGGAAGGTGCAGATGCTTTGCCAGGATGGTCGGTCGGGGCCTTGCTCGCCGACCGAGCCTACGACGCCAGGGCTCGGATCATTGAGCCCATGCAGCGGCAGGGGACGCAGATCGCGATCCCCTCCCATCCCACGCGCAAAGTGCAGCGCGGCTGCGACCGGGCGATGTACAAGGATCGACTCCGAACGGGAACTTCTTTGCCAAACTCAAGCAGTACCGGGCCATTGCCACCCGCTACGACAAGACCGCCTGCAACTTCCTCGGAGCGATCTATTGGATCGCCTCAGCCATCCTGCTCAATTGACGACGGACCCTAGCCGTGCTGTCGCTGCACCTTGGCGAAGGCGGCCCGTTGCGCGGGCGTGGCCTCGGCCTGGAACTGCGCCTTCCAGTTGGCGAACGGCATGCCGTAGATCCGCTCGCGCGCCTGTTCCTTGCTCAGGGTCTGGCCTTCGCCGGCGGCGGCCTCACGGTACCAGTCGGCCAGGCAGTTGCGGCAGAAGCCGGCCAGGATCATCAGATCGATGTTCTGCACGTCGCTGCGCTCCTGGTTGAGATGCTGCAGCAGGCGACGGAACGCGGCCGCTTCGATGCGGGTGGTGTCGGTCATGGCGGAATCGGGGGACAATGGGGTCCCCAGACTCTACACCCGCTCGCCTGATGATCGCTTCCGCGCCCGTGTCCTCCGTTCCGGCCCGCATCCTCGACGGACGGCGCATCGCCGACGCGCTGCTCGACCAGCTGAAGGTGCGGGTCGATGCGCGGCTGGCGGCCGCGCAGCCGCGCCCGGGCCTGGCGGTGGTGCTGGTCGGCGCCGAGCCGGCGTCCACGGTGTACGTGCGCAACAAGCGCCGCGCGGCGGAAAAGGTCGGCATCGAAGCCTTCGATCACGACCTGCCGACCGGCACCGGCGAAGCGGAACTGCTGGCGCTGATCGACCGTCTCAATGCCGATCCCAAGGTCCACGGCATCCTGGTGCAGCTGCCGCTGCCAGGCATCCCCGATGCCAGCCGGCTGATCCACCGCATCGACCCGCGCAAGGACGTGGACGGCTTCCATCCGGAGAACGTCGGCCACCTGGCGCTGCGCGAATTCGGCCTGCGCCCGTGCACCCCGCGCGGCATCGTCACCCTGCTCGGGCATACAGACCAGCCGGTGCGCGGCCGCAACGCCACCATCGTGGGGGTCAGCAACCACGTCGGCCGGCCGATGGCGCTGGAACTGCTGATCGCCGGCTGCACGGTGAGCTGCTGCCACAAGTTCACCCCGGCCGAGGTGCTGCAGGCGCGGGTGCGCGACGCCGACATCCTGGTGGTGGCGGTGGGCCGGCCAGGGCTGATCCCCGGCGAATGGGTCAAGCCGGGCGCGGTGGTGATCGACGTCGGCATCAACCGCCTGGACGATGGCCGCCTGGTCGGCGACGTCGGCTTCGACGCGGCCGCGCAGCGCGCCAGCTGGATCACCCCGGTCCCGGGCGGGGTCGGGCCGATGACCGTGGCCACGCTGATGCAGAACACGATCGAGGCGGCTGATGGGGTCGGGACTCGGGACCAGGGACTCGGGACCCGGTAAAAGCGGAGCCTGAGTTGATGCATCGTCGGCCGACATTCATGGAGCTTCACCGATAGCGGCCCTTCGAGTCCCCGGTCCCGATTCCCGAGTCCCGGCTTCGCATAGCCTACGCACCCCGTTTCCGGTTAAAATGCCGCGCTTCCCCACATTCGGGTTCGCCGATGCTGCGCATCCAGGCTGAAGCTCTTACCTACGACGACGTTTCCCTCGTCCCCGCCCATTCGATCGTCCTGCCGAAGGACGTCAGCCTGGAAACCTGGCTGACCCGCGACCTGCGCCTGAAACTGCCGATCCTGTCGGCGGCGATGGACACGGTGACCGAGCACCGCCTCGCGGTGGCCATGGCCCAGCTCGGCGGCATCGGCATCATCCACAAGAACCTGACCCCGGCGCAGCAGGCGGCCGAAGTGGTCAAGGTCAAGAAGTTCGAAGCCGGCGTGATCACCGAGCCGTTCACCGTCGGCCCGGAAACCACCATCGGCGAAGTGCTGAAACTGACCCGCGCACGCAACATCTCCGGCGTGCCGGTGGTCGATGGCAGCGAGCTGGTCGGCATCGTCACCAGCCGCGACATGCGCTTCGAGAAGAAGCTCGACGATCCGGTCCGCCACATCATGACCAAGAAGGATCGGCTGATCACCGTGCGCGAAGGCGCCAGCGACGAGGAAGTGCTGCAACTGCTGCATCGCAACCGCATCGAGAAGATCCTGGTGGTCAACGACAGCTTCGAGCTGCGCGGGCTGATCACGGTCAAGGATATCCAGAAGAAGACCGACAACCCCAACGCCGCCAAGGACGCCTCCACGCGCCTGCTGGTCGGCGCGGCGGTCGGCGTCGGCGGCGACACTGAACAGCGCATCGAGTTGCTCGCCGCCGCGGGCGTGGACGTGGTCATCGTCGATACCGCGCACGGCCACTCGCAGGGCGTGATCGACCGCGTGGCCTGGGTCAAGAAGACCTATCCGCAGCTGCAGGTGATCGGCGGCAACATCGTCACCGGCGATGCCGCGCTGGCGCTGATGGATGCCGGCGCCGACGCGGTCAAGGTCGGCGTGGGCCCCGGCTCGATCTGCACCACGCGCGTGGTCGCCGGCGTCGGCGTGCCGCAGATCACCGCGGTGGACATGGTCGCCGAGGCGCTGCAGGACCGCATCCCCCTGATCGCCGATGGCGGCATCCGCTATTCCGGCGACATCGGCAAGGCGCTGGTCGCCGGTGCCTCCACGGTGATGGTCGGCGGCCTGTTCGCCGGCACCGAGGAAGCGCCGGGCGAGGTGGAACTGTTCCAGGGCCGCAGCTACAAGAGCTACCGCGGCATGGGCAGCCTGGGCGCGATGGAGAAGGGCAGCAAGGACCGTTACTTCCAGGACGCCTCCGACGCCGACAAGCTGGTGCCCGAAGGCATCGAAGGCCGCGTGCCGTACCGCGGCCCGCTCAGCGGCATCCTCCACCAGTTGATCGGCGGCCTGCGCGCCACGATGGGCTACGTGGGCTGCGCGACCATCGAGGACATGCGCACCAAGCCGAAGTTCGTCACCATCACCGGCGCCGGCCAGCGCGAGAGTCACGTCCACGACGTGCAGATCACCAAGGAACCGCCGAACTACCGGATGGGGTAAGTGCCGGGACTCGGGACTCGGGACTCGGGACTCGGCACAGCAGTTGGACGGCGACGGAGGAAGCGATTCCTCCTCGCCGTTTCTTCATCGTCAATCGCCACCGGATCGCGGGAGCCCGAGTCCCGAGTCCCGAGTCCCGAGTCCCGAGTCCCGATGTCAGACATCCACAGCGACAAGATCCTCATCCTCGATTTCGGCGCGCAGTACACGCAGCTGATCGCGCGCCGTATCCGCGAACTGGGGGTGTACTGCGAGATCTGGGCCTGGGACCACGACCCGGCCCAGATCGTCGGCTTCGGCGCCAAGGGCATCATCCTGTCCGGCGGTCCCGAGTCGACCACGCTGGCGGGCGCGCCGGCCGCGCCGCAGCAAGTGTTCGACAGCGGCCTGCCGGTGTTCGGCATCTGCTACGGCATGCAGACCCTGGCGGCGCAGTTGGGGGGCGCCACCGAAGCCGCCGACCAGCGCGAGTTCGGCCATGCCGAAGTGGACGTGGTCGCGCCCGACGCGCTGTTCTCCGGGCTCAGCGACCATCCCGGCGCAGCGCGCCTGAACGTGTGGATGAGCCATGGCGATCACGTCTCCAAGGTGCCGCCCGGCTTCACCGTCACCGCGGTGACCGACCGCATCCCGGTCGCGGCGATGGCCAACGAGGCCAAGCGCTGGTATGGCGTGCAGTTCCATCCGGAAGTCACCCACACGCTGCAAGGGCAGACCTTGCTGCGCCGCTTCGTGGTGGATGTCTGCGGCTGCCGGACGCTGTGGACCGCGGCCAACATCATCGACGATCAGATCGCGCGCGTGCGCGCGCAGGTGGGCGACGACGAAGTGGTCCTGGGCCTGTCCGGCGGCGTCGATTCGTCGGTGGTCGCCGCGCTGCTGCACAAGGCGATCGGCGACCGGCTGACCTGCGTGTTCGTCGATACCGGCCTGCTGCGCTGGCAGGAAGGCGACCAGGTGATGGCGATGTTCGCCGAGCACATGGGCGTCAGGGTGATCCGGGTCAACGCCGCCGATCGGTATTTCAGCGCGCTAGCCGGCGTGAGCGACCCGGAAGCCAAGCGCAAGATCATCGGCAACCTGTTCGTGGAGATCTTCGACGAGGAATCCACCAAGCTGGCCAACGCCAAGTGGCTGGCGCAGGGCACCATCTATCCCGACGTGATCGAGTCGGCCGGCAGCAAGACCGGCAAGGCGCATGTGATCAAGAGCCACCACAACGTCGGCGGCCTGCCTGAGCACATGAAGCTGGGCCTGGTCGAGCCGCTGCGCGAGCTGTTCAAGGACGAAGTGCGGCGCCTGGGCGTGGAGCTCGGCCTGCCGCGCAGCATGGTCTACCGCCACCCGTTCCCCGGTCCCGGCCTGGGCGTGCGCATCCTGGGCGAGGTGAAGCGCGACTACGCCGAACTGCTGGCCAGGGCCGATGCGATCTTCATCGACGAGTTGCGCAAGGCCGATCTGTACGACAGGACCAGCCAGGCGTTCGCGGTGTTCCTGCCGGTCAAGTCGGTGGGGGTGGTCGGCGATGCGCGCGCCTACGAGTGGGTGATTGCGTTGCGTGCGGTGGAGACCATCGACTTCATGACCGCGCACTGGGCGCACCTGCCTTACGATTTCCTCGGCACGGTGTCCAACCGCATCATCAACGAACTGCGCGGCGTCTCGCGCGTGGTCTACGACATCTCCGGCAAGCCGCCGGCGACGATCGAGTGGGAGTGAAATCAGGTCCTTCGGGGACTATCGCCAGGTATCGAAAAACTGACGTAACGCGTTGATTTAAAATGAAATACGTCACGACAGCTATCGGTAGCTATCGCCGGCCAGCAGAACGGGTTGACGGTAGAGCTGACGGTAAGAACCGGAGGTCTGATTAAGACCCTCCCGTTTACTATTGAGACCAAAGCGGTCTTTGACGGTAAAACGCTCCCCTGGAAAGCTTGTTTCATGCGGCTTTCCGGGCATCGACAGATCTCCTGGCCCCTGACGGTAAAAGCCGTCACGAACAGGAGGAAAAACCTCGATGCTGACCGACACGGCACTGCGCAACCTCAAACCTAAGTCCAAGATCTATAAGGCTTCTGACCGGGATGGAATGTACGTGACGGTATCGCCTGCCGGTACCGTCACCTTCCGCTACGACTACCGTCTCAACGGCCGCCGCGAGACGCTGACCATCGGCCGCTACGGGCCGGTCGGCATTTCGCTGGCCTTGGCGCGCGAAAAGCTGATCGACGCCAAGAAGGCCGTCGCTCAAGGCAAGTCCCCCGCACTGGAGAAGCAGCGTGACAAGCGCCGGCTGACGGCCGCCAAGACCTTCGGCGACGTAACCGAGAAGTGGTTGACGGGTGCCCGTATGGCCGACAGTACCAAGGCGATGCGCAAACACATCGTCGACCGGGACATCCTTCCGGTCTTCCAAAATCGCCAACTCAACGAAATCACTTGCGCACCAGCGTCAGCAGGATCATGCGCAGCGCCAACCGGATGGTCGGATAGGTGGCCACCGATTCCATCTGCCGAGAAACCAACCGGATCTCCAGCGGCGACAACGCGCGGTCCAGCGAACGCGCCAGTGCTCGGGTGTCGGCTGCGATGTAGGCCCGGCCGTTGTCGCTGACGAACTCCAGCTCCTGGCCTGCCGGCACTGCCTCCACCGTGCCGAAGCGACGCTCGACAGCTTCGATGAGCATCTGGCGCACCGGCTCGCCAGGCAGCCCCTTGCCTTCCCAGGCCCGCCAGGCCATGACTTCGCGGTCGCAGCAGTCCTTCGTGAAGGTGGCCGTCACGGTCTGGCCGGAGTCGCACTTGATTTCCAAGCCGTCGGAGCACCACCGCAAGTCACTGCGCGAGACCGCCACACGGCCCTCATGGGGGCGTGCGCACTGGCGTCGGCGTGGTGCCTTGGGCAGCAGCAGGCCGGCTCCTGCCATCACGCGATAGACGCGCTTGGCATTGACCCTGGGGCCACCGTGCGCAGCGCGCTGGCGATTGCGCGTGGCAGGCTGCCAAAGGTCAGCGGCAAGCCGGGCTGGGTGCGGTTGAGCGCCTGGATCTGGCTCTTCTCATCGACGCACAGCACCAGTGCACGGTCCGGCGGGGCCAGGTACAGCCCCGCCACATCACGCACCTTGTCCAGGAAATGCGGATCTGTGGAAAGCTTGAAGGTCTCTTGCAAATGCGGCTTGAGACCGAAGGCATGCCAGATGCGCTGCACCGTCGCTGGGGAAACACCGGTCTGCCGGCTCATCTGGCGCACGCTCCAATGCGTGGCGTTTGCTGGAGTGCTCTGGCGGACCTTGTCCACAATTTGCTGGACCTGCTCATCGTCCACGCTACGCGGACGTCCTGCGCGCGGGGCATCGGTCAGTCCGGCCAGTCGGTAAGCCTCGTAGCTCCGCCTCCACTTGGAGGCAGTCTGGATTGTGGTCTGCAAACGCTCGGCGATGACCCTGCCCGATTGGCCTTCGGCACACCCAAGCACGATCCGCATGCGGAGCTTCTCATCTTCCGGCACCTTGCGTACTCGCAGGCGCCCCTTCAGTTCCGCGCGCTCGGCATCGGTGATCTGCAGCTTCGTAACCGGGCGTCCTGTGCGAGCCATCGATATCGTCTCCTATACGGAAAACACTTCGACAGCCAAGTCGCTACATAGCTCATGTTATTTGTGAGACACCACACTAGGCAGGCAACTGCTCCTTTGCCGGGGGCGCCGTCGAACAGACCTCCTTGCTAACAGCCTGGGGCGGCTGGATTTGATTGGGCGCTGATGCCTGACTCTCGGATCGAGTGGGCTCGGCGTTGGCGATGGCGTGCTCAAGCAGTTCGATGACCTGGGCACGTCGCTCGCCGGTTGCACCCACGAAGAACGCGAGGAACTGGAAGGCCCCAACCATGGCTGCGACTTGCCAGATCCATGGCAAGGACGCGTTCTCGAGCAGCTTGCTGATACCCACGATGATCGCGAGTAGTCCTGGGAACAGCCCTAGTTTCCTGATGTCGCCAGATAGCAGCATCGCCCTGCCGTCGACTCTGCTCCAGCGATGCCGGTACTGAAGCAGGGCGTACTCCAGCATTGGTTTCGGAAAGCTTTTCAGCTCCTGAAGGTACGGTGCATCATGGAGCATGTCGGTCTGGAACTGCTTGAAGATCGTGCCCCAAGGGTTGCGTTTTTCCTCGATGAACATTCGCCCCATGTCATAGAAGAACATCGCGAAAAACCCGGCTGCGGGAATCACCGGCAGCAGTACCCAGCCGTATGAAAGTTGCACAGGCAGGATCCCGGGATAGCGCCGATCAATGGCGATGGCAACTACGGCCAGCGCCGTGTTGACGACGACGGCGATGATGAATCCGAGTTCTGTCCACTTCTTGGCACGACTGCCTTTGGGGACGTGACGAGGCCGGTCATCCGGACGGGTCATGCGTTCCAGGAGTTGGGATAGTTGCTTGAGCGATTCTTCGGGGAAAGCCATGGCTTGTGATCGAGTCGAAACGGCGTGCGAAGTCTAGACAGCCTCATGCCGATGGAGGATTGGCGACCTCCGTGTTTCTGGATGCAGTGCCGATTCTGTTTGCTTGGGAGCATCGCTTTCCACGAAAGTGCATGATGCCATCGCGCGCCCAAACGCTGCGTATCGCTGAAATGCACTTCCTTTGTGGTGAGCGTGTTGCTGGGCGTCCCCGGCCACCTGGAAGATGGCCGGTCGCGCTGTCGTGCTGCGCATCGAGCCCCGCTGCGCGGGTCTCGCCCCTGACGGGCTTCCATCGTTCCCTCGCTCCGCTCGGCTGTCTCGCAGTACCAGGTGATGGCCGGCACGGTGATCCCGGCGGCGCTGGTGACCGGCATCCAGTCCGATCTGCCGGGCGACGTGATTGCCACGGTGACCGAGCCGGTCTACGACACGGCCACGGGCAAGTACATGCTGATCCCGCAGGGCGCGCGCATCCTGGGCAAGTACAACAGCCAGGTGAGCTATGGCCAGAGCCGGGTGCAGATGGTGTGGCACCGGATCATCCTGCCGGATACGTCCTCGCTGACGCTGGACAACCTGGTGGGCACCCACCCCGCCGGCAATGCCGGGCTGGAGGACGGCGTCGACCGGCACTGGGGCCGCCTGCTGGCCGGCGCGGCGCTGACCACGTTGCTGGGCGTGGGCGCCGAGCTGGCCGCGCCCGAGAACCGCACCGACGGCAACCGCCTCGTGATCGCCGGGCGCGACAGCGCACAGGACAGCATCAACCAGATCGGTCAGGAGTTGACGCGCAGGAACATGAACGTGCAGCCGACGCTGACGGCGCGGCCTGGCCTGCCAGTGCGGGTGATCGTGAACCGCGATCTGGTGCTGATGCCCTACCAGCCGATGTTCTTCCACCGCGGAGCCATGCCATGAGCACGACCAAGAAACTGCGTCTGGGGCCGCAGCCCAGGACTGAGAGCGTCAAGTTGACGTTCACGTGCCCGGCCAGCCTGAAGGCCGACCTGGACCGTTACGCCGCGCTGCACGCGCAGACGTACGGCGAGGCCGTCGGATGCTGTGACGTTGATGCCGCACATGCTGGAGGCGTTCGTGGCTGGCCATGCTTGCCGGCCCGGCGGCGCGGCCGCAGACTGCCGGCCCCGGCCTGCGCGCCGCCCCGTCCGACCGCCGATGCCGCGCCTGATCCTGGCCTCCACCTCCGTCTATCGCCGCCAGCTGCTGCAGCGCCTGCGCCTGCCCTTCGACAGCGTCCGCCCGCAGGTCGAGGAGACGCCGCTGCCCAGCGAGGCGCCGTCGGCGCTGGCGCGGCGCCTGGCACTGGCCAAGGCCGCCGCGGTGGCGGCCAGCGCCGTGGACGCCTGGGTGATCGGCGCAGACCAGGTCGCCGAACTCCACGGCCGGCCGCTGGGCAAGCCCGGCCACGCCGAGGCCGCACAGGCGCAGCTGGCGGCGATGTCCGGGCGCAGCGTGCGCTTCCATACTGCGGCCTGCCTGCTGCGCGGCGAACGGGTACTGCAGACCTGCGACCTGACCGAGGTGCGCTTGCGCGACCTGCGCGCGGACGAGATCGCCCGCTACGTCGCCGCCGAGCAACCGCTGGACTGCGCCGGCAGCTTCAAGTGCGAGGGCCTGGGCATCAGCCTGTTCCGCGCGATCCACAGCCAGGATCCGACCGCCTTGGTCGGGCTGCCGTTGATCGCCCTGGCGGGCCTGCTGCGCGAGGCGGGGTTCCAGCTGCCCTGACCCCCCAACGCACCGGCCCACGTCATCGACAGCGACAGCCTCATCGAGATGCGCCTGCACCAGATACAACGGGCGTTGCTTGGCCTCGTCGTACAAGCGGCCCGGATATTCGCCGATCATGCCCAGCGCGGTCAGCTGCCCCCCTCCGAGCAGCAGGATGACCGCCATCATGGTCGGCCAGCCGGCCACTGAGTCGCCCCAGACGCAGACCTTGATCATGATCCAGCAAGCGAACAGCAGCGAACGCGCTGCAGTCATCAGCCCCACGTAGGTCGCCATCTGCAACGGCGCGGTGGAGAAGCCGGTGATGCCATCCAGCGCCAGATTCCACAGCTTCCAGAAAGTGAATTCGGTTCGCCCGGATCGCCGCAGGCCGCGATCGCAGGTCACCGCCACTTGCCGATATCCTATCCACCCGAACAGTCCCTTCATGAGGGCACCTCTAAAAACCCCCGATTCTTGGCATCATGATTTTATTGCCATCGAGGGGTAAGTGCCGATGATCAGTCTGTTTGCCGGAGCCGAGCGCGAAGCCAAGCGCGAGCAATTGAGCGATCCACTGGAGTTGCTGTGGCGGCACATCGACTTCGCCGCGATCGCAGCGGTGATCGATGGCCGACTTCGCCTGGGCACCGGCCGCAAGGGCGGCCGCCCGGCGTGGCCGACGGAGTTGATGATCCGGCTGCTGTTGCTGCAACAGTTGTACAACCTGTGCGAGGAGGCGCTGGAGTACCAGGTACTGGACCGTCGCAGCTTCCAGCGCTTCCTGGGACTGGAGCACAGTGGCAAGGTGCCCGATGCCAAGACGATCTGGGTGTGGCGCGATCGGCTCAAGAAGCAGGATCTGATCGGCGAGATCAGCGGGGCGGGTTCATTGCCCGGGGCGGACAGATCGTCGATGCGAGCATCGTCAGTGCGCCGATCCAGCGCAACACGCCGGAGGAGAACGCCCAGATCAAGCAGGGCCAGAAGCCGCAAGGCTGGAGCGATGCCAAGCGAGGGCAGAAAGATGTACAGGCGCGCTGGACGCGCAAGCATGGCAAGGCCCATTACGGCTACAAGCTGCACGCCAACACGGATCGGCGCAGGGGCTTCATCGGCCGGCACGAGGTGAGCGCGGCCAACGTGCACGACAGCCGGCACTTTGAGACGCTGCTCGATCCGGCCAACACCGGGCGTACGGTAGGGGCCGACAGCGCCTATGCCAACCGGGCCCGGGAAGCCGAGCTCAGGCGACAAGGCTACCGAGCGGACATCCAGCACAAGGGCCAGGCGGACCAGCCGCTCAGTCCGGTCCAGCAGCGTCGGAACCATCGCATCGCCAAGGACCGGGCGTTGGGCGAACACCCGTTTGCCCGGCTCACCCAGCAGGGCGGCAAATGCCGACGGACGATTGGCCTGGCGCGTGCCCAGGTGGTGATCGGCCTGAAGGTCGCCGCGCACAACCTGATGCGGCTGGCGCGGCTGCAGAGCCAGGGGATCGTGCCCGCGTGAGCGGAAACGGCGGCTGGCAGGCCGCAATCAGAGTTTGAAATGACAAGGGGGGGGCTTCGGGCGCCACCAGCCAGAGGATGCGGCGGTGCCCGTCGCCTCACCAAGCATCTCAAACGGCAAAAATCCAGGTTGTTCGAGGTGCCCTTCATTCGTCAAGCCAGGAAGTGGCATGACGAAAATCCCCACGCCGAAATCAGCCTCCTGTCCACCGGTTTCAGCCGCGGCGCGGTGACCGCGGCGATGTTCACCCGGATGGTCGATGAGCGCGGCATCCAGGATCCGGAAGGGATGCAGATCGACTACGGCCCGGCCGGCGAGGTGCGCCAGCTCACCGCGACCCGGCCGCCGCTGGCGCCGCCGGGGCGCACCGCGCAGGCGGTGGCGCTGCTGGACCCGGTCGCCACCGGCGACATGAACCTGCGCGACGTGCGCCTGCCGCCGTCGGTGGTGTCGGGCCTGCAGATCAGCGCGCGCGACGAGCGCCGCGACGCGTTCCCGGTCAAGGACATCCTGGACCCCGGCCGCTCGCGCGACGGGCGCTTCCTCAATCTGGTCAATCCAGGGGCGCATTCGGACATCGGCGGCTCCTACCGGCTCGACGGGCTGGCGGTGCGCAATGGCAATCTGCTGTCCGCCTATGTCAACAGCCTCGGCGACACCCCGTTCGCACAGGCGCGCACGGTGCCGGGCGCGCCGGAGATGAACGTGATCCACCGCTCCGAGCAGCACCAGGCGTTCTACACCACGGCGCTGGCCAGCGTGCTCGGCCAGCGCGTGCACGTGAAGGAACTGGCCGGCACGGCATGGAGCCTGAACCGTACCGATGCCGAGGCCTTGGACGGGGGGCTGCGCGCGCGCTACGAGGTGCGTCCGGTGGCGCTGCCGGCCGAGCGCATCGATCCGTCGCCACCGGCGTTCCTGCGGCAGCGCCCGCAGGCGCCGGAGCAGGCGCCGTCCATCGACAGCTGGACGCCGTTGTTCCTCAATGCCCCCGCGGCCTCGTTGCAGCGCCATTCCGATGCGCCGGATGCAGCGCCGGTGGCGCCGGCCCGGGATGGGGACATGCAGCCGGCGCAGTGGAACGCCGCGTCGCTGGCGGCCGCCGACGCGGCCATGCGCAGTGGGGGCGATGCCGGGCTGGCCGTGCGACGGCCGGCCGCGGAGGCGATCACGCCCGCCAGCCCGGCGCAACGGCCCAACCCCTACGAACAGGACGACCTGGGGCAGCGGCTCGATGCGTTCTTCGCGGCGGCCGAGCGCGGCGACGAGGCGGCGTTGGATCGCTTGGCCGAGCAACACGCGCAGACCGCCGGATTCCAGGAGTGGGACCAATGGGGGCAGGAGAGTTTCCGCCAGTGGGAGCTGGACCAGGAGCGCCAGCTGGCGCAGCAGACGCAGCAGACGCAGCACAGTCGCGGATTCAGCATCTGATCGCCGGGGCAGACCATGCACGATCTCCATCCCGACGCGGTGCGCGAGTTGCAAGACGCCATCGCCTACCTGAAAAAGACCACGGGCCAGATCCTCACCTACCAGCAATACCAACGAAAGCAGTTCGAGTCGCAGTGGCAGCGGCTCGATCAGCACATCGCGGCGCTCGACCAGTCGGCGCGATCGATGGCGGGCAGCGCCGGCCGGATCGTCAGCGATGCGTCGCAAGGCATCAGGGAGCAGGCGAAGGCGTCGATCTCCCAAGGGGCCGGTGAAGCGTTCGGGCATCTGCGCGGTGCGATGGATGCGGCCACGCACGCGTTGAGGGCGTCGGTCGCGGCGGTTGCGGATGAACGCACCCAACTGGCGCGCGACAGGAAGACGTTCGTCTGGAGTGGACTTGCCTGCCTTGGAATCGGCGCCGTTCTGGCGGCGTTCGGCGTGGGCGCCTACAGCTGGGCCAGTCTGAAGGAGGTGGGGCAGGCCGAACGCAGGCTTGCGCATCTGCGAGCGCTCGACGGCGTGGAGGCGGCGCCTTGCGGCGATGGCTACTGCGCCAGCGTCGATCTGAAAGCCAAGGTCAGTCAGGGTGGGAAGACCTATTACAGGATCAAGCCGCGGCACGCCGACTAGGGCATTTTCGACTCTGGCATTTTCAGCCAGCGGAGCGTCGTGGGAGCGCCTTCAGTCGCGAATGGCTCTACCTGTAAAGCTCGTCGCGACTGAAGTCGCTCCCACAAGTGGCATCACTTGGATCGAAAGTGCTCTAGCGTCGTGGAGGATGCAACGGCGTGGACGTGGCGTGCCGGGGGGCTGGCGGTCCAGCCAGGCTTTGTTAAGCTCGTGCGACATTCCCCACGGCGCACACCATGACCGACACCCCCGTGAAGGCCAAGTCCGGCATGCCCCTGCACTGGAAGATGGCGATCGGCTTCGTCCTGGGGCTGGTGCTGGGCCTGGTCGTGCACCTGGGCGTGGGCGGCGACGCGGCCTGGGTGCAGGCGCTGACCAAGTACCTGACCACGCCGTTCTCCAAGCTGTTCCTCAACCTGATCTTCATGCTGATCGTGCCGCTGCTGTTCTCGGCGCTGGTGATGGGCGTTTCCGAGATGGGCGACATCCGCACGCTGGGCCGGATCGGCTGGAAGACGCTGGGCTACACGGTGGCGCTGTCCGGCATCGCGGTGCTGCTCGGCCTGGTGCTGGTCAACGTGCTCGAGCCGGGCGTCGGCGTGGACCGCGCGCTGGCGCAGCAGCTGTTGCAGCAGAACGTGGAGCGCACCGCCGAGATCGTCGACCAGAGCAGGAACCAGCCGCGCGGCATCGACATGCTGCTGTCGATCGTGCCCGACAACGTGATCGCCGCCGCTTCCAGCAACGGCGCGATCCTGTCGCTGATGTTCTTCGCGGTGATGTTCGGCGTGGGCATGGTGCTCAGCGACGACGCCAAGGTGGCGACGCTGCGGCGCGGTATCGAGGGCGTCTTCGAGATCTCGATGACCCTGATCGGGCTGGTGATCCGCCTGGCGCCGTACGCGGTGGCCTGCTTCATGTTCAACCTGGCGGCGCTGTTCGGCTTCGACCTGCTGGTCCGGCTGGGCGCCTACGTGGGCGTGGTGGTACTGGCGCTGGGGCTGCACATGGTGGTGAGCTACGGGTTGGCGGTGCGCCTGACCGGGCGCTCGCCGCTGGCGTTCTTCCGCGCCGCCCGCGAAGCGACGGTGATGGCGTTCTCCACCGCCTCCAGCAATGCGACTCTGCCCACCGCGCTGCGCGTGGCCGACGAAATGGGCCTGCCGAACCGGGTCTCGCGCTTCGTGCTGACCGTCGGCGCCACCGCCAACCAGAACGGCACCGCGCTGTTCGAGGGCGTCACCGTGATCTTCCTCGCCCAGTTCTTCGGCGTGGAGCTGAGCATCGCACAGCAATGCATGGTGATGCTGGTGTGCATCCTCGGCGGAATCGGCACCGCCGGCGTGCCGTCCGGCTCGCTGCCGGTGGTGGCGCTGATCTGCGCGATGGTGGGGGTGGACCCGGTCGGCATCGGCATGATCCTGGGCGTCAACCATTTCCTGGACATGTGCCGCACCGCGCTGAACGTGACCGGCGACCTGGTGTTGGCCACGCTGGTGGCGAAGGGAGAGGACGGTGTTCGGGACTCGGGACTCGGGACACGTGAAGCGCTGCCCGTGACCGTTGAGGTATCTGCGCAACGCGATAGGCGATAGGGATGCGTGACCACTAGCCTCGCGCGCGTCCCGTGCTCCCCACGCTGTGGGACAATGGCGGACCCGACGCCCCGCGCCCGCTTCCAACAGAATCCTCATGACGACGCCTACCCGCCGCCAGCTCGCCAACGCGATCCGTTTCCTCGCCGCCGATGCGGTCGAGGTCGCCAATTCCGGCCATCCCGGCATGCCGATGGGCATGGCCGATATCGCCGAAGTGCTGTGGAACGATTTCCTCCGCCACAATCCGAACGATCCGAAGTGGTTCAACCGCGACCGCTTCGTGCTCTCCAACGGCCACGGCTCGATGCTGCAGTACGCGCTGCTGCACCTGTCCGGCTACGACCTGCCGCTGGAGGAGCTTAAGCGTTTCCGCCAGCTGCACAGCAAGACCGCCGGCCATCCCGAGCGCAGCGAGACCCCGGGCGTGGAGACCACTACCGGCCCGCTCGGCCAGGGCTTCGCCAATGCGGTCGGCTTCGCGCTGGCCGAGAAGCTGCTGGCGCAGCGCTACAACCGGCCCGAGCACCAGATCGTCGACCACCGCACCTGGGTGTTCATGGGCGACGGCTGCATGATGGAAGGCATCTCGCACGAGGCGGCCTCGCTGGCCGGCACCTGGGGCCTGGACAAGCTGGTCGCGTTCTGGGACAACAACCATATCTCCATCGATGGCAACACCGCCGGCTGGTTCAGCGACGATACCCCGGCGCGCTTCGAGGCCTACGGCTGGCACGTGATCCGCGATGTCGACGGGCAGGATGCCGATGCCATCAAGGCGGCGATCGAGGCGGCGATCGGCCAGAGCGCCAAGCCGACCCTGATCTGTTGCCGCACCACGATCGGCTTCGGCGCGCCAACCAAGGCCGGCAAGGAATCCGCGCATGGCGCGGCGCTGGGCAAGGAAGAATTGGCCGGCGCGCGCAAGGCGCTGGACTGGCCGTACGCTGCGTTCGAGATCCCGCAGGCGATCTACGACGGCTGGCGCGCCGGTGGCGCCGGCACGCTGCGCCAGGCCGAGTGGGAACAGGCGTTCGACAAGTACGCCAGGCAGTACCCGGCCGAGGCCGCCGAGCTGACCCGCCGCTCGCACGGCGAACTGCCGGAAGACTTCATCGCCCAGGCCGATGCCTACATCGCCAAGCAGGCAGGCCAGGCGCAGACCATCGCCTCGCGCAAGGCCTCGCAGATGGCGATCGAGGCGTTCGCGCCGCTGCTGCCGGAACTGGTCGGCGGGTCGGCCGACCTGGCGCATTCCAATCTGACCCTGTGGAAGGCCAGCAAGTCGGTCGCCAGCGACGACCCGAACGCCAACTACGTGTACTACGGCGTGCGCGAGTTCGGCATGACCGCGATCGCCAACGGCCTGGCGCTGCACGGCGGCTTCATCCCGTTCGACGCCACCTTCCTGGTGTTCAGCGACTACGCGCGCAACGGCGTGCGCATGAGCGCGCTGAACCCGGCGCACGCGATCCACGTCTACACCCACGATTCGATCGGCCTGGGCGAGGACGGCCCGACCCACCAGCCGGTGGAGCACCTGGCCTCGCTGCGCTACATCCCCAACAACGACGTCTGGCGCCCATGCGACACGGTGGAGACGGCGGTGAGCTGGAAGGCCGCGATCACCCGCCAGGACGGCCCGAGCTGCCTGGTGTTCAGCCGCCAGAACCTGCCGTTCCAGGCGCGCAGCGACGCGCAGATCAAGCAGATCGAACGCGGCGGCTACGTGCTGGCCGATGCCCAGGGCGGTGCGCCGGACCTGATCCTGATCGGCACCGGTTCGGAGGTCGGCCTGGCGGTGGAGGCAAAGAAGGCGCTGGACGCCGCCGGCCTGAAGACCCGCGTGGTGTCGATGCCGTCGACCACGGTGTTCGACCGCCAGGACGCGGCCTACCGCGAGTCGGTGCTGCCGAACGCGGTGCGCAGGCGCGTGGCGGTGGAGGCCGGCGTCACCGGCTTCTGGCGCAAGTACGTGGGCCTGGACGGTGCCGTGGTCGGCATCGACACGTTCGGCGCCTCGGCGCCGGCCGACGCGCTGTACAAGTACTTCCAGATCACCGCCGAGCACGTGGTCGCGGCGGCCAAGGCGCTGTAACCTGCGGTATCCCGCGGGAACGGAAAAGGCCGGCGCAAGCCGGCCTTTTCTTGTGCGTGCTCGTTCTATTGCGCAGGAGCGTTTCGATCAACGATGCCAGGTGCGTTGTCGCCCGGATTAAGCCATGCGCCAGGCACGCGTTGCGGCCAGCGGCGTGACCGCGCGCTCAACCGCGCTTGCGCGGCTTGCGGCGCGTCGGCTTCTTGCCGATGCTGGCGCTGGGGGTGTGCTGTGCCGCCAGCACGCCGTCGTCGTGCATCTGCTGCAGCCACGACAACGTGTCCACGTAGGCAAGGAACTGTTGCAGATAGCCTGGCGACAATCCGCGCATCAGCGCGAGCGAGCGATGCACCAGCACGCCGGAGTTCAGCGGCCCGGCGCCGGCCGGGGCCTGCTGCAGCGATTGCCGCAGCCGGCTTTCGCCGTGCAACTCGGCCCAGAGCCTGCGCGCCTCATCGAGCGCGGGCAGCTGCGGAAACGGCGGCGCGGCGGCATCCGTGCTGGCATCCAGGCGCATCGCGATCGCGTCCAGGGCCTGCGCGTTGCGCGCCGCCAACCGGTCGTTGATCGCTTCCTGGCGCGACAGCGCATCGTGCCAGGCTTGTTTGGCGCCATCGGCGGTGGCGTCCAGGCGCGCCGACACGGCGTCCAGCAGGCCGCCCGAGCGCGTCTCGAAGCGGTCTCCGAAGCCTTGCAGCGCGCTGCGCAGGTCCTGGACCAGCGTCTGGTTGGTAGTTCGCTGCCCGGTCAGCGCAACGTCCCAGGCTTGCGTGACGCGCGCAGTGGCGGTCTCGAAGCCGCTGTTCAGCCCGTCCAGCTGCTGTTGCACGGCCTGGCCGACGCGCTCGTGCAGCGTGGCGGTGTCACGCGCCAGGCCGTCCAGCGTGGCCTGCACCAGCGGCTGCAGCGCGGCGCCGAGTGCACGCGCGTTTTCGGCCACGCCGGCCTGCAGCGATTGCTCCACCGCGCCGGCCAGGCGCGTGTAGGCGGTCTCGGTCCTGGCGTGGAAGGCGTCCTGGTTGCTTGTCAGGCGTTCGCCGCTGGCGGCGCCTTGCTGTTCGATGCTCGCCGCCAGCGTCTGGAGCCGGTCGATCAGTGCCGGCATCCATTCGGTTTGCCGTTGCAGCAGCTTGAACGCTTCGCTGCGCTGGAATGCCTGTGAATGGATGTGCAGCGTGGTCGCGATGGCCAGGTCGAGCAATTGCACCGCCTGCAGCCGCTCGTGCCGGCACAACGCGGCGAGCAGGCCGAGCATCGCCGAGCTGGCCACGCCGGCGATCGAGGTGCCGAACGCGAAGCCCAGGCCCTTGACCGGTGCGGCCAGCGAGTCGCGGATGGCCTGCAGGTCGGTCGCACTCTCCAGCGCCAGGCCGGTGCCGCGCAGGGTCGCCATCATGCCCAGAAAGGTACCCAGCATGCCAAGCAGGACCAGCAGGCCGACCAGGGACGGGGTCAGTCCCGGCGCCGGCAGGGCGACGCGCTCGCCCTCGATGCGCAGGCGCACCGCGTTGCGCAGGCTCGGATCCAGGCGTTCGAGCCAGCGGCCCAGCTGCGACTGCGCCGTGCCGGCGTCGGTCACGGCGTGCGCCAGGGTGGCGGTGGCCTGCCGGTAGCGGTATAGCTCCAACGCGCCGGCCACGTAGCAGGCGCCGATCAGCGACGCGAAGCCGGCTCCGAGCGGATTGGAGCCGAGGTAGCCCGCGCCGATCCAGCACACGGCGGCGAGGCCAGCCAGGAAGATGGCGGAATGGAAGATGGTCTTGGACATGATGTCCCAGTCAGCGGGTGCGAAGCGCTGCGAGCAGCCCTTCGATGGGGTGAAAGCGGACATCCAGTTCGGCGCGCAGGACGTTCTGCATGTCCTGGCGGAACACGTCCAGCCATGCGCCGGCGGGCGTCGCCTGGGGCGGTTGCGCCGGGTGCGCGTCGGCGGGCGGGCGCTGCGCGGCCTCGCGCAGCCGTTCGAAATGCTGCCCCAGCAGCGCCGGCACGGCGGCCAGTAGGGTCTGCTCGCGCGGGCTCAGGGTCAACTCCATGACCGCGTCCACCTCCGCCAGCCGTGCCATGTCGGCCGAGCAGTGCGTCAGCAGATCGCGCAGCTGGCCGCGCAAGCGGCCAGTGGCGGTCAGCATCGCCCGCTGCAGCGCCAGATAGCGTTCGCGCAACGGCGCGTAGTCGATCGCAGCGCTGCTGTCGGCATCGCGATCGGCGCGGCACAGCGTGGCCTGGCGCTGGCTGCCGGCATCGGCGGCGTCGGAGATGGCTTGCTCCAGCGCGTCGCGCGCCCGCGCGCAGGCGTCCGCGCCCGCATCGGCGCCCGTGTCCGCGCCGGGCGTCGCGGCATCGATGGCGGGCAGCCCGCCGTCCAGCGCCCTGGACAGGGCGACGGCGCGCGTCCAGTCGATCCATTGGCCGAGCCGGTCGGCCAGCGCAGCGCCGGACGCTGCGACGTCGGCCTCGCTCAGGCGTGCGAGGAGGCGAATGAACGCCGGGCCCGGGACAGGCGGCCGTGGAGGAGCGTTGGCCATGCTTCTGGTCAAAGCGCGCGATTTTACACGTCAATGGCCGGCGCGGCCGGGGCCGGCCCGCTGCCGTGCCGAAAACCGCCGCGCCGCCGCGGCGCGCTGCCGGTGCCGGCAATCGGCGCGGGGTCCTGCGCGCCGACCGGGACCCGGTGGTGCCACAGCCGGGGTCATGGCCCAGGGTCATGGCCGGGCCTGTGGTCTGGCTCGGCGCCCGCCCGCGCCGCAACGGCTGTTCGCCGCGCAGGATCGGGCGCGCAGGATCGGGTACGGATCGAGCGATCCGCCCTTCCACCACTGCCGTTCCGGACCCAGCCGGTGGATCTCGAAGTGCAGGTGCGGCGCGCCCGGATCGGCGTTGCCGGCGCTGCCGACATCGCCGTGTGCGCAGCCGGGTCAATCTGCCGCGGTCTGGCGCAGCGCATAGGCGAGCAGGCACGCTTGCACCCGTTCGCCGAGGCCGCGCGGCGCCTGCAATGCCATGCGCTGCAGGCACGCCGGGTCGGCGGCGGCACGCCACAGCAGCGCTCGCGCCACGGTCGCCAGTCTGGCGCCGGCGCCGGTGGTGTTGCGCTTCAACCAGGCCAGCGCGCGCAGCAGGCGCTGTTCGACCTCGGTGAAGTCGCTGCCCAGCGGATAGTCGGGCAGGGTGCCGTCGGCGCGGAACGGCGCCAGCGCCGCGCGCACCCGCTCCAGACGGTTGCGCTGCCATTGCGGCGGCGCGACGAAACCGGCGCCGAGCTTGCGCGCCTGCCTGGCCTGTTGCAGCAGCGCCGGCTGGAAGGCCGCGTCGGCCAGGCCGGCCATCGCCACCACGCAGTCCTCGTCGGTCATGCCGCGCAGGTCGGCGATGCCGTACTCGTCGAGGTAGATGTCGCGCAGATGGCGTGGGATCGTGGTGTGGCCGTAGTTCCAGCGCACGTTGGACTGCAGCGCGGCCGCCTCGCCGCGGGTGGCGCGGAACATCAGCACGCTGCGCGCATCGTCCAGCGCGTGCGCCATCGCCACGAAGTTGTACTGGCCGCCGACCCCGGACACCACGCGGCCGTCGTCCAGCGCATCGGACACCGCCGCGCCCAGCGCGGTGGCCATCATGCACGAGTTGAAGAAGCGCGCCTGGCGCCGCTGCCGCCGGCGCAAGGTCTCCGCGCCATAGAGCTGGTTGATCTCGCTGATGCGGCGCATGCCGATGGCGGCGCGCGCGTCCGCGTCCATGTCGCGCAGCCAGGCATAGAACTCGGGCGAGCCGAGGTAGAACGCGCCGTGCAGGTACTCGCCGTCGCGCTGCAGCCGCGCGTGGTCGCCAGCGTCGGCGGTCCCGTCGGCCACGCGCTGCATCAGGTCGGCGTCGTCGAGCACCTTGCGCCGGATCACGCCGCACTGGACCAACTGGCGGAAGCCTTCGTTGAGCATCTCGCTGCAGCCGAACAGGCCGATCGAGAACGGTGCGAGCCCGCCGCAGTCGCGCACCGCCGGGTGTGTTTCCAGCGCCGGATCCAGCGCCGCCAGCAGTTGCCGGTAGCGCGCGTTGTCGGTATGCCGCAGCACCAGCGCGTGGCACAGCGCATCGGCCAGCGCGCCGATGCCGATCTGCAGCGTGCCGCCGTCGCGCACCAGCGCGCTCGCGTACAGGCCGATCGCGTAGTCGGCGTCGGCCACCGGTTGCCGCGGCAGCCCGAACAGGCGCGGATACGGTCCCGGCGGGCTCACCACCACGTCGAAGAACGCCGGCGCCACCGCCGCGCAGCCGCCGATCCACGGCAACTGCGGATCGACCTCGGCGACCAGCAGCGGCCGCGGCAGGCCGCGCCGGCGCACCGCGTCCAGCGTGTCCTGGGTGATGTCGTTGTTGCACGAGAACGACAGCCGGGTGCCGCCGGGCTCGCGCGCCACCTTCTGCACGATCAGGTTCGGCGCGCGCTGCGCCACCGCGTCGGCGGCATGGGTGTAGTTGAGGCTGGTGTAGCCGCGCTGTGCCTGCGCCGATTGCAGCAGCGCGCCGGACTGCATGTAGAACTCCTCGACCTGGATGTGCGCCGGCAGCGCATCGCGCTGCAGCGCGTGGATGTACTTGAGTTTCGGGAAATCCTCGCCGAAGTGGCGCTGCACGAACGGGCGCAGGAAGCGGCCTTGCAGCCCGCCGCCGGGCGCCGGCGGGTTCAGCGACAGCGCGGTGTAGATCTGCATCGGCCGCGCCGGGTCGGCGGCGACCCGGTCGTACAGCGCATTGAGTAGCCGGTGCGGCTTGCCGATGCCGAGCGGGGCGCCCACGCGCAACGGGCCGGGAATGCGGTGCAGGATCAGGTCGGCAGCAGCGTCGAGGTCGTCGAGGTGTTCGGTCATCGGCATAGCTTAGGCGAGCCGCCGCGGTTGCATGCTTCACAGAGATTCCATTTACTCGTGCAATCGAAAAATTACAGGCGTAAACGTCATGCCGATCAGCGATGCCGAAGCCGTGGTGATGGACGTGCTGTGGAACCGGCACCCGCTCAGTGCCGAGGAGGTGTTCGCCGCCCTGTCCGGGCATGGCGGCTGGGCCGAGCCCACGGTCAAGACCTTGCTCAACCGGCTGCTCAACAAGGGCGCGATCCGTGCCGACAGGCAGGGGCGGCGCTATCTGTACGCGCCGCTGCTCGAGCGCGGGCAGTGGGTGCGGCAACAGAGCGAAGGCCTGCTCGAACGCCTGTTCGGCGGCCGCGTCGCGCCGCTGGTGGCGCACTTCAGCGAACGCGGCAGGCTCAGCGATGCCGATATCGCCGAACTCAAACGACTGATCCAGAAACTGGACGATGAGCCAGGAACTGGGCGATGAGCGTTGAACCTTTCGCAGCGGGGGTGTGGGCCACGGCGCTGTCCGGCAGCGCGGCGATCGCGGCGGTGTTGCCGTTGCGCGCGCCGTTGCGGCGGCTGTTCGGGGCCGGCATCGCCTATGCGCTGTGGAGCGCGGTGCCCTTGGCGATGCTGGCCTGGCGATGTGCGCCCGGCGCGGTTGGCGCTGGCGATGCCGCAGGTCTGGTGGGTGTAGCGCAGGGGATGGATGGCGCAGCTGCTGCGATGTCGATGGCGGACGACCCTGTCGCGCTGTGGATGGCCGCGCTGTGGATGCTGGGCGCGGCGGCGATGGCCGCCACGTTGTGGCGGCAGCAGCGGCGCTACCGGCGCAGCCTGGGGCGGCTGTCGCAGGGCGCCGATGACGTGCTGTACGCGCAACATGCGCTGCACGGTCCGTTGGTGCTGGGCGCCTGGCGCCCGCGCGTGGTGGTGCCGATGGATTTCGCGCCGCGCTATCGGGCGGCGCAGTCGGAACTGGTGCTGGCCCGCGAGTGCATGCATATCGCTCGCGGCGACACCCGCTGCAACCTGCTGCTGGCGGCGTTGCGCTGCGTGCACTGGTTCGACCCGTTGCTGCACTGGGCCGCGGCGCGGTTTCGCTTCGACCAGGAACTGGCCTGCGATGCGGCGGTGCTGGCGCGGCATCCGGGTTCGCGTCGCAGCTACGCCGAGGCGATGCTGCAGACCCAGCTGGATGCGATCGCATTGCCGGTCGGCTGCCATTGGCAGGCCGGGCGGACCTTGCGGCACCGGATCGGCATGCTGCAGCGGCCGGCGGTGCGCGGTCGGCGGCGGCGTGCCGGCATCGTCCTGGCGACGACGACGGCCGTGTGCGGCGGGGTTGCGGCATGGCCGCTGCAGCCGTTGCAGGCGTCCGCGTTGGCGGGAAGCGACATCGCGCCTGCGTTGTCGACGGCGCAAGCGCGGAACACGGGTCCGCTTGCGGGGACTGCATCCGCGTTGGGCGTGGCGCCGGCCGGCGGCCAGAAGCGCCTGCCGATGGCGATCGCTGCGGCAGCCGGCGCTGCGTCCGCGTCCGCCAAGCGCGCAACCACGTCCGCCACATCGTTGTTCATGCCGCCGCCGGCCTATCCGCCCGATGCGTTGCGCGAGGGCGTCTCGGGAAAGCTGGCGCTGTTGGTCAGCGTGGACGAGGCCGGTACCGCCAGCGATGTGCAGTTGCTCGGGCATGGCAGCGGCAATGCGGCATTGGACCAGTCAGCGATCACGACCGCCAGGCAGTGGCGCTTCGTTCCGGCACGCGAGCATGGGCGGGCGGTTGCGTCGCGGCTGAAAATACCGGTCACCTTCGAATCCGGGATTGAGCCTGTGGACGCGCCGCCGGGGGGAGCCAAGGCATCGGACCATATCTGGTATCTGCTGGATGCGGAAACAGGCGATGCGCGCGAGCACACCTGCGATATCGTCCAGTCCAATGGCCAAGGCCCGTCCCGGAGCCTGTACTGCGGCATGCTCGTAAAGACGGCCGAGCGATGAGCATGGGGCGGCTCGGCCTTGCCTATCTGTGCCTGTGCTTGGCCAGTTGCACCAGCCAGCCGCTGCGCGAGCAGGCGCAGCGGCTGGACTCCGTAGACCAGCGCTTGCTCGCGCTGCGCGCCAGCGCGGCGCCCGGCGGAGCGATCGCGGCCTACACGATGCAGCCGCAGCAGGTGTTCCGCATGCCGCAGCCGCTGGACGCGGCCACCGGCAACTGCCGGCCGATTCGCCGCGGCGCACGCTGCCGCCGACTACCGTGTGCGTACGCGTGATCCTGTCGGTGCAAGGCGCCGTGCAGCGTAGCGAGCCATTGAACGATCGCCAGGAATGCAGCGCCGGCGCGCTGGCGGACAACGCCGATCTGTTGCAGGCGGTGCAGCGCGACATCGCGCGTTGGCGCTTCGTGCCTGCGGCGATCTGCACCTGCGCCGATCCGGCGCAGCGGCCGACGGCGGAGGGACGCTGCGACGATGCAGTGCCGGTGGAGGAAGTGCCAGTGACGCTGGCCCACGCGTTCACCTTCGAGGTCCGCGAGGGCAAGGCCAGCGCGCAGGCCGGGCGGATGGGCGGCCGCGGCGCGTGCTGAGCGCTGGGACGCTTTCCTCCCGGCTGTTGCACCGTTGTGGGAGAGGCTCGGGCTCTCCACCGCCGCACTGTCATGGCCGCTACAGCATCTCCGGCTCGAACAGGCGTCGCCGCGAGATTTCCGTGCCGGACAGCATGAACTTGCCGTCGCCGCGGTAGTGCAGGGTCCTGGGCAGTTTCGGCGAGGTGGCGACGTGCGCCTTGACCACTTCCCAGACGAACAGGTTATGCCTGGCGATCCGGCTGCCGTCGTGCAGGCGGCATTCGAAGCTCGCGTAGCACTCTGCGATCAGCGGCGCATCGACCTGCGTGCCGGCTGCCGCGGTCAGGCCGAAGTGGGCGAACTTGTCGAGCTGCGCGCCGCTGCTGTTGCCGATGCCCACCACTGTATCGACCAGGTCCGCGGTCGGCAGGTTGATCGTGCATTGCTTGCTGCGCCGGACCAGCTCGAAGCTGCGGTTGGCGCTGGAAATGCAGCAGGCGATCAGCGATGGCGAGAATTCCAGCACCATGTGCCAGCCCATGGTCATGATGTCGCGCTGGCCCTTCCACGCCGAACCGACCAACACCACCGGGCCCGGTTCCAGGAACCGGCGCACCTGGTCGAGCGGGAAATCGTGCTTGCGGTAGCGGCGCATGGGCGCATCCTCGCGGCGGTGGCGATGGCACAGTCTGGCCATCGGCGGTGAATGCGGCGTCGGCCTGCGCCACCGCCTCTTCCGATCGCGGCAACCGACCCTAGTCCAGCCGATGGATCGCATCGGCGATGCGTTCCACTTCCTCGGCCTGGTGGCTGACGTAGAGCATCGGCAGGCGCACTTCGTCGCGCACGCGCTGCAGGTACGGGATTAGTTCGCCGCGGCGCTGCGCGTCCAGCGCCGACAGCGGTTCGTCGAACAGCAGGATCGCCGGCTGCGCCAGCAATGCGCGGCCGATCGCCACGCGCTGCGCTTCGCCGCCGGACAGGTTGCCCGGGCGCCGCGGCAGCAGCGCGGCGATGCCGAGCAGCTCCACCACCGCATCGAAGCCGAAGCGCTGGATCTGCCCGCGGCCGTGGCGGCCGTAGCCGAGGTTGCGGCGCACGTCCATATGCGGGAACAGCCGCGCGTCCTGGAACACGTAGCCGATGCGGCGGCGGTGGGTCGGCACGTCGATGCCGGCATCGCTGTCGTAGAGCACGCGCTCATCGATGACGATGTGCCCGCCGCGCGGCCGCAGCACGCCGGCGATGGCGTTGAGCATGCTGGTCTTGCCGACCCCGGAGGGACCGACCAGCGCGACCACGCGTGCCTGTTCCTCGATCCGCAGGCGGCGCTGGAAGCGGCCGCGCTGCACCTCGATGTCGATGCTCAGCATCGGCGCGCGCCCCCGTGCGGCGAACGCGGCACGACGCGGGTTGGCGCCGCGGACCGCCGGTGCGCAGCGGCGAGCAGCCGGCTCATGCGTCCGCCTCCGGCCCGCGCTGGCGCCGCACCAGCCATTCGGACAGCAGCAGCGCGCCTAGCGAGATCGCCAAGGCCACCGCCGCCAGCCGCCAGATGCCCGATTCACCGCCGGGGACCTGCAGCAGGCCGTAGATCGCGGCCGACAGGGTCTGGGTTTCTCCCGGGATGTTCGACACGAAGGTGATGGTGGCGCCGAATTCGCCCAGCGCCTTGGCGAAGGCGAGCGCGGCGCCGGCGACCAGCCCCGGCCAGGCCAGCGGCAGGGTGATGGTGAAGAACACGCGCCACGGCGCGGCGCCGAGCGTGGCCGCGGCCGCCTCCAGGCGCCGGTCGGTGGATTCCAGGGCCAGGCGGATCGCGCGCACCATCAGCGGGAAGCCCATCACCGCGCTGGCCAGCGCCGCGCCGGTCCAGCGGAACGCGAACTGCACGCCCAGGTGCTCGCGCAGCCAGGCGCCGACCGCTCCCTGCGTGCCGAGCACGATCAGCAGCGCATAGCCGGTGACCACCGGCGGCATCACCAGCGGAAGATGCAGCAACGCATCCAGCAGCGACTTGCCGGGAAAGCGGCGCCGCGCCAGCAGCCAGCCGCAGGCCACGCCGAACGGCAGGCTGCCCAGCGCCGCGACCAGCGCGACCTTGACGCTGAGCGCGATCGCGGTGAGTTCCTGCGGGGTGAATGCGAACAACGCGACCGGCTCAGGGTGCCAGCGAAAAGCCGCGGCGCTGGAAGATCGCCTGTGCCGGCGCGGTGCGCAGCCAGCGCACGAAGTCGGCCGCGGCCGGGTGCTTGCTCGCGCGCAGCGTCGCCACCGGATACACGATCGGCGCATGGCTGTCGGTGGGGAACACCGCCACGACCCGCACCTTGGAGTCGGCCTTGGCGTCGGAGCCGTAGACGATGCCCAGCGGCGCTTCGCCGCGTGCGACCAGCATCAGCGCGGCGCGCACGCTTTCCGATTCGGCCAGCCGCGCCTGCACGCCGTCCCATTGCCCGAGCTTGCGCAACGCGGCGCGCGCGTACTTGCCGGCCGGCACGCTGTCGGTCTGGCCGACCGCGAGGCGGCCCTGCGCACCGAGCGCGGCGGCGATCGCGCCCGGCTTGCGCAGGTCCAGCTTGGCCGCGCTGGCCGCCGGCGCGACCAGCACCAGGGTGTTGCCGAGCAGGTTGCGGCGCTGCGCCGGATCGACCAGCCGGCGCTGTTGCAGGTAGTTCATCCATTCCAGGTCGGCGGAGAGGAACACGTCCGCCGGCGCGCCCTGTTCCACCTGTCGCGCCAGCGCCGAGCTGGCCGCGTACGACACCTGCACCGGGGTGCCGCTGGACTGCCGGTAGGCGGCGGCCGCCTCGTCCAGCGATTCCTTGAGGCTGGCGGCGGCGAACACGGTCAGCGGCGCGGAGGTGGATTGCGCCCACGCCGGCGGCATGGCCACGGCCATGGCGAGCGAACACAGGCACAGCATGCTGCGTAGCAGGCGGGACGACATGGCGAGGCTCCTGGAGCGTGTTATGAACTTCAAGCCGGTCCGGCTAGTGTATGCGATGGGATCTCGCCGCCCGTCCCCGACCGACGTTTCCGAGATGGCGATCGCCAGTGCGGATGGTGTCCTGGCGCTGGTGCGCGCAGATGCGAACTCACTGGTTCATGATGCACTGGCGCCGCTCGCAGAGTGGGGCTGGATGCTGGCCGTTCTGTTGCTCGTGGGCACTGGCGCATTCCTGCGCTTGACGTGGTTTGCCCCCGATTTCCCCATGCTGTAGTTCTACCCGCCGCTGGACAGAGAGTTGCGGGAGCGGGAGCGCAAGCTTTGCGATGGACTGTGACGCCACGCGCGATTTTTCTGGGTGCGGTTTGCAGGCGATTTTTGGAAAGGAGCATGGGCCGGACAGGCGGCCAAATGTCTACTCCCGTCGCGCACACGACTCGTAGAGTCGGTGGTTCTGACATGAGCCGCGGATGGTCGAATGGCCGCTGCAAAGCACATCGCCAAGGGAGCCTTGCTGAGCGCGGCCTACTGCGCCGCATTCCTCGTGGCTTGGCGCTGCTCCGTGGATCAATGGTACCTGCCGGCGGGACTGCGGGTGGCGGCGCTGTTGTTCCTGCCGTACCGGTTGTGGCCGTACCTGCTGCTAGGCGATGCAGCGGCCTTGTTGATGATCCGCGTGCCGATGGCGCAAGAACAAGGCGCCAGCCCGTTGTGGTCCTATCTGAGTTCATTGCTGCTGATGCCCTGCGTCGCGCTGATGGTGCATACCGCGCGACGCTACATGCCGCGGCTGCTGGACCAGTAGTACCTGCTGCTGCCTGTCTCGCTGGTGCTGGCGCTGTGGAGCACGCTGTGCAACCTGACGTTGAACGCCCTGTTCGAGGGCTACACCGCCCTGACGCCATTGGAGGCGTTGACGCGCTACTGGCTTGGCGATTACCTCGGCATGCTGATGTTCATCCTGCCGGCCGTCCTGTGGCTTCGGCGCGAGGATCGTGAGGCGGCGCCTCCCTGCCTGCTCCGGGACGGGATCCTGGGCATGAGCGCGGTCGCGGCCCTGTTCCTGGTGGCGGGCCTGAGCCACGACCGCCTCTCGCACCAACTGCTGATGTTCTTGATGATCCTTCCCTCGATCGCGCTGACGTTGCTGCACGGGTGGCGCGGCGCGGCGATCGGGATCGTCCTGGCCAACGTCGCCACCGGGATCATGCTGCCCGACGCGATGACGCTGGCCGCGCAACACGCCGATGCATTCCGGGTGCAGGTGCTGCTCGCCGCCGCTGCCGCGGGACTCTTCGTGTTCGGCTCGCGTCTGTCCACCGCCTTCGAGCGCGCGCGTCGCTTTGGCGATGCGCGCGAGGAGGCCCTGCAATTCGCGCAGGCGAGCTATCTGCAGGCCGAGCGCGTCCTGCGGCGGCGCGTGGTCGAGTACACCGACATCAATGTGCACGTCAACAAGTTGCGCAAGGACATCGTGGCCTACCTGCGATCCAAGGGCCAGCATGCCGCGGCGATGGAAATGACGCGCACCGGGCTGATCCAGGCGCAGCTGCTCGACGAACACGTGACTGCGCTGTATCCCTTGGGCATCGAGACACAGGGCCTCTACGACATCCTGCAGTCGCCTGCGTGCGGCAATCTGTGCAATACCGAATTCCGGTGTCGCCTCCACGGCGATCCCAAGCGCCTGTCGCTCGGCTTGCAGCTGGTGGCCTACCGCTGCGTGCTCAACGTGGTCGAGACGCTGCCGTCGGCGTGCAGGCACATGCTCGGTGCCAGGGTGTGGCGGGTGGGAGGCAAGCAGGGCATCGCCATCAAGGTGATCGCGGATGCATTCCTGCCGGATCCCGTGCGTCGTGGCAATCCCGATGCAGACTGGGAGCTGGCGGCCAGGCTCAAGACGCATGGCGGCACCTGCCGGCGCCGCCATGCATACAGCTTGAGTTTCCTCGTGTCCGAATCGGTCGGCGAAGGGATCAATGTGTCGCAGTGACGACCCAGGCGTCGCCGGCGGTGTTGGGCACAGCGCGTACCGTGAAGCGCGATGTCCGATACGCGACGGTGCCGTGTAGGCCGGCGTTCTTCGCCGGCAACACGACCCGCGCAACATCCTTGCCCATCGGCAGGACCCACAGAGTGTCCTTGATCTGGCCGACCCCGGCGCGAACCGTGCCCGTCAGGTCGTTGATCTGCAGATAGGTCACGCCATCGCGCTCGAACTCGTAGATGCGCCATGTGGGATCCAGCGCCAGGTTTTCGGCCTTGGGCGCACGCTCGCCCAGTCCGGTGACCGCCACCGCAGCGCCATGCCCACCATCCGGACAGCATGCCTGTGCGACATTGACGCCAGCCAGGAGAGCGCCGGCCGTCATGCCGGCGAACGTCAGCCGAGTTTTTGCCTTGATTTCCATGACGCGTCCTTTCCACTGGATGGGGAGTCTGTGCCTGCATTCCAGGCGCGACCAAGGTACGCGGTTTTGGCCGGGGAGTCGGTTGACAAACGCTCCCGGTTTCGCAGGCGCGACGCCGCGCAATCGCGGCACCAGGGGTTCTGCGCGCAGGGGATTGGCGCAGGGTGATGACCCGATATTGGCCGTGGTCGCGGTAGCGCTGCCCCTTCTTCTCGAAGTCGGCGCAGAGCCTGTCTTCGCCGCAGGGAACCAGATCGGCCCGTGCAACGCGGTCCAGGGACGCGATTCCGGCCCGGCGCTGTTCGGCCTGGGCCAGCGTCGCCCTGGCGCTGTAGTGCACGTTCCCCACGCCGCACAATCCCGTGACGGCCGCCGCCCGCATGGCAACGGATCCCATCCACATGCCGCGCATGGCCGTGGCTTCCAGGGAGTGCTGCGCTTGAGTACCTGCAGTGGCTGGGAGATCACGGCCATCACCGGGCCATGGCGGGTCTTTACCTTGGCCGATGTGTCCGATCCCAGCGACTGCATCGCCGTCGCCTGTTCCTTCGCTTCCTGCATGGCCTTCCTCCAAGTGCTCACTGATTGGCACGCTATTTCGGCCGAGAAGATCGTCACATCCTGCAGCCCGAAGGCCGGTCGCGAACGTCCGGGTTGGAACTGGACGCGATTCATTGCCATGATCCGACCTGTGCACGGGAACTTGCCGCCAAGGTGCAGCCTTGCCGCCGTTGCGCCGGCCGGATGGAAACGGTTGCAGGCATTCCCGTGAAGCAATGGCCGGCATTTGCCGCGATATACTGTCCGCTTTCCCCGTGCCATAGGAATTCCATGAGCATCGAACGGCTTGCCGAAACCGCCCAGGCGATGGTCGCCCCGGGCAAGGGCATCATCGCGATCGACGAATCCACCAGTACGATCGCCAAGCGCTTCGCCGGCGTCGGCATCGAGAATGTCGAGGAGAACCGGCGCGCCTATCGCGAACTGCTGCTGACCGCGCCGAAGCTGGGCGATCACATCTCCGGCGCGATCCTGTTCGACGAGACCATCCGCCAGAAGACCAAGGACGGTGTGCCGTTCCCGAAGTACATGGCCGAGCACGGCATCATTCCCGGGATCAAGGTCGACAAGGGCGCGCATGCGCTGGCCGGCATGCCCGGCGAGCTGATCACCGAAGGCCTGGACGGCCTGCGCGCGCGGCTGGAGGAGTACTACAAGCTCGGCGCGCGTTTCGCCAAGTGGCGTGCGGTGATCACCATTGGGGAGGACACCCCGTCGGGCGTGTGCATCGAGACCAACGCGCATGCGCTGGCGCGCTATGCGGCGCTGTGCCAGGAGCAGGGCCTGGTGCCGATGGTGGAGCCGGAAGTGCTGATGGACGGCGACCACGACATCGAGACCTGCTACGAGGTCACCGAGGCCACGCTGCGTTCGCTGTTCGGCGCGCTGTACGAGCAGAACGTGGTGCTGGAAGGCACCATCCTGAAGGCGTCGATGGTCATCGCCGGCAAGGACTGCGACGAGCAGGCCAGCGTCGAGGAAGTGGCCGAGTCCACCGTGATGTGCCTGAAGAGCACCGTGCCGGCGATCCTGCCTGGCATCGTGTTCCTGTCCGGCGGGCAGACCGACGAGCAGTCCACCGCGCATCTGAACGCGATGAACCGGCTGGGCAACCTGCCGTGGCCGTTGAGCTTCAGCTACGGCCGTGCGATGCAGCAGGCCGCGCTGAAGCTGTGGTCGCAGGACATGAAGGGCAATTTCGCCAAGGCGCAGCAGGTGGTCTTCGAGCGTGCCAGGGAAAATGGCCTGGCCGCGCTGGGCAAGTGGCAGGACTGAGTCCGGCCGCGCCGCAGCGAAGAACGCCGGCACCGCCGGCGTTCTTTCGTTGGGCCGTCGCGTTTCCCTGCGGGGAAGGTGGCGGACGCGACGGACGCGCACCGGTGCGGTAGGCGCGGCCGGTTGCTACGCTCGCCCGCTGCCGACAGCGGCGGGGCGGGTGCCCACCCCACCTGGGCCTGCGTCGCCTGCATCCACCAGACCTGCCGCAGCGCCTGCGTAGGCCTTGTACGCCGCGTCGCCGTACGCGACCAGAATCACCCGCTTGGGCACCGCATGCGCGCGCTGCCAGGCGGTGGTTTCGGCGACCGCGATGCGTGCCCCCCTGGTGCAGCGGGTAGCCGTAGACGCCGCAGCTGATTGCCGGGAACGCCACCGAGTGCAGGCCCATCTGTTCGGCCAGGCGCAGCGAGCGCCAGTAGCAATTGGCCAGCAGCGCCGGCTCGTCGTGGGCGCCGTCGCGCCATACCGGGCCGACCGCATGCAGCACATGGCGTGCCTTGAGCCGGTAGCCGGCGGTGGCGCGGACCTCGCCCACCGGGCAGCGCACGCCGGGCTTGGCCTCCGGCAACAGGCGGCATGCCTCGAGCAGCTGCGGGCCGGCGGCGCGATGGGATCGCCCCGTCCACGCCACCGCCGCCCAACAGCGATTCGTTGGCGGCGTTGACGATGGCGTCCACGTCCAGTTCGGTGATGTCGCCCTGCCAGATCTCGATCTTCATGAGGCGATCTTATGGCGTTCCAATGACGGAAACCCAGGCCGGCGTGGGGGGCATGTCGTTCAAAGTCCTCGTTGGGGATGATCATCCCCTGATCGAGGCGTCCACGGGAATTGGACCAGGACAGAAGCCCCCCGCGGTCGCCGCCGGCCATCCGAAAGGGATGGCAGCAGGCGGCTCCGGGTGGCCTGGGGCCATCCGCCGCGACGGGCGGCCTGCGCGGTTACGGCAGGCCGGCCAGCCAGTCGTCGTCGGAGCCTTCGTTGAGGTCGGCGAACAGCGGCGTGGAGAAGTAGCGCTCGCCGGTGTCCGGCAGCATCGCCAGGATCACCGCGCCGGGCGCGGCGGTCTGGGCCACGCGCAGCGCGGTGGCCACGGTGCCGCCGCCGGAGATGCCGGTGAAGATGCCTTCCTCGGCGGCGAGGCGGCGCGAGACGGCGATGGCGTCGGTGTCCTCCACGCTCAGCACGTCGTCGTAGACCTCGCGGTTGAGCACCTCGGGCACGAAGTCCGGGGTCCAGCCCTGGATCTTGTGCGGTTTCCACTCCTGGCCTTGCAGCAGCGCCGCGCCGGCCGGCTCGGTGGCGGTGATGCGCACGTCCGGGCGCGCCACGCGCAGCACGTCGCCGACGCCGGTGAGGGTGCCGCCGGTGCCCCAGCCGCTGACGAAATGGTCCAGCCGGCGGCCGGCGAAGTCGCGCAGGATCTCGGCGGCGGTGGTGCTGCGGTGGTAGGCCGGGTTGGCCGGGTTGGCGAACTGGCGGGCCAGGAACCAGCCATGCTGCCGGGCCAGTTCCTCGGCCTTGCGCACCATGCCGCTGCCGCGCTCGGCGGCCGGGGTCAGGATCACCTTGGCGCCGAACGCGCGCATCAGCTTGCGGCGCTCGATCGAGAACGTCTCCACCATCGTCGCCACGAACTTGTAGCCGCGCGCGGCGGCGACCATCGCCAGGGCCACGCCGGTGTTGCCGGAGGTCGCCTCGACGATGGTGTCGCCGGGCTTGAGCAGGCCCTTGGCCTCGGCGTCGAGCACGATCGCCAGCGCCAGGCGGTCCTTGACCGAGCCGCCGGGGTTGAACGCCTCGACCTTGACGTACAGGCTCACGTGCTCCGGCGGCAGGCGCTGCAGCTTGACGATCGGGGTGTGGCCGATGGTGTCGAGGATGGTGTCGTAGAGGGCCATGCGCAGGGTCTCCGGAAAGGGATGAGGGGGTCAGGCGGCGTTGGCCAGGGTAGGTGCCGCCGGCGTCGGGGAAGGTGAGGGCGGCGCGGCCAGCGGGGCGGCGCCGAACCAGTGCAGCGCGGTCGCCAGTGCGGCCACCTCGCCCAGGATCAGCAGCGCCGGCGAACGCACCTGGTGCGCGCGGGCAGTGTCGGGCAGGTCGGCCAGGGTGCCGACCACCACGCGCTGTTGCGGACGCGAGCCGTTCTCCACCAGCGCGAACGGGGTGCCGGCGGCGCGGCCGGCGTGCAGCAGGCGCTCGCGCACCGTGTCCAGCCCGGCCACGCCCATGTACACCGCCAGGGTCTGTCGCTCCTGTGCCAGCGCGGCCCAGTCCAGGGTGTCGCACGATTCCTTGCAGTGCGCGGTGGCCAGGCGCAGCGACTGCGCGTGGTCGCGATGGGTCAGCGGAATGCCGGCATAGGCCGCGCAGGCCAGCGCCGCGGTGATGCCGGGCACCACCGCGTAGGGCACGCCGTGCGTGCGCAGGCATTCCAGTTCCTCGCCACCGCGGCCGAACACGAACGGATCGCCGCCCTTCAGCCGCACCACGCGGCGGCCGCGACGCGCATGCTCGAGCATCAGCGCGTGGATCTGCTCCTGGCGCATGCTGTGGCCGCCGGCCGACTTGCCGACTGCGATCACCTCGGCGCCCTGCGGCAACAGACGCAGGATCGCCGCGCTGACCAGGCGGTCGTGCAGGACCACGTCGGCGCTGTGCAGCGCGCGCAGCGCATTGAGCGTCAGCAGCCCGGGATCGCCGGGACCGGCGCCGACCAGGGTCACCGTGCCGGGGCGCACCGCATGCGCCGCCGCCGCGGCGGGCTCGGCGATGCCGGCGCCGGCGTCGCCCGGCGCCGACTGCGCCAGCACCCGCCGCGCGGCGGCCGCCTGCAGCGCCTGCCGGTTCAGCGCCGGCTCGTCGCTGGCGGCGATCAGGTACCAGGCCGCATCCAGCCAGGCGGGCTGGAAGCGGCCGCGCAGCCACTGGACGCGGCCGGCGTCGGCCCAGGCCTGCAGCGCCGGGGTCAGCGTCGCCGCGCCCAGCTGCGGCGTGGCGCCGGCGGCGAGCAGCGCCTGCACCTGGTGCTCGGCGGCGGTACCGCCGCCGAGCACCAGCACGGGCCGGCCGCGCAGATCCGGGTACAACGCAATCGGGGCAGGACTCACGGCGGTGGCAACGCAGGAAGGCAGGGGAAGGGATGACGGTAGCGCCGGCTTATAGCCACCGGAAATGACTTCATGCGTCTGCCAGATAGCGTTCGATTATAAGGTGGAGGGCCCATTTCCACTAAAGTCGTGGCTGCTTCCGCCAGGCGGCGCCTCGCCCTCGCTCCGATGACGCTGACCCAACTCCGCTATCTCGTCGCCATCGCCGATGCCGATCTCAACATCACCCTGGCGGCGGCGCGCGTGCACGCCACCCAGCCGGGGCTGTCCAAGCAGATCAAGCAACTGGAGGACGAACTCGGCTTCCTGCTGTTCGTGCGCAAGGGCCGCAGCCTGGAGGCGGTGACCCCGGCCGGCCGCGAAGTGATCGAGCACGCCCGCACGGTGCTGGTCGAGGCCAACAACATCCGCACCTACGCCGCCAACCAGCGCCGCGAGAGCCAGGGCCAGCTGACCCTGACCACCACGCACACGCAGGCGCGCTTCGTGCTGCCGCCGGCGGTGGCGCAGATCAAACAGGCGTATCCGCAGGTCAGCGTGCACCTGCAGCAGGCGGCCGAGAGCACCGCGTTGGACCTGCTCAGCCAGGGCGATGCCGACATCGCCATCGTCAGCACTGCCGGCAGCGAGCCGGGCGCCGGCATCGCGGTGCCGCTGTATCGCTGGCGGCGGCTGGTGCTGGTGCCGCGTGGGCATGCGCTGGACCTGCCGAAGCGGGTGCCGGACATGGCCGCGCTGGCGGTGCAGCCGCTGATCAGCTACGAATCCTCGACCCGCTCCGGCTCCTCGCTGCAGCGCGCCTTCGGCCGGCTCGGGCTGGAGCCGAGCATCGCACTGACCGCGCTCGACGCCGACCTGATCAAGACCTACGTCCGCACCGGCCTCGGCGTCGGCCTGCTGGCGGAGATGGCGGTACACGCGGGCGATACCGACCTGCGCGCCTGGCCGGCGCCGCCGGACATCCCCGAATGCATCGCCTGGGCGGTGCTGCCGCGCGACCGCGTACTGCGCGACTACGCGCTGGAACTGGTGCACGTGCTGGCGCCGCAGATCGATACCCGCGACCTGCGCCGGGTCGTGGAAGGCAACCAGGAACCGGACTGGCCCACCCCGCCGAGCTGGGAAGAACTGACCCAGACCATCACCAGCTGAGTGGGCGGGTGTCGCCTGAGCAGTGCCTCGGCGCCACCGCGCGCACCGGATTGGATACCCGGGACACGCAGAGGCCGGCAGACCAGGGACAGGGCGCCGTACCGTCGCCGCCCGATCCGAGCGCGCTCCCACGCACGCCGCAGACCCGGCCGGTTCGGGACGGGCCGGCGGCGAGCGCGTGTCCACGGCCGAGTGCCGGACACCCGCCCGCCGGCAGCCGCCAGTGTCTTGCGGCGTGGACGATCGCGCGCGATACCGCCTGCACGCATTGGCGTGGCGCGCTGAGAGGGCCAGGCGCTGTCCGGGGATGGAGCGGCATGCGGTGATCGGCTAAAGGCGGTTTCGGAGCCTTGGCGGCGCTGCGTACCGATACCGACGATGCCCGCTACTTTCGCCAAGCGCAGTCCACCGGCGCCAAGGACACGTTCGATTTCGGCACCGATTCCAACCTCGGCTTGCAACTCAATGCCAAGGCCAACGACCGGTTGTCGGCGACGCTGCAGATCGTGAGCAAACGTCGCTCCAAGGTCGACGATTCGACCCGGGTCGAATGGGCGGAGGTGTATGGCATCGCCGGGGTCGATCTGTTCACCGGCGTGGATGTCAGCTATGCGCACGACCCGGGCGACGGCACGCTCAAGTTCTCGGCGCTGGCCAGTCGTACGGACTTCGCGCTCGATCTGAATGTCACAATTCCCGGCTTTATCTCCAAGGTCGACATGAAGCGCACGCGCGGTGCAAACCTGAGCTGGGAAAACGACTGGCTGAACCTGCGCGCGACGCGCATCGAGGGACATTCGGTGCTGCCGGCGATTGTCGGTGGCCAACAGATCAAGTACCCGTTCCAAGGTGTCAGCGCGATCGTCAACCGCAACAACCTGCTGCTGCAGGCCGAATACGCGACGCGTCGGGCGACAGGAGTGAACAATGCGACAGATAACGATGGCTGGTACGTGTTGGGCGGCTACCGCCTTGGCCAGTTCCAGCCGTTTGTCGGTTATTCGAAGCAGGATCCAACCCGCGCCGCGTCGCTCGTCAACGACCAGCGCCAGAGCACCAAGTCGCTGGGCGTTCGCTGGGATTTCCATCGCTCGTTGGCGCTGAAGGCGCAGTGGGACATCGGCGAGAGCAACCGCGTGCTGTCGGCGGTGGGGCGCGGCGATTTCACTCAGCGCGTCGAAGCCGACCTGCCAGGCGACCTGGCCGACCTCAAGCGCGGCGTCAACGACAGCGCCGCCAGCGTGCAGCGCACGATGGATGCGCTGGATGCAGTCATGGACGCGGCTGTCGGCGGGCGATTTCGCCGCACGCATGAGCCCGGACGTGCAAGGCGAATCGCGCGATGAGCCTGCTGCAGTGCTCGCTGGACGAACTCGAGCTCAGCCTGTCGGCCACCGCCGAGGGCGACTTCAGCCATCGCATCGATATGGCGTTGCCGGGCGACCTGGGCGCGCTCAAGCAGGCGGTCTACCAATCGCTGGATGCGCTCGAGCAGGCGTTCGGCGACATCAGCGCCACCACCGGCGCGCTGGCTCAGGGCGATCTCACCCGGCGTATGCGCGGCAACGACGCGGGCACGTTGCGCGAGCTGGCGCAGAGCCTCAACGCCTCGCTCGACAGCCTGTCGCGGGTGATCGCCGAGGTGGCCGAGACCGCCGCCGACGTCGGCCTGGGGGGTCAACGAGATCGCGGCCGGCAACGCCGATCTCTCGGTACGCACCGAACGCCAGGCAGCGGCGCTGGAGCAGCGTACGGCGAGCATCACCGGCCTGCTCGAATCGTCCCGGCAATCGGCCGAGAACAGTCGGCAGACCAGCGAGCTCACCCACAGCGCCTTGCTCAGTTGGCGCGATGGTGCCGAGGTGGTGGGCAAGGCCGGCCAGTCGATGACGCAGATCAACAGCTCGAGCAAGCAGATCGGCGACATCATCGGGCTGATCGACTCGGTGGCCTTCCAGACCAACCTGCTGGCCCTGAACGCGGCGGTGGAGGCGGCGCGTGCCGGAGACTACGGCCGCGGATTTGCGGTGGTTGCCGGAGAGGTGCGCAATTTGGCGCACCGCGACCTCGGCCAAGGACATTCGCAACCTGATCGGCGAATCCAACCAGCGCGTTGCCGAAGGCACCGGCCTGGTGGGTGCGACCGGCGACTGGCTCGATGCCATCAACAGGTTCAACGAGCGCGTCGCCGCGCTGTCGCAGGAAGCGGCGGCGGCGCAGGTCCAATCGGCGGGGTTGCAGGAGTTGAGCCGCGCGGTCACCGACCTGGAGGCGGTGAACCGGCAAAACAGCGCGTTGGTGGAATTCCAGCGATACCTTGCGCGAGCGCGCGCAGGTGCTGCAGAAGACGGTCTCGCGGTTTCGCTTGCAGGCCCCGCCGACGCTGCGCGCGGTGCTTGCGTAAGCCACGCCGCCCGGCGCCGGCGCGCGGCATCGCGCCGGGCCACAGCGTGGCGCCGCCGCGCGGCGTGTCCAGCCCTCTGTGTATCCGCCGGATCTGGCGCGACAGCGCGTGATCCACCTCGCCAGTACAGCGGCCGGGTGTTGCTGGACATGGCTACGCGGGCTACGGGCCGCTGGCCAAGGCGCGCGTGGCGTGTCCAGCCGCATAGCTGCGCAGTGCGTCCAGGCGCAGCGCTTCGTTGCGGGGCTTGGCGGCGCAGTGGTCGCGGCCGGCGGCGGGTTCGACAGGAGGCATGCGGCACGGCTCGGCGGCAACGAGCCGACCATCCTGAGGCAAGTTCGCGCCGTTTTGGGGCGCTGCGTTCGCGCTGGCGGCGGGCGGCAGGTAGGGCGCAGCCGCGGCCATGCGCGCGGTCGGTGCGCCGCCGCCGCCGGCTCCGCCGCTCACCGACATGGCACGCACCGCGTTGGCGGTGCGCAGGCGCTCGACTAGACTGCCGCGATGATCCGTCGCCGCCAGCCAATGCCGCTGTGGGAAGCGCTCGCCGTCCTGGCGATGGCGCTGATGCTGGCTGCGCCGCTGCTGAGCCGCTGGCAACAGGCACGCTCCGGCGATCGGGCCGCGGCGGCGGGTCCGCTGTGCAGCAGCCGCGGGTTGCAATCGCTCCCGCCGTTGCCGGTGGTACCGGTTCCGGTCCACCCGGGCACCCACGACGGCGCCGGCCTGCCACACGCGCCGGCCTGCGACTACTGCCTGCTGGCCGCGCGCCTGCTGCCCGTGCTGGCGCTGGTGCTGGTCGTGCTGCGCTGGTTGCGGCATCCCGCGCCGCGCGCTGCGCCGCGTCCGCCGGCGGCGCAGCGCGGAATGTGGCGTGCCCATGCGGCGCGCGGTCCGCCGTTGCGCTCCTGAAACACGAGTGGCTGTTCTTCGTGCCGTGGCGCTGCCGCGGCGCGTCTTCGTGTCGATGGAGCCTGCGATGACCCGTGCTTCCCTCATGCCGCGTATGGCGGCATGCTGCTGCGCCTGCCTGGCGCCCGCCGCCGCCGTGTCGGCGTATGCCGCCGCCGCCGCGCCGCCGCCGCCGGCCGGCGATCCCGCGCTGACCCTGGGCAAGGTCCAGGTCAGCGCCGATGCCCTGGCTGCGCCCACCGCGCGCAGCGTCTTGAGTTCCGTGGACGTCCTGGGCAGCGACCTGCTGCACGACCAGCACGTCGACCACAGCTGGGAGCTGCTGCTGCGCGCGCCCGGCGTGCAGGTCACCCAGTTCAAGATGGGCACCGATGCCGGTCGCTTCTCGTTCCGCGGCTTCAACGGCGAAGGCCGGGTCAATGCGGTCAAGCTGCTGATCGACGGCATTCCCAGCAACGACAACGCCGGCGGCATGCCGTACCTGGATGCGGTGTTTCCGCTGGACATCGCCGCCATCGAGATCGTGCGCGGCACCAATGATCCGCGCTACGGGTTGAATGCCATCGCCGGCAGCGTCGACGTACTGACCCGCAGCGGCGGCAACGACGGCCGCGTCAGCGTCGCCGCCGGCAGCTTCGGCACCCGCGAGGTGCAGGCCAGCCAGGGCATCGAACGCGGCGGCTGGAGCCAGAACTGGTTCGCCGCCTGGCGTGCCAGCGACGGCTACCGCGACCATGCCGACGCGTGCCAGCACGCCTTTGCCGGCAAGTGGTTCTATACCGCGCCGGACGCGCGCTGGCGCGCAGGGCTCAGCGCGCGCGACTACCGCAACGCGGCGCTGGAAGCGGGCTACCTGGATGGGGTCGGCGCGCAACGCGCGCCGCGCAGTTCGCCGGAGCATGCGCGCGACGATCGCAGCGTGCGTCGGACCGGACAGGTGGGCCTGCATCTGGACGCGCAGTTGGCGGACACCGTGCAGGGCAGCGTCAAGCTGTACTGGAATCGCTACCGGAACCAGCGTTGGGTGCGCTTCACCGCCGCCGGCGCGCAGCAGGAGCGCGACACCGACGAGACCCAGCGCGGCTTCCTGGCCAAGGCCAGCTGGCGTCCCGAGGTGGACTGGGCGAGGTCGTTCGCGCTGGAAGGCGGGGCCGACGCGCAATGGCAGGACAACGCTTGGCAACGCTATCGCACCGTGGCGCGCACGCGCACGGCCACCTTGCGCGATTGGGATTTCGACCTGGCCACGCGCGGCGCCTACGTGCAGGCGGTGATCCGTCCATTCGAGCGCTTGCAGCTGGTGCCGGCCTACCGCGTGGACTGGGTCGACGGCAGTTTCCGCGACCGGCTCGGCGGCGCGCGCTACCCGGTCTACGCCTACGGCGCGATCGAGCAGCCCAAGCTCAGCGCGCTGTTCGCGCTGACCGTGCAGACCAGCGCCTACGCCAACCTCGGCCGCACGTTCCAGATCGGCAGCGGCAACGACGCCTACCGCAGCCGGCCCGGCAACCTTGCCCCGTCGTACAACGACGGTTGGGAAGCCGGACTGAAGTTCGCCGACGGCAAGCGGCTGGAGGCGCGCATCGCCTATTGGGAACAGCGCGCCTCCGATGAGGTGGCGACTATTCTCGGGGTCGATGGCAGCGTCGGCGGCAGCGAGGTCGGCAACGTCGGCAAGACCTTGCGCCGCGGCTGGGACGCGCAGCTGAACCTGCGTGCGGACGAACGCTGGACGCTGTGGCTGGCGTATTCGCGGCAGCGTGCGGTCATCCTCACCCCCGACCCGGGCGCGCCTGCCACGCGCGGCAAGGAGATCGAGAACGTGCCGCACTCCCTGGCCACCGCCGGCATCGACTGGCAGGCCACGCCGCGGCTGAAGCTGTCGGCCTGGGGCAATGCGCAGGGCGACTACTACGTGGAGCGCAGCAACACGCTGGGCCGCTACGGCGGGTATGCGCTGGCCAACGTCGGCGCGACCTGGGCGTGGCGCGCGCAGCGCGAGCTGTCGCTGCAGCTGAAGAACCTGAGCGACCGCCACTACGTCTACGCCTGGTACGACAGCGGTTCGTCCGGCGACTCGCCGGGCGACGGCCGCGCGCTGTACGCCAGCCTCAGCTGGTGCTGGTGATGGCTACGCCGAACCCGAACGCGGCGGCGCCGGCGCGGTTCCACCGCGCGGTGTGGCGCTGGCATTTCTACGCCGGTCTGCTGGTATTGCCGCTGCTGGCCTGGCTGGCGCTGACCGGCGCGGCCTTCGTCTATCAGCAGCCGATCGACGGCTACTTCCATCGCGCGCTGAAAACGGTCGCGGTGCCGGCGCAGGCGCAGGCGGTCGCGCCGCAGCGGCTGGTCGCCGCGGCGCTGGCGGCGCAGCCGGGGCAGGCGCTGCGCTATGTCACGCCGGCGCGACGCGACGCATCGGTGGAGGTGACCGTGGGCACGGCCGGGGGCCGCCGCGTGTTGGTGTACGTGGATCCGTACCGGGCGCGGGTGCTGGGCAGCCTGCCCGAGCACGGCACGGTGGCGTGGACGATCCGCCGCCTGCACAGTCTGGCCCTGGTCGGGCCGTGGGCCAGCGCGCTGATCGAAGTGGCCGCCGGCTGGGCGATCCTGCTGGTGTTGACCGGGGTCTACCTGTGGTGGCCGCGCGGCCGCCGCGGTGGTGTCACCGCCGTGCGCGGACGGCCGCCGCAGCGCGTGTTCTGGCGCGACATGCATGCGCTGACCGGCAGCGTGGTCGGGGCGATGCTGCTGTTCCTGGCGCTGACCGGGATGCCGTGGTCGTGGTTCTGGGGCGAGCAGGTCAACCGCCTGGCCAACGGCCATCACTACGGCTATCCGGCCGGCCTGCGCGTGGACGTGCCGATGTCCACGCAGCGCTTGCGCGACGAAGAAGTGCCGGCCTGGTCGCTGCGCCAGGCGCGGCTGCCGCAGTCGCAGCTGCCGCAGGCTGCGTCGATGCCGATGCCGATGCCGATGCCGACTGTTGCGCCTTCCGCGGCAGGCGTGGCGGACAACGGCAACGACGTGCATGCCGCGCATGGCATGGCGATGGAGACGCCGCCGCCTTGGGGACCCGGCGCGATCGGCCTGGACGCGGCGGTGGCGCGGTTGCAGGCGCGCGGCATCGCCGCCGGCTACAGCGTGGCGCTGCCGCGCGGCGTGCGCGGCGTGTATACCGCGTCGGTGTATCCGCCGGACCTGGCGCAGCAGCGGGTGATCCACCTCGACCAGTACAGCGGCAAGGTGTTGCTGGACATGCGCTACGCCGACTACGGACCCATGGCGAAGGCATTGGAATGGGGCATCAACGTGCACCTGGGGCAGCAGTACGGCACGTTCAACCAGCTGCTGCTGATCGCCTCGTGCCTGTGTATCCTGCTGCTGTGCGTCAGCGCCGCGCTGATGTGGTGGAAGCGCCGGCCGGCCGGCGGATTGGGCGTGCCGCCGCTGCCCGCGGACCGGCGCACGCTGCGCGGCGTGCTGGCGCTGCTGGCGCTCGGCGGCATGCTGTTCCCGCTGGTCGGGGTGTCACTGCTGCTGATGCTGGCGCTGGACTGGTGGTGGGTGCTGCGGCGCGAGTGAGGTGGTGCGGCTGGCAGGCTTGGTTGGGCTTGCCGAGTGCGCTGCAGGAGCGGTGCGAGATGCTTGTTGGTGCACTGTGGGAGGGGCTTCAGCCCCGACGGGGTCCGAAGTCGGAAGGTTCATCGCTTCGTTCGTCGCGACTGAAGTCGCTCCCACAGTGGCTTGCGGCTAACTTGCTGGTTGCACTGTGGGAGGAACCTCAGCCCCGACGGTGTCCGAAGCCGGAAGGTTCATTGCTTCGCTCGTCGCGACTGAAGTCGTTCCTACAGAGGCTTGTGGCTAACTTGCTGCGTGCACTGTGGGAGGGACTTCAGTCCCGACGGTGTCCGAAGCCGGAAGGTTCATCGCTTCGTTCGTCGCGACTGAAGTCGCTCCTACAGGGGGGCGGTGCGAGGTGTCTGCTGGGGTGCAGTGTAGGAGGGGCTTCAGCCCCGACGCGGTCCGACGGTGGGGCGCCCCGCCTCAGACGTCCTCGTGGATCCCGCACTCGCGCTTGAGCCCGAAGAAGCGGGTGTCTTCCTCGCGCATGCCCGGCTCCCAGCGGCGGGTGGTGTGGAAGTCGCCGATCGACACGTAGCCTTCCTCCCACAACGGGTGGTAGGGCAGGCCGTGCTGCTGCATGTACTGCCACAGGTCGCGGTCGCTCCAGTCGGCGATCGGGTTGACCTTGTAGCGCTCGCCGCGCTTCTGCACGAACGGGGTCTGCGCGCGGCTGTCGGACTGGCTGCGGCGCAGGCCGGTGAACCAGGTGCCGACCTTCAGTTCGTCCAGCGCGCGGCGCATCGGCTCGACCTTGCGCAGGTTGTTGTACTGCTCGATGCCGACCATGCCCTGTTCCCACAGGCGGCCGTGGCGCGCTTCCATCCAGGCGCGGCTGACCAGCGGCCGGTACACCTTGAGGTTGAGCTTGAGCTTGTCGGTGAGCGCGTCGGCGAAGCGGTAGGTCTCGGCGAACAGGTAGCCGGTGTCGATCAGGATCACCGGGATGCCCGGCAGCGGCTGGGTCAGCAGATGCAGCGTCGCCGCCGATTGCGCGCCGAAGCTCGACGACAGCGCGGCTTCGGCCGGCCCGTGTTCCAGCGCCCAGGCCACGCGCTGCGGCGCGGTCATCGGCGCCAGCAACGCGTTGGCCGCGTCGAGGTCCAGCGCGGCGACCGGCGCGTTGGCGGAGTCGTGGTGGGCGGAGGCGGGCAGGGCGCTCATGCGTGCAGTTCCGAAGGAATGAGGTGGCGGTGGGTGGGATAGGCGGGCAGGTCGACCAGGCCGCTGCGGTGCAGGAAATCGCCGAAGCCTTCGTCGGCCCGGCGTTCGCCGGCGTAGCGCGCGAACAGCGGCTCCAGCGCGGCGAGGATGTCCGGCTCGGTGATGTTTTCCCGGTACAGCGTGTTCAGGCGTTGGCCGCGGTGATCGGCGCCGAGCATCAGGTTGTAGCGGCCGGGCGCCTTGCCGACCAGGGCGATCTCGGCCAGGTACGGCCGCGAGCAGCCGTTCGGGCAGCCGGAGATGCGCAGCAGGATCGGCGCCTCGCGCAGTCCGTGCCGGTCCAGCAGCGGCTCCAGTTTGCCGGCCAAGTCGGGCAGGTAGCGTTCGGCCTCGGCCATCGCCAGGCCGCAGGTCGGCAGCGCCACGCAGGCCATCGCCGCGCGCGCCAGCGCGGTGCGCGCCTGGTTGCCGGTGTCCAGCGCATGCGCGCGCACCAGGGTGTCGACGGCATCGCGCTGCGCGGCGGGAATGCCGGCGATGACCAGGTTCTGGTTCGAGGTCATGCGGAAGTGCGCGCCGTCGCCGTCGCGCTGCAGCAGCGCGGCGATCTCGCGCAGACCGCTGAGGTGGCGCGCGCCGGCGTCGTGGTCGGCGATGCGCCCGGCCGGCAGCGACAGGGTCAGGTGCGCGCGGCCGTCCTCGCCTTCGCTCCAGCCGTAGCGGTCGCCGTTGTGCTCGAACGCGAACGCGCGGGTCGGCTGCAGCGCGACGCCGGCGCGGCGCTGGATCTCGGCGACGACGGTGTCCAGGCCATGGTCGTCGATGGTGTACTTGAAGCGCGCGCGCTTGCGCACGCGGCGGTTGCCGAGATCGCGCTGGGTGGTGACCACCGCGGTGGCGACGTCGAGCAACTGGCTGCGTTCGATGAAGCCGATCACGTTGGCCACGCGCGGATAGGTCTCGGCGTCGCCGTGGCTGGCGCCCATGCCGCCGCCGATGCCGACGTTGTAGCCGGCCAGTGCGCCGTCGGCGCCGAGCACGCCGATGAAGCCCAGGTCGTTGGCGAACACGTCCACGTCGTTGACCGGCGGCAGCGCGAAACCGATCTTGAACTTGCGCGGCAGGTAGGTGTCGCCGTAGATCGGTTCCTGCTCCTGGCCGCTGCCGACCACCTGCTCCTCGTCCAGCCAGATCTCGTAGTAGGCCCGGGTATTGGGCAACAGGTGCTCGGACACGCGCGCGGCATCGGCGTACAGCGTGGCATGCGCGCGCGAGGCCAGCGGGTTGGCCGCGACCTGCACGTTGCGGTTGACGTCGCCGCAGGCGGCCAGGGTGTCGATCAGCGCGGCGTTGATCGCCTGCATCGTCGCCTTCAGCTCGCGCTTGATCACGCCATGGAACTGGAACGCCTGGCGCGTGGTGACGCGCAGCGAGTGGTTGCCGTAGGTGGTGGCGATGGCGTCGAGCTTGCGCCACTGCTCGGGCGTGATCACCCCGCCCGGGGTGCGCGTGCGGATCATGAACTGGTAGGCCGGCTCCAGTTTCTGCCGGCGGCGCTCGTCGCGCAGGTCGCGATCGTCCTGCTGATAGCTGCCGTGGTACTTGATCAGCGTCTGGTCGTCCTCGCGCAGCGCGCCGGTGACCGGATCGGCCAGGCTCTGCAGCAGCGACCCGCGCAGGCGGCGGCTTTCGGCCTTGATGTCTTCGACGGAATGGCTCATGGGCGGGACTGGGGACCGGGGACCGGGGACTCGAAGAACGGAAGTCGGTAACGCCTCAGCGCGCGATCCTGCGCTTTTCCGAGTCCCCGGTCCCCGGTCCCCAGTCCCGCCAGATCAATACACATCGCGCGCATAGCGCCCCTCCCGCTGCAGCGAGGCAAGGTAGGCGGCCGCGTCCTCGGCGCTGCGCCCGCCGTGCTCGGCCACGATCCGCTGCAGCGTGGCGTGCACGTCCTTGCCCATGCCGATCGCGCCGCACACGTACAGGTGCGCGCCATTGCGCAGCCAGTCGTAGACCTCGCGGCCGTGCTCGCGCAGGCGCTGCTGCACGTACACCTTGTCCGGCGCGTTGCCGTCGCGCAGCGGCCGCATGTCGCGTGAGAACGCCAGCTCCAGCCGCTGTAGTTCGCCGCTGCGCAACGCCTGCTGCCACTCGGCCTGGTACAGGAAATCCTGGTTGAAGTGGCGCGCGCCGAAGAACAGCCAGTTGCGGCCGCCGGCGCCGCTTTCGGCGCGTTCCTGGACGAAGCCGCGGAACGGCGCCACGCCGGTGCCGGGTCCGATCATGATGATGTCGCGGCTGGCGTCGGCCGGCACCCGGAAACGTTCGTTGGGTTCGATGTAGACCGGGACGCTGTCGCCTTCGGCCAGAGCCGCCAGATAGCCGCTGGCGGCGCCGCCATGGGCATGGCCGTGCGCCTGGTAGGCCAGCACGTCGACGCTGAGGTGGACTTCGTCGCCGACCCGCTTGCGGCTGGAGGCGATCGAGTACAGGCGCGGGGCCAGGGGCCGCAGCGCGTCCAGCAGCGCGCGGTGGTCCCAATCCGCCGGCCAGCGTCGCAGCACGTCGATCACCTGGTGATCGGCCAGCAACGCCGCCAGACCGGCGGTCTGGGTGGGATCGAGCAGCTGTTCCAGCGCCGGGGCGGCTGCGCGGCGGGCGACCGCGGCCAGGAACGGCCGCGCTGCCCGGGTCAGTTCGCGATGCGCGGCGAGCCACTCGTACAAGGGGAAAGTTTCCGCGCCGACGGTGACGACTGCGTGACCGTCCAGGTGCGTCGCCGCCAGCACCGCCTCGACCAGCACCGGCGGATTGCGGTGGCGGATGCCCAGCGCGTCGCCCGGTTCGTAGTGCAGGCCGCTGCCGGCCAGCGACAGCTCCAGGTGGCGTACGTCCTTGTCGGCGCTGCCGTATGCGGCATAGCGCGGACCCTTGAAGTCGCGGCCGCTGATGCGCTGGTTGGCCAGCACCTCGGCGGCGAACGGGCGCTCGTGGCTCCAGCTGGCGGTGGCGGCGCCGCGCAGCGGGGTCACTGTGGCGGACGGCGCGGCCGGACCCTTCAGCAACGCGCGCGCCAGCGCCAGCGCCTGCGTGCGCCACGGCGCCGCCACCGTGTCGATGTCCAGGTCGGCCTCGCCCAGCGCCAGCACCCGCTGCGCGCCGAGGTCGGCCAGGCGCGCATCGATGCGCTTGCCGATGCCGCAGAAGTCGGCGTAGCTGGAATCGCCCAGGCCGAGCACCGCGTACTTCAGCTCGGGCAGCCTGGGCGCGCGCCGGCCTTGCAGGAACTCGACCAGGCCGATCGCATCGTCCGGCGGATCGCCTTCGCCCTGGGTGCTGATGACCACGTACAGCAGGCGCTCGCTGGCCAGTTCGCGGGTCGGGTAGGCATCGGCGCGCAGCAGGCGCACGCCCAGCCCGGCGGCCTCGGCCGCGGCGGCCACCTGTTCGGCGGCGCGGCAGGCGTTGCCAGTCTGGCTGCCGTAGACCACGCTCAGCCGCGGCGGGCTGTGCTTGGCCGTGACGCCGCCCGGCAGCACTGCCAGCGACGGCGGCGCATGCCCTTGGCCCTGCGCCAGGCCGGCGGCATAGCCGGACAGCCACCACAGGCTGGCCGCATCCAGCCCCTCCACCGCCTTCGCCAGCAGCGCCTTGCGCTCGTCGGGCAAGGGGCTGGGCGGCAACACGGGCGAGGCGGCGGTCATGACCGGTCCAGGTGGGAGGAAGGGATGACCGATGTTAGGGATTGGTTGCGCGGTACAGAAAGGAGCAGGGGTTATCGGCTTATGCCCCCCACTTATTTCTGCGTCTGGCGGGTGCATCACACACTGCCGGCCCCACCGCCCCGAGCGCCGCAGTCGCTGCTACCCTCGGCACGGCCCCCAATCGAGTCTCGCGTTGTCCCCGATGCATTCTTCCGTCCTGTCCCACCTCGACCGGCTCGAGACCGAAAGCATCCACATCCTGCGCGAAGTGGCCGCCGAGTTCCGCAATCCGGTGCTGCTGTATTCGGTCGGCAAGGACAGCTCGGTGCTGCTGCACCTGCTGTTGAAGGCGTTCGCGCCGGCGCCGCCGCCGATCCCGCTGCTGCACGTGGACACGCGCTGGAAGTTCCGCGAGATGATCGCGTTTCGCGACCGCCGTGCCGCCGAGACCGGAGTGGACCTGCGCGTGCACATCAATCCCGACGGCATCGCCCAGGACATCGGCCCGTTCAGCCACGGCGCCACCGTGCACACCGACGTGATGAAGACCCAGGGCCTGAAGCAGGCGCTGGACCAGGGCAGGTTCGACGCGGCGATCGGCGGGGCGCGCCGCGACGAGGAGAAGGCGCGGGCCAAGGAGCGGGTGTTCTCGTTCCGCAACGACAAGCATCGCTGGGATCCGAAGAACCAGCGCCCGGAGCTGTGGAACCTCTACAACGCCCGCGTCCATGCCGGCGAGAGCGTGCGCGTGTTCCCGCTGTCCAACTGGACCGAACTGGACATCTGGCTGTACATCTACCGCGAATCGATTCCGGTGGTGCCGCTGTATTTCGCCGCCGCGCGGCCGGTGGTGGAGCGCGACGGCGCGCTGATCCTGGTCGACGACGCGCGGCTGCCGCTGCGCGAGGGCGAGGGCGAGGTGCCGCAGCTGCGGCAGGTACGCTTCCGCACCCTGGGCTGCTATCCGCTGACCGGGGCGGTCGAATCGCAGGCCGACACGCTGGAGAAGATCATCGCCGAAATGCTGCTGGCCACCTCCTCGGAGCGGCAGGGGCGGGTGATCGACCGGGATCCGGGGGCGTCGATGGAACAGAAGAAATTGGAGGGGTATTTCTGATGGGGATGAAAACGGGACCCGGGACCCGGGACTCGGGACTCGAAAAAGCACCGGAACTCGAGACCCCAGATTCGGCCGTTGGGCGACCGTCTGCGTCAGACGCGGCCCCGCAGTTCGCTGCCTCCTCCGGGTCCCGGGTCCCGGGTTCCGGGTCCCGCAGCGGCAGCGTCGCCGCCTACCTGCAGCAGCACGAACGAAAGCCGTTGCTGCGCTTCATCACCTGCGGCAGCGTCGACGACGGCAAGAGCACCCTGATCGGGCGCCTGCTGTACGACAGCAAGCGCCTGTTCGACGACCAGCTCGCCGCGCTCAGCGCCGACAGCCGGCGCCACGGCACCCGCGGCGCCGAGATCGACTACGCGCTGCTGCTCGACGGCCTGGCCGCCGAGCGCGAGCAGGGCATCACCATCGACGTGGCCTACCGCTACTTCGATACCGACCAGCGCAAGTTCATCGTCGCCGACTGCCCGGGCCACGAGCAGTACACCCGCAACATGGCCACCGGCGCCTCCACCGCCGACGTGGCGGTGGTGCTGGTCGATGCGCGCAAGGGCCTGTTGACCCAGACCCGCCGCCACAGCTACATCGTCTCGCTGCTCGGCATCCGCCACGTGGTGCTGGCGGTCAACAAGATGGATCTGGTCGGGTTCGACCAGGCCGCCTTCGATGCGATCGCCGCCAGCTACCGGACGCTGGCCGCGCAACTGGGCATCGCGCAGGTGCAGTGCATCCCGCTGTCGGCGCTGGACGGCGACAACCTGTCGCAGCGTTCGGCACGCACGCCCTGGTATGGCGGCCTGCCCCTGCTCGAATACCTGGAGCGCCTGGACCTGGCCGCGCGCGATGCCGACAGCGGCCTGCGCCTGCCGGTGCAATGGGTCAATCGCCCGCACCAGCAGTTCCGCGGCTACGCCGGCACGCTCGCGGCCGGCCAGGTGCGCCCGGGCGACGCGGTGGTGGTGCTGCCGTCGGCGCGCCGCTCCACCGTGGCGCGGGTGCTCGACGGCACTGGCGACGTGGCGCAGGCCGTGGCCGGGCAGGCGGTGACGCTGACCCTGGCCGACGAGATCGACATCAGCCGCGGCGACGTGATCGCCGCCGCCGGCGACCCGCCGGAAGTGGCCGACCAGTTCGCCGCGCACCTACTGTGGATGGACGCCGCCGCGCTGCTGCCGGGGCGCCCGTACTGGCTGAAGATCGGCACCCGCACGGTGTCGGCCAGCGTCAGCGAGATCAAGCACCGGGTCGACGTGAACACGCAGGAGCGGCTGGCCGCCAAGCGCCTGGAACTGAACGAGGTCGGCTACTGCAACCTGGCGCTGGACGAGGCGATCGCGTTCGCGCCGTACGCGCGCAACCGCGCGCTCGGCGGCTTCATCCTGATCGACCGGCAGAGCAACGCCACCGTCGCCGCCGGCACCCTCGATTTCGCGCTGCGCCGCGCCGGCAACGTGCACTGGCAGCGCCTGGACGTGGACCGCGCCGCGCGCGCGCGGATCAAGGGCCAGGCGCCGAAGGTACTGTGGTTCACCGGCCTGTCCGGCGCCGGCAAGTCCACCGTGGCCAACCTGGTGGAGAAGCGCCTGCATGCGCTGGGTTACCACACCTTCATCCTCGACGGCGACAACGTGCGCCACGGGCTCAACCGCGATCTCGGCTTCACCGACGAGGACCGGGTCGAGAACATCCGTCGCGTCGCCGAGGTGGCGCGCTTGATGACCGATGCCGGGCTGATCGTGCTGGTCAGCTTCATCTCGCCGTTCCGCGCCGAGCGGCGCATGGCGCGCGAGCGCTTCGCCGAGAGCGATTTCGTCGAGGTGTTCGTCGACGTGCCGCTGCACGTGGCCGAAGCGCGCGACGTCAAGGGGCTGTACGCCAAGGCGCGTGCCGGGCAGATCCCCAACTTCACCGGCATCGATTCGCCGTACGAGGCGCCGGAGCGGCCGGAGCTGCACCTGCGCGCCGACGGCGACAACGCCGAGACGCTGGCGGCGCAGGTGTTGGCCTTGCTTGGATTGCAGCACTGAGCGACGGCGCCGCGCCGGCCTTCGTCGCGCTGCCGCGCAGCGTGTCCATGCCGCCGATGGCGCAGTCCGAATGCGTCGGGTCGGGGGCGGGCGTGGGTTGAGCGCGCTGCTCGGCTTCATCCCGTCGCGCGTCGGTTGCGCGATGGCGCGTATGCGCCGCGCTGGAGCGGGGCAAGCCGGCAGGCATTGGTCGATGAAGGTGCTGCCCGGTCGTGGAGTGCGCGCTGTTGCGCTATCTCGGCGATCTCCCTGGCGTCGTTCGAATCACTCCTGGACGCTGGCGGCCGGCATCGTGCCGGCGGCGTCCGACGGGCGATGGCGCGCTTGACGCCTCGTGCAGACCCAAGCCGAAGAGCACGTTGGCGCTGGGCCATGGCGCGGCGCACGGCTGCGCCTGGCGCGACTTGCCGTCCTCGCGCCGGCGTGTCGCTTCAGGTGCGGCAATGGCGTGTTCGGGCTGGGCGTGGCGACAGGCGTGCGACATGGGGCGCGTCCGATGCAGGCGACGGGATCGCTCTGTCCTGCTCCCATCAAAAGACAGTTCGAAAACGTGTGTGACGGCGACTGCACATTCGCAATTTGTGCCGAATTGTTTCGTTTTTGATTGAATCAATACAATATAGAACATTCAGCTTGCTTCTACCCTATGCCGCATCGGTCATCCGAGCGCGGCACGCTCGAGCACGCACGCCTACGTCACGGCCGGCACTTCGTTCTTAACGTTTTATTGGCACTCCGCTTTGTTGTCGCACGCGCTACGCAATCCCCCACGCTGGACTCCATTGCGTCGTTTATTGGCGTTCCTGTCCGAATGTGCGAAAACGAAAGCCTGCAAACATTTCGGCCGGTGCCGGAAACCGCGTCGCGGTGGCCCGGATATGGCCGGGGGCACTGCGCATCCCTGCAAAAACCCCACAACACCAGGAGAGACGCCATGACCAAAAAGCTTCTGATCCTATCGGGCCTCATCGGCATCGCCGGCTTATCGGCCATGTCCCAGGCGCTGGCCGAGAGCATGGAACACGGCACTGGTGCGCTGCCGCCGAAGACGCGACAGGCGGTGGTCATGCCGCAGGCCACCACCCAGAGCAGTTCCCAGTCCACGCCGCCGGCCAGTTTCGATCTGAGCCAATGGGCCGTGGCGCCCGGCAATCAAGGCAACGTCAACTCGTGCGTGGGTTGGACCATTGGCCACGACATGGCCGGCTGGTATGCCAACTGGAGGAAAAAAAGCGTCGTGCTGTTCGCCCCGATGTATGTCTATTCGCAGATCAATCCGGGCAGGGACCAGGGCGTCGATGCGGGCGCCTATGCGGTGGACGCACTCAACCTCGCGATCGATCAAGGCATCGACACCGCGCAGGATTACAGCCAGGGCGACTTCGACTATATGGATCTGCCCACCAAGGCCGAGCGCAGCAACGCCGCACGCTACAAGTGGCAGTTGTTCAAGGAATACGAGGTGCTGTTCGCCAACGAGAATGGCGGCGGCGGCCCGGATCTGACCGCAGCGTTGAAGCTGGCGATATCGCAATACCGGCCGGTCGCCATTGGAATGGTGTTGCGCCCCGGCTTCAGGAACCTCTCCAGAAGCAACACGATCGATCGCGATACCACCGGCGCGCTCAGTGGCGGGCACGAGGTTCTCGCCGTCGGCTACAACAGCGACGGCCTGATCGTCGAGAATCATTGGGGCCCCAAATGGGGCAGCAACGGCTATGGCGTCGTCGCCTGGAATGTTGTCGAACACGACGTCCTGGAAGCGGTGATCGCCGACTGACGCAAGCCCCGACTGACGCAAGCCGCTGCCGGCGCACCGATGCAAGCGACGGCCGGCATGCAGCGCCGGCCGGTCCCTCAGGTCGCGCCGGGGCGGGCCGCCGGCGCTGGGCGGCCGCGCCTGGGCGGCGGGCCGACCCGGCTCAATGCGCGCCGGGTTGCGCCGGCGTCGGTCGCTGCGGCGCGCAGCGGGCTTGGAGCAACTGCACGAACTGCGCGGCGATCACCGCGCCGGCGAAGTGGCGCTGCACGAACTGGCGACCGGCCTGGCCCATGCGCTGGCGCCGCGGCGCATCGCACATGCGCAGGATCGCATCGCGCCAGGCGGCCACGTCGCCCGGCGGCAGCAGTTCGCCGCTGACGTCCGCATCCAGCGTCTCCACCGCACCGCCGATGCGGCTGGCCAGCACCGGCACTTCGCTGGCCTGCGCTTCCACCGAGACCCGGCCGAAGGTTTCCGGCGCCAGCGAGGGAAACGCCAGCATCGACATCGCATTGTAGTAAGGGGCGGTGTCGTTGACCCAGCCGACGAAGCGATGCCGATCGGCGTTGGCCCCGGCGGCGGCCTGCACCTGCAAGCGCGCCGCATCCGGTCCGTCGCCCAGCCACAGGCAATGCAGGGCCGGCTCGATCGCCATCGCCGCGGACACCGCTTCCAGCAGCGGGAAGATGCCCTTGCCGGCATGCAGGCGGCCGCTGTAGCCGAGCACGATCGCGTCCTCGGGCAGGCCCAGCTCGCTGCGGATCTCGCGGCCGCGCTGCGGGTCCGGGCGCAGGCTGTCCATGTTCACCGGGTTGTACAGCACCTGCACCAGCGCCTCGGGGGTGCCGCGTTGCAGGTAGGCCTGCCGCGCATAGCGCGACACGGCGAAGAAGCGCGATGCCAGGCGCGGGATCGCGTAGCCGGACAGCGCGCGCATCGCCGGCGTGCGGTGGCGGAACAGCGCCACGCGGATGCCGAGCGCGCGCCCGACCAGCAGCAGCGGCCAGTACTCCTTGCCGAAATTGCCGACCAGCCAATCCGGTTTGCGGCGGCGCGCCAGGCGCAGCAGCGGCGCATAGCCGGCCGGATCCAGCGCATTGCGGAAATGCCCGAAATGCACGTCGATGCCGCTGCGGCTCAGCGCGCCGGCGATCAGCCCGCCGCGGCAGGCGATCACCTCCACGCCGTGGCCGGCGCCGCTGAGGGCCTGCGCCAGTGCCACGAAGTGCGTGGCCGCGCCGGTGTTCTCGGGATTGGTGCCGACGAACAGGAAGTTCACGCGCGCCGATCCTCGTAGCCGGTCAGCGCGCGCAGCGCGAACTGCGGCAGCACATGGTGCCGCGCCACATGGATCCGCGGATAGCGCCAGGGATCGGAACCGACCACGGCGCGGCCGCGGCGGGTGCTGGTCGCGGCGACGTAGCCGGCGCCGCGCGTCGCCGCGGCGACGCGCTCGTCCATATCGCCGTACGGATAACAGAACTGGGTGACCGGCTCGCCGAGCAGGTCCTCCAGTTCGCGCTTGCAGCCGCCGGTCTCCTCGTCCAGCGCGGTGTCGCTGCAACTGGTCAGGCGCGGATGCGAGCGGGTATGCGCGCCGATCTCCATGCCGCCGGCGCGCCACTGGCGCAGCTCGGCCAGGGTCATCAGCGGCTTTTCGATGCCGAGTTTCTGCGCGTCCCAGGCGTTGTGGCGGCCGATGCAGCCGCTGACCACGTACACCGTGGCGGTGAACCCCAGCCGTTGCAGCACCGGCAGCGCCGCATGCAGGTTGTCGGCGTAGCCGTCGTCCAGCGTCACCACCGCGATCCGGCCCTGGCGCTCGCCGCGCAGGTAGGGCATGGCGTCGGACATGGAGACGCCGCGGTAACCCAGCCGGCGCAGCAGCCGCATCTGCCGCGCGAAGCGCGCCGGCGCGACGTACAGGCTGCGGTACACCTGCAACTGGCGCGGCGCCGGCGCGATGTTGTGGTACATGAAGATCGGGATGCGTGCCGCGGCGGTGGAACTCTCGGGGGACATCGTGACGGTTCGCTGGTAAGGGCTTCCATACTATCGCACCCGCCCCTTTCGGCTGCCTGTCGCGTCGCCCTCTCCGCCACCGCGCCCGCCTGTCGCCATGGCCGGTGCGGCGGCGGCCTGCGCGCTGCGCCGGTGATGCTGGGCACCCGCCTGCACGAGGGCGGGCGATGTCCGATGCCGCCGGCGCCACGGTGTGGCGCGACCTGCAACTGCACGCCGGCAGCATGCGACTGCGCCGCTGGCGTGATGGCGATCTCGATGCGTTGCTGCGTCATGCCGGCGACGCCCAGGCGGCGCGTGGGTTCAGCACCCGCTTCCCGCATCCCTGTCCCCGCGCCGACGGCGAGGCGTTCCTGGACGGGTGCGCGGTCGACCTACGCCACCCGGTGCTGGCGATCGAGATCGATGGCGAGGCCTGTGGCGGCATCGCGCTGCGCCCGGTGCCGGCCCCGGCGCGCCGCAGCGCCGAGCTCGGCGACTGCTTGGGGCGCGCGCACTGGGTCAAGGGCCATATGCCCCGCATTGTCGCCGCTTACCAGGACTGGGCGGTGCCGGTCCTGGGCCTGCGCCGGGTCGAAACATCGGTGCTGGACAGCAACCTGGCGTCGGCGCGGGTACTGCAGAAGAACGGTTTCGTGGAAGAGGGCATGCGCTGCAGCATGCCGGTACGGCCAGGACAGGTGTACGATCTGTGCCTGTTCGGCCGCCACTGGCCGGTGCCATGAACGCCGTGCCGCCGCCAGTGGTGTGGCGGCGGCACGGCAGGCAGGATCGCTCAGTAGGTGATGGTGGCCGAGGTGGCGGTGGTGTTCACCGAGTAGTTGCATTGCACGTCGAGCCTGGAACTGTCGGCGATCGACTGCCACGGCGGCGACTGCACCCGATTGAAATTGTAGTCGTACACCCCGATCCGGGCGAAGCTGATGCTGCCGTTGGGCGGGTACTGGTCGCAATTGGTCACCGAATACACCTCCAGCGCGCCTCCCACCACCAGGTTCAGATTGCCGGAGGAGGTGGTGCTGAGCCTGACGCTGCGGCCGCTGGTGAGGTTGCGGGTGTCGATGTTCCAGCTCGAGCAGGTGCGGCCGGGCGTGGAGCAGGTGGCGTAGGTGTCGCCCACGATCTGATCGCCGGCCTTGGCCGGGATGAAGTCGCTGTACCACACGGTGTCGTCCTTGCAGCAGTTCCAGCTGCTCAGATCCCAGGTGTTGTTGTTGCCGCGGTAGCCGAGCACCGGTTGCAGGATCACCGGGGTATCGCTCTGCAGCCCCGGGAAGAAGTACACCGTCTGTCCCGAGGCGCTGATCGGGTTCGGCGGTACCGTCCAGCTGGCCACGATGCGGCCGATCGGCGTGCCGGTGTTGTAGCCGGCGGCCTGCACCCAGTCGTGGGTGATCGGCGGCGGCAGCGCGCGCCGGGACTCGGTCGCTGCCAGCGCGGCGCCGCCGCGAACCTGGCGGCCAGCGAGGTCGCGGCCATCCGGCCGTGCCCGCGTGCCGTCGGGGGTGAAGTTGTCCTGCGTGCACACCTGCGCGCGTTCGCGCACGCCGTCGGCGCGCTGCAGGCTGCCGTCGTCGAGCACGCGCGCGCCGCGGCCGAGGTGCTGCACGCAGGCCGGCGGGAAGTAGCCGAACGGGGTCTGTACGTAGTCGCCGGGGACGCCCGCGGGCTTGTGCTCGGTGCGCAGGCTGGCGACCCGGGCGAGGCGGGCATCGGGGGAGTGCTCCTGCGCCAGCGCGGTGTCGGCGCCACCCAGGCCCAGCAGGGAGAGCAGCCACATCAGGGCAACGCGGGCATGGCGGGGTGCTGCCGATGGAGTGGTACGGGAGTCGGAGTTCATGGGAATCGTCTTGTCGTGAGAATGCGAGAGCGTTCTCGGGAAACCGCGTGGCCGCACCGCACCGCACCGCAGCGCGATGCAGGTGCAGGCCGGATCGTGGACGCCGGCTTCCCGTGTGCGAAGTGAGGTGGTGCGGCGGTCGGGCTGTCTCGATAGGAGCCTGTGTGGTGGCCGAAGGAGCGACGACGATGAATCATGTGCAGGCGTCGCGCTTGTAGGATTTCCGCATCGATCGGCGCGAATACGGCATGGTCCGCGGCGATGGTTGAACTGGTTGACGGTCACCATCGGAGCGGCGTTGGGTGTTGCGGGGTGCGCGGTAGACAAGTGCCGGCGTCGGCGCCGCGCGGGCGCGCGTATGCGGTGGCGCGGCACGCCGCTGCCACCTGCTGGCCCCGGATGAGCGAAAATCGGCGCACCGTGCCGACCCGGCATGCGGCCCAAGCGCTTTCAGGAGACCCCATGCGCGATGTCCTTCCTTTTCCGAGCGCTGCCGGCAGGCGGTGCGGTTGCGCCGCGCTCAGGCCGTTGCCGGGCGCGCCGCGATGACCTCGCCCTGGGACAACCGCCCGCGCGGCCCGCGGCCGCCGGTGCAGCCGGCCCGCGCCGCCGCGCCCCGCGCGGCCGACGCCAATCGCGGCGAGCTGCGCCTGTACGGCCTCAACGCGGTGCGCGCCATGCATGCGCGGCGGCCCGAGGCGCTGCGCAAGCTGTACCTGAGCGAGGCGCGGATTCCGGCGCTGCAGCCGCTGCTCAAGTGGTGCGTGGCGCATCGCGTCGGTTACCGGGTGGTGGACGAGGCCGATCTGAACAAGCTGGCCGCCAGCGCGCATCACGAGGGCGTGGTCGCCGACGTGCTGCGCGAGGAACCGCTGTCGCTGGCGGCATGGCGGCAGACGCTGGCGCCCGGTCCGGCGCTGGCGCTATGGCTGGACGGCGTCGGCAATCCGCACAATTTCGGCGCGATCCTGCGCTCCGCCGCGCATTTCGGCGCGGCCGCGGTGCTGCTGCCGGACAGCGCGACGCTGACCCTGTCCGGCGCGGCGGCGCGGGTGGCCGAGGGCGGTGCCGAGGCGCTGCCGCTGGTGCGGCTGCCGGCGACGGCGCAGGCGCTGGTGCAGTTGCGCGGCGCCGGTTTCGCGGTGGCGGCGACGCTGGTGGAGGGGGGCGAGGACGTGTTCGCCGCGGCGTTGCCGCCGCGCCTGGTCTACGTCATGGGCGCCGAGAGCCAAGGCATGGACCGGGCGTTCGCGCAGGCCTGCGAACTGCGGCTGTCGATTCCCGGCAGTGGCGCGGTGGAGAGCCTCAACGTCGCCGCGGCCACCGCGGTGCTGCTGGGCAGCTGGCGCAGCCGCCACCCGGCGCCGGGCGCGTCGCGATGAGGGCGCTGCGGTGCTGCCGACCGGTCGCGGCATCGCTCGCCGGCGGCATGCCGGCGCGTGCGGCCGTCCCGCCGGCGCATCCGACGGTGACCGGGGCCGCGCGCGCGCCCCGGTGCCGCGCCAGTCTGCGCGGCTAGGGCGGGGCCACGTTCCGCGCCGGCGGCGCGCTGGAGACGCGGCTGACCAGGGTGTAGCGCATGACCTGGTGGATGCCGCGGCTGGGCAGGCCGTCGCGGCGCTGGCCGATCTCGGCCAGCAGCAGGGTCGCTGCGGCGCGGCCCATCGCGGTGACCGGCTGGTGGATGGTGGTCAGTTCCGGCCAGATCGTGGTCGCCACCGGCGTGTCGTCGAAGCCGGTGATCGACAGATCCTCGGGCAGGCGCAGGCCGTGGGCGATGGCCATCGCCGCGGCGGCCATGTCGTCGTTGCTGCACAGGATCGCGGTCGGCCGTGGCGCGGCATGCAGCAGCGCGGTCGCGGCGAGCAGGCCGGAGCGGTAGGTGAACAGGCTTTCGGCCACGCGCGCGTGGGCGACCGCCAGGCCGGCCGCGGCCATGGTGTCGAAAAACGCGCGGCTGCGCAGCGCGCTCGGGGTGTGCTTGGGATCGCCGCGGATGAAGCCGATGTCGCGATGGCCGAGTTCGATCAGGTGCCGGGTGATCGCGCAGGCGGCCTGGTAGTCGTCGATGCGCACCGAGCTGACCCCTGTGCATCAGCGTGCCGGTGGCCACGGCGACGACCGGGATGCCGCGCGCGTCCAGTTCCTCGATGGTCTGCCGCCAGTCGCACAGCGGCGGCGGCAGAATCACCCCGTCCACGCCGGCGTCCAGCAGGCGTTGGGCGGCGGTGCGCCTGGCTGCCGATGTCGTCGCTCTTTTCCACCAGCACCTGGCTGCCGTCCAGGCTGCTCTGCTCGAGGATGTCGAGCATGAACTGGTTGAGATAGGCCGCGCTGGGATCGCTGTACAGCACGCCGATCGGTGCGCAGCGAGCGCCGGGCGGGGTTGGGGCGGTAGCCGAGCGCCTTGATCGAGGCCTCGACGCGCCCGCGCCGCGCCCACCCGCGGATGGCGGTTGATCACGCGCGAGGCAGTCATCGGCGACACGCCCGCATGCCGGGCCACATCCAGCAGCGTCACCGCGCTGCCTGCGCGACCTTGCCATTTTGCCATCGTGGGTTCTGGCGCTGCTGCGAAGAAGGAACGCCTGCACGCATCCCCGCGGCGCGCGCCCTCAGCCTACTCCCTGGGCGGTGGCACTGCCTTGGCCTGGCTGCCGAAGCCGCCGTCGGCCTCCGCGGCCAGGTAGGCGAACACCGCGTAGGCGGCGACGTTCTGTGCCAGCGCCTCGGGATCGATCTTGTCCAGGGTATCGTCGGCGGTGTGGTGCAGGTCGAAATAGTCGCTGCCGTCCTGCGCCAGCCAGCCCCAGGCGCCGCCCTTGGCCGCCAGTGGGCCCAGGTCCGGGCCGGGGCCGCCGCGGTCCGGCGCGTAGGCGATGCCGAGCGGCGCCAGCGCCGCGGCGATCTGTGCGGTCGCCTGGCGCGACGCGGCGGCGTCGCCGGAGCCGGTATTGAACGCATAGATGCGGCCGGCGCCGAAGTCGCTCTCGGCGGCGATCTGGTGCAGCGCCACGTCCTCGGCATGCGCCTGCGCGTAGGCCTTGCCGCCGTACAGGCCCTGCTCCTCGTTGGCGAAGGCGATCACGCGGATCGTGCGCTTGGGAGCGCGCTTGAGCTGGCCGATCAGGTGCCCGGCGGCCATGCCGATGCCGACGCCGGCAGCGTCGTCGATCGCGCCGGTGCCCAGGTCCCATGAATCCAGGTGGGCGCCGATCACCACCACTTCCCGGGGCTTTTCGCGCCCGGTGATCTCGCCGATCACGTTGTACGAGGCGGCCTGCCCATCCCAGCCGCAATCCAGCGCCAGGCGCAGGCGTACCGGGCCGCGTGCGACCAGACGCGCCAACTGGTTGGCATCGGGTACCGACAGTGCCGCCGCGGGCACCGGCGTCAGGCCGTCCTCGAAGCGGGTGATGCCGGTATGCGGCACCCGATGCGAATCGGTGCCGGCCGAGCGCATCACGAAGCCGGCCGCGCCCTTGCGGATCGCCTCCGACGGCCCCTTGCTGCGCACCGCACCGGCGTTGCCGTAGTCCTTGCCGTCGCGCGTCCTGGCCATCTGGTAGTCGACGAAGGCGATCTTGTCGCGCAGCGATCCGGCCGGCGCGGCCTGCAGCGCGGCCAGATCGGCGAAGCGCACCACCTCGGCCTCGACCGTGCCGGCCGGACTGCCGCCCAGCGCGGTGACGACCAGCGGCTGCGCGTTCGCGCCAAGCACCTGGGCATGCTCGCTGCGGCGTTCCCATTTCGGGAACGTCACCGGTTCGGTCCACACCTTGTCGAAGCCCAGCGCCTCGAACTTCGCCTTGGCCCAGGCGACCGCGCGCGCATCGGCCTCGCCGCCGGCGATGCGCGGGCCGATCTCGGTGGTCAGCGATTCGACCACCTTCCAGCCGGTGTCGTCGGCCAGGGCCTGCTCGCGCAGCGTGGCGGCGGTGGGCAACGCCGCCTGCGGGATGCGGGTGGCCTCGACCGCGCTGGCGGGCGAGGTGGCGAGCACGGCGGCGATGACGGCGGCAAGACGGCGCATGGAAGACTCCGCGACAGGGGACGCCCAGCATATTGGCGGGGCCCGCAAATGTCTGCGCTTTCCGCGGGACGCGGTCCGCAGGCGCGGCGGCGTCTGGCCGCTGCTGCCTGGTCGCGGCCGATGGCCCCAGGCCAGGCGGCTTTGCGCCCGCGAGCCGGTGCGGATCAGCGCTTCAGCGAATCGCGGATCTCGCGCAGCAGCACCACTTCCTCGCTCGGGGCCTTGGGCGCCGGCGGTTGCCTGCGCGCGATGCGGTTGATCGCCTTGACCAGCATGAAGATGGCGAAGGCCACGATCACGAACTGGATGATGGTATTGAGGAAATCGCCGATGCCGATCGCCACCGCCGGCACCTCCTTGCCCGCCGCGTCCACCGTCGCCGCCTTCAGCGTCCACGCCCAACGCGAGAAATCCACGCCGCCGGCGAGCACGCCGATCGGCGGCATCATGATCTTTTCCACCAGTGCGGTGACGATCTTGCCGAACGCAGCGCCGAGCACCACGCCCACCGCCAAGTCCAGCACATTGCCGCGCATGGCGAATTCCTTGAACTCGCGAACCATGCCCATCAGGAACTCCTCAATCGTTCGCGGACCTATCGCCGCCGCGCAAGAATAGCGCAGACGTATCGGCAGCGGATCGAGCCGCTGCAACCGGTGCGCGCCGCACAGCGGCATCGCCGTTGTCGGCCTGCGGTCCGCGCAACCTGCGGCCGCGCCGGCATCGCTCAGGCGCCGACGATCACGCCATGGCGCTCGGCGACGTTCTCCAGGCGCGCGCTGAAACGATCCCCGGGCCGCAGCGCGGCCACGCCGGCCGGCGTGCCCATGAACACCAAGTCGCCGGCACGCAGCGCGAACAGCTTGGACAGCGCGTGCAGGATCTCCGGCACGTTCCAGATCATCTGGTCGAGCAGCGATTGCTGGCGCACCTGCCCATTGACCTCCAGCGACAGGTTCAACGCCTCCAGCGCGCCGACTTCGCCGGCCGGGATCAGTTCGCTGATCGGCGCGGAATGGTCGAAGCCCTTGGCGATGTCCCACGGCAGGCCCTTGGCCTTGGCCGCGGCCTGCAGATCGCGGCGGGTCAGGTCCAGGCCGACGCCGTAGGCGAGCACCAGCGTGGTGGCCTCCGCGACGCGCAGCACGCCGGCCGGCGCATCCTGGCCGAGCGCCACCACCAGTTCCACTTCGTGGTGCAGGTCCTGGGTCGCGGGCGGGTAGGGGATGGCCTCGTTGCCGATCACCAGCGCATCGGCCGGCTTCATGAAGAACGTCGGCTGGCCGCGTTCGGCTTTCGAGGCGGGGGCGTTGGCGCCCATCTCGCGCGCATGGTCGGCGAAGTTGCGGCCCACGCAGTAGATGCGGCGTACCGGGAACAGGCCCTGCCCGCACACGGGCACGCGCGGAGCTTCGGTAGCGGCGAACAGGTCTTTCATGGCGCACGCATCCAAGAAGAGCAGGATGCAGGACTCCAACGCGTCGGGTTCAACCCAATTCCAGCAGGCGCGCGGGTATCGCTTTGGCCAATCCCCACTCCCGGCCCTACAGCGGCAACGCCGGCTTGCGCACCACGCGGTACTCGCCGTCGACCACATGCTGGCGCGAACTGGGCGGACGCTTGTTGCCACGCTGGCTCAGCAGCTTCACCGCGATGCCGCCGAGGATCATCGCCGCGCCGACGAAGACGCTGACGAACACCAGCCCGGCCAGGATCGCCAGGCCGAGCAGGCCGAACGCCAGCTTCACCAGCGGGTGACGCGGCTTGCGCGGCGCGAAGACGTGGCGAAAATGCTCGAAATTGAAGACGCGTGCATGCATGGCAAAAGTCTGTGTCAGTTGGAACCGGTGCCGCGCAGTATCGGCGCTGTTCCAACCGACAGAGTGAAAATTTCATTAATATTTGAATCGACGCTTTTCCGATCAATGCCTTGCATGTCGCCGCCGGCGCGGTACGGACATGCGACAATGACGGTCCTTTCCGCCTGCCGCCCTCCATGTCCGAGGTTTCCACCGTGTTGGCGCAGTTGGACCAGATCGAGCCCGGCGCGCTCGTCGAAGTCGAGGCGCAGGTGGGCGGCGTCGGCGAATCGCTGCTGCTGTACCGCGACGGCGACGCGGTGCGCGCCTGGTTGAACATATGCCCGCATGCCGGGCGCCGGCTCGACTGGGCGCCTGGGCAATTTCTGAAGAGCCGCGAAGGCCATGTAGTGTGCGCCGCGCATGGCGCCGCCTTCGAACTGCAGCAGGGCGGCTGTGTGTCCGGGCCGTGCCGCGGCGACACGCTGCGCGCAGTGCAGGTGATGGTGCGCGAGGGGCAGGTGCTGCTGGCCTGAGACCGCCTCTTCCAACGCGATGCGCTTCGTGCGCCGCCACCGGCGATGGTGCCTGGAGGGGGCAACGGCCGCGGTTGCATCCGAAGCCGGAAAAGTCCATCGCTGCGTTCGTCGCGACCGTTGGCCCGAGGCCACCTGGAGCCGCTCCGTACGACCGCCGGGAAAACCGGCGTCAGAACGCGCGCCACCAGTCCAGCGACATCAGGTTGACCATCAGCACCACCACCGCGGTATAGATCAGCGACAGCGGCGCGCCGACGCGCCACAGTTCGCGCGGCTGGTAGTTGGCCGGGCCGGTGATCATCGAGATCACCGGATTGGACGCGGTCATCAGGTTGTTCGACGCCGACAGCGCCACGATCAACGCGAACGCGGTGGGATTGCCGCCGGCGGCCAGCGCCAGGTTGACCGCGATCGGCACCATCACGATGGTCGCGCCGACGTGGCTGATCACCAGCGAGAACGCGGTGGTCAACAGCGCCAGCGCGATCTCCAGCGCCCAGACCGGCATGCCTTCGGGCAACCGCGCGATGGTGTGGCCGGCGACCCAGGCCGCTGCGCCGCTGCTGTCCATCGCCCAGCCCAGCGGGATCAGCCCGGCCATCATGAAGATGGTCTTCCAGTTGATCGAGGCGTAGGCCTCGTCCATGCGCAGTACGCCGGTCAGCAGCATGCCGGCCACGCCGGTCATCAGGGTCAGCGCCACCGGCAGCTTGGAGGTCAGCGCGATCAGGATGGTCAGGGCGAAGATGGTCATCGCGATCTTGAACTTGTGCGGGCGGTGCTCGCCCTTCGGATAGTCGGTGACCACCACGAAGTCGCGGCTTTCCGAGGCCTGGGCCAGGTCCTGCCAGATGCTGTGGAACACCAGCATGTCGCCGGCACGCAGGTGCACCTTGCGCACGTCCTCGCGGATCACCTGCTTGTCGCGGTTGATCGCCAGCAGGCTGATCCCGGCCTGCTTGCGCAGGCGCAGCTCGGCCGCGCTCTTGCCGATGAAGCGCGAGGTCGGCGGGATCACCGCCTCGGAGATGCCGGCGCGGCTGGGGTTGAACAGGTCGCCGAGGTTGCGCAGCCGCGAGGACAAGCGCAGGAACTGGTTCTGCGCAAAATCGGCCACCTGCTGCCGCGCGCCCATCACCCCGAGCACGCTGCCGACCCAGATGCGCATGTCCGCCGGCGGCGCCAGGCGGGTGTCGTTGCCGGTCTTCAGCGCCAGCAGCAGCGGCGCGTCGTGCACCGTCTCCGCTTCGCCCAGGGTCATGCCGACCAGCGGGCTGTCCGCGCTGACGATCAGTTCGAACACGTCGCCTTCGATGCCGTAGGTGCGCGCGAAATAGCTCTCGGTGCGTGCCGGGGTGACCCCGTCGTTGATCAGCTGCTCCTCTTCCATCAGCGTCCTGTCGCCACGCACGCGGAAGTAGACCAGCGACGCCAGCAGCAGCGCCACGCCGATCGGCAGCGGCGCGAACATGCGCAGCGGCTCGATCGTGGCCATGCCCGAGGGCAGGTTGTTGTTGGCCGACTGCAGCAGGTCGTTGAGCAGGATCAGCGGCGAGTTGCCGACCATGGTCAGCGCGCCGCCCATCACGATCGCCGCGGCGATCGGCAGCAGCAGGCGCTGCAGAGTCAGTCCGGTGCGCGCGGCCAGGCGCGAGGCCACCGGCAGGTACAGCGCCATCACCGACGGGTTCTGCATGAACGAGGAATTGAGCCCGGCGATGCCGGTGGTCAACAGCATCAGCCGCTCCTCCACGCCGTGCGCGCGGCGCAGCAGCCACGACGCCAGCCGGTTCAGCGCGCCGGTGCGCTCCAGCCCGGCGCCGAGGATGGTGGTGGCGATGATGCTCATCACCGCGTTGCCGGAGAAGCCGCTGAACAGTTCCTCCGGCGCGATCAGGCCGGTCACGCCGAGCACCACCAGCACCACCAGCGCGACCACGTCGGCGCGGATGCGCTCGAACACGAACATCGCCATCGTGAAGCCGACCAGCCCGAGGACCAGCTTCATGTCGGTGGTCAGCGTCAGCGCGATGTCCATGCGGGGCCGGGAATGGGGAATCGGGAATGGAGAATGGCAGAAGCGACGGTCTGACGCAGGCTGGCGCTATGCGGATGCTGGGGGCGGTTGCTGCTCCGATTCCCCATTCCCCACTCCCGATTCCCGGTCGTACAGCAAATCCCAAACGCCATGGCCCAGATTCTGGCCGCGGGTCTCGAAATGGGTCTGCGGGCGCCAGTCCGGGCGCGGCACGTGGCCGCGCGGGCCGGCGCGGTTGACCAGGCCTTCGGCGGCATCGAGCACGTCCCACATCTGCTCGGCGTAGTCGGCCCAGTCGGTGGCGGCATGCAGGCGGCCGCCGGCGCGCAGCTTGCGCACCAGCAGCGCGGCGAACGCCGGCTGCAGCAGGCGGCGCTTGTTGTGGCGCTTCTTGTGCCACGGGTCGGGGAAGTAGATGCGGACCTCGTCGAGCGCGCCGTCGGCGATCTCGTGTTCCAGCACTTCCACAGCGTCGTGGTGGTACAGGCGCACGTGCGCGCTGCCATCGGCGGCCAGCGCGTTCAACACGCGGCCCACGCCGGGCGCGTGCACCTCGATGCCGAGGTAGTCGCGCGCCGGGTCGTGGCGCGCGGCATGGCGCAGCGCCTCGCCGTTGCCGAAGCCGATCTCCAGCACCTTGGGCGCGGCACGGCCGAAGGCAGCGTCGAGATCGCGCGGCTGGCCGGCGTAGTCCAGGCCGAAGCGCGGCCACAGGTCGTCGAACGCGCGCTGCTGGGCGGGTGTGAAGCGGCCCTGGCGCAGCACGAAGCTGCGCACCTGGCGGCGACCGTCCTCGACGGTGAAGGGCTTGGCCGGGGTCTTGGCGCCGGCGCTGGAGAACGGATCGGTCATGCCTGCGGCCTTAGCCGATCAGCCCGTCGACCGGCGAAGAGGCGCTGGCGTAGCGCTTGCGCGGGATGCGCCCGGCCAGGAACGCTTCGCGCCCGGCCTCGACCGCCTTGCGCATCGCGCCGGCCATCAGCACCGGATCGCGCGCGCCGGCGATGGCGGTGTTCATCAGCACGCCGTCGCAGCCCAGTTCCATCGCGATCGCCGCGTCCGAGGCGGTGCCCACGCCGGCGTCGACGAGGATCGGCACCTTGGCGTTGTCGATGATCTCCAGCAGGTTGTAGCGGTTCTGGATGCCCAGGCCCGAGCCGATCGGCGCGGCCAGCGGCATCACCGCCACGCAGCCGATCTGTTCCAGGCGCTTGGCCAGGATCGGGTCGTCGCTGGTATAGACCATCACCTCGAAGCCGTCGGCGACCAGGATCTCGGCGGCCTTCAGGGTCTGCACCACGTCCGGGAACAGGGTGCGCTGGTCGCCCAGCACTTCCAGCTTGGTCAGGTTGTGGCCGTCGAGCAGTTCGCGCGCCAGACGGCATGTGCGCACCGCGTCCTCGGCGCTGTAGCAGCCGGCGGTATTGGGCAGGATGGTGTAGCGCTGCGGCGGCAGCACGTCGAGCAGGTTGGGCTCGCCCGGAGTCTGGCCGATGTTGGAGCGGCGGATGGCGACGGTGACGATCTGCGCGCCGGCGGCCTCGGTGGCCTGCCGGGTCTGTTCCAGATCCTGGAACTTGCCGGTGCCGGTGAGCAGGCGGGAACGGTAGGGCTTGCCGGCGATCACCAGCGCGTCGTGAGGGGAGGGAGCGTTCATCGCCGGATTATCGCCCATCGCCCCCTGCGTTGCCGAGACGGCGCCGCGTCGTGCGGCGCATGGGATTCAGCCGCCGCCCAGCGCATGCACGATCTCGACCCGGTCGCCGTCGTGCAGCGCGTGCGTGGCATGCATGCCGCGTGGCACGATCGCGCCGTTGACCTCGACCGCGACGCGGCGCTGTGCAAGCCCTTCCTCGAGCAACAGGCTGGCGACGGTGGTGTGGGGAGGCAGGGGACGGACCTGGCCGTTCAATTCGATGTTCATGGCATCATTATCGTGCAGTGCGTGCCGGCAGGCGCGCGGTTGATTGCGGCAGTGCAACGTGGGCGTGAAGGGCAGGGGTGGAATCATGTCTGCCATGCGGCCGCGTATGTTCTGGTCGTGCCCTGAGTCACTTTTCATTTCATTACATTGCCCGGGAGGGCTTCCATGACTTCGTCCATCCGTCCATTCCGTTCGTTCCTGGCCGCTGCGATCGTGCTCGCTGCCGCACCCGCGTTCGCGCAGCAAACCTATAGCCGCACCGTGTTCTTCGGCGACAGCCTGACCGACGCCGGCTACTACCGGCCGCTGCTGCCGGCCTCGGTGCGTGCGGTGACCGGCCAGTTCACGACCAATCCAGACTGGGTCTGGGCGCAGTACCTCGCCGACTACTACGGCACCAACGCCAGCGCCAACGGCAACGGCCAGATCGGCGACGACTACGCCGCCGGCAATGCCCGCGTCGGCGTGGCCAACGCCAGCGTGCTGGGCGTGGCGCCGTCGCTGGCGACGCAGGCCAGCAACTACCTGGCCGCCAACGGCGGCAAGGCCGACCCGAACGCGCTGTACAGCGTGTGGGGCGGCGCCAACGATCTGCTCGCCATCGCGGGCGGCGCGCCGGCGCAGAGCACCATCGCCAGTGCGGTGGCCTCGGAAGCGGGCATCGTCGCCAGCTTGCAGGGCGCCGGCGCGCGCTACGTCATGGTTACCACCATTCCCGATGTCGGCCTCACCCCGCGCTTCCGCGCCGGCGGCGCGGCGGCGATGGCGCAGGGCACCGCGCTGGCCAGCAGCTACAACAGCGCGCTGTTCTCCGGCCTCAAGAGCGCCGGGCTGCGGGTCATCCCGGTGGACAGCTTCCACCTGCTGCAGGAAGTGATTGCCAGCCCGTCCACCTACGGCTTCGGCAACGTCGCCGGCACCGCCTGTCAGCCGCAGATCACTGCGCAGTCGCTGACCTGCAACCCGACCAGCTACGTCAGCGCCAACGCCGCCGACACCTACGTGTTCGCCGATGGCATCCACCCCACCGGCCGCACCCACGAACTGCTGGCGCAGTACGCGCTGTCGATTCTGGAAGGCCCGCGTCTGCAGCAGGTGCTGGCACACTCGGCCGAGGTCACCGGCCGCTCCCGCGCCGATCAGGTTGCCTGGCACGTCGACGGCCGCCCGGACGCGGATGGCATGCGCTGGTGGGGCAACCTGCGCGGCGACATGCAGCGCTACCAGCACGGCGACCTGTACGACGGCCTGGCTCCGGCCGGCCTGTTTGGCGTGGACTGGTTGCGCGGCGAGTGGGTGTTCGGCGGCTTCGGCGGCTTCGGCCGGGTCGATGCCGATTTCGGCAACCGCGGCGGCGACTACACCCAGGACGACAGCACCCTGGGCGGCTTCGCCGGCTGGTACGGCGAACACGTCTGGGTCAACGCCCAGGTCAGCTATAGCTGGCTGAGCTACGACGTGAAGCGCAAGGTCAACCTGGGCCTGGCCACCATCGAGCACAACGGCTCGCCGGACGGCAGCAACCTGACCGCGGCGCTGCAGGGCGGCTACGAGTTCGGCGAGGGCGCGTTCAAGCACGGCCCGGTGGCCGCGGCGATCTGGCAGAAGGTCAAGCTCGACGGCTACACCGAGAGCAACCCGAACTCCAGCGCGCTGGGTTATTACGATCGTGACGTCGAGTCGCTGGTCGGCCGGGTCGGCTGGAAGGCCAGCCTCGACGCCGGCGCGGTGAAGCCGTACCTGCAGGCGACCTACGACCACGAGTTCAAGAAGGGCGAGGAAGCCACCGCGTGGCTGCAGACCATGTCCGAACTAGGCGCCTACGCGGTGCCGGGCCTGGCCATCGACCGCAACTATGCCTCAGTGGTGCTGGGTGCGCGGACCAAGCTGTGGGGCCTGGAGAGCAACGTCGGCATCGCCGCCGCCACCGGCCAGGATCGCGCGCACGACACCTCGCTGTTCGTGAACGTCGGCGGCAGCTTCTGAGTTTCTGAAGCGCATGTCCTGCCTGGCGCCCGGCCTGCGGCAAGGAGGGCGCCAGGCAGGGCGCCAGGCTTGCCGTGGGCCGCGCGTCCCCGTCGTCACAGCGAGGCGTTGCGGCGCCGGGAACGGACGTCGTGCGGTCAGGCAGCAGCGGCTGGCGCGGCGTACGCGCGCCCAAGCGGCACGCTGCGGTCGCGGATGTACGCGGCTTTCTTGCGCAACCGCCGGCCCACCGCATAGACTGCGTTGGCGACGCGGGTGTAGCTCAATGGTAGAGCTGTAGCTTCCCAAGCTACTGACGAGGGTTCGATTCCCTTCACCCGCTCCAATTGCCACAATAGGTTTTGCGCAGAATGGACCGCTCCGCAAAATCCAGTGCGCTCCGCAATTATCGCGGAGGCGTGGTCTTGGAGAAGGAAATCCTGGCATTCAAATCACGTGTTGCACTTGATTCTTGAGACCGCCCTGGGATCGCAACTGAGGTGGCTCGCACGCGCATCAACCGCTACGAACATGGGTCAACGAGTGCACCTGCGCACCGCCAAGCGCTTGGCCGATGCCTTGGGGGTGCCATTGGCGGCGTTTTGTGCTGAGATCGATGAGGTGGCCGAAGCCATCATGGCCCTGGCCAAGCTTCCCGTAGACGAACAACGCAGTGTGGCGGAAGAACTGGTAAGACGAGCCTGGTCGCAGGCGAAGCTTCTATTCCAATATTGACATTGAGTTAAGCGTGTCAAAAAATTTACGCTTGGGAAAGTTGCGCGCTATGTTGCAATGGATTTACCTAGAAGGTTGATATGAACAAGAAAGTATTGGGGTTTATTGTTTTAGTATTTGCGCTTGCTGCTATTGGTATTGTGTGGGCGCATCAGTCTCGTGATGGCAAAGTCGCTGCGCGAGTAACTTCGTCCGAAGAAAAACATTCTCAGGTTGATACGTCTGACCAGGGGGAAGTTGCATCTGAATCTGCTGCGAATCCTGCGTCCCAGACTCAATCTCTTTCTGTTAGGCATCCTTTTCCTGAGGTGCCCCGAACAAGAGACGGCATGAGCTTTGAAAATGATCCTGGATACGCTGAGAGTAAGGCAGAGCAGCGATGGCTTGATCGTCATGGCTTTCCAAATGAGAAGCAACTTGAAGCCTATATGGTTGCACCGGAAGCGCTCTTGAAGCAGGCGTCTGCAGCAGGTGACAAAGTAGCACAGACTATTTTGGATGCAAGATTGCTCCCCACGGATCCTCTGGCTCAGCAACGTTTGGTAGAAGCAGGTGCTGAAGGGGATCTCTTCGCGCTCAATATGCTTGCTTCTTATCAGGGCGGAAGCCCCAATGGTGATCCGGTTGCTGCTTATGCCGTTTCGCGTGTTGCTGAGATGCGAGGTGATGCGCGAGCTGCAATCACTAGGGATTTGATGATTTCTATGCCTCTCACCACCGATCAAAGAATGCTCGCTGAAGCTGAGGCATTGCGTCTCAACGAGACAATTAATCAAATGTATCGAGCCAAGCACGGCACGGCACCAGTGTTGGACAAACGGCCTATTGTCGGACAGTGATTGATTATTTTTTTAAGGGAGTGTCATTTAGATGATAATTGCAAGAAAGTTCGGAATTACAGCGTTTGCATTGGTAAGCCTTGCGGGCATTGCGTATGCCTGTTCTGAACTTCCAATGCCTCCAATTCCGCCAATCAAAGTAAGTTTGGGCGAGATTCCGAAATTTAAGAATTATGCCAATCCTGCGAATGCGGCATTCATGAAAAAACTTGATGGCGCTGCCTCAAAGCTACTTGGTGAAAGTAATTGGGTTAATAACTCTTACAAGGGCTATGTTTCCTACACCGTCAGTATGCTTATGTATACCGGCCGGGCTATGGTTTACATCGAAAAACCATGCGGTAAGAAGGCCGAGGAAATGGCGGAACAGATTCGCGAGCAAGCTTCACAGGGCGGCGGTGGTGGCGGTGGTGGCGTGAACAACGGCTCGGGTGGAGGCGTTCTGATTGGCGGTGGTTGCTACGGAAGTTGTGGTGGAAAAATTCCGGTTGTTGACGTAGGTCCGCCGGACCAAATCAGCTAGATCTGCAATTTAATTTGATTCTTTGCGCACCCCGCACTTGCTGCGGGGTGTTTTTTTTAAGGTTCTTCACCCAAATCCGGGGAAGGCAGCCTTGATCTTCAGGAAGAAGTAGGCGTCATCTCCTCGCGCAGACGGTTGGCTTCGTCCACCCGCACCCGATCGATCACCTTCCGGCCGTACTTGGCCACCACGTGGAACAGGTCATAGACCAGATCGGCGTTGAGTCTGCCCTGCTGAAATACCAAAGTCCACCTACCGCTGGCCGTAGCGTTGCCCATTCCTGCGACCGCTGCTGATCGGGCAGGTTGGCCCAAAAAGGCGAATTTTCCCTCGGCCATAGGGCATGCAAGCGACCCGAATACCCCAATTAATAATGGTTCGTATTTCAGCAGCCTGTTAGGGCACGGGCGGAATGTAAAGGATCGGATATCCGCTGTATTGCGCAATGGTCCCGTCGCATGTGAGCAAGATCAGCCCCTGATGTTGGGCTTGTGCGATTAATGCCCGGTCGAAAGGATCGTTATGGAGGGGAGGTAGCGTGCCAATTTCTAGAGCGTCATCGCAGTCGAGGCTGATCTCCTCATACCCGTGCGCGTTGAGCTGTTGACGCAACTGATGCGGGTCATGATCGAACAGCGGCGACTTCTTGGCAAATTTGATCACCAACTCCCAGATGGACATCGAGCTGAAATAGAGCGCGTTGATTTCGTCCTCAATGATTTGCCTTGCTTGAGGTGGCAGTTTCGAGTCCTTCTGGGGCGGGGTCTCTTCAGCGGCCGCCCAGATGAGCAGATGTGTGTCGAGGAGGTATTTCATTCTTCGTTGAACATTTTTTCGATGTCGTCATGGGCGATGGAATTGAACTCATCAAGGTTAGGAACGTGCTGATGCCCAATCATGAACCCGAGCCGCTTCTTCTTAGGAGAGATAGGGAGTTCTCCAAGCGGGACCACTTTGACCAACGGCTTGCCCGATTTGGCAATCACAAACGCTTCTCCCTTCGCGGCTTTGTCGACCAACTTAGACAGGTGCGTCTTGGCTTTGTGGATGTTGATAAACTCCATGATGGTTCCAATTGAACTTAGTTCAAATAAACTTAGTTCAAGTAGGGCGGTATGTCCAGTGCTTGAGCTGCCTGTAGCCCATGCGATAAATTAGCCGTTCATCAAGGTATCGTTTGAGGTATCGTTTTTTGATCCCCTGGGCTATCCGAAGACTATGCGGATCAATGAGTTAGGGTGGTTTGGATTCTGTCTCCTTCGCCCGCTCCAATTCCCACAATGGTTTGCGCAGAATGGACCGCTCCGCAAAATCCAGTGCGCTCCGCAATTATCGCGTCGGCGTGGTCTTGGCACCCTTGCGCTTGCGTATGTAAATCTCCGTCGTGGTCACGGATGCGTGCCCCAGCTGCGCTTGCGCTTGCCGGATGTCGCCGGCCGAATCGGGCCTTGTCTGTGCCCGCCTTGGCGCGCAGGTCTCGGAACTGGAAGTCGTCCTTTGCGATCCCAGCCGCCTTGCGGGCCTGGTCGAACCTGTAGCGCAGCGCCGCACGCCCGATCGCTAGCCCGTCCGCGTCCACGATCATGCGCTTACTTCGCAGAGTCAGTCCCCGCTTTCTCGCCGCGATCCGGTCCAGCAAATCCGCCAATTCGCCAGTGACTGACATCGCGAGTTCGGCGCCTGTCTTGGCCTGCCGCACCACCAATTCGTCCGCGCTCAGCTGCCGCTCGTCCATGACCTTCGGCGCACCGTGGGCAGCGCGCTGGCGGTTGGCCCTACGACAATAGGGCACCTCTAAAAACCCCCGATTCTTGGCATCATGATTTTATTGCCATCGAGGGGTAAGTGCCGATGATCAGTCTGTTTGCCGGAGCCGAGCGCGAAGCCAAGCGCGAGCAATTGAGCGATCCACTGGAGTTGCTGTGGCGGCACATCGACTTCGCCGCGATCGCAGCGGTGATCGATGGCCGACTTCGCCTGGGCACCGGCCGCAAGGGCGGCCGCCCGGCGTGGCCGACGGAGTTGATGATCCGGCTGCTGTTGCTGCAACAGTTGTACAACCTGTGCGAGGAGGCGCTGGAGTACCAGGTACTGGACCGTCGCAGCTTCCAGCGCTTCCTGGGACTGGAGCACAGTGGCAAGGTGCCCGATGCCAAGACGATCTGGGTGTGGCGCGATCGGCTCAAGAAGCAGGATCTGATCGGCGAGATCAGCGGGGCGGGTTCATTGCCCGGGGCGGACAGATCGTCGATGCGAGCATCGTCAGTGCGCCGATCCAGCGCAACACGCCGGAGGAGAACGCCCAGATCAAGCAGGGCCAGAAGCCGCAAGGCTGGAGCGATGCCAAGCGAGGGCAGAAAGATGTACAGGCGCGCTGGACGCGCAAGCATGGCAAGGCCCATTACGGCTACAAGCTGCACGCCAACACGGATCGGCGCAGGGGCTTCATCGGCCGGCACGAGGTGAGCGCGGCCAACGTGCACGACAGCCGGCACTTTGAGACGCTGCTCGATCCGGCCAACACCGGGCGTACGGTAGGGGCCGACAGCGCCTATGCCAACCGGGCCCGGGAAGCCGAGCTCAGGCGACAAGGCTACCGAGCGGACATCCAGCACAAGGGCCAGGCGGACCAGCCGCTCAGTCCGGTCCAGCAGCGTCGGAACCATCGCATCGCCAAGGACCGGGCGTTGGGCGAACACCCGTTTGCCCGGCTCACCCAGCAGGGCGGCAAATGCCGACGGACGATTGGCCTGGCGCGTGCCCAGGTGGTGATCGGCCTGAAGGTCGCCGCGCACAACCTGATGCGGCTGGCGCGGCTGCAGAGCCAGGGGATCGTGCCCGCGTGAGCGGAAACGGCGGCTGGCAGGCCGCAATCAGAGTTTGAAATGACAAGGGGGGGGCTTCGGGCGCCACCAGCCAGAGGATGCGGCGGTGCCCGTCGCCTCACCAAGCATCTCAAACGGCAAAAATCCAGGTTGTTCGAGGTGCCCTTAAAGGTGTTGCAACGACCAGTTGAATCTGCCCTGGCTGCCGCGGTCGGTATGCACGATCAGTCCGGCCTTGGGCTGGCGCAGAGCGATGGCCATCTGCAGCGCAGTGCACATCAGCTCGGCGGGCATGTTTGGCGCCATCGCCCAGCCCACGATCTTGCGCGAGTACAGGTCCAGCACGGCGGCCAGGTACAGCCAGCCACGGTCGGTACGGATGTAGGTGATGTCCGCCGTCCAGGCCCGATCCGGGGCGCTGGGGTTAAAGCGCCGGAGGAGACCCGCAAGACGTTGAACGCCGCCGAGGCGCAGCACAAGCGCTGCTGTCGAAACACCGCATCGACTCAGGAATCAGGGAGGGGGGGCGTGATGCTCACCCCAACACAAGGAAGGCCCGAGCGCGCCAACGCCCGAGCCTTCGAAGCCGAAACCACCCAATCCATCAAGACAACATGGCGGAAGCTGCGCACGCGGGCGAAGCTGCCAGCCTGGTTCGCGCCGAAGGTGTTGCGCCACACGGTCGCGTCGGAACTGGCAAGCGCGGCGTGCCGGGCTGGGAAGTGTCGGGGCTGGTCGGTCACACGCGAGGCGAGGCAGCGGCCACCACAGGCGGTTACGCGAAGTTCGATCCAGCCTACATGGGAAAGGCCCGCAAGGCGTTGGATGCCTGGATCGCCGACCTGGCGACAGACGTTCCGAAGCTGCGCGGGGTCAGTTCGGGGTCAGTCGCAAAACGCGCGGGGAAGTCGGAGTCACCAAAAACCAATACAAATCATAGGTTTAAGGTGGTGGGCGGTACAGGGTTCGAACCTGTGACCCCTACCATGTCAAGGTAGTGCTCTACCGCTGAGCTAACCGCCCGTCGCTGCTGCGGCGAATACCGCTGCAGGGGCGCGAATCCTAGCCCATCTTGCGGCCAAGGACAATACCTGCGGCAGCGGCGTTCCTAGCTGACCAGGCTGGCGTCGCGCAGCTTCTTGATCTGGTCGCGCACGCGCGCCGCGTCCTCGAACTCCAGGTCGCGCGCATGCTGGAACATCTTCTGCTCCAGCGCCTTGAGCCGGGCCGCGACCTGCGCCGGCTCCAGCATGCGGTAGTCGGCCGGCTCCTCCGCCACTCGGCGGCCCTTGCCCTTGCCGGACTTGGCCTCCGCGGCGCCGTCGGCGCGCGCGCCTTCCAGGATGTCGACGATCGGCCGCGCCACCGACTTCGGAGTGATGCCATGCTCGAGGTTGTATTCCACCTGTTTCTCGCGGCGACGCCCGGTCTCGTCGATCGCCGCCTGCATCGAGCGGGTCATCCTGTCCGCGTACAGGATCGCCTTGCCGCGCAGGTTGCGCGCGGCGCGGCCGATGGTCTGGATCAACGAGCCGGTCGAGCGCAGGAAGCCCTCCTTGTCCGCGTCCAGGATCGCCACCAGCGACACCTCGGGCATGTCGAGGCCTTCGCGCAACAGGTTGATGCCGACCAGCACATCGAACTTGCCCAGGCGCAGGTCGCGGATGATCTCCACGCGCTCGACCGTGTCGATGTCCGAGTGCAGGTAGCGCACCTTGACCCCGTGTTCACCCAGGTACTCGGTGAGGTTCTCGGCCATGCGCTTGGTGAGCGTGGTGACCAGCACGCGATCGCCGGCGGCCACGCGCAGGTTGATCTCCGACAGCAGGTCGTCGACCTGGGTACCGACCGGGCGGATCTCCACCTGCGGATCGATCAGCCCGGTCGGGCGCACCACCAGTTCGGTGATCTCGCCGGCCGATTCGCGCAACTCGTACGCGCCAGGCGTGGCCGACACGTAGATGCTGCGCGGCGATCGCGCCTCCCACTCCTCGAAGCGCAGCGGGCGATTGTCCAGCGCCGACGGCAGCCGGAAGCCAAACTCGACCAGGGTCTCCTTGCGCGATCGGTCGCCCTTGTACATGGCGCCGATCTGCGGGATGGTCACGTGCGACTCGTCGATGACCAGCAGCGCATCGGCCGGAAGGTAGTCGAACAGGGTCGGCGGCGGCTCGCCCGGCCCCTTGCCGGTGAGATGGCGCGAGTAGTTCTCGATGCCGTTGCAGAAGCCGACCTCGGCCATCATCTCCAGGTCGAACTGGGTGCGCTGCGCCAGCCGCTGCGCCTCCACCAGCTTGTTCTGCGCGTACAGCTGCTCCAGCCGCTCCTTGAGCTCGATCTTGATGGTGTCCACGGCGCTGAGCGTGCGCTCGCGGGTGGTCGCGTAGTGGGTCTTCGGGTAGACCGTGTAGCGCTGCAGCTTGCGCAGGGTCTCGCCGGTCAGCGGATCGAACAGGGTCAGGTGCTCGACGTCGCCGTCGAACAGCTCGATGCGCAATGCCTCGCTGTCCGACTCGGCGGGAAACACGTCGATGATCTCGCCGCGCACGCGGAACGTGCCGCGGTGCAATTCGTACTCGTTGCGGGTGTACTGCAGGTCGGTCAGATGGCGGATCAACTGGCGCTGCTCGACGTGCTCGCCGATCGACAGGATCAGGCGCAACGACAGGTAGTCCTCCGGCGCGCCCAGGCCGTAGATCGCCGACACCGTGGCCACCACCAGCGCGTCGCGGCGCGACAGCAGCGTCTTGGTCGCGGCCAGGCGCATCTGTTCGATGTGCTCGTTGATCGAACTGTCCTTCTCGATGAAGGTGTCCGACGATGGCACATAGGCCTCGGGCTGGTAGTAGTCGTAATAGCTGACGAAGTACTCGACCGCGTTGTTCGGGAAGAACGCCTTGAACTCGCCGTACAGCTGCGCCGCCAGGGTCTTGTTGGGCGCCATCACCAGGGTCGGCTTCTGAATCGCCTCGACCACATTGGCGATGGTGTAGGTCTTGCCCGAGCCGGTCACCCCGAGCAGGGTCTGCTTGGCCAACCCAGCCTCGAAACCGGCCACCAGCTTCTCGATCGCCTGCGGCTGGTCGCCGGCCGGCGAGTACGGCGAGACGAGTTGGAAACGGTCGGACATGGACATGCCTCGGGAGAGATTTGAGGATAACGAACGCCGGCTGACCCAACGCCGGGGAGATTCCTTACATGGGAACGGAGAACCCCCTCATTCAAGCCCTTGCTGTCGGAAACGAGACTGGAGATCTCTCATCCGGAGACGGCGCACATGCGGAACGCCGCAACGCAAGGCTACACGCTGCTGCAGGTAACGATCGTGATGGTGGTGATCTGTGTAACCACCGCGATCGGCCTGCCCGCCTTCCGCGAACTGCTGGTGAACCAACGCCTGGCGACCACCGCGCACCGGCTCAGCAGCCAGTTCGCCCTGGCCCGCAGCAGTGCGATCAGCTCCGGCGTTCCGGTCAGCGCCTGCCCGTCGCGCGGCGATGGCAACTGCCGCAGCGACAGCGACTGGAGCCAGGGCTGGATCGTCTTTCGCGACCCGCAGCGACGTGGCGAACCAAGTGAGGCGGCCAGCATCCTGACCCAGGAAACCGCCCCGGCCGCCAACTCGGTCGTGCTGCTGTCCAACCAGGGCAGGCGCGCCATCCGCTTTCTGCCCGACGGGCGCAGTTCCGGCAGCAACCTCACCGTGCGGATCTGCGAACGTGGCCGGCTGCGCGCGACCGTGGTGGTGAACAATGCCGGACGCGTGCGCTCGGCCAAGGTGAAGGGACAAGCCCTCTGCCGAAGGCCGGAGTGAACGACAAAGGCCGCCGGAACCGCAGGACGCAGCAAATTTTCCCGGCAATTTTCCCGGTGCAAGGAAAAACCTGATTCCCCATCATGTGGTGACCCATCGGCTTCTGCACAGGTCGTGCGATTAATGTAGCGGCCTATCAGGCTGCTGAAATACCAAGCTCTGCCGTAAACTCTTCAAATTCCCAATGGCCCACACCGATGCGCGGAAGTGATGTGTTCATGGAGCAGTTGTTCACGGTCAGGCGGCTGGAGTCGTTCGTGCCGGCCGACCATCCGTTGCGCTCGATCCGGGTGATGGTCGATGAAGCGTTGGTGCGGCTGGACGGACTGTTTGCCGGGATGTATGCCGACAGCTCACGGGGCGGCCGGCCGCGCATCGCTCCGGAGAAGCTGCTGCGTGCGATGCTGTTGCAGGTGTTCTACAGCATCCGCTCGGAGCGGCAGCTGATGGAGCAAGTGCAGTACAACCTGTTGTTGCGCTGGTCCATCGGGTTGTCGATGGACGATGCAGTGTGGGTGCCGACGGTATTCAGCAAGAACCGCGATCGGTTGATCGCCCATGATGCGGTGATTGCGCTGTTCAACGAGGTGGTGGAGCTTGCCGATGGCCGGGGCTGGCTGTCGGGTGAGCACTTCAGCGTGGACGGGACGTTGATCCAGGCCTGGGTCGGGCATAAGAGCTTCAGGCGCAAGGATGGCGATGATGGGGATGGCGACGATTTTCGAGGACAGTCTCGCAGCAATGACACGCACGTCTCCACGAGCGATCCCAATGCGCGCCTGTATCGCAAGAGCAACACGGCCAGTGAACTGCGTTACATCGGGCGCACCTTGAGCGACAACCGGCCTGGACTGATCACCAATGCGCGAGTGACGCGGGCCGATGGCTATGCCGAACGCGAAGCGGCCAAGACGATGATCGCCGATGCCCGGCAGGCGGCCGACCCGGGAGCGGTCGTGACCGTCGGTGGGGACAAGGGCTACGACGCGGCGGAGTTGATCGACGCTCTGCAAGCCTCCAGGTGCTGGCGCACGTGGCGCAGAACACCTCGGGACGGCGTTCTGCGGTGCCTGATACGGTGGCGGCCAGTGAGGGCTATGCGGTCTCCCAGCGCAAGCGCAAGTTGATTGAGCAGGGCTTTGGCTGGGCCAAGGTGTTGGGACTGGACCGGCCAGATTTCCGTAGACACTCAGTCGCCGCTCTGCGCGTAGCGCCTTTCAAACTCTACCGGTGACACGCCGCCAGCGGAACCATGCCGGCGGATCGGGTTGTAGAACATCTCGATATAGTCGAACACGTCCGATGCCGCCATGGCGCGTGTCGGGTAGATCCGACGCTTGATACGTTCCTTCTTCAAGACGCTGAAGAAGCTCTCGGCCACGGCGTTGTCATGGCAGTTCCCGCGTCGGCTCATGCTCGGCACCATCCGGTGCGCCTTCAGGAACGACTGCCAATCGCTGCTGGTGGACTGGCAGCCCTGGTCGGAGTGCACCATCACGCCAGGACCGGGCTTGCGCCGCCACGCCGCTGCCACCAGTGCCTGCAGCACCAGATCGCTGGTCATTGTCGAAGCGGTTGCCCAACCCACGATCTGGCGCCAATACAGCTCCATTACCGCTGCCAAGAACAGCCAGCCCTCGTAGGTGCGGAGATAGGTGATGTCCGTGACCCAGACCTTGTTCGGGGCCTGCGGAATGAAGTCCCGGTTGAGCACATTCGCCACCACGCCGACCGGACCTCCCCGCTAACGCGGCTTGCTGCCGTAGCCAACCTGCGCTCGCAAGCCTTCGGCCTTCATCAAGCGCCGCACCCGGTGACGGCTGCAACGCTCGCCGGCCTCACGCAGATCCAGGGTGAGCTTGCGATAGCCGTACACCGCGCCGCTGGCCAGCCAGTGGTGCTTGATCAGGCCCAGCAAGCGCTGGTCCTCGCGTTCGCGGACGCTGGTGCCGTTGCGCAGCCAGGCCTAGTAACCACTGCGATGCACGCCCAGCACCCGGCACATCGTCGCCAGACGAAACTCCCGGACGTGCGCACGCATGAACGCGTACTTCGCCCTTACCCCTTGGCAAAGTACGCGGCGGCTTTTTCTAGGATGTCGCGCTCCTCGGTTACCCGCCTCAGTTCGGCCTTGAGCCGGCGAATCTCCGCTGAGTCGGTCGACGCCGCTGCAGCGCCGGCTGCCAGCGCCATCTTCCTGGCGGCCTGCACCCACCCGTATAGCGTGTGCTTGGGAATCCCGATTCGGGAGGCCACATCCACCACCGTGAAGCCGCGTTCGATCACCTGCTTCACCGCCTCGGCCCGGAACTCATCCGTGTACTGCTTGCTGTTGCCCATAAACACCTCGGTCATTGCCATCAATTATGGCGTCCGGATGTCTACGAAAGGCTGGCCGGTCCAGTTGTGCGATAGCGGCTATACCGGAGAACCGTTCGCCGAAGGCGTACGAGAGATCCTGGGCAAGCAAGTCACGGTGCAGATCGCCAAACGCAGCGAACTGCACACCTTCAAGGTCATGCCCAAGCGCTGGATCGTCGAACGCAGCTTTGCGTGGCTGGGAAAGAACCGAAGGCTATGGAAGAACTGCGAGCGTAAGCTCAACACCAGCTTGCAGTTCATCCACCTGGCATGCCTGACACTACTACTCAAAAGATCGTGAACAGGTTCTTAGGAACGTCCGCTGCACTTGCGGATTCAATCCGCGTCAAGATTAGATGAGGTTCTGGCGTGCGGCAGTGACACGGATGATTTCAGCGCGGTTGTTGTACGGAAGGAAGTACTCATGTCCATTCGGGTTCTCTTTTTGCACTTTGAGCCTGGGCAGCTTGCCGTCGTAGCGCAAAATGGCTGCGCTGGATTTCGGTATCGCGCCTGGCCGCACGGTTGACAGCGTATTCAAGAAGATCTCATATTTGCTGATATTGCTCCCGATCGAATCTCTCTCTTTTTCTGAACGCGCCGTTCTGAGTGCAACGTGCGCAGCTTCGTTCTTGGCGGAAATGAGGCGTTCTGCAAATTGGTGGTATTTTTTTTCCTGCATCGCGAGATTGAAGGCCGCCCCGCTGCTGTGGGAAATTTCTGCTCTTATACGTGTTAATAGTTGCATGATTGGATTGTAGGCTTCCTTGGTGTTTGGTTACAACCTGATGCTCGCGCCGCTGCCAAGTATGTATTCCAGACTTGGGGTATTTTTTTGGTCGGACGAGGATGGGTCACGGCGTAGATCTGTCGCTGCATTACGCCGGTGGGTCTTCTTGAATCCATCGGTCGATGAATGAATATTTCCAATGTTCCGGGCGAGTGAAGATGGTGGCCGGCGTTGGTTGCTTCCATTCATTGATGCGCTGCTTATGGTGCCAAAGCTTCCAACGCTACCAATAGGCATCACAAACTCCTTCAACTGCGTGGGAAGTTGAGCAATATAAGTGAAGAGCGAGACGATCATCTATAAAAAAACGATCAAACGGCAGATGCCGCCATCTGTGCTTGCGCTGCCAGGTTCGTGTGGCGAGTTCGGTTTGGATACGCAACGCGCCCTGGTCTGCGCGTGCGATGGCGCGTCCCGCCGTCCCGGCGATGTCATACCGATGTTGGCCCCGGAGCCGGCCAGCCCCCACGCTGCGGGGTCGATCGGAAGCGGCGCGCCGAGATGCGAGAGGAAGTACAGCGCGCGGATCGCTGCCGCTGCTATTTCAGCAGCAGCGGCAGCTTGTCCGGCTTGCCGTCCCAGTCGGCGGCGTCGGGCAGCGGTTCCTGGCGGGTGGTCAGCACTGGCCAGGCCTTGGCCAGTTTCGCATTGAGCGCGACGAAGCCTTCCTGGCCGGCGGGCACATCGTCTTCGGGATAGATCGCATTGGCCGGGCACTCCGGTTCGCACAGGGTGCAGTCGATGCACTCGTCCGGATCGATCACCAGGAAATTGGGCCCGGCGTGGAAACAGTCCACGGGGCATACTTCCACGCAGTCGGTATATTTGCACTTGATGCAGTTTTCGGTGACGACAAAAGGCATGGCTCGATCCGGCGAGTAACCGTGCAATTCTAAAGCAGTCGGCGCCGGCGCGTGGCACCGCGCGCGGGGCGGGGCCTGGTCCGCTGCGCCGCTGTCGGCGGCCGGGCCACGGCTGGTCAGTCGCCGATGCCGCCGTGGCGCTGCGCGAGGCGGTACAGCCCGTGCGCGGCGAGATCCTCCGGGTGCGTGCGCACTGCGCTGCCCAGCGTGCGCAGTGCATGCGCGTAGCGATTCAGCAGTCCGCTGCCGCCGACCAGGTGTACGGTCGGCGACAGCGGCAGGCGCGCGCGCAGTTCGTGGCCGATCAACAGGCCGGACAGGTAGGACGGCGCGGCCGCCGCGCTCAGTCGCTCGAACAGACCGAGGCTGCGCACGCCGAACAGATGGTGCAGCAGGCCGCCGGGGTCGCCGCTGCGCTGCACCCCGGCATCGAAGCCGGCGGCATCGAAATCCGCGTCGCCGGCGACCATCAGCCGCGCCAGCAGGCTGTGCCGGCGCAGCAACGCGTACAACTCGCCGGTCAGCATCGTCGCCAGGGCGGCGATGCGGCCGTGCTCCAGCGCGACCCATTTGCTGTGGGTGCCGGGCAGGCAGACGCTGTGCCGGCCTGCGCCGTGCGGCTCCTGCGACAAGGTGTCGAGCAGGCCGATCAGCTGGGTCTCCTCGCCGCGCATCACGTCCGGCACCGCCTCGGCGCTACTGGCCACGCCGGGCACGAACCACAGCGTGCGGCCGGGCAGCGCCGGGTCCTGCAGCGGCTGCATGGCCGCGGCGAGCGCCCCGGCATCGGCCGGGCACGGCGCGTACGCCAGTTCGATCCAGCCGTTGCGGCTGCCGATCATGCCGCACAGCACCACATCGCCAGGCCAGCCCTCGACCAGCGCCGCCAGGGTCGCGGCGAAACGGCCCTGGCAGGCGCCGATGCCCTGGTCGCTGCGGCGTTGCTCGAGCACGCGGCCATCGGCAGTGAGCCGGTAGCCGCGCAGGCTGCTGGTCCCCCAGTCGACGGCGATCATGCGCTGGCGATGCGCCCTTCGGGCAGGCCGGCGATGCCGACCGCAGCGACGAACAGGCCGCCGGCCTGCGGGGTGCGCGCGAGTTCGGCGTCGGTGTGGTCCTGCCGCGACGTGCTCAGGTACAGCGTGCTGCCGTCGGTGCCGCCCAGCGCGGGGCAGGTGGGATGCTTGACCGGCAGCGCGACGCTGCGCTCGACGCTGCCGTCGGGCCGGTAGCGCACCACTCGCCAGGCGCGCCATTGCGCGTTCCACAGGTGGCCTTCGGCGTCGACGATGGCGCCGTCGGGCTCGGCGTCGGGGTGGTCCAGTTCCACGAACACGCGGCTGTTGCCAGTGTGCGCGCTGGCGGCGTCGTAGTCGCAGCACAGGATGCGCGGGCGCACCGAGTCGCAGTAGTACATGGTGCGGCCGTCGGCGCTGAAGCAGATCGCATTGGGGATCGCCACGCCGGGCAGCGGCAGGCGGCGCAGGCCGTGGCGTGCGGACCACTGGTAGAAGCTGCCGACCGGCGCCCGGTCGTCGCGCTCGCTCATGGTGCCGAACACGAAGTTGCCGTGGCGGTCGCTGCGGCCATCGTTGCTGCGAGTGTCGTCGCGCTCGGGCTCGAGGTCGGCCAGCTTGTGCAGCGCCAGGTCGCGCGCGTCGGCGGCGCCGGCGTCTGGATCGGCCGCGTACACGCCCTTGGCCAGGGCCAGCAGCAGGCGGCCGTCGTCGAACAGGCCCACGCAGCCGGGGCGGTCGGGCAGGCTCCAGTGGCGGCTGGCGCCGCTGGCCGGGTCGTGGCGCCACAGCCGGCGCGCACTGATGTCGACCCAGAACAGCACTTGGCGGCGTTCGCACCACACCAGGCCTTCGCCGTGGCTGCAGCGGCTGTCCACCGCCAGCGTGGCGGTGTGGGCGGGTGGCTGTGCAGCGGTCATGGGCTCACCATTCGGCGATGCTGCCGTCGGCATGGCGCCAGACCGGATTGTGCCAGTCGGGCGGGTTCTCGTTGGCACGGCGCAGGCGCTCCTCGTCGATCTCCACGCCGAGGCCGGGCCTGGGCAGCGCGGCGATGCTGCCGCCATCGTCGCAGGCGAAGTCTTCCTTGTTCAGCACGTAGTCGAGCAGGTCGGCGCCTTCGTTGTAGTGGATGCCGATGCTCTGTTCCTGCAGCACCGCGTTGTGCGAGACGAAATCCACCTGCAGGCAGGCCGCCAGCGCGACCGGGCCGAGCGGGCAGTGCGGTGCCAGGCCGACGTCGTAGGCGTCGGCCATGCTGGCGATCTTCAGGCACTCGGTGATGCCGCCGGCGTGCGACAGGTCCGGCTGCAGCAGCGACAGGCCGCCGGCCTGCAGCACCGGCTTGAAGTCAAAGCGCGAGAACATGCGCTCGCCGGCGGCCAGCGGGATCGGCGTGGAGGCGGCCAGGCGTGGATAGTATTCGGCCAGTTCCGGCAGCACCGGTTCCTCGACGAACAACGGCTTGAACGGCTCCAGCTCGCGCAGCAGCACGCGCGCCATCGGCGCGGCGACGCGGCCGTGGAAATCGATGCCGAAGTCGATGCTGGTGCCGAACGCCTCGCGGATCTGCGCGACCTTGGCCACCGCCGCGTCCACCGCGCGCGGCCCGTCGACCAGCTTCATCTCCTCGGTACCGTTGAACTTGAAGGTGTCGAAGCCGAGTTCGCGGTAGCCCCGCACCTGCGCGATGATGTCGGCAGGGCGGTCGCCGCCGACCCAGCGGTAGGTCTTCATGCGTTCGCGCACCAGCCCGCCGAGCAGTTCGTACACCGGCACGCCCAGCGCCTTGCCCTTGATGTCCCACAGCGCCTGATCGATGCCGGCGATGGCGCTCATCAGGATCGGCCCGCCGCGGTAGAAGCCGCTGCGGTACAGCAGCTGCCAGATGTCGTTGATCCGCGACGGGTCCTTGCCGATCAGATGGCCGCCCAGCTCGTGCACCGCGGCGTCGACGCTGCGCGCGCGGCCTTCGATGACCGGTTCGCCCCAGCCGGTGATGCCCTCGTCGGTTTCGACCTTCAGGAACAGCCAGCGCGGCGCGGCGTGGTAGGTGGTGAGGCGAACGATCTTCATGCGTGGTCCAAGTAGGCTTGGCGGAAGGCGGCGGCCTGTGCCTGGGTCTGCGCGAGCGCCTGGCCGGGCCGGTACAGTTCGCCGCCGATGCCGGCGCCGATCGCGCCGGCGGCCAGGTAGTCGCGCAGGGTGTCAGTACTGACGCCGCCGACCACGAACAGCGGCGTGGTCGCCGGCAGCACCGCGCGCAGCGCGCGCAGGTGGCCGGGGCCGTAGGTGGCGGCGGGGAACAGCTTGAGCATCTGCGCGCCGGCGTCGAGCGCGTCGAAGGCCTCGGTGGCGGTGGCGAAGCCGGCCGCCACCTGCAGGCCGCGCGCGACCGCGTGGCGGATCACCGGCGGACGCGTGTTGGGGGTGACGATGAAGCGCGCGCCGAGGTCGGCGAGGGTGTCGACCTCGGCGATCTTCAGCACCGTGCCGCCGCCGATCCAGCAGCGCTGGCCGAACGCCTGCGCGGCCGCGCCGATGCTCTCCGCCCAGCGCGGCGAGTTGAGCGGGATCTCGATCGCGTCGTAGCCGGCGTCGGCCAGCGCGCCGACATGCGCCAGCGCATGCTCGGGGGTGAGGCCGCGCAGGATCGCGATCAGGGGGAACTGGAACGGTGAGGCGGCGGACATCGGCGTACCTGGCAGCGAGGGCATGGAGCGGGGGCGTTCACCACCAGATCGCCGGCGCGGCCGTGCACCGGCGACCGGCCATTGCGTTGGCGACGAACCGGCGGGCGTCACCGGCCGTTACGTTGGCGGATCGTCCTGCGCATCTGCGCCGGCACGACACGCCGACGCCTCCACAAGGCGGGTGTGGCGGTGGGACGGCGTCGCGGCCGGAGCCGCGACTGGTCGATAGTCTGCGCGCGTGAGATTTGTTCGGCAAATGAAATTTTACCTAATATGCTATTCGGGTGGTGAACACGCATCTGCCTTCCAGGAGCCTGCCCGCCCATGACCGCTTCCGCCAATCCCTGATTCAACGCCTCGCGCCTGAAGACCCGGCATCTGCTGCTGGCGCAGCTGCACGAGCGCCGCTCGGTGCTGCGCGCGGCCGAGGCGGCCAGCATGACCCAGCCGGCGGCCTCCAAGCTGCTGGCGGAGATGGAGGATCTGCTCGGGGCAGGCTGTTCGACACGCACGCGCGTGGGGTGGAGCCGACCTGGTACGGACAGGAGCTGATCCGCCGCGCGCGATCGGCGATGTCGGAGATTGGTCGCGCGCAGGAAGGGATCGCGGCGCTGCGCGAGGGGCATGGGCCAGATCTCGATCGGCACCGTGGTCAACCCCGGCACCAACCTGTCGCCGCAGGCGATCGCCGAGGTCAAGCGCGCGTTCCCCGGCATTCCGGTGCGACTACAGCCGGCCGCTGGTGGCCAAGCTGCTGGATGGTCAGCTGAACATCGTGATTGGCCGCATCCTCGGCCTGCACGGCGGCGGCGAACTGGAGTTCGAACCGCTGGCCGACGAGCCGCATTCGGCGGTGGTGCGCGCTGGGCATCGGCTGTCGGCACGCGCCGACCTGCACCACGCCGACCTGCGCGCTACGGCTGGGCGCCGCCGCCGGTGGACAGTGTGCTGCGCGCGCCTGGACGCAATGTTCATGGAGCACGGCGCGCCGGCGGCCCTGCAGAGCATCATCGAGACCTTGTCGCTGCCGCTCATGACCAGCCTGCTGCGCGGCAGCGACCTGCTGGCGGCGCTGCCCGGTCGACGCGGTGGCGTCATACGTGCAGGCAAAGCTGCTGATCGTCCTGCCGATCGCGCTGGGGGTGCGGATGGAGTCGTTCGGCATCATCCGTCGCCGTGACTACCTGCTGCCGCCGAGCGCCGAACGCATCCTGCTGGCGCTGCGCAACGCGGCCAAGCGATTGTATCCGGAGCGTGCGCAGGGCTGAGGACGCGCTGCGCACGCCGGCGGCGAGTCGTGTGCGGTGGCCGCGCCAGCATCACGGCAACCGGCCTTGCTCCGCGCCGTCACAACCAGCAGGATGGCTCGCCCCGCGCGCGGCCGTAGCCCGTTTGTACATGCATGTCTCCTGGGGGAAGCCTCCTGCGCTACCGTGGCCCGGCCTCGCCGGCCGCAGCGCTTCGTGCTACCTGCGTTTTGCGCCGCTCGGCGATGGTGCTGAGCATCGGCCTGTTGCTGAGCGCGCAGGCGCTGGCGCAGGAGGCCGATGACGCCAGCAACGACCGGCACCGCGTTTGACACGATCCAGTCAAGGGCGTGTGCGGCAGCCTGATGGAGTCGCAGACGATCAAGCGTGACTCGGAGCAGATCGGTGGATTCGGTGAGTGCCGAGGACATCGGTGCGCTGCCCGATCGCAGTGTCGCCGACACCCAGCAGCGGGTCGGCGGCGTCACCATCGACCACTTCTCGGTCAGCCAGCGACGCACGGCGAGGCGGTATCGAGTTTCTACGGATACGGGGGCATGTTGTTCAAGGTCCTCATTGGGAATGAGCATTCCCTATCGAGGTGTCCACAAGAATCAGAGCAGGACAATAGCCCGCGAAAAGTCTCTGGCCGCCGCCAAGGCGACTGCGCCCAGTCGCCACATTCATGACCGGTACCGTTGCACCGACCAGATGCTCCCCAGCCCCTTGCGAGGTCAGGGAGCCGGGGATCGTTGCTCAGCTGCGGGCGTTGTCCCGCGCCTTGCCGACTTCGCTCTGTACCTTGCCGGCGCCCTTCTGTAATTTGCCTTCGGCTTGCTTCACCTTGTCGCCGGTGACTTTGCCGACGGCTTCCTTGACGGCGCCCTTGACCTGATTCTTGGCGCCTTCAGTGCGATTCTTATCCATCGTCGATTCCATAGAGTAAGTGACAGCCCTTGAGCGGGCACCGACACGCTGCGCGCGCAGCGGTATAGTTCGAGTGAAGATTCGGCGCGTTGGGTATTGAACCGCCCCGACTTTCTTGGAGGCCGTTTGGTTTGAGTCAGGCCGCCTTGGCCTGGCCGGCTTGCTGCCGAGGGTAAGCGCTTGGGCTTCCGCTGGCCGGACGTGCCCGATCGGCCCCAGCCGTGGTTTGCGGTTGAACCCGTGCACCCAGTCCAGCGTGGCCAGTTCCACCTGTTCGCGCTTGCGCCACGATCGGCGGTGGATCACCTCGGCCCAGACACGGCGGATCTGCGCCACCAGCGCCCAGCCGCGCCAGCAGCGATCCGGGCGAGCGCCGGGATCGGCCTCCCGGGCCGCATGGCTGTAGACCCTCGACCGAGCCATCTCCAACACCCGGCAGATCGGCTCGACTCAGTAGACGTTCCGGTGTTCGCCCACGAACCCGGTCATGGCGTGAAGCGGCGGTCCAGCTCCGCCTGGGCGAAAGACGCCGAGGCCGTGCGCAGGATCTCCTTGGCCCGGCGCCGCTCCCGATTCTCCCGCTCCAACGCCTTCATCCGCGCTCGCTCCTCCATCGTCAGGCCTGGGCGCAACCCTTGGTCGCGCTCGGCCCGACGCACCCACCAGCGCAACGTCTCGGCCGCGCACCCGATCTTCCCGGCAATCGACGCGAGCGCCGCCCACGGCGAACTGTGCTCGCCTTGATGCTCCAGCGCCAGCCCAACTGCGTCCGGGCAATACGTCACCGGCTGCTTGCTCATGACGCCATCCTCTCAACAGTTGGAGCCTCCTGGAATCCAGGGGTGGTTCATACTGCTGTTTAAGCGCTGGAAAGTTTGAGTGCCGATGTCATGCTGCGGTCAATACAGCCATGGCATATCAATCCTCTTCGCGCTGGGTATCGGTTCCCCGGGGGGGGGGGGGGGGGGGGGGACTACGCGATAGCGCTCGGCCTGAGTTGGACGGCAATCACGTGGCCAAGCGGATGAACGGGCGGCCTCGCCAGAGACTGGGGCGAGGTCACGCCAGCGGCGGCGAGGGAAGAAAGTCCTCGCCTTCAAATCACGTGTTGCACTTGATTCTTGAGACCGCCCCCCTCCCCGGGCGGGGCTTGCGCAGGCCGGTACGGCACGATTCACATTCGACTAACCGGGTGCGGGCGCATCGTAGCCGCCGATCTACTGGCGGCGGCCGGCACCGCCACCGCACGATGGGACGATGTTTCCCCCGCGACGGCTTGGTAAGGCGGCCGGTCGTCCCTACCATTCATCACGCAACGTCCGTCCTTCCGGCGGGCGAAAGTCCAGGAGAACCGCATGGCCTACACCCTCCCCAAGCTGCCCTACGCCTACGACGCGCTGGAACCGCACATCGATGCGCAGACGATGGAAATCCATCACACCAAGCATCACCAGACCTACATCAACAACGTCAACGCCGCGCTGGAAGGCAGCGAGTACGCCGATCTGCCGATCGAGGCGCTGCTGTCCAAGCTGAAGTCGCTGCCGGAGAACCTGCAGGGTCCGGTGCGCAACAACGGCGGCGGCCACGCCAACCACTCGCTGTTCTGGACGGTGATGGCGCCTAATGCCGACGGCGCCGCGGTCGGCGACGTCGCCAAGGCGATCGACAGCGAACTGGGCGGCTTCGACAAGTTCAAGGACGCCTTCACCAAGGCGGCGCTGACCCGCTTCGGCAGCGGCTGGGCGTGGCTGAGCGTCACCCCGGACAAGAAGATCCTGGTCGAGAGCACCGCCAACCAGGACAGTCCGCTGTTCGAGGGCAACACGCCGATCCTGGGCCTGGACGTGTGGGAGCACGCCTACTACCTCAAGTACCAGAACCGCCGTCCGGACTACATCGGCGCGTTCTTCAACGTGGTCGACTGGAACGAGGTCGAGCGCCGCTACCACGTCGCGATCGGCTGATCGCGGCGCATATCGCCATGATGGAAAGGCTGGGCTTGCCCGGCCTTTTTCTTGAAGGGTTCTACCCCGAAATCACGGCCGGTTGTGAAAGGGAGGAAAACGTTAGATCCTGCTGGATGCTCCTTCGCCGCCTCCTTGGGCTGTGGAATCGCTCGATGTATTCGAACACATCGGCCCTGGCTGCATCGAGTGTTTGGTACTTCATGCGATAGACGCGCTCGCGCTTGAGCTGGCCGAAGAAGCCCTCGCAGGCCGCGTTGTCACCGCCGTGGCCCACCGCACTCACCGAGCACACTAGCGCATTGGCCACCAAGTAATCCTGGTCGTGGCCGCTGCGGAACTGACTGCCACGATCCGAGCGCAGGATCACCGGCTCGCTGCCCTGGCGTTGCCAGACGGCCATCTGCACCGCGCCGATCATCCTTTGCCGATCCTGGCGATGAGGCATCGACCAGCCCACGACCAGATGGCTGAGCAAGTCGAGCACACTGCACAGGTACAACTTTCCTTCATCGGTCTTGATCTCGGGGATGTCGGTCACCCATTCGGTCTGTGGCTCCCGTGCGGTGAAATCCCGTTCCAGCCAGTTGCGCACACCCGCGCGGGGGGAAGCCCTGGTTGGCCTCGTCGGCCTCGTCGGCCTCGTCGCTTCGGACGCGGGCAGCCCTGTCGGCCAGTGCCATTGCATTCCCTTGCTGGAGCTGTGTAGCGCAAAGCGCAGGTCGCATGCGCGCGTAGGCAAGCTGCTCCTCGGAAGGGTCTACGCCATGCACCGAAGCCGGATGACGGCGCCCGATGAGCATTTCGGTGAAGGCGCCATTGCCACAGCCAACGTCCAGCCATCGCTGGCCTAACTGCGGGGCCAGCCAGTCAAGAAAAGTTTCATCAGCGCCGCGAAGGCGATGCCAGTTGCGAATCGCCCAGCCCAGCGGCCGCTCGCCCGATATCGGCGCAGTTTTACCAATACCGGCGTGCACGAACGTGCCCCGGCGCATGTGTCCCACCCAGCGCCCGATCAATGCGCAGACGGAACATCATCGGTGCCTGTCATCCCTCCCCGCCGCAACAAGCAGGCGGCACCGGCAATGCCTGGCGTGTCGCGACGTGCCGGACAGGCCGCCCACGACCCCCTTCACAAGCGGCCCTTCATCTGGACGGCTACCGCTCGATCCATCCTCGACAGCGTGGCGCTGGCCGATCGTGGAGCGCTTCAGCGCAGGGCGTTGCAGCGCTTCTCGTCGATCCACTTCGACGCTTGCGCCGGCGTGTAGGCGTGCATCCACGCCAGCATCGTGTCGGTGTCGTCGCCGTACCACAGGTCGGCGCGCTGGTCCGGGTGCAGGAAGCGCTCGGCGACCATGCGGTCGATCATGCCGATCAGCGGCGCGTAGAACTCTTCCACGTCCAGGAACGCGCACGGCTTGTTGCCGATGCCGAGCTGGCGCCAGGTCAGCATCTCGAAGATCTCTTCCATGGTGCCGAAACCGCCGGGCAAGGCGACGAAGCCGTCGGACAGGTCGAACATGCGCGACTTGCGCTCGTGCATCGAGCCGACGATCTCCAGCTCGGTGAGGCCGCGGTGCGCCACTTCCCAGTCGGCCAGTTGCTTGGGGATCACCCCGGTGACCTGGCCGCCGGCGGCGAGCACCGCATTGGCGACCGTGCCCATCAGCCCGACGTTGCCGCCGCCGTAGACCAGTCGCAGGCCCTGCCGGGCGATGCGCGTGCCCAGCGCGGTGGCGCGCTCGGCGTAGGCGGGTTTGTTGCCGGCATTGGAGCCGCAGTAGACGCAGATGCTTTTCATGGACATTGGGGAGTCAGAGAGGGGGATGCTTTGGGGACTCGGGACCAGGGACCAGGGACCAGGCTGCGATCAGGGTCTCGAAAAGAGAACGCCGGGCGATGCCCGGCGTTCGTCAGTGGGCAGGGCGCTGCACGAGTCCCAGGTCCTCGGTCCCGATTCCCGGCTTCAATTGGCTTTGTGGATCGCGCGCTTGCCGACCGCCATCGCGGCGTCGTGGATCGCCTCGGACAGGGTCGGGTGGGCGTGGCAGATGCGCGCCAGGTCGTCGGCCGAGCCGTTGAACTCCATCGCCAGCACACCTTCGTGGACCAGCTCGGAGACGCCGACGCCGACCAGATGCAGGCCGAGCACGCGGTCGGTCTCGGCATCGGCGATGACCTTGACGAAGCCGGCCGGCTCGCCCATCGCCACCGCACGGCCGATCGCCGCGAACGGGAACGAACCCGCCTTGTAGGCGACGCCCTCGGCCTTGAGCTGCTGCTCGGTCTTGCCGACCCAGGCGATCTCCGGCTCGGTGTAGATCACCCACGGGATGGTGTCGAAGTTGACGTGGCCCGGCAGGCCGGCGATCAGCTCGGCGACCGCGATGCCTTCCTCGAAGCCCTTGTGCGCCAGCATCGGCCCGCGTACGCAGTCGCCGATCGCCCAGACGCCGTCGACGCCGGTGTGGCAGTGCGCGTCGACCTCGATCTGGCCGCGCTCGGTGAGCCTGACGCCGGTGCCCTCGGCCAGCAGGTTACCGGTCGCGGCCTTGCGGCCCACGGCCACCAGCAGCTTGTCCACGGTCAGCGACTGCTCGCCGGACGCGTCGGCGTAGCTGACCACCACTTCCTGCTTCTTGCCCTTGCCGGTGACCTCGGTCCTGGAGACCTTGGCGCCCAGCCGGATGTCCAGGCCCTGCTTCTTGAATTCCTTGGCGGCGGTCTTGGCCACTTCGGCGTCGGCCAGGGCCAGGAAGTCCGGCAGCGCCTCGAGGATGGTGACCTCGGCGCCGAGGCGCTTCCACACGCTGCCCAGTTCCAGGCCGATGACACCGGCGCCGATCACCGCCAGGCGCTTGGGCACTTCGGTGAAGTCCAGCCCGCCGACGTTGTCGACGATGGTCTGGCCATCGAACTTGGCGAACGGCAGCTCGATCGAATCCGAGCCGGCGGCCAGGATCACGTTGCGGCCCTTGAGCTCGATCTCGCCGCCTTCGTGCTGGGCGACCTTGACCACGTTGCCCGGCTGCAGCTGCGCGAAGCCGTAGTACGCGGCGATCTTGTTCGCCTTGAACAGCATCGCGATGCCGCCGGTGAACTGCTTGACGATCTTGTCCTTGCGCCCGACCATCGCCGCGACGTCGATCTTGGCGTCCTTGAAGGTGATGCCGTGCTCGCCGAACAGGTGGCCCATGTTCCAGAACTGGCGCGAGGAATCCAGCAGCGCCTTGGACGGGATGCAGCCCACGCGCAGGCAAGTGCCGCCCAGGGCCGGCTTGCCGTCCTTGCCCAGCGCCGCATCGACGCAGGCGACCTTCATGCCCAGCTGGGCCGCGCGGATGGCGGCGTGGTAGCCGGCCGGGCCGGCGCCGATGACGACGACGTCGAAATGTTGTTCTGACATGTTGCGGGAGTCCTGTGCTTTTGCGGGACTCGGGACTCGGGACTCGGGACTCGCAAAGCCATCGCCTGCATGTCCCGAGTCCTGCTTGATCTGCATTGCCGGGCGCGGGTCCCGAGTCCCGCGTCCCGGCGCCGGATTACAGGCCGAACAGCATCCGGCCCGGGTTTTCCAGCTGGTTCTTGATGTCGACCAGGAACTGCACCGAGTCCTTGCCGTCGATGATGCGATGGTCGTAGGACAGCGCCAGGTACATCATCGGCGCGATCACGACCTGGCCGTTCTCGGCGATCGGACGCTCCTTGATCGCGTGCATGCCCAGGATCGCGCTCTGCGGCGGATTGATGATCGGGGTCGACAGCAGCGAACCGAAGGTGCCGCCGTTGGTCACGGTGAAGGTGCCGCCCTGCAGTTCCTCCAGGCTCAGCTTGCCGTCGCGCGCTTTCTTGGCGTAGTCGGCGATGCCCCGCTCGATGTCGGCGAACGAGTGCCGCTCGACGTTGCGCAGCACCGGCGTGACCAGGCCCTTCTCGGTCGAGACCGCAATCGAGATGTCGCTGTAGCCGTGATAGATGACGTCGTCGCCGTCGATCGAGGCGTTGACCAGCGGGAAGCGCTGCAGCGCGTTGGCCGCGGCCTTGACGAAGAAGCTCATGAAGCCGAGTTTGATGCCGTGGGCCTTCTGGAACTCGTCCTGCAGTTCCTTGCGCGCGGCCGAGACCTTGGCCAGGTTGACCTCGTTGAAGGTGGTCAGCATCGCGGTGGAGTTCTTCGACTGCATCAGGCGCTCGGCGATGCGCTTGCGCACGCGGGTCATCGGCACGCGCTCTTCCGGGCGCGCGCCCGCGGCCTTGCCGGCGCCGCCGTTCTTGGCGTAGTTGAGGAGGTCTTCCTTGGTCACCGCGCCGCGGCGGCCGGTGCCGTCGACCTGGGCCGGATCCACGCCTTCGGTGATGGCCGAGAAGCGCGCCCCCGGCGGCAGGCTGGAGAGGTTGCCGGCGGCCTTGGCCGCCTTGGGGGCTTCGGCGGCCAAGGCCTTCGGCGCCTCCGCCTTCGGCGCGGCGGCGACCTTGGTCTCGGCCGGGGCCGCGGCGGCCACCGCGCCTTCCTCGATGATCGCCAGCAGCTGCGAGCTGGTCACGGTGGCGCCGGCCTCGAACTTGATCTCCTTCAGCACGCCGTCGACCGGGGAGGGCACTTCCAGCACGACCTTGTCGGTCTCCAGGTCCACCAGGTTCTCGTCGCGCTTGACCGCGTCGCCGGCTTTCTTGTGCCAGCTGGCGATGGTGGCATCGGATACGGATTCGGGCAGTATCGGAACTTTGACTTCGGTGGCCATTGTAGGGGGCGTCCTAAGTGGTGTCTTTTTGGAATGTGAAGGATGTTTATTCAGCGACTTGGTCGTTGAACGGATTCAAGAGCGCGTCGGCGACCAGCTTCAACTGCTCTTCCACGTGCTCGGCGAAATGGCCGGCGGCGGGCGACGGCGAGCGCGGGCGGCCGGCGTAGTGCAGGCTCTGCGCGTCGGCCAGGCAGGCCTGCAGGTGGTGCTTGATCTGGTACCAGGCGCCCTGGTTCTGCGGTTCTTCCTGGCACCAGACCAGGTCGGTGGCGTTGCCGTAGCGCTTCAGTTCGGCGGCCAGCAGCTCGCGCGGGAACGGGTACAGCTGTTCCACGCGCAGGATGGCGACGTCGTCCTGGCCGCGCTTGGTCTGGTCCTCGAGCAGGTCGTAGTAGACCTTGCCCGAACAGGCCACCACGCGCTTGATCTGCTTCGGATCGGCCTTCGCATCCGGGATCAGGTGCTGGAACCCGCCGTCGGCCAGCTCTTCCAGGCTCGACACCGCCAGCTTGTGGCGCAGCAGCGACTTGGGCGTCATCACCACCAGCGGCTTGCGCGTGGTCATGCGCATCTGCCGGCGGATCATGTGGAAGCACTGCGCCGGGGTGGTCGGCACGCACACCAGCATGTTCTCCAGCGCGCACAGCTGCAGGAAACGCTCCAGACGCGCGGAGCTGTGCTCCGGGCCTTGGCCTTCATAGCCGTGCGGCAGGAACAGCGACAGGCCGCTGATGCGTCCCCACTTGGCTTCGCCGGCGGCGATGAACTGGTCGATCACCACCTGCGCGCCGTTGGCGAAGTCGCCGAACTGCGCTTCCCAGATGCACAGGGCATTGGGATCGGTGGTGGAGTAGCCGTATTCGAAGCCCATCACCGCTTCCTCGCTGAGCAGCGAGTCGATCACGGTGGCGTCTTCGGGGTTTTCGACCAGTTGGCGCAGCGGCAGGTAGTAGCTGTCGGTCTTCTGGTCGTGCAGGATCGCGTGGCGGTGGAAGAAGGTGCCGCGGCCGGCGTCCTGGCCGACCAGGCGCAGCTTGTGGCCCTCGCCGAGCACGGTGGCGTAGGCCAGGTTCTCGGCGAAGCCCCAGTCGCCCGGCAGGTCGCCGGCGGCCATCTTCACCCGGTCCTCGTAGATCTTGGCCACGCGCGGGTGCAGTTCCACGCCGGCGGGGATCGTGGTGATGATCTTGGCCAGCTGGTCCAGGGTCTTGCGCTTGACCGTGGTGTCGACCTTGTCGGCGAGCTTGCCGGACAGGTAGTTGCTCCAGTCGATGGCGAACTCGTCCGGCTTGCGGGTCGCCAGCTCGGTGGTGTATTCGCCCGAATCGAGCTTGTTGCGGTAGCTGTCGACCAGCGCCTGTGCCTGCCCGGACTGGATTACGCCCTCGCTTTCCAGCTGCGCGGCGTACAGTTCGCGGGTGGTCTTGTGCTTGCGGATGGTCTGGTACATCACCGGCTGCGTGGCCGCCGGCTCGTCGGCCTCGTTGTGGCCCCAGCGGCGGTAGCAGACCAGGTCGATGACCACGTCCTTCTTGAACTGCTGGCGGAAGTCGTAGGCCAGGTTGGCCACGAACGCCACCGCGTCCGGATCGTCGCCGTTCACGTGGAACACCGGCGCGCCGATCATCTTGGCCACGTCGGTGCAGTACAGCGTGGAGCGGGCGTCGTCGCGGGCGCTGGTGGTGAAGCCGATCTGGTTGTTGATGACGATGTGCACGGTGCCGCCGACCGCGAAGCCGCGCGCCTGCGACATCTGGAACAGTTCCATCACCACGCCCTGGCCGGCGAACGCGGCGTCGCCGTGGATCACCACCGGCAGCACCGTCTTGCGCGCGGCGTCGCCGTAGCGCTCCTGGCGCGAACGCACGCTGCCGACCACGACCGGGTCGACGATTTCCAGGTGCGAGGGGTTGAACGCCAGCGCCAGATGCACCGACTTGCCGTCGGCCACCGCCACGTCGGCGGAGAAGCCCATGTGGTACTTGACGTCGCCGGTGTGGGCGCGGTCGTCGTGGGCATGCTCGAACTTGCCTTCGAACTCGTCGAACAGCTTGCGCGGGTTCTTGCCCAGGGTGTTGACCAGCACGTTGAGGCGGCCGCGGTGGGCCATGCCGACCACGATGTCCTTGACCGCATCGGCGCCGGCGCGGCGCACCAGCACGTCCATCATTGGGATCAGCGCATCGCCGCCTTCCAGCGAGAAGCGCTTCTGGCCGACGTACTTGGTGTGCAGGTAGCGTTCCAGGCCTTCGGCGGCGGTGATCCGCTCCAGCGTGCGGCGGCGCCCGTCGCTGTCCTCGGCGATGTTCCCGCCCGCGTTCTCCAGCCGCTGGTAGATCCATTGGCGCTGTTCGAATTCGGAGATGTGCATGAACTCGCTGCCGATCGACCCGGTGTAGGTCGCCTTCAGGCGCGCCAGCAGGTCGCGCAGCTTCATCCGCGGCTGGCCGCCGAGGCCGCCGGTGCTGAACTCGCTGCCCAGGTCGCTTTCCGACAGGCTGTGGAAGGGCAGGCCCAGGTCCGGCGGGTTCACCGGCGGGGTCAGGCCCAGCGGGTCCAGGCGCGCGCCGAGGTGGCCGCGCGAGCGGTAGGCGGTGATCAGGCGCCCGACATGGCGCTCGCGCTCGTCGCCGCCGGGGCTGGTGCCGCTGTTGGCGGCCTGGCGCGCCGCGCCGGCGATGTGGGCGATGACCGCCGAGTGGGGAACATCACCGGCATCGCGGCCCTGGAAGCCGTCGAAGTAGGCTTTCCACTTGGGGTCGATGCTGTCGGGAGAGACCAGGTACTGCTCGTACAGGTCTTCGATATAGGCGGCATTGCCGCCGGCGAGTTGCGATGACTGCGCAAACTGCTTCAGGAGATTGTCCACGATGGTGGGGTCGGGTCGCTTTGTGGGTTGGCTTGCGGTGGGAACCGGTGGGCGCGTGGCCTGCGCGGGCGTAATCAAGCGAAAAAATTATACCCCCATGCGCCAGCCGGGGTGTGCATTTCGGATACGCAGGGGGCTACGACGGGTTCATTCGCTGCGCCGCCGCCCGCCGCGCGGCGTCACCGGCCCAGTGCGCGCAGCTCGGTGCAGTCGCGCGAGCGCTCCCAGACCCGCGCGAACGCGTCGCGCAGCTGGCGCGCGCGGCCGCCGCCGAGCAAGTCGGTCTCGCCGTCGTAACGGTGACCCAGCGCACGGAAATAGTAGCCGCCGGCGTCGTTGACCAGATAGGCGGCGGCATAGCCCTGGTCGACCGGATCGACCACCTGCCGGAACCGGACCACGCTGGGCAGGCGCTGCGCCAGCCCCAGCAGCGGCGCAGCGGCGCGCTGCGGGGCGGCCGCGTCATGCAGCAGCACGCGCAGCTGCTTGTCGTGCGCGGCCACCGCGAAGCGGCGCAACTGCGCGAGCAGCGGCGCACGGTCCAGTAGGCCCGGATCCAGCGCGCGGCTGTAGATCAGCAATTCGCGCCGCGCCTGCGACACCACCACGGCACCGGCGGCGATCGCCGCCGCCGCATCCTCCACTGCCGCGGCGGCGCCGAGCAGGCGCTGCATCGGTTGCGGAGCGCCGTCGGCGACGCGCGCGCCGACCGGCAGGAAGCCGTGCCGCGCGTAGAAATCGAGCGCGGCCGGCGGCGCATCCAGGCCCAGCCGCAGCCAACGCCGGCGCCGTGCCTCTTCCAGCAGCGCGGCCAGCAGCGCGCTGCCGACACCGCGGCCGCGCCAGGCCGGCAGCACCGCCATGCAGCCGATCCGCTGCGCGGGGCTCAACCGCGCGCTGCCGAGCGGCTGGCCGTCCTCGGCAAGCGCCAGCACGTGGTAGCTCAGCGCATCCAATGCGGCCTCGGCAGGCGCTTGCGGCGCCGGCATGCCGGCCCGCTCGCGCAGCGCCCGCAACTGGGCCGCCTGGCGGGCCGGGTCGAGCGGTTCGATGTGGAAACCGGGGGCCTGCATGGCGGGCGGCTCAATCCTGTGCGTCGGCATCCTCGTCGCGGTCGTCGGCGGCGTCCAGCGGCTGGTAGAAACCGGCCTCGACCAGTTGCAGCAAGGTCTCGCGGCCGGCCGCCGACAGCGCCGCGTAGCCCCTGCCGTCGATGCTGTCGGCCGCGGCCAGGCGTCGCGCGTCCTTGCGTGGCAGGGCGAACTCCAGGCCGCTGCAGAACAGGGTGGCGCCGCGCGTGGCTTGGCGCCAGGCCGGCCGCGCCCAGGGATGGCGTTGCAGCACCAGGCCCTGCTCGAGCGCCGCGGCCACGTCCGCGGCGGCCGGCGGGTCGGCCGGCGGCAGGATCTCGCCGGCGGCGCGATAAGTGGTGATGAAGCGGCCGAACCAGGCGCCGAGGCGGTCGGGGTCGTTCATGCGCAGCGCGTTCAGCGCCTCGACCACGCGGCCCATCGCCGCCGCGTCGATCTCGTACGGATCGGCCGGGACCTGCAGGTCCTCGTCGTGGTAGCGCAGCGCCTGGTCGGCGCCGTCGATCAAGCTGTCCAGATAGTCGCCGATCAGCTCGGCCGAGGACGGCGCGCGCGTGCCCACCGAGAAGGTCAGGCAGGCGTCCTCGGCGATGCCGTGGTGCGGCACCAGCGGCGGCAGGTACAGCATGTCGCCCGGGCCGAGGACCCAGTCGTGGGTCGGGGTGAAGCGGCGCAGCAGCTTCAGCTCGACGTCGTCGCGGAAGTCGGTCGATGGCGCCTCGCGCTCCAGCGCCACACTAGCGTCGATCTGCCAGCGGCGGTGGCCGTGCGCCTGCAGCAGGAACACGTCGTAGTGGTCCACGTGCGCGCCGACCGAGCCGCCGGGCGCGGCGAAGCTGACCATCACGTCGTCGACCCGCCAGCGCGGCAGGAAGCGGAACTGTTCGAGCAGGGTGCGGATGTCCGGATCCCACTTGTCCACGTCCTGCACCAGCAGGGTCCAGTCGTGGTCGGGCATGCCGGGGAATTCGCTTTCCTCGAACGGCCCGCTGCGCACGCTCCAGCGGTCGCCGGCGCGGTCGTGCACGATCAGCCGCGACAGCGCGGCCTCCTCGCAGGCCAGTCCGGCCAGGTCGCCCGGTTCGATCGGCGAGACGAAGCCGGGGAAGGCGCCGCGGATCAGCAGCGGCCGCTTGTGCCAGTAGTCGCGCAGGAAAATGGCGGCCGGCATGCCCAGCAGATGCCGGCGCGTAGCGGTGATCTCGAAGGGCGGCGCGGCGGCGCGGGAGCGAGGGGTCTTGTCGATCATTGTGCGAAGCGGCACCGCAGGCCGCGCTTGCAGGAGTGGGGTTGGGGGAGCATCGTCCGCGCAGGGGGCGCTGCCGGGCATCGGCACAGATCAAGCATGGCTCAGATGGCGTGCGCCAGGCGCTCGGCCAGGCCGGTGTAGCCGCCCGGGGTCAGCGCGCGCAGGCGCTGCTTGGCGTCCTCGGGCAGCGCGAGGGTCTCCAGGAACGCCTGCATCGAGGCGGCGGTGATGCCCTGGCCGCGGGTCAGCGCCTTCAACTGCTCGTACGGGTTGGGCAGGCCATGGCGGCGCATCACCGTCTGCACCGCCTCGGCCAGCACTTCCCAGGCTGCGTCGAGGTCGGCGTCCAGGCGCTCGGGGTTGACGGTGAGCTTGCCCAGGCCCTTGGCCAGCGAGTCCAGCGCCACCTGGGTGTGGCCGAACGCGGTGCCGAGCGCGCGCAGCACGGTCGAGTCGGTCAGGTCGCGCTGCCAGCGGCTGATCGGCAGCTTGGCGCTGAAGTGCTCGAACAGGGCATTGGCGATGCCGAGGTTGCCTTCGGCGTTCTCGAAGTCGATCGGATTGACCTTGTGCGGCATGGTCGAGGAGCCGACTTCGCCTTCCTTGAGTTTCTGCTTGAAGTAGCCCAGTGCGATGTAGCCCCAGATGTCGCGGGACAGGTCGATCAGGACGGTGTTGGCGCGGCGCGCGGCGTCGCCGAGCTCGGCGATGTTGTCGTGCGGTTCGATCTGGGTGGTGTAGGAGTTGAACGCCAGGCCCAGCCCCTCGACGAAGCGCTGTGCGAACGCCGGCCAGTCCACGTCCGGGTAGCTGGCGACGTGGGCGTTGTAGTTGCCGACCGCGCCGTTGATCTTGCCGGTCAGCTCCACCGCAGCGAGCTGGCGGCGCTGGCGCTCCAGGCGCGCGACCACGTTGGCGATCTCCTTGCCCAGGGTGGTCGGCGAGGCGGTCTGGCCGTGGGTGCGCGAGAGCATCGGCTGCGCGGCCTGGGCGTGGGCGAGGACGCGCAGGCTGGCGGCGACCCCGTCCAGGGCCGGCAGCAGCACCTCGCGGCGCGCCTGCTCCAGCAGCAAGCCGTAGCTGAGGTTGTTGATGTCCTCGCTGGTGCAGGCGAAGTGCACGAACTCCAGCGCAGGGCCGAGGTCGGCATCGTCCTTGAGCCGTTCCTTGATGAAATACTCCACCGCCTTGACGTCGTGGTTGGTGGTGCGCTCGATCGCCTTGACCCGGGCCGCGTGCTCGACCGAGAACCCGTCGGCGAGCTCGCGCAGCCTGGCCGCGGCCGTGGCCGAGAACGCCGGCAGCTCGACGATGCCCGGCTCGGCCGCCAGCGCCAGCAGCCACTCGATCTCGACCCTGACGCGGGCCCTGATCAGGCCGTATTCGGAGAAGATCGGGCGCAGCGCATCCACCTTGGAGGCGTAGCGGCCGTCGAGCGGGGACAGGGCGAGCAGGGCGGAATCCGACATGGGCGACAGGGCGGGAGGGGCGAAGGGGCGGCCATTCTACGCCCGCGTCCCGCCCGGCGCCCGCGGCGGGCGCGTCCGCGTCGTCGCCAGGGCCGGTGCCGTGTGCCGATCGAGCTCGGTACGCCAATCGAGCTCGCCCGCGGCCGCGCGCCACCGTCGGCGCGCAGGGCGTGGAGCCGTCGCTAACACCCGTCAGTCCACACTGGGCGCGTCACGGCTGCGGCTGGCCGATAATTGGCCGCGCCAGCCGTCGTCGCCAGCCTGCCGCTCCCCGATCCGCCCCATGGGCGGTGGAGAGCTCCTTTCAATCCAGTTGTGGAGATTGCGTATGAGCGACACCTTTCGGACCGAGCACGACAGCATGGGCGAACTGCAGGTCCCCGCCGATGCATTGTGGGGTGCACAGACCCAGCGTGCGGTGCAGAACTTCCCGATCTCGGGGCAGCCGATGCCGCGTGGCTTCATCCGCGCGCTGGGCCTGATCAAGGCCGCGGCCGCCGGCGTCAACGCCGAGCTGGATCTGCTGCCCAAGGCCATCGCCAAGGCGGTGCATGCCGCAGCGCTGGAGGTGGCCGGCGGCACGCACGATGCGCAGTTCCCGATCGACGTGTACCAGACCGGATCGGGCACCTCGTCCAACATGAACGCCAACGAGGTGATCGCCACGCTGGCCTCGCGTGCCGGCAAGGGCGCAGCGGTGCATCCGAACGACCACGTCAACCTCGGCCAGAGCTCCAACGACGTGGTGCCGACCGCGATCCGCGTCTCTGCCCAACTGGCCGCGCAGGAACAGCTGCTGCCGGCGCTGAAGCATCTGCGCAAGGTCATCGACAAGCGCGCCAAGCGCCTGGACAAGGTGGTCAAGACCGGGCGCACGCACCTGATGGACGCGATGCCGCTGACCTTCGGCCAGGAGTTCGGCGCATGGTCGGCGCAACTGTTCTCGGCGCAGGAGCGCTTGCGCGACACTCTCAAGCGCCTGCGCCGACTGCCGCTGGGCGGCACCGCGATCGGCACCGGAATCAATGCCGATCCGCGCTTCGGCGGCAAGGTGGCCAAGGCCCTGTCCACGCTGACCGGCTGCACGTTCGACAGCGCGGACAACAAGTTCGAAGGACTGGCGGCGCAGGATGATGCGGTGGAACTGTCCGGACAGCTCAATACGCTGGCGGTGGCGCTGATCAAGATCGCCAACGACCTGCGCTGGATGAACGCCGGACCGCTGGCGGGCCTGGGCGAGATCGAGCTGCCGGCGTTGCAGCCGGGCAGCTCGATCATGCCGGGCAAGGTCAACCCGGTCATACCCGAGGCCACGGTGATGGTATGCGCGCAGGTCATCGGCCACCACACCGCGATCACCGTGGCCGGGCAGACCGGCAACTTCCAGTTGAACGTGACCCTGCCGCTGATCGCGGCCAATCTGCTGGATTCGATCAACCTGCTGGCCAACGTGTCGCGCTTGCTGGCCGATTCGGCGATCGCCGGGTTGAAGGTGTGCCAGGAGCGGGTGCGCGAGGCGCTGGACCGCAATCCGATCCTGGTCACCGCGCTGAACCCGATCATCGGCTACGAGAAGGCGGCGGCGATCGCCAAGCGCGCCTACAAGGAGAATCGCCCGGTGCTGGAGATCGCGCTGGAGGACAGCGGCCTTGGCGAGGCCGAGCTGCGGAAGCTGCTCGACCCGGCGGCGCTGACCAAGGGCGGGATCCACGCCGGCGTGGGCGGCGGCTGAAACGCCAGGCCGTCCGGCACGGCGCAGGCCGCGCCCTGCAGGGCGAGCGGAGCGCAAGTGCGTGTAGCGGCTGCAGCCGCTCCTGCAGGGAGCGCGGCCGGGTGCGCTGCTGCGACTGGATCGGAGATCGCCGCGTTCAGCGCCGCTCCGCCTGCAGGTTGCCGAAGCTCTCCTGGTACGGCCGCAGCGGCGCGATGTCGCGCAGTACCGCGCGCTGCAGGGCGCTGATCTCCGGTGTGCTCGCAAAGCCCACCGAACGCATGGTCGGGTCTGGCGGCGCGGTTTCCAGCGTGCGCTGGCGCTGCATCTGCAGGTGCATGAACAACTGTTGCAGTTGGGTGCGCTGCGCCTGCGGCAGCGGCAGTTCGATGTCGTCGATGCGCAGGCGGCCGTCGGGGCCGATCGCGGCGTTGGCGGCCGGCGCGCGGCGCAGCATCACGGCCATGCTGTCCACCGAGATGCGCGGCTTGCCGCGCTCGGCGTGCGAAGACGTGGCCGTGCCGTCGCGCGCGCCGCACGCCGCCAGCAGCAGGCACAGTGCTATCACGGAAAACCAGGCGGCTAGCGTCTTCTTCATCGGTCGATTCGGAGCAGGAAAGTTCCGGCCATTTTAGGCCGGGTCCGGCGCAATTACTTGACCGATGTGTCGCAGTCGCTGATGTCGCTGGCGTCGAGGCTGGCATAGGGACGGAACGTCGGCAGCTGCTGCGCCAGCGTGTCCTGCGCCTGGCGCAACGCCGCCACCTGCTCGCAGATCTTCAGCGCTTCCTGCTTGAGCTTCTCGGCCTGCGCTTCGATGTTCTCGCCGACGTGGTCGGTGTTGCCGCTGATGACCCCGGCCAGCGCGTCGCCGGCCGCTTTCACCCCGAGCGCGGCGCCTTGCTTGCCGACCTCCTGGCCCTGCGTACCGATCGCGCCGAGTTGCTCGCGGTAGGCCACCAGCAGGGCGTGCTGCTCGGCGCTGACCGCGATCTGCTTGCCGTCGATCAGCAGGTCGCCGGTGCGGGTGATGGTCGCCGGCGGCTGGCCGGAGACCGTCAGGGTGATGTCGCCGTTGTCCAAGCTCAGGCTGTGCTTGCCGCCACTGTCCGCGCTGCCGGTCTTGTCGGCCTGCGGGGTGGAGGGCTGGCAGGCGGCCAGGGCCGACAGCGCAGTCAGGGCGATGCCGGCCAGCGCCAGGGAACGATGTTGCATGGGTGTGTCCTCGGTCGAAGCGAGAAGGGAGGGCCGTGGGTCAGCGCGGCTTGGGCACATCGACGCTGCCGCGCACGCCGCTGTGGTGGACGTCGCCGCTGCCGGCCCGTTGCACGGTGAGTTTGCCGCCGACGTCGCTGACGTCCAGATCGCCGGAGCCGATCGATTGCACGGCCACGCTGCCGCTCACGTCGCGTAGCTGCGCATCGCCGGAGCCGATGCTGTCGATCTGCACCCCGCCGCGCACGCCGTGTACGGTCAGGTCGCCGGAGCCGACGGTGCCGATCTTGACCTCGCCGCCGATCTGGCTCGCCTTGAGGTCGCCCGAACCCAGGGTCGGCAGGTTGAGACCGCCGATGTCGCGCAGTTGGATGTCGCCCGAGCCCAGCGTGGCGCTGACCAAGCCGCGCACGCCATGCGCATGCAGGTCGCCGGAACCGACCGCGGCGTCGAGCGAGGCCACGCCGCCGATGTCGGCGTCGCCGGAGCCCAGCCGCAGTTGCAGCGGCAGGGAGCTGGGCACGCTGCCGGCGATGTCCAGGTAGGCGTAGCGGTTGCCCAGGCTGATGCCGCGCAGCGTGCCTTCGTGCTGCAGGGTCACGGTCAGCGTGTCGCCGTCGCGGCGCTGGCGCAGGGTCAGCTGCTTCGGCGTGTCCGCGTCCGAGGCGCAGGCGCGGCCGCGCAGTTCGAACGCACCGCCGCTGGCGCCGGCGCCGGCGAGTTTGAGAGTGTTCTGCTGCGCGTCGAACACCACTTTCTTGACGCCTGCCAGGTCCAGTTTCAGGTTGCGCGGCTCGGAAAACTTGCAATCGTCGGCCAGGGCCAGGGCCGGTACCAGCAGCAGCGCACACAGCGCGAAGGTCTTGCGCATCATCGGAAACTCCTTGCGGGAAAGAGGGAATCGGGACGGGGTGGCGGTACGGGTCAGGCGTCGTCGCGCCAGCGGCGCAGGCAGATCGCCGCGACGATGAAGGCCACGCCGACCGCCGCACCGATCCAGATGTCGGCGCTCTGGAAGATGCGCCAGGCGTCGCTGAGCTGGATCGCGTTGGCCAGATCCTGCGGGCCGTTGATCTGCACCGGCGGCGCGCTTTCGCTGAGCACCGGCAGCCAGGTGCCTGGCAGCACGCTCAGCAGGCCGCGGTAGACCACCGTGTACCAGATCAGATTGTGGTTCACGTGCAGCATCGGCAGGATGCCCATCATGCTCGCCATCACGCAGCCCAGGATCGGGATCAGCACCGCCCACAGGAACGGCTTGGTGCGCGCCCAGGCCGAGCAGAACATCAGCCAGCCGATGGTCGGCAGCGACCACATCACGTAGATCGGCAGGTTGGACAGCACGCCGCCGATGATGCGCAGCGGATGCGAGTGGGTGAACACCGCGCTGCTCTGGGTGATGCCGTTGACCGACATGGTCAGTGCGGTGACCACCCACAGGGCGATGCCGATCAGCAGGCCGATGCCGACCGCCACGATCGGCGCCAGCAGCAGCGCCCAGGCCGCCTTGGACAGCACCGTGCTCAGGTCCGACAGCGGCAGCGACTTCCAGAACAGCACGCTGCGGTCGCGGCGGTCGTCGTACAGCGAACCCAGGGCGTAGAAGAACACCACGAAGCCGAGCACGATGCAGGCCAGGACCACGCCGGCCAGCATGGCGCCGTCGCCCACGGCGCCGATGATCTCGTTCACCTTTTGCGGGCCGCCGTCCCAGTTGATGTCGATGCTGTTGGTATCGTTGCCGCGACCGGCCACGGTGCCGATCAGCGCCAGCAGCGCGTACAGCACGGTGATCACGCCGCCGGCGATGACCGGCGCCCACAGGAAGCCACCGCGGTGTTCCCAGAACTCGCGCTTGAGCAGCCACTTGAAGGTGGACAGCGAAGCGATGGACTTGGCGGGCGCGTTCATGCGTAGGTCCCCTTCATGACGGCGACGAACAGATCGGCCAGGCCGGGGGTGCGGGTTTCGCCGAGGGCCGCCAGTTGCGCCTGCGGCGCACCGTCGTACAGGAACACGGTCTTGCCGAACGGCAGGGCGCGCGCGTCGATCGGTTGCAGCGCGCGCGCCGCGTCGACGCGCTCGGCCGGCACCAGCAGTTCGGTGTAGCGCGTGGCCATGTGCTCCATGTCGGCGCTGAGCACGATGCGGCCGTCGCGGATGAACAGCACGTCGGTGAGGATGTGCTCGATCTCCTCGACTTGGTGGGTGGTGATGACGATGGTCTTCTGTTCGTCGAAGTAGTCTTCCAGCAGGCGCTGGTAGAACTCCTTGCGGTACAGGATGTCCAGGCCCAGGGTGGGTTCGTCGAGCACCAGCAGGCGCGCGTCGATGGCCATCACCAGGGCCAGGTGCAACTGCACGATCATGCCCTTGGACATTTCGCGCACGCGCAGCCTGGGGGTGAGCTTGGTGTTGGCCAGGAAGCGCTCGCACTTGGCGCGGTCGAAGCGCGGATGCACGCCGGCGACGAAGTCGATCGCCTCGCGCACCCGCATCCAGCGCGGCAGCACCGCCACGTCGGCGATGAAGCACACCTCGTTCATCAGTGCGTCGCGCTGCTTGCGCGGGTCCATGCCGAGCACGCGCAGTTGGCCCTCGACCGCGGTCAGGCCGACCACCGCTTTCAGCGCGGTGGTCTTGCCGGCGCCGTTGGGGCCGATCAGGCCGACGATGCGGCCCGGCGCGATCGCGAACGAGGCGTCGGCCAATGCCGGCTTGTTGGAGTAGGTCTTGCGCAACGCATGCGCGGAGACGACGGATTCGGATGCAGCGGCAACGGCAGTCATGGTGTTTTCCCCGGTGGCAACAAGTCTTCCAGTGTCAGGCCCAGGCGCTGGATCCGTTCCAGCACCAGCGGCCACTCTTCGTTGAGGAAGCGCTCGCGCTCGCTGCCGCGCAGCTTCTTGGCCGCTTCCTCGGTCATGAACATGCCCAGCCCGCGGCGCTTCTCGACCAGGGCCTCGTCGGCCAGTTCCTGGTAGGCGCGCGAGACGGTGATCGGGTTGAGTTGGTATTCGGCGGCGACCTGGCGCACCGAGGGCAGCGCGTCGCCGGGCTTGATGATCCCGTCCAGCATCATCGCGATCACGCGCTCCTTCAGCTGGCGGTAGATCGGAGCGCCATCGCTCCATTGGATATCGCTCATGGTCAGCTCCGTGGGCGCAGCGTGTGCGCGAAGGAGAAATAGGGCATCGACAGCGATGCGCGCATCCGCCGCACCGGCGCGGGCGCGGCACGACTGTCTTCCTGCGGCTGGCTGGCGCCATAATCGGGCGACCGTCCCGGGCTGCGCTGGGCGCCGACGATGACCAGGGCCGGAAAGCTGCGCTGCATGCGTTGGAGGTTCATCGTGTCCCTGCTCTGGGTGAATGGTGTTGTATATAACTATAACACCGTCACACGTCATGTCAACACGACGACCGACCCAACGCATGGCTTATGCGCCGCTGCTCTCCATTCCTTCCTTCCGGGACCCCCGATGAAACTCCCTAAACGTTTGTTACTGCTGACACTTTTGGCCGCCGCGGGCACCGTCGGCAGCGCCTTGGCGGCCTCGTTGCTGGATCTGGACTACCGCCCGCTGGCCGGCAAGGACAAGGTGAACCTGAACAAGACCTACGGCGGCAAGGTGCTGCTGGTGGTCAACACCGCCAGCAAGTGCGGCTACACCCCGCAGTACGACGGGCTGGAGCAGCTGCAGCAGCGCTACGCCGCGCAAGGGTTCAGCGTGCTCGGTTTCCCGTCCAACGACTTCAAGGGACAGGAGCCCGGATCGGAGAAGCAGATCCAGGAATTCTGCACGTTGACCTACGGGGTCAAGTTCCCGATGTTCGAGAAGGTGCATGTGCTCGGCGCCGAGGCGACGCCGCTGTATCGGCAGCTGACCCAAGCCACGGGCGTGGCGCCGGGCTGGAATTTCCACAAGTATCTGGTCGCGCGCGACGGGCGCGTGGTCGCGCAGTTCCCCAGCAAGGTCGCGCCCGACGATCCGATCCTGCGCGCGGCCATCGAACGCGAACTGAAAGCGCAGCCCGCATCACATTGAATCCGGGTCAACATCTCCGCCGCGCATGCGACAATGCAACTTCTGCGCCATCGCGGCGCCTCCAGTTCACTATCAGGGAAAGTCAAGCGAATGAAGATCGGAATGCGCGGCGCCGCAGCGTCGCTGTTGATGGGGATGGCCATGGTGGCCGGCAGTGCGTTCGCGCAGGCACCGGCGGCACCGGCCACGGCCAAGCCGGCGGCGCTGGGCACCGAGAAGCAGAAGGTCAGCTACGCGATCGGCATGGACGTGGCGCGTTCGTTCGAGCCCATCGCCCAGGACATCGATCTGGACGCCATGCAGCGCGCGATCGAGAACGCGTTCAAGGGCGGCAAGCCGCTGCTGTCCGACGAGCAGGCGCAGGCCACCGACACCGCATTGCGCACCCAGTTGGCCGCGCGCAGCGGCCAGCCGCCGCCGGGCGCGGCGCCGGGCAGCCGGCCGCCGGCGGTGTCCAAGCAGAACGTGGGCCTGATGCTCGGCGATCGCGCGGTCGGTCCGTCGCTGGCGCGGATCCAGAACGACATCGACCTGCCCACGCTGCTGGGTGCGGTGCGGACCGTGTTCGCCAAGGGCGAGACCGCGATGACCCAGGAGCAGGCGACCGCCACGCTGCAGGCCTTCAGCGCGTCCAAGCAGGCCGCCGCGGCCACCGACAACCGCGAGAAGGGCAACGCCTTCCTGGCCCAGAACAAGACCCAGAAGGGCGTGGTCACCACGCCGTCGGGCCTGCAGTACCTGGTGCTGCGCCAGGGCAGCGGCGAGCGCCCGATGCCGACCAGCAAGGTGCGGGTGAATTACGAGGGCAAGCTGCTCAGCGGCGAAGTGTTCGACAGCTCGTACAAGACCGGCCAGCCAGCCGAGTTCTCGCTCAACCAGGTGGTCCCGGGCTGGAGCGAGGGCGTGGCGCTGATGCCGGTCGGCTCCAAGTACCGTTTCTGGATTCCGTCGAACCTGGGCTACGGCCCGCAGGGGACGCCGGGCGGCCCGATCGGCCCGGATGCCATGCTGACCTTCGACGTGGAACTGTTGGGCATCCTCCAATAACCGAAAGAAAGAGGTTACATGCGCGTCGCGATATTCGGTACCGGCTATGTCGGGCTCGTCACCGGAACCTGTCTGGCCGAGGTAGGCCATCACGTGGTGTGCGTGGACATCGACCAAGCCAAAGTGGATGCGCTCAACAACGGCGTGGTGCCGATCTACGAGCCTGGCCTCTCGCCGATGGTCAAGGCCAATCACGCCGCACGCAGGCTGTTCTTCACCACCGATGCGGCCAGCGCCATCGCGCAGGGAGACATCGTGTTCATCGCCGTCGGCACGCCGCCGGACGAGGACGGTAGCGCCGATCTGCAATACGTGCTGGCGGTGGCCCGCACCATCGGCCGGCACATCCACGGCCCGACCGTGGTGGTCAACAAGTCGACGGTGCCGGTCGGCACCGCCGACAAGGTGCGCGCGGCGATCGCCGCCGAACTGGAGGCGCGCGGCGAAACGATCGAGTTCGACGTAGTGTCCAATCCGGAGTTCCTGAAGGAAGGCGACGCGGTCGCCGACTGCATGCGTCCGGACCGCATCGTGATCGGCAGCAGCAAGCCGGGCACCGCCGCGCGCCTGCGCCGCCTGTACGCGCCGTTCAACCGCAACCATGACCGCATCGTGGAGATGGACGTGCGTTCGGCCGAGTTGACCAAGTACGCCGCCAACGCGATGCTGGCGACCAAGATCAGTTTCATGAACGAGATCGCCAACATCGCCGAGCGGGTCGGCGCCGACGTGGAGAAGGTGCGCCAGGGCATCGGCTCGGATCCGCGCATCGGCTGGCACTTCATCTATCCGGGCGCCGGGTACGGCGGCTCATGCTTTTCCAAGGACGTGCAGGCGCTGGCGCGCACCGCGCAGCAGTACGGCCACGCGCCGAAGCTGCTGGATGCGGTGGAAGTGGTCAACGAGGCGCAGAAGGGCCACCTGTACGAACTGATCCAGCGCCACTACGGACAGGAGCAGAGCCTGGCCGGCAAGACCTTCGCGGTGTGGGGCCTGGCGTTCAAGCCCAATACCGACGACATGCGCGCGGCCTCCAGTCGCCGCCTGCTGGCGCAGCTGTGGGACGCCGGGGCCAAGGTGCGCGCCTACGATCCAGAGGCGACCGAGGAAGCCAAGCGCATCTTCGGCGAACGCGAGGACCTGAGTTTCTGCGAGGACGCCTTCGCCGCGCTGGAAGGCGCCGACGCACTGGTCGTGGTCACCGAGTGGAAGCAGTTCCGCAGCCCCGATTTCACCCGGATGAAGGAACTGCTCGGCGACGCGGTGGTGTTCGACGGCCGCAATCTCTACGATCCGCCGGACATCGAGACCTTCGGCCTGGCTTACTATGGCATCGGCCGCGGGCGTTCGATCAGTGAAGCATGACGGCTCCACCCAGGATCGATTGCTGGAGAACCGGTTGATCGAGCTGGAGACGCGCCTGTCCTTCCAGGAACAGGCGCTGTCCGAGGTGAGCGATGCGTTGGCCGAGGCGCGTGCCGAAAGCCGACGCAACGCGGTGCTGCTGCGCCACCTGCTCGAAGACCTGGGCAAGGTGCGCAGCACGCTGTATGCCGATGCCGCCGACGAACCACCCCCTCCGCATTATTGATATAGAACCGATTCCGATCCTGCCACGATGAGCGATACCCTCCGCGACCAGCTGCTGGGCCTGGGCTTCAAGCCCGTGCCGAAACCCGAACGCCCAGAGCGCAACGCCACGCCCGCGCAGCCGTCGCGAGGGCGGCCCGGCCAGCATCCGGCGCATGGCCACAAGCCGTCAGGCGCGCGTGGCGAACGTCCGCACGTCGCCGGCAAGCCCGGCGGCGCGCGCGCGCATGACGGCGCCGGCCGTCCGCGTGGCGACGGCGCCGCGCGTCCGCATGCGGCGGGTGACGGCCGCGGCCGTCCGCAGGGTGCGGGCCGGCCGCAGGGCGCGCCTGGCCAGCCGCCGGCACGGCCGCATTCTGCACGGCCGCCGCGTTCGCGCGAGGACATCGATCTGGCCAAGGCCTATGCGATCCGTGCGCAGCGCGAGAAGGACGAGCGCATCGAGGCCGAGCGGCTGAAGCAGGAGCAGGCGCGGCTGCGCCGCGAAGCGCGGGCCAAGCTCGACGAACTGCTCAAGGACCAGGCGCTGAACCACGCCGAGTCCGACATCGCCCGGCATTTCCCGTATGGCGGCAAGATCAAGCGCATCTACGTGACCGCCGGCCAGCTCAAGGCGCTCAACGCCGGCGAGCTGGGCGTGCTGCAGCAGAACGGCCGCTACCTGCTGGTCACGGCGGCCCTGCTGGATCAGGCCGAGGCGATCTTCCCGGCATCGGTGGCGTTGCGGGTGGACCCCAACGCCACGGCCGAAGAAGATCCCTACGCCGATCCGAAGTACCAGATCCCCGACGACCTGGTCTGGTAGGCATGGCTGTCCCAGGGACGGGGAACGCAGGGACCGATCGCCTGCACACGCCGCCGCACGCGCATGCGCGCGGCTATCTGCCGCATGTCGATGGGCTGCGCGCGCTCGCGGTGCTGGCGGTCATCGCCTATCACCTGGATCCGGCCTGGCTGCCGGGCGGCTTCACCGGCGTCGACGTGTTCTTCGTGATCTCCGGCTTCGTGGTCAGCGCCTCGCTGCAGCGCTTGCCGGCCGCCGGCAGCTGGGGCGTGTTCGCGCAGTTCTACGCGCGGCGCCTGCGCCGTATCGCGCCGGCGCTGGTGGCGTGCCTGCTGGCGACCGCACTGGCCAGCGGCCTGTTCATTCCCGACTCCTGGCTGAGCGAGACCAGCGCCAAGACCGGGCGCATGGCCTTCGTCGGCCTCAGCAACTGGGTGCTGGCCGCCAGCGACAACGATTACTTCTCGCCGAAGGCCGAGTTCAATCCGTACACGCATACCTGGTCGCTGGGCGTGGAGGAGCAGTTCTACCTGCTGTTCCCGCTACTGTTCCTGGCCTGGAACCGCGGCGGCCGTGGCCGCATCTGGTCCACGCTGCTGGTGGCGCTCGCCTCGGCCGCATCGCTGGCCTACGCGCTGCTGCGCAGCCGCGGCGGCGGCGAGGCCGGCGATGCGTTCTACCTGACCAGCGCGCGCTTCTGGCAGCTGGGCAGCGGCGTGCTGCTGTACCAGGGCCTGGCGCTGAGCGGCCGCTTCGAGCGCGGCGCGGTGGCGTCGCGCGCGACCTGGCACTGGCGCTCGCCGCTGCTGGCGTTGGCGTTGGCCGCGGTCGGCTACGGGCTGTGGCGCGCGCGGCCGGGCCAGTCGCCGTGGCCCGACGGCCTGTGGCCGGTGCTGGGCACGCTGGGCCTGCTGGCGCTGTTGCACGGCGCGCCCGCCGGCTGGATCAAGCGGGCGTTGTCGCAGCGCGCGGTGGTGGCGATCGGCCGCGTCTCCTATTCGCTGTACCTGTGGCATTGGCCGGTGTTCGTGCTGTTCCGTTGGACCGTGGGCCTGGAGTCGGCGCTGGCCAAGGCGCTGGCGCTGCTGCTGGTGGCGGCGCTGGCGATCGCCTCGTACCGCTGGGTGGAACTGCCATGGCGCAGCGGCCGCATCGGCAAGACGCGCACGCCGGCGCGGACCATCGCCGCCGGGCTGGGCCTGATCCTGCTTGCCGCCGGGGTGCATGCGGTGCTGCTGGACACGCAGCGCTACTACTCGCTGAGCACGGTGAGCCGGCATCCGCTGGAGTGGTACGCCTATGCCAAGGGCATGCGCAAGGAGTTCCCGCGCTGCACGCTGAAGACCGGACGGGCGGACCTGCAGGTCGGCAGCGCCAAGCTGTTCGAGCGCGGCGACTGCGACCTGCGCGACGGCGGCCTGGAGACGCCGCGCACGCCGACCCAACTGTTCGTCGCCGGCGATTCGCATGCGCTGGCCTACAACGAATTGCTGCGCCGGTTCGCGCTGCAGAGCGGTGTCGCGGTGCGCCTGTACGGCGTCGGCGGCTGCCCCATCGTCGGCCTGCAGGCCTGGCAGGCGACGCACGCCGGGTGCCAGGCCTACGAGCGCAGCACCCTGGCCGATGTCGCCGCGCATGCGCGCGACGGCGATGTGCTGTTCCTGCCGGCGCTGCGCTTGCTGCGCCTGGCCGAGCAGACGCAGCTGTTCGACGAGGCGGCGGTGATGGCCGAGCAGGACGGTGCGCAGGCGCAGGCGGTGCGCGCTGCCGGCGAGGAGGCGGCGGTCGCGCTGCTGCAGCCGCTGGCGCAGCGCGGCGTGCGCATCGTGTTCGAAGCGCCGAAGCCGTTGCTGCGCGCGCCGCCGTATCGCTGTTCCGATTGGTTCAATCGCGGCAATGCGATCTGCGCGCGCGGCACGCAGATCCCGCGCGACACGATGCAGCGCTACCGCGCGCCGGTGCTGCAGCGCCTGCAGCGCATCGCCGCGCGGCTGCCGCACGCATCGGTGTGGGATCCGTTGCCGGCGCTGTGCGAGCCCACGCGTTGCGCTGGCCTGCGCGACGGGCGTCCGCTGTTCTTCGATGCCGATCACCTCAGCGGCTACGGCAACCGGGTGCTGTTGCCGAGCTTCACTGCGCACGTCAAGGCGGTGCAGGCAGAATCGAGCGCGACGCCGTGACCTGCGGCGTCGCCCAATCTCCCGGAGGCGGCCCATGACCACCCGTATTCCCGCTGGCGCGCTGCGCGCGAACGTCCGCCTTCATCGCGCGCCCCTGCGTTGCGCGCTGCTCTTGCTCGGCGGCCTGGGTCCGGCCGGAGCCGCCTGCGCCGACGACGCGCCGACGTTCGACCGCCCCGGCATCGGCTTCGCGTCGCAGACCCTGCCGGCCGGCGGCGTCGCCTGGGAGCAGGCGCTGTCGGACGTGACCTACGACCGCAGCGGCGGCGTGCGCAGCACCGAATACGTGGCCGACAGCCGCCTGCGGATCGGCCTGAGCGCGCAGGCGGAACTGCAATTGGCCATCGACAGCCAGGTCTGGCAGCGCGTGCGCGGCACCGGTGAGGATTTCCGCGGGCATGGCGGCGGCGATGCCCGCGTCGGCCTGAAATGGGCGCTGCCGAGCAACAGCGACGCGTTTTCCTGGGCCGTGCTCGGCACCGCCGCGGTGCCGGTGGGACGTGCGCCGTACGGCGACGACGGGCACCGCTACGATCTCGGCGTCAGCGCCGGCTGGGACCTGGAGGGCGGGCGCAACGTCGCGCTGTACGCCAACCTCAGCGACAGCGACGACGGCCACGGCTGGACCGTGTCGCCGAGCTATACCTTCTATGCGCAGGGCGACCTCAGCGCCTATGCCGAAGCCGGCATCGGCGGCGGCGAGGACGAGATGTGCGCGCTCGGCACCGGGCTGACCTGGTTGATCGCCGAGCGCGTGCAGCTGGACCTGTCGGTGCTGCGCGGCTTGTCCGCGCCGAGCTCGGACTGGCAGGGCGGCCTCGGCGTGTCGGTGCTGTTGCGCTGAGCGGCCGTAAGCCCCTCTCCCCCGGGAGAGGGGTTGGGGTGAGGGTCCGGCGCGCAGCGACTCGCGGAATTTGGATGCACGGGGCTGCGCCCGTACCCTCATCCGCCCTGCGGGGCACCTTTCCCCCAAAAGGGGGCCATGGTCCTGACGGGAGAAGGAACAGCCGCGAGCCCCTCTCCCCTCGGGAGAAGGGTTGGGGTTGGGGTTGGGGTGAGGGTCCGGCGCGAAGCGCCTCGCGGAGTTTGGAGCACCAGACTACGCCCGTGCCGCCGCGCGCTCACTCGCGCGCAGGCTCGCCGTCGCCGGGCGGCAGGACCTCCGGGACGTGCCGGTCGTACTGCGCCAGCACCTCCTCGAAGCCGTGGCGTGGTCGCCAGTCCAGTGCCTGCAGTGCCTGCTGCGCCGAGTAGACGCGGTCGATTCGCGTCGGCAGCGGCCAGCCGCGCTGCCGGAACGCGTCGACCAGCCGCGGCGCGCGCTGCCGCAGCAGCGCCTGCGGGTCGAGGTGCAGCGCCTGGCAATCCTCGCGCAGGAACGGCGTGGCGCCGGAGACGACGAAGGTCGCCGCGGCCGGGCCGGCATGGAGCAGCGCCGCGGCGTGCGCGTCGGCGACGTCGCGCGCGTCGATGCCGCGGTGCAGGCGGAACACCGCCATCAGATTGGCCGGCTCGGGGAAGCAGCGCGACATGCGCAGGATGCGCACGCTCGGCCCGCCCTGGGCGGCCGCCTCGCGCAGCAGCGCCTCGGCTTCCAGCTTGGTGTGGTGGTAGATGGTCTGCGGCTGCGGCGGCAGGTCTTCGTCGACCCAGGCCGCGGTGTCGGCGGGGCTGGCGGCGCTGCCGTACAGCGCGGTGGTGCTGGTGAAGACGATGCGGCCGACGCCGGCCGCGCTCGCCGCATCGAGCACGCGGCGGGTGCCGTCGACGTTGACCTGGCGGAATCTGGCCGCGCCGACGTGCGGCACGTGCGGCGCATGCAGCGCCGCGGTGTGCACCACCGCGTCCGCGCCCTGCAGCGCGCGCGCCAGCAGCGCGCCGTCGGCCAGGTCGCCGACCCAGGCGGCGGTGGAGGAGGGCGCGCTGTCGAAGCCGTCGACGCGGTGCTGCCGCGACAGGCGGATGTGGATCGCGCGGCCGATGCGGCCGCTGCTGCCGGTGACCACGATCTTCATGGGGACCGTTCCGATGGCCTGGAGGCGTTGTGCATGGACTGCATTGCGCTGGCTGCGCGCGGGCGGCCGGAACCGATGCGTTGCGCGGGCCGGCCGCGGCTCACTCCGGGTCGTAGTCCAGGTTCGAGGCCAGCCAGCGCTCGGCCTGCAGCAGCGGCACGCCCTTGCGCCGCGCGTAGTCGGCGACCTGTTCCTTGCTCAGGCGCCCGACCACGAAGTACTGGCTCTGCGGATGGCTGAAGTAGTAGCCGGACACCGCCGCGGTCGGCAGCATCGCGAAGCTCTCGGTCAGCGCCATGCCGGCGTTGCGCTCGGCCTCGAGCAGCGCGAACAGGGTCTTCTTCTCGCTGTGCTCGGGGCAGGCCGGATAGCCGGGGGCAGGGCGGATGCCGCGGTACTTCTCGGCGATCAGGGCGTCGTTGTCCAGCGCCTCGTCGTCGGCGTAGCCCCAGAATTGGCGGCGCACGCGCTGGTGCAGGCGTTCGGCCAGAGCCTCGGCCAGGCGATCGGCCAGTGCCTTGAGCAGGATCGCGTTGTAGTCGTCGTGCGCCGCTTCGAATCGCGCCACGTGCGGCTCGATGCCGATGCCGGCGGTGACCGCGAACGCGCCGATCCAGTCCTGCCTGCCGCTGTCCTTGGGCGCGATGAAATCGGCCAGGCAGAAATCGGGACGCTCGATGGGTTTGTCGACCTGCTGGCGCAGGAAGTGCAGGAGGTGCCGGGACTCGGGACTCGGGACTCGGGACTCGGCAGAGCTATCCGTTGAAGTGCTGCCGGTCGAAATAGGTGTTTCCGGGTCCCGTGTCCCGAGTCCCGTGTCCCGCCCCAACACCACCTCCACGTCGTCTCCGACCGCATTCGCCGGCCATAACCCGAACACGGCCTTGGCGGTCAGCCACTTCTCGCCGACGATGCGCTTGAGCATCGCCCGCGCGTCGCGGTACAGGTCGCTGGCCTGCTGCCCGACCACCACGTCGCTGAGGATCGCCGGGAACTTGCCGGCCAGTTCCCAGGCCTGGAAGAACGGGGTCCAGTCGATCAGGTCGATCAGTTCCGGCAGCGGGTAGTCGTCGAACACGTGCAGGCCCGGCTGGCGCGGCGCCGGTGGGGTGTAGGCGTCCCAGCCGCCGTCGAAGCGCTGCGCGCGCGCCTTCTCCAGCGACACCAGGCGCTTGGCGTCGCCGCGGTTCTTGTGGCGCTGGCGGATCTCGGCGTAGTCGGTGTCGTTGGCGGCGACGAAGGCGGCGCGCAGGTCCTTGGAGATCAGCGACTGCGCCACGCCGACCGCGCGCGAGGCGTCCTTGACCCACACCGTCGGCGCCGCGTAGTGCGGGTCGATCTTCAGCGCGGTGTGTGCGCGCGAGGTGGTGGCGCCGCCGATCAGCAGCGGCATCGAGAACCCCTGCCGCTGCATCTCGCGGGCGACGTGGCTCATCTCCTCCAGCGACGGGGTGATCAGCCCGGACAGGCCGATGATGTCGGCGTTCTCGGCGCGCGCGCGGTCGAGGATGGTCTGGGTCGGCACCATCACCCCCAGGTCGATCACCTCGAAGTTGTTGCAGGCCAGGACCACGCCGACGATGTTCTTGCCGATGTCGTGCACGTCGCCCTTGACCGTGGCCATGACGATCTTGCCGTTGGACTTGCCGGTGTCGCCGCTGCGCAGCTTCTCCGCCTCGATGTACGGCAGCAGGTAGGCCACCGCCTTCTTCATCACCCGCGCCGACTTGACCACCTGCGGCAGGAACATCTTGCCGGCGCCGAACAGGTCGCCGACCACGTTCATGCCGTCCATCAGCGGGCCTTCGATCACGTCCAGCGGGCGCGTGGACTGCTGCCGCGCTTCCTCGGTATCGAGTTCCACGTAGGCGTCCACGCCGTGCACCAGCGCATGCGCCAGCCGCGCGCGCACCGGCTTGTCGCGCCAGCTCAGGTCCTCGACGCTGCTCTGGCCTTTCTTGCCCTTGTAGCGCTCGGCGATCTCCAGCAGGCGCTCGGTGCCGTCGCGGCGGCGGTTGAGGATCACGTCCTCCACGCGCTCGCGCAGGTCCGGGTCCAGGTCGTCGTAGATCGGCATGCCGCCGGCGTTGACGATGCCCATGTCCATGCCCGCGGCGATGGCGTGGTACAGGAACACCGAGTGGATCGCCTGGCGCACGGTCTCGTTGCCGCGGAACGAGAACGACACGTTGGACACGCCGCCGGACACGTGGCAGTGCGGCAGGGTCTGGCGGATGATGCGGGTGGCCTCGATGAAGTCCACCGCGTAGTTGTCGTGCTCCTCGATGCCGGTGGCCACGGCGAAGATGTTGGGGTCGAAGAGGATGTCTTCCGGCGGGAAGCCGACCTGCTCGGTCAGGATCCGGTAGGCGCGGCCGCAGATCTCCACCTTGCGCGCGCAGGTGTCGGCCTGGCCCTGCTCGTCGAACGCCATCACCACCGCGGCGGCGCCGTAGCGCAGCACCTTGCGCGCGTGCTCGACGAACACCGCTTCGCCTTCCTTCAGCGAGATCGAGTTGACCACGCTCTTGCCCTGTAGGCACTTCAGCCCGGCCTCGATCACGCTCCACTTGGAGGAGTCGACCATGATCGGGATGCGCGCGATGTCCGGCTCGGACATGATCAGGTTGAGAAAGCGGGTCATCGCCTTCTCCGAATCGATCAGGCCCTCGTCCATGTTGACGTCGAGGATCTGCGCGCCGCTGGCGACCTGCTGGCGCGCCACGTCCACCGCTTCCTCGTAGCGCTCCTCCTTGACCAGCTTGCGGAACTGCGCGCTGCCGGTGACGTTGGTGCGCTCGCCGACGTTGACGAACAGCAGGTCCGGGGTCAGCAGCAACGGCTCCAGGCCGGACAGGCGGGTAATGCGGGCGGACATGGGCTCAGCCTTGCAGGATCGTGGCGGTGGACGCGCGTGCGCCGGCGGCCGGTGCGGCGCAGGCGGCGCGCCCCGCGAATGCGTGAAGCGGCAGCGGATGCAGCCTCATCTCAGGCCGCCTGTGCCTGCGCTGCCAGCGGCGTGCGCGGACGCAGCCCGCGCACCGCCTCGGCGATCGCCTGGATGTGCGCCGGGGTGGTGCCGCAACAGCCGCCGACCAGGTTCAGCAGTCCGGATTCGGCGAATTCCTTCAGCGTCGCCGCCATTTCCTCGGGGGTTTCGTCGTACTCGCCGAAGGCGTTGGGCAGGCCGGCATTGGGATGCGCGCTGACGTAGCCGTCGGCGATCCGCGCCAGCGTCTCCACGTGCGGGCGCAGGTCGTTGGCGCCGAGCGCGCAGTTCAGCCCCACCGACAGCGGCCGGCCGTGCGCCACCGAGGCGTAGAACGCTTCGGCGGTCTGTCCGGACAGGGTGCGCCCGGAAGCGTCGGTGATGGTGCCGGAGATCATCACCGGCAGCCGCCCGCCGCGCGCGTCGAACACTTCCTCGATCGCGTACAGCGCCGCCTTGGCGTTGAGCGTGTCGAAGATGGTCTCCACCATCAGCGTGTCGGCGCCGCCATCGATCAGGCCCTCGACCGCTTCGCGGTAGGTGCCGCGCAGTTCGTCGAAGCTGGTGTTGCGGAAGCCGGGATCGTTGACGTCGGGGCTGATCGAGGCGGTGCGGCTGGTCGGGCCGAGCACGCCGATGACGAAGCGCGGCTTGTCCGGGGTGAGCGTCTCGACCGCATCGCAGCAATCGCGCGCCACGCGTGCGCCGGCTTTGTTGAGCTCGTAGACCAGGTGCTCCAGGTGGTAGTCGGCCTGGCTGATCGAGGTGGCGTTGAAGGTGTTGGTCTCGAGCAGGTCGGCGCCGGCATCGAGGTAGGCGCGGTGGATGCCGGCGATCACTTCCGGCCGCGACAGCAGCAGCAGGTCGTTGTTGCCCTTCAGGTCGTGGCCCTGCGGCGCGTGGTCGCAGCCCGGGCCGTGCACGTGCCCGGCCTGCGCGCCGTCGTAGCCGGCGGCGAAGCGCTCGCCGCGGTAGTCGGCCTCCTGCAGATCGTGGCGCTGGATCATGGTGCCCATCGCGCCATCGATGATCAGGATGCGCTCGGTCAAGGCCTGCAGGAGTTGCTGCGTGCGCTGGGGGTGCAGCCAGGGTGGGCCCGGGACTCGGGACTCGGGACTGGGGACTCGGTCGAGAGCGGATGTACTCATGGCCTTGCTCCCGCTTCGGCTCTGGCGTTTCCGGGTCCCGGGTCCCGCGTCCCGCGTCCCGACGCCTCCGGCTTGGCCGCGATCAACGACACCACCTCGAAATGCGGCGGGCGCTTCTCGCGGGTCACGGTCTCCAGGCTGGACACCTCCAGCCCGGCCTTGTGCACGAACTTGCGCAGTTCCTTGGACGCGAAGCCCAGGTTGACGTGGCCGTAGGCGTGCACCGCGGCCTTGTGTTCATGGCGGGCGAGGCTGCACAGCAGCAGGCGCCCGCCGGGGCGCAGCACTCGCGCCGATTCGGCCACCGCCTGCGCCGGCTTGGCCGCGTAGGTCAGCGCATGCATCATCACCACCAGGTCGAAGCTGGCCGCGGCGAACGGCAGCGCGTGCATGTCGCCCTCGCGCACTTCCACGTTGCCCAGCCGGCGCAGGCGCTCGCTGGCCGCGGCCACCACCCGCGCGCTGGTGTCGATGCACACGTAGCGGCGCGCATGCGGGGCGACCAGTTCGGCCAGCACGCCGTCGCCGGAGGCGATGTCGAGCACGTCGCCGGTCTCCAGCAGCGGCAGCGCGGTGCGCGCCAGCGCTTCCCAGGTGCGCCCGGGCGAGTAGTGGCGCTCCATGTCGCCGGCCACCGAGTCGGCCCAGTTCTGGTCGGCGGCGCGGTTGGCCAGCACCGCGGCCACGCGCTCGGCGTCCTGGCGCAGCAGCGGGTCGTCGCTGCCGGTGCTCAGCGCCAGCCACAACGCGCGCTGCGCCGGGTCCAGCTGCGCCTCGTCGAAGCGGTAGTAGGCCGACACGCCGGCGCGGCGGTCGCGCACCAGCCCGGCCTCCTTCAGCTTGGCCAGGTGGGTGGAGACGCGCGGTTGCGCCAGCCGGGTGATCGCCGACAGCTCGGCCACGGTCAGCTCTTCCTGCTCCAGCAGCGCCAGCAGGCGCACGCGGGTCGCATCGGCGAACACCTTGAGCCGGGTCGACCAGTCTTCCAGATCCATAATATCTTCCTATCGCGATATAGAGATATTCTGGTGCCGCGGACGGACCGCGGTCAAGTCGTGCGCACGCCTGCGTATGGTTTGGGCCGCTACAATGGCGCACCAGATAGCCCGGGAGGGGTTCTACGTGGATTTCAGCTTTACTGAAGAGCAATTGATGATCCAGGACGTGGCGCGACGCATCGCCCAGGAACGGATCGCGCCGAGCGCCGAGCACCACGACCGCACCGGCGAGTTCCCGCTGGAGAACATCCGCCTGCTCGGCGAGAACGGGCTGATGGGCATCGAGGTGCCGGAGGAATACGGCGGGGCGGGCATGGACCCGATCGCCTACGTGCTGGCGATGGTCGAGATCGCCGCCGGCGACGCCGCCCATTCCACCATCGTCTCGGTCAACAACTCGCTGTTCTGCGTCGGCATCCTGAAGCACGGCAACGAGGCGCAGAAGCAGACCTACGTGCGCGCGATCGCCGGCGGCAGCCATATCGGCGCGTTCGCGCTGACCGAGCCGCAGTCCGGCTCCGACGCCACCGCGATGCGTTGCCGGGCGGTGCGCCAGGACGACGGCAGCTTCGTGATCAACGGCAAGAAGAGCTGGATCACCTCCGGCCCGGTCGCCAAGTACATCGTGCTGTTCGCGGTCACCGATCCGGAGCAGGGCGCGCGCGGCATCACCGCGTTCGTCGTCGACACCGACAAGCCCGGCTTCCACCGCGGCAAGACCGAGCCCAAGCTCGGCATCCGCGCCTCGGCCACCTGCGAGATCGAGTTCCAGGACTACGTGGCGACCCCGGACCAGGTCCTGGGCAAGCCGGGCGAGGGCTTCAAGATCGCGATGAGCGTGCTCGATGCCGGCCGCATCGGCATCGCCTCGCAATCCATCGGCATCGCCCGCGCCGCCTACCAGGCCACCTTGGACTACGTGAAGGAGCGCAAGGCATTCGATTCGCCGATCGGCGCGTTCCAGATGACCCAGGCCAAGATCGCCGACATGAAGTGCAAGCTCGACGCGTCGCTGCTGCTGACGCTGCGCGCGGCGTGGGTCAAGGGGCAGGGCCAGCGCTTCACCACCGAAGCCTCGGTGGCCAAGCTGACCGCCTCCGAGGCGGCGATGTGGATCACCCACCAGGCGGTGCAGATCCACGGCGGCATGGGCTATTCGAAGGAAATGCCGCTGGAGCGCTACTTCCGCGATGCCAAGATCACCGAGATCTACGAGGGCACGTCTGAAATCCAGCGTCTGGTGATCGCCCGCAACGAGACTGGGTTGCGTTGAGGCGCGGGACTCGGGACCTGAGTCATAACGCTGAGCTGCAACGAGCGGTTCTAGACTTGAGAGAAGCGAAAAAGCGGCCTTCCCGGCCGCTTTTTCGCTTTATAGCTCTTAGGCTTTTCGAGTCCCAGGTCCCGAGTCCCGAACTCCTCACCGATCCGGCTGGTTCCGGTTCTGTCCTTCCTGCTGCAGCGCCGCGTATTCCTTCGACGGCTCGTCCAGCTTGTCGCCGAGCATGCGCCGCACCACCACGAAGAACAGCGGGATGAACAGCACGCCGAGCACGGTGGCGAACACCATGCCGCCGATCACGCCGGTGCCGATCGAGTGGCGCGCGTTGGCGCCGGCGCCGGTGGAGATCGCCATTGGCAGCACGCCGAGGATGAACGCGAACGAGGTCATCAGGATCGGGCGGAAGCGCAGGTGCGCCGCCTCGGTGGCGGCCTCGCGCAGGGTCTTGCCCGCCGCGCGCTGCTCCACCGCGAACTCCACGATCAGGATCGCGTTCTTCGCCGCCAGGCCGATCACCGTGATCAGGCCGATCTTGAAGTAGATGTCGTTGGGCAGGCCGCGCAGCAGCGAGAAGGCGATCGCGCCGAGCACGCCGATCGGCACCACCAGCAGCACCGAGACCGGGATCGACCAGCTCTCGTACAGCGCCGCCAGGCACAGGAACACGACCACGATCGACAGCGCCAGCAGCAGCGTGGCGGTGTTGCCGGCGATGATCTCCTGGTAGGACATGCCGCTCCAGTCGAAGCCGAAGCCCGGCGGCAGGTCGTTGTTGACGATGTCCTCCATCGCGCTCATCGCCTGGCCGGAACTGCCGCCTGCGGCCGGGTTGCCGACCACGTTGACCGCCGAGTAGCCGTTGTAGCGGCTCAGCGACGGCGAGCTGTAGACCCAGTCCGACTTCACCACCGTGCTCAGCGGGATCATCTGCGGCAGGCCGTTGCTGTCGGTGGCGCTGCTGCTGGCCACGTAGAAGTTGCGCAGCGACTCCGGGCCGGTACGGTACGGTGCGTCGGCCTGCAGGTTGACGCGCTTGATGCGGCCCTCGTAGAAGAAGTCGTTGACGTACACCGGCGCCAGCATCATCTGGATCGATTGGTAGATGTCGCTGACCGACAGGCCCATCGATTGCGCCTGCACGCGGTCCACGCTCAGCTGCAACTGCGGCGCGTTCTCCAGGTCGTTGGGGCGAACCCCGGCCAGCGCGTCCTGGCGCGCGGCGGCTTTGCCCAGCAGGATGTTGCGCGCCTGCAACAGCGCTTCCTCGCCGGCGCCGGTACGGTCCTGCAGCCACATGTCGAAGCCGCCGAACTGGCCCAGGCCCTGCACCGTGGGCAGGTTGACCACGAAGATCTGCGCGCCCTTGATGCCGTAGAACATTCCGTTCAGTTGCTGGATCAGGTCCCCGGCGGTGATGTCGCGATCGGCCCATGGCTTGAGGCGGATGAAGCCCATGCCCACGTTCTCGCCGCGGCCCAGGAAGCTGAAGCCGGCCACCTGCAGCATGCCTTCCACGGCCTTCTGTTGCTCGAGCACGCCGCGCATCTGCGTGAACACCTCGTTGGTGCGGCCCACCGTGGCGCCCGGCGGCAGCTGCACGATCGCCAGCGCGAAGCCCTGGTCCTCCTCCGGCAGGAAGCTGCCCGGCATGCGCATGAACAGGAAGCCGCATAGCACCACCAGCAACGCGAACACCGCCATCCAGCGCGGCGCGCGGCCGATGGTGCCGCCGACCGCGCCGACGTAGCGGTGCGCGAGCCTGTCGTAGTACTTGTTGAAGGTGCGGTAGACCCAGTTCGGGTTGTCGTTGTGGGTGGCCTTCAGGAACGCCGCGCACAGCGCCGGGGTGAAGCTCAGCGCCAGGAACGCCGAGAACGCCATCGCCATGGCGATGGTGATCGCGAACTGCTTGTAGATCGCGCCGGCCGCGCCGGGCTGCATCGCCGAGGGGATGAACACCGCCGCCAGCACCACGGTGATCGCCACCACCGCGCCGGTGATCTGGGTCATCGCCTTCTGCGTGGCCGGCTTCGGCGCCAGGTGCTCCTCGGACATGATGCGTTCGACGTTCTCGATCACCACGATCGCGTCGTCGACCACGATGCCGATCGCCAGCACCATCGCGAACAGGGTCAGCTGGTTGATGGAGAAGCCGATCACCCACATGCCCAGGAAGGTGCCCAGCAGCGCCACCGGGATCACCAGGGTGGGGATGATGGTGGCGCGGAAGTTCTGCAGGAACACCAGCATCACCAGGAACACCAGCACGATCGCCTCGACCAGGGTCTTGACCACTTCCTCGATCGAGATCCTGACGAAGGTGGTGCTCTCGTACGGGGTGAACCAGCTCACGCCCTGCGGGAAGCTGGGCTGGAGTTCGTCCATCTTGGCCTTGACCGCCTCGGACACGCTGAGCGCGTTGGCGCCCGGCAGCAGCTGGATCGCGAACGCGCCGGTGGGCTTGCCGTTGTATTGGGTGTCGAAGCCGAAGCTGGTCGGACCGAACGCCACCCGCGCCACGTCCTTCAGGCGCACCACGGTGCCGTTGCCGTCCGCGCGCAGGATGATGTTCTCGAACTGCTCGGGCGAGCTGAAGCGGCCTTCGGCCGAGACCGTGGCGGTGAACGATTGCCCGGTCGGGGCCGGATCCGAACCGATCGAGCCGGCCGCGAACTGCACATTCTGCGCGCCGATGGCGTTGTACACGTCCGCCGCGGACATGTGGTAGCCCTGCAGCTTCTCCGGGTTGAGCCAGATGTCCATCGCGTATTCGGCGCCGAACTGCTGGGTGCTGCCGACGCCGGGCACGCGCGAGATCTGCTCCAGCACGCGCGAGCCGACGATGTCGTTGAGCGCGTCGCGGTCGACCGAGGGGTTCTCCGAGCGCAGCGCGAGCACGGCCAGGAAGCCGGCGTTGGCCTTGGCCACCACCACGCCCTGCGCGGTCACTTCCGAGGGCAGGCGCGGCGTCGCCAGCGACACCTTGTTCTGCACCTGCACCTGCGCGATGTCGGCGTTGGTGCCGGTCTCGAAGGTCAGGGTGATGGTCGCGGTGCCGCTGGAGGACGACGACGAGCTGAAGTACAGCAGGTGGTCGATGCCGGTCAATTGCTGCTCGATCACCTGGGTGACCGCGCGCTCGGTGGTGCTGGCGCTGGCGCCGGGGTAGGTCGCGGTGACGGTGACCTGCGGCGGCGCGATCGAGGGATAGGACTCGACGCCGAGGTTGAGGATGGCGATCACGCCGCTGAGCGAGATCAGGATCGCCACCACCCAGGCGAAGACCGGGTGTTCGATGAAGAACTTAGGCATGGCGGGGGTCCGTTACTGCTGCTTGGGCTTGGAATCGGCCGCGGCGGCCGGCGTGGCGCCGTCCGCTGCGGCCTGTGCTTGGCCGGTGGCCTGCTGGGCCTGCGGCGCGGCGGCCTGGCCCTGGCCCTGCGCTACGGCGCCGCCCTGGGGCTGGTTCGGGTCCTGGCCGGGGGCGTCCGGCGTCCACGGGGTGGCCTTGGCCGGGGCGCCTTCCTTGGCCTTCTGCAGGCCGCTGACAATGACCTGGTCGCCGGCCTGCAGGCCGGAGCCGACGATCCACTGGTTCGCCTGCTGGCCGACCGTCGCCACGTCCTTGCGCGCCACCTTGCCGTCCTTGCCGACCACCAGCGCATAAGCGCCCTTGGCGTCGCGCTGGATCGCCTGCTGCGGAATCAGGTAGGCGTTGTTGCGCTGGCCGAGATTGGCGGCGAAGCTGACGAAGGCGCCCGGCAGCAGCACGCGGTCCGGGTTCGGCAGCAGCGCGCGCAGGGTCACCGAGCCGGTGGCCGGGTCGACCGCGGTGTCGGAGAAGTCCAGGGTGCCGGACTGGGCGTAGGTGCTGCCGTCGCCGAGCTTGACCTGGACGGTCGATTTGCCTTCGGCGTTCAGCGCTACGCTGCCCTGTGCCTGCGCCTGGCGCAGCTGCGCCAGTTCGTCCGAACTCATCGAGAAGTTCACGTACAGCGGGTCGAGCTGGTCGATCGTGGTCAGCAGGGTGGTGTCGCCCTGGCCGACCAGCGCGCCTTCGGTGACCTGCTGCTTGCCGGCGCGGCCGGCGATCGGCGCGGCGACGGCGGCGTAGCCCAGGTTGATGCGCGCGGTCTCCACCGCGGCGCGCGCCTGCTGCATCGCCGCCGCCGAGGTGCGCTCGGTGGCCTCGGCGGTGTCCAGGTCCGACTTGGACACGTAGGCCTGCGGCGCCAGGCTGCGCGCGCGGCCGGCGGCGATCTTGGCGTTGGCATAGGTCGCTTCGGCCGAGGCTAGCTGGCCCTGCGCCGAGGCCAGCGCGGCGCGCAGTGGCGCCGGATCGATCCGGAACAGCGGTTGGCCTTCCTTGACGTCGGTGCCCTCGGTGTACAGCCGCTTCTCCAGCACCCCGGCCACGCGTGCGCGCACGTCGGCGCTGCGGTACGCGGACAGGCGCCCGACCAGTTCGCGCTGCAGCGGCAGCGACTGCGGCTTGGCGTCCAGCACGCCCACTTCCGGTGGCGGCATGGCCTGCTGTTCCTCTTTTTTCTTGCAGGACGCGAGCGCCACCACGACGGCGCAGGCCAGGGCGAGAGAACGCAACGGGGAGGTCATCGGGCGGTGCTCCGGTCTGGTTTTGAAAACGAAAGGGAAGGGCGCGCGGCAAACGCGCGCAGGAAACCGACGACGGCGAATTCGGCCCAGGCGCGCTGCGCGGCGGCGCCGCTGCGGTGGGCGGTATGCAAGCGCTGGCGCTCGAAATCCATCCCGACGATCATGCTCAACAGCAGTTCGCCCATGAAGTGCGGATCGTCATGGCGCAGTCGGCCGGCGGCCACGGCCAGCTGCAGGCGTTCGCCCAGGCGCTGCATCGGCGTCTGCGCGCTGTCCATGCCGTCCTCGGCCAGCAGTTCGCGCACGGCGGCGTACACCACGCGCTGATCGCGCGCCTGGCGCAGGCAGGCGGGGGCCGGAGAGGTGCTCATGAATGTGGACTATACCGTCCAGTTTAGAATTGGAACAGCCTTGACAGCAGCGCGCCGATCGCGACACACGTGCCGCCGGCGACGCTCTGCCGGGAATGGTGAAGGCGTCGTGACGATGGCGCCCGCGCGATGTCGCCCGTTGTGGTGCGTCGTGCCACTCCCCATCCCGGTTTGCGCCATGCAGCAAGGGAGTTGAACGCGCCACCGGTACAATTCCGGCTTTCCCAACGAGCATCGTTGTTGCTTCCCGTTATGAAACCCAAACAAGGCGCTTCCCGTTCCAGCACGTCCTCGGCCGGATCCTCCCGCAAGTCCGCGTCCAAGCCCGCCGCCAAGGCTGCTCCCGCCTCGTGCCGGCCGTCCGCGACCCCTGCGCTCAAGCAGGTCGCGGGCAAGCGCGGCGCGGCGCGCACGGCCGCCAATGCGCGGGTGATCGACGCCGAGCCGGCCGCCGCCGCTGGCGGCTTCAGCCTGGAGCCGGTGTACGCGGCGCTGCGCAAGCACTACCCGGCCGCGCGGCAGGCCCAGGCGCAGGCGTTCGTCGAGGCGTTCTACAAGCGCATGGAGGAGGACGAGTTCCCCCACCACAGCGCGCAGGAGTGGGCGGTGCTGGCGGCGTCGATGCTGGAGTTCGCGCGCAAGCGCAAGCCGGGCACGGTCAACGTGCGGGTATTCAATCCGAGCCTGAAGCAGGACGGCTGGGAGTCCTCGCGCACGGTGCTGCAGATCGTCAACGACGACATGCCGTTCCTGGTGGATTCGGTGAGCATGGCGCTGTCGGAGCTGGGCATCGGCGTGCACGTGCTCGGCCATCCGGTGCTGCGCATGGGCCGCGACAAGAGCGGCACGCTGGAGACGGTCGGCGAAGGCAAGCCGGAGTCGCTGATGTTGCTGGAGATCGATCGGCAGCCGCCGGAGGACATGCCGCGCGTGGATGCGGCGATCCAGCGCATCCTCGGCGAGGTGCGCAACATCGTGCGCGACTGGAGCGGCATGCGCGAGAAGATGCTGACCCTGGCCGACGACCTGACCACGCGGCGCCTGCCGGTGGACGACAAGGGCCGGCGCGAGGCACAGGAGTTCGTGCGCTGGGCCGCGGCCGATCACTTCACCTTCTTCGGCTACCGCGAGTACCGGGTGGAGAAGCACGGCGGCGAAGACGTGCTGGCGCCGCTGGAGGACACCGGCCTGGGCCTGCTGCGCGGCCGCGACAAGTCCCCGGCGCGCCCGGTGCGCACGCTGGCCGCGCACGGCCTCAGCGAGTCCGGCATCAAGGAAGCGCTGATCCTGACCAAGACCAATGCGCGCTCGCGGGTGCACCGCAGCGGCTACATGGACTACATCGGCGTGCTGGAGTTCGACGCCAGGGGCCGCATCGTCGCCGAGCAGCGCTTCCTCGGCCTGTTCACCTCCAGCGCCTACAACCGTCGGCCGTGGGAGATCCCGCTGGTGCGCGAGCGCCACGACTACGTGATGCGCAAGTCCGGGCTGACCCCGAGCAGCCACAGCGGCAAGGCGCTGCGCCACATCCTGGAGACGCTGCCGCGCGAGGAGCTGTTCCAGTCCAACGAGGAAGAGCTGTACCGCACCGCGATGGGCATCCTCGGCCTGCAGGAGCGGGTGCGCAGCCGCCTGTTCCTGCGCCGCGACAAATACGGCCGCTTCATCTCCGCGCTGGTCTATCTGCCGCGCGAGCGCTTCAACACCGACGTGCGCCTGCGCATCGAGGCGCTGCTGAAGGAGGCGCTGCACGGCGAATATATCGACTCCAGCGTGGTGCTGGGCGAATCGCCGCTGGCGCAACTGCACCTGATCGTGCGGCCCAAGCCCGGCGAGGCGCTGGAATTGGACACCACCGAACTGGAATCGCGCCTGGCGCACCTGCTGCGCAACTGGCAGGACGACCTGCGCGAGGCGCTGGTGGCCAGCCGCGGCGAGCGCGACGGCCTGCGCCTGGCGGCCAGCTACGGCCGCGCGCTGCCGGCCGGCTACCTCGAGGAATCGACCGCGCAGATCGCCGCGCGCGACGTCGAGCGCCTGGCCGCGTTGCGCGGTCCCGAGGACTTGCACCTGAGCCTGCAGTCGCTGCGCCGCGACGGCGCCGACAGCCTGCGCCTGAAGCTGTACCGCCAGCGCGACGACCTGCCGCTGTCGGACGTGCTGCCGATGATGGAGAACCTGGGCCTGCGGGTGATCTCCGAGCGCCCGTACCGGCTTACCGTGGACGGCACGCTGCTGTACATCCAGGACTTCGAAGTGGAGCCGCTGGCCGGCAGCATCGACGTCGCCCGCGCCGACGCGCCGCTGTGCGAGGCGTTCGTGCGCATCTGGCGCGGCGATGCCGAGAACGACGGCTTCAACCGCCTGATCGTCGGCGCCGGGCTGGGCTGGCGCCAGGTGGCGATCCTGCGCGGCTACTGCAAGTACCTGCTGCAGACCGGCGTGCCGTTCTCGCAGGCCTACGTGGAAGAGACCTGCAGCCGCTATCCGCTGCTGGCGCGGCTGCTGGTGGAACTGTTCGAGGCGCGCTTCGATCCGGCCACCGGCAGCGAGAGCAAGGCGCAGATCGCCGACGGCCAGGCCGCCTTGTCGGCGCAGCTGACCCTGCTGGCGGCCGGCGACGAGGGCGCGCTGAAGGCGCTGCAGCCGGTGATCGACGCGCGCCGCGGCGACCGCGCCGCACAGCTGGAGGCGGCCGGCGCCGCGCTGCTGAAGCTGTTCGACCAGGTCGCCAGCCTCGACGAGGACCGCATCCTGCGCAGCTTCAAGGGCGTGATCCAGGCGACCCTGCGCACCAGCTACTACCAGACCGGCAAGGACGGCCAGCCGGGCCACTGCATCGGCTTCAAGCTCGACTCGGCCAAGGTGCCGGAGCTGCCCAAGCCGCGCCCCTACCGCGAGATCTTCGTGTACGGCCCGCGCGTGGAAGGCGTGCACCTGCGCTTCGGCGCGGTGGCGCGCGGCGGCCTGCGCTGGTCCGACCGGCGCGAGGATTTCCGCACCGAAGTGCTGGGCCTGGTCAAGGCGCAGATGGTCAAGAACACGGTGATCGTGCCGGTCGGCGCCAAGGGCGGCTTCTTCTGCAAGCGCGCGCCGGTCGGCGGCGACCGCGACGCGGTGCTGGCCGAAGGCATCGCCTGCTACAAGCTGTTCATCCAGGGCCTGCTCGACATCACCGACAACATCGTCGGCGGCAGGATCGTGGCGCCGCCGCAGGTGGTGCGCCACGACCAGGACGATCCGTACCTGGTGGTCGCCGCCGACAAGGGCACCGCCACGTTCTCCGACATCGCCAACGGGCTGGCGCTCGACCACGGCTTCTGGCTCGGCGACGCGTTCGCCTCCGGCGGCTCGGTCGGCTACGACCACAAGGGCATGGGCATCACCGCGCGCGGCGCCTGGGAATCGGTCAAGCGCCACTTCCGCGCGCTGGGCCGCGACTGCCAGCGCGAGGACTTCAGCGTGGTCGGCATCGGCGACATGTCCGGCGACGTGTTCGGCAACGGCATGCTGCTGTCCAGGCACATCCGCCTGCTGGCCGCGTTCGACCACCGCCACATCTTCCTGGATCCGAGTCCGGACGCGGCCGCCTCGTTCGCCGAGCGCGAGCGCCTGTTCAAGCTGCCGCGCTCCAGCTGGGCCGACTACGACGCCAAGCTGATCAGCGCCGGCGGCGGCATCTATCCGCGCACGTTGAAGTCGATCGAGATCAGCGCGCCGGTGCGCGAGGCGCTGGGCCTGGAGGCGGGGGTCAAGCAGCTCTCGCCGAACGCGCTGATGAACGCGATCCTCAAGGCGCCGGTGGACCTGTTCTGGAACGGCGGCATCGGCACCTACGTCAAGGCGGCGAGCGAGAGCCATGGCGACGTCGGCGACCGCGCCAACAACGGCCTGCGCGTCAACGGCGGCGAGCTGCGCTGCAGGATCGTCGGCGAAGGCGGCAACCTGGGCCTGACCCAGCTCGGCCGCATCGAGGCCGCGCAGGCCGGGCTGCTGCTCAACACCGACTTCATCGACAACTCGGCCGGCGTGGACACCTCCGACCACGAGGTCAACATCAAGATCCTGCTCAACGACGTGGTGCAGGCCAAGAAGCTGACCGTGGCTGCACGCAACACGCTGCTGGCGTCGATGACCGACGAGGTCGCCGAACTGGTGCTGTGGGACAACATCCGCCAGAACCAGGCGCTGAGCCTGATGGAGCGGATGAGCGTCAAGCGCCTGGGCTCCAAGCAGCACTTCATCCGCACCCTGGAAGCGCAGGGACTGCTCGATCGGCAGATCGAATACCTGCCCTCGGACGCGGAGATCTCCGCGCGCAAGGCGCGCGGCCAGGGCCTGACCCGGCCGGAACTGGCGGTGCTGCTGTCCTACGCCAAGCTGGTCGCGTTCCAGCAGTTGCTGGAATCGGACATCCCCGAAGACCCGTACCTGTCCAAGGAACTGCAGCGCTACTTCCCGCAGCCGCTGCAGAAGAAGTACGCCGATGCGATGGAGCGGCACCGGCTCAAGCGCGAGATCATCGCCACCGCGGTGACCAACACCACCGTCAACCGCATGGGCGCGACCTTCCTGATGCGTATGCAGGAAGACACCGGGCGCAGCATCGGCGAGGTCGCCAAGGCGTACACCATCGGCCGCGAGACGCTGGACGCACGCGCGCTGTGGACGCAGATCGACGCGCTGGACGGGCAGGTGCCCGAGTCGGTGCAGATCGATGCGCTGGAAGTGATATGGAAACTGCAGCGCGCGTTCGTGCGCTGGCTGCTGTTCCGTCCCGGCCCGATGCCGGGCATCACCGCGGCGGTGGAACGCTACCACGAACCGTTCAACGACATCCGCGTCGCTTCCGGCGTGCTGCCGGACGTGCAGCGCCCGCTGTATGAGGCGCTGGTGCAGGAATGGCAGGACAAGGGCCTGCCGGCGGCGCTGGCGCAGCAGCTGTCGGAGCTGCGCTTCCTGGAGCCGGCGTTCGACATCATCGAGATGGCGCGCACCCGCAAGCTCAAGCCGGTGGAGGTGTCGAAGGTGCACTTCCGCCTCGGCGAGGCCTTGCAGCTGCCGTGGATCTTCGAGCAGATCGATGCGCTGGAGGTCAACGGCCGCTGGCATGCGGTGGCTCGCGGCGTGCTGCGCGACGAGCTGGCCAAGCACCACAGCGCGTTGGCCGGGCAGGCCCTGGCGCTGCCGGGCGCCAATGCCGAGGCCAAGGTGCAGCAGTGGTTGCAGCGCGACGACGGCAGCCTGCGCTTCACCTTGAACATGCTCCAGGAACTGTCGGTGCAGAATTCGCTGGACTACCCGACGGTGTCGGTGGCGGTGCAGCGGCTTGGGCAGCTTGCGGCGCACGGCTTGTGACCCAAAAGTTGGCTGCGCGCATTTTTGGCGCCGCCCGGCCGGCTGGCCTATCTGCCTTCCCGACCTTAACAAAGGTGGGGACAGGCGCCGATGATATTGGGTAGCAAGTTCCCAGGCTGCTATTCGGCATACGCGTGGTCAATGCAGCAATGGCCGAAGGGATCGCCGCCATGCAGCCATGCCATTCTTGTTCTTGACTTCGGTAAGTCAAAAGCAATTGCAACAGCCAAAGCCAAAGCCAAAGCCAAAGCCAAAGCCAAAGCGACAGCAAGAGCAGCGATGACAACGGCCATAGCGACAGCGATAGGCACAGCAACGCGCATGGAGTGGACATGGATCGGAGACAGACGCGGGCACTGCAGGACCTGGATGCGGCGCATCACCTGCACCCGTTCAACGACAACGCCGCACTGGCCCAGAAAGGTACGCGCATCCTCACCCGCGGCGACGGCGCCTACGTCTGGGATGCCGACGGCAACCAGCTGCTCGACGCCTTCGCCGGGCTGTGGTGCGTCAACGTCGGCTACGGGCGCAAGGAACTCGGCCAGGCCGCCGCGCGGCAGATGGAACGGCTGGCGTACTACAACAGTTTCTTCCAGTGCACCACCGAACCCACCATCCGCCTGGCCGCCAAACTCGCCGAACTGACCCCCGGCGACCTCGACCATGCCTTCTTCACCAACTCCGGCTCCGAGGCCAACGACACCATCCTGCGCCTGGTGCGGCACTTCTGGGCGGTGCAGGACCAGCCGCAGAAAACCATCTTCATCGGCCGCCACGACGGCTACCACGGCACCACCATGGCCGGCGCCAGCCTCGGCGGCATGCAGGGCATGCACCGCCAGGGCGGGCTGCCGATCCCCGACATCCACCATATCGCTCCGCCCTACGGCTTCGGCGACGGCGGCGACCTGGACCCGGAGGAGTACGGCCTGCTGGCCGCGCGCCGGCTCGAGGACAAGATCCTGGAATTGGGGCCGCAGCGCGTGGCCGCGTTCATCGGCGAGCCGATCATGGGCGCGATCGGCGTCTATATCCCGCCGCGCAGCTACTGGCCGGAGATCGAGCGCATCTGCCGCCGCTACGACGTGCTGCTGGTCGCCGACGAGGTGATCTGCGGCTTCGGCCGCACCGGCCAATGGTTCGGCGCGCAGCACTTCGGCTTCCAGCCGGACGTGATGACCATCGCCAAGGGCGTCACCTCCGGCTACATCCCGCTCGGCGCGGCCATGTTCGGCAAGCGCGTGGCCGCGGTGCTGAAGGAGCAGGGCGGGGAGCTGGCGCACGGTTGCACCTATTCGGGGCATCCGGTGTGCGCGGCGGTGGCGCTGGAGAACCTGCGCCTGCTGCAGGACGGGGGCATCGTCGAACGCGCGCGCGGCGAGATCGCGCCGTACCTGGCGCAGCGCTGGACCGAACTGGGCGAGCACCGGCTGGTCGGGCAGGCGCGGATCGTCGGCATGATCGGCGCGCTGGAACTGGTGCCGGACAAGCCGCGCCGGCAGTATTTCCCCGACCGCGGCAAGGTCGGCGCGCTGTGCCGCGACCATGCGCTGCGCCGCGGCCTGATCCTGCGCGCGACCAACGATGCGATGCTGCTGTCGCCGCCGCTGATCCTCAGCCGCGCCCAGGTCGACGAGCTGTTCGACAAGGCCTGGCGGGCGCTGGAGGACACCGCGCAGGCGCTGGGCAAATAGGCCGGCGCTGGTTAGGGCCTGTTAACACATCCGAAGCCCATCAACGACCAGGACGAAGCTGAGGAATCCAAGGAACATGGCATCCAGCTTCTCGAAGCGCGAGAAAATCCGGCGGTAGCCTTTCAGGCGACGGAACAGTCTCTCCACTTCGTTGCGCCGCTTGTACATCTCCCGGTTGTATTCCCAAGGCTCGACCCGATTGGATTTCGGCGGGACCACCGGCACGAAGCCAAGATCGAGCGCCAACTGGCGGGTTTGGTTGCCTTCGTAGGCACGGTCCATCAACAAATGAATCGGCCGCTCCACTGGCCCCAGGTGTTCAAGCAACGTGCGGCCTGCAGGTGCGTCATGCACGTTACCAGGCGTCAATCCAAAGGTGATGGCTGTTCGAGCATCTGCGGCAACCATATGAATCTTGGTGTTCCATCCACCGCGGGACTTGCCGACGGCCTGCGGACCGTTTTTTTTAATGCGCCCGTGCCATCGGGATGCACCTTGATGCTGGTGGAGTCCAGCGAGATTGCTTCGATTTTGATGCGCACGATCTGGGACTTCTGCAATTGGGCCAACATCCGGTCCAGCACACCCGCCTTGGCCCAGCGGTTCATGCGTGTGTACACCGTGTGCCAGTTGCCAAAGCGCTTGGGCAGGCCGCGCCATTTGCAGCCATGCTCGGCAACGTAAAGGATGGCGTTGACCACTTGCAGGTTGGTCATGCTGACATTGCCGCGCTGTGCCGGCAGGCAGTGTTCGATTAGGGAAAATTGTGCTGGCGTGATCTCCATGCCCGATAGTTTAAACGCTCGGGCCATTAGTGTTAACAGGCCATAGTCTGAATGGGTCGTCTCGAGTCGGCCGCGCGATGCCGCGGCGTGTATCTTCCGATCTTCCCCATGGACCTGCGGAGACCTGCAATGAAGCTGCGACTGCTCCCCCTTTCCCTTTCCGCGGTGTTGCTCGCCTCCTGTGGCGGCTCCGGCGGCGGCGAGGGCGGCAAGCCCGCGGCGGGCGAGGACCAGGTCCTCAACGTCTACAACTATTCGGACTACATCGCCGAGAACACCGTGCCCGCGTTCGAGAAGGCCAGCGGGGTCAAGGTCACCTACGACGTGTTCGACAGCGACGAGATGGTCGAGACCAAGTTGCTGGCCGGCGGCAGCGGCTACGACGTGGTGGTGCCGACGCTGAACTTCTTCGGCCGGCAGATCCAGGCCGGCGTGTTCCTGCCGCTGGACAAGCGCAAGATCCCGAACCTGGCCAACCTGGATCCGGAGATCATGCAGCGCATCGCGCAGCAGGATCCGGGCAACAAGTACGGCGTGCCGTACATGGTCGGCACCACCGGCATCGGCTACAACGTGGACAAGGTCAAGGCCGCGTTCGGCAGCACCGACATCGCCAACAGCTGGGACCTGGTGTTCAAGCCGGAGAACATCGCCAAGCTCAAGGACTGCGGCGTCACCATCCTCGACACGCCATCGGACCTGATCCCGATCGCGCTGCACTACCAGGGCGAAGATCCGCACACCACCGACAGCGCCAAGATCGAGAAGGCTGCGGCGCTGATCAAGAGCATCCGCCCGTACGTGCAGAACTTCCACTCCTCGCAGTACGTGACCTCGCTGGCCAACGGCAGCACCTGCCTGGCGGTGGGCTGGTCCGGCGACATCATCCAGGCGCGCGACCGCGCCGAGGAGGCCAAGAACGGCGTAAAAGTGGCTTATTCGATCCCCAAGGAGGGCGCGCCGCAGTGGTTCGACATGCTGGCGATCCCGAAGGACGCCAAGCATCCGGAGAACGCCTACACGTTCATCAACTACCTGTTGACCCCGGACGTGGCCGCGGCCAATTCCAACTTCATCCACTACGCCAATCCGGTGCCGAAGGCCACGCCGCTGGTGGATGCGGCGATCCGCAACGATCCGACCCTCTATCCACCGCCGGAGGTGGCGGCGAAGATGTTCACCTATTCGATCAACCCGCCCGAGGTGGACAAGCTGTACACCCGCCTGTGGACGGAGATCAAGACCGGCCGCTGAGCCGGTCGCGTCCGTGGTCCATTGTGCGGCGCGGCGGCGCGGCGCCTGCACGCAGTACGACCGCGCCGCGCGCGGTCGCCAAGGGGGAGGACCACCGGCGCGCGCGCCTGGCCCGGCGTCGGCAGGTGCAAGTCAGGTTGTGCGCGCTGGCGGTGATGCCGCCGCAGGTGGACCGCCAGTACACGCGGTTGTGGGCCGTACTGAAGAGCGGGCGCTGAGCGGCGTGCAGCAGCTGATTTCCTCTGCCCGCGGAGAGAGGGGGGAAGGATACGGCGGCGCGGGAGGCTTGGACCGCACGCGGCGCCTGATGCGCCGTGGCGCACGCCGTCGGCGGCCGCCGTGAAGGCGGAAGAGAGGGGCGCCGCCTGCGACGCGCCGCCGCGCAGGCGCCTGAACGTTCCGGCACGCCGCGCTCGCATAATCTGGACCCGCCAGTACAAATACTTATAGAGTCGCCGTACGCTTCCGTCTGGTGAATGCGCGCCAGGCAGCGCGTTCCTGTCCCTGCACCGTCAGGCGCACAGGCGACGATGGTCCTCCACCCCCCAGGAACCTGCGACTTGAGCATCCACGACCCAGATCCCGCGCAGACGCAACGGCAGGCGACTTCGGACGATGCGCGGGCCGCGCCGGCCCAGGACGACGGCAAGCAAGCCGACAAGCCGTCGCCGCTGAAGAATCCCAAGGTGAAATGGACGTTGCTGCTGATCGGCCTGGTCGTGCTGATCGCCCTGGCGGCGTGGCTGATCCATTACCTGACCACCGGCCGCTACCTGCAGGAAACCAACAACGCCTATCTGCAGGCCGATTCGGTGGCGGTGGCGCCGCGGGTCAACGGCTACGTGACCGCGGTGTACGTCGGCGACAACCAGACGGTCAAGGCCGGGCAGCCGCTGCTGCAGATCGACGAGCGCACCTACCGCGCCACCCAGCAGCAGGCGCAGGCGGTGGTCGCCGTGCGCCAGGCCGACATCGCCGCCGCCGAGGCCGGGCTGCAGGCGCAGCGCGCCACGCTGCTGCAGGCGCGCACCCAGGTCACCGCGGCCGCGGCCAGCCTGCGCTTCGCCCAGGGCGAGGCCAAGCGCTTCGCGCCGCTGGCCGCGTCCGGCGCCGACACCCACGAGCACTACGAGAGCATCGTCCACGACCGCGACCGCGCGCAGGCCCAGTCCGACGCGGCCAAGGCCCAGGTCGTGGCCGCCGAAAGCCAGGTGCAGGGCGCCAGCGCGCAGCTGGACCAGGCCCTTGCCGGGCTGCAGCAGGCGCAGGCCGACGCCGACCAGGCCGCGGTGGCGATGGAGGACACGCGGCTGACCGCGCGCATCGGCGGCCGCATCGGCGACAAGACCGTGCAGGTCGGCCAGTTCGTCGCCGCCGGCACGCGGCTGATGAGCGTGGTGCCGGTGGATGCGCTGTACCTGAGCGCCAACTTCAAGGAAACCCAGGTCGGGCTGATGCGGCCCGGGCAGCCGGCGCGGATCGAGGTCGATGCGCTGTCGGGTGTCGAGCTGGACGGCGTGGTCGAGAGCATCGCGCCGGGCACCGGCTCGCAGTTCGCGCTGCTGCCGCCGGAGAACGCCACCGGCAACTTCACCAAGGTGGTGCAGCGGGTGCCGGTGCGGATCCGCCTGCAGGCCGGCGCGGAGGCGCGCAAGGTGCTGGTGCCGGGCATGTCGGTGACGGTCACGGTGGACACGCGCGCGGCCAAGGACCTCAAGGACCGCGTGCAGCAGGAAAGCAAGCAGGGCGAGGGCCGGCCGTGAGCGAGGCCGCCGCTGCCCCGGCGGCGGGCGCCGGCGCACAGCGCAAGGCCGACGCCGGCGCGTGGCTGGCGGTCGCCGCCGGCACCATCGGCTCGTTCATGGCGACGCTGGACATCTCCATCGTCAACGCGGCCTTGCCGACGATCCAGGGCGAGGTCGGCGCCAGCGGCACCGAGGGCACCTGGATATCCACCGCCTACCTGGTGGCCGAGATCGTGATGATCCCGCTGACCGGTTGGTTCGTGCGCACCCTGGGGCTGCGCAATTTCCTGCTGATCTGCGCGCTGCTGTTCACCTTCTTTTCGGTGGTGTGCGGGCTGTCCAACAGCCTGCCCATGATGATCCTCGGCCGCGTCGGCCAGGGTTTCGCCGGCGGCGCGCTGATTCCCACCGCGCTGACCATCGTCGCCACGCGGCTGCCGCCGGCGCAGCAGACCATGGGCACCGCGCTGTTCGGCATGACCGTGATCCTGGGGCCGGTGATCGGGCCGCTGCTCGGCGGCTGGCTCACCGAGAACGTCAGCTGGCACTACGCGTTCTTCATCAACGTGCCGATCTGCGCCGGGCTGGTGGCGCTGCTGCTGCTCGGCCTGCCGCACGAGCGGATGAACCTGCGCGGGCTGCTCGACGCCGACTGGCTCGGCATCTTCGGCCTGGCCGCCGGGCTCGGCGCGCTGACCGTGGTGCTGGAGGAAGGACAGCGCGAGCGCTGGTTCGAGTCCTCGGAGATCGTGCTGCTGAGCCTGCTCTCGGCGCTGGGCTTCGTCGCCCTGGTCGCCTCGCAGTTCGTCAGCCGGCAACCGGTGATCCGCCTGTCGATCCTGCTGCGGCGCAGTTTCGGCGCGGTGTTCGTGATGGTGATGGCGGTGGGCATGATCCTGTTCGGGGTCATGTACATGATCCCGCAGTTCCTGGCCACCATCGCCGGCTACAACACCGAGCAGTCCGGCTACGTGGTGCTGCTGGCCGGCGTGCCGACGGTGCTGCTGATGCCGCTGATGCCGAAGCTGCTGGCGAGCGTGGACGTGCGCATCCTGGTGATCGTCGGGCTCAGCTGTTTCGCCGTCGCCTGCTTCGTCAACATGGACCTCAGCGCCGATTCGGTCGGCATGCATTTCGTCATCGGCCAGTTGCTGCAGGGCTGTGGCCTGGCGCTGGCGATGATGTCGCTGAACCAGGCGGCGATCTCCTCGGTGCCGCCGGATCTGGCCGGCGACGCGTCCGGGCTGTTCAACGCCGCGCGCAACATGGGCGGCTCGATCGGGCTGGCGCTGATCTCCACCTTCCAGGAGCGGCGCATGGTGTTCCACACGCAGATGATCGGCAGCGGCACCAGCGCCAATTCGGCGCTGGCGCAAGACTACCTGCACGGCCTGGCCGCGCAACTGCAGTCGGCGACCGGCGCCGGCGCGGCGCTGCAGTCGGTGGCGCAGCTGGCGCGGATGGTGCAGCAGCAGGCGCTGGTGATGACCTACAACGACTTGTTCTGGGTCTTCGGGATGATCGTGGTGTGCACGATCCCGTTGGCGTTCCTGCTCAAACCGCTGCCCAAGGGCGGCGCTCCGCTCGCGATGCATTGAGGATTCCATGGCCCAGCGCTTTTCCCGTGTGCTCGTCCCCGTCGCGCTGCCGCTGCTGCTGTCGGCCTGCGTGCTCGGCCCGAACTACGTGAAGCCGCCGCCGGTGGCCGAGGCGGCGCAGGCGCAGCCGCAGCTGCATCGCGCCGACGCGGTCGCCGCGGCGGCCGGGGTGGTGCCGGCCGCGCCGCCGCAGCGCTGGTGGGAGGCGTTGCAGGACCCGCAGTTGAACACGTTGGTCGAACAGGCGCTGCAGAACAGCCCGAACCTGCGCGCGGCACAGGCCAGGCTGCGCGCCTCGCGCGCGCTGGTGCAGCAGCGCCATGCCGAGCAGCTGCCCAGCGTCGGCGCCAATGCCGCCTATCTCAACGCCAGGGCGCCGGATGCGCTGGTCGACGGCCTGGGCAGCGTCGCCGCCGGCAGCGGCCAGCCGTTGTCCATCGACCCGCATGCGCAGCTGTACAGCGTCGGCTTCGATGCCAGCTGGGAGCTGGATTTCTTCGGCCGCCGCCGCCGCGCCAGCGAAGGCGCGCTGGCCGATGCGCAGGCCGACGAGGCTGAACTGGCCGATACTCAGGTCCAGCTCGCCGCCGAAGTGGGTCAGGCCTACCTGGGCTATCGCGCTACCCGCGCGCGCATCGTCATCGCCCAGCGCAACCTGGAGGCGGCGCGGCAGACCCTGCAATTGACCCGGCAGCGCCGCGAGCGCGGCGCCGATGCCGACCTGCAGGTGGAGCGCGCCCAGGCGCAGCTGCAGCAGCAGGAGGCGGTGTTGCCGGACCTGCAGGCGCAGGCGAAGGAGGCGCTGGACCAGCTGGCGCTGATGATCGGCCGCGAGCCGGGCGCGCTCGACGCCGCGCTGGCCGCGGACCGGCCGCTGCCGACGCTGCCGGCGGTGGTGCCGGTGGACGATGCGGGGGCGCTGATCCGCCGCCGCCCCGACGTGCGCCGCGCCGAGCGCCAGCTGGCGTCCTCGTCGGCGCAGATCGGGCAGGCGCTGAGCGCGTATTTCCCGCAGGTCGCCTTGCTCGGCAACATCGGCATGGCCGCGACCTCGCCGGGCGCCCTCGGCCGCGATGCGATCAACAGCGTGGTGGCGCCGTTCCTGCGCTGGTCGATCTTCGATTTCGGCGCGACCCGGGCCAAGGTCGCGCAGGCCCGCGCCGGCAACCAGACGCGCCTGGCCGCCTACGAAGGCACCGTGCTGGCGGCGCTGCAGGACGCCAACAACGCGCTGGCGCGGTTCGGCGCGGCCCGCCAGCAGGCGCTGGCCGCGGCCAAGGCCGAAACCTCGGCGGACCGGTCCGTGGCGTTGCTGCAGCAGCGCTACGCGGCCGGCGCGGCGTCGCTGATCGATGCGCTGGACGTGCAGCGCCAGCAGGCCTCGGCGCAGGACAGCGCGGTGCAGGCGCGGACCCAGGTGCTGCTGCGTTACGTGGCGCTGCAGAAGAGCCTGGGCCTGGGCTGGGCGCCGCCGCAAACGCCGCCGCGATGAACGCCCGCGCCGCGGTATCGCCGATCCGGCGGCCGCGGCTACACTGGGGTCGGCCGCGCACGTCCCGTCAGCATCGGCGAACCTGCGCGACGGCGTCTTCCACGGGGAGCACCAGATGGCGTTGAGCGAAGCCAGACCCGATCTTCCGCCGATGGCGATCGCGGCCGCGGCCGCGGCGCCGGCCAAGGGCAGCGGCTACTTGTCCATCGCCGGCCTGCGCAAGGAGTTCGACGGTTTCGTCGCACTCGACGACGTCGACCTGGACATCCGCAAGGGCGAGATCTTCGCGCTGCTCGGCGGCTCGGGCAGCGGCAAGTCCACGCTGCTGCGCTGCCTGGGCGGGTTCGAGCAATCCAGCCGCGGCCGCATCGTGCTCGACGGCCAGCCGCTGGACGGCCTGCCGCCGTACGAGCGCCCGCTCAACATGATGTTCCAGTCCTACGCGCTGTTCCCGCACATGTCGGTGGAGCAGAACATCGCCTTCGGGCTGAAGCAGGACGGCCTGTCGCGCGCGGCCATCGCCACGCGCGTGGGCGAGATGCTGGCGCTGGTGCAACTGGGCAGGCTCGGCAAGCGCAAGCCGCACCAGCTCTCCGGCGGCCAGCAGCAGCGCGTGGCGCTGGCGCGTTCGCTGGCCAAGGGGCCGAAGCTGTTGTTGCTGGACGAGCCGATGGGCGCGCTGGACAAGAAGCTGCGTTCGCAGATGCAGCTGGAGCTGGTCAACATCATCGAGACCTCGGGGGTGACCTGCGTGATGGTCACCCACGACCAGGAGGAGGCGATGACCATGGCCACCCGCATCGCGCTGATGGATGGCGGCCGGATCCAGCAGGTCGGCACCCCGGACGAGATCTACGAGCAGCCGGCCAACCGTTTCGCCGCCGAGTTCATCGGCTCGGTCAACCTGATCGATGCGGTCATCGACGAGGATCTGCCGGACTACGTGACCCTGCGCGCCGGCGCCTTCGCCGACAGCATCTACGTCGGCCACGGCATCACCGGCATCACCGGGCAGCCGGTGTCGTTCGCGTTGCGCCCGGAGAAGCTCGGCATCGGCAAGGACGCGCCGGCGCAGGCGCACAACAAGGCGCAGGGCACGATCGAGGACATCGCCTACTTCGGCAGCCATTCGGTCTACCACGTGCGCCTGCCCAGCGGCTTCAAGCTGATGGCCAACTTCGCCAACCAGCAGCGCTGGGCCAGCGACAACCTGACCTGGGGCGACGCGGTGTGGGTGTGGTGGGGCGAGAACGACGGCGTGGTGCTGACCGCATGAGCGCGCCCAACGCTGCCAGCGTGCCCGCCGCGCAGGCGCTGCCGCCGCGGCGCACGCTGCTGCAGCGCCTGCGGCGCCTGCCCGGCGCGCGCTGGGCGGTGATCGCCGCGCCGTACCTGTGGCTGCTGCTGTTCTTCGCGATCCCGTTCCTGATCGTGCTGCGCATCTCCTTCGCCGAGCAGGCGATCAGCAGCCCGCCGTACAGCGCGCTGGTGAACTACCGGGACGGCGTGCTGACGCTGACGTTCACCCTGCAGAACTACCTGGCGCTGGTGCGCGACAACCAGTACATCGAGGCCTACTGGGGTTCGATCAAGATCGCCGGGATCTCCACCCTGCTGACCCTGCTGATCGGCTATCCGATGGCCTACGTGATCGCGCGGCTGTCGCCGTCGGCGCGCAACATCGCGATGATGCTGGTGGTGCTGCCGTCGTGGACCTCGTTCCTGATCCGCGTCTACGCCTGGATCGGCATCCTCGACAGCAACGGCGTGCTCAACCGCGCGCTGCTGGCGCTGGGCCTGATCGAGCAGCCGCTGCGCATCCTGTACACGCCCATCGCCGCCTACATCGGCATCGTCTACTGCTACCTGCCGTTCATGGTGCTGCCGCTGTACGCGACCCTGGTCAAGGACCACCGCCTGCTCGAGGCCGCCTACGACCTCGGCGCGCGGCCGTGGAAGGCGTTCGCGACCATCACCTTGCCGATGTCGCGCCCGGGCATCGTCGCCGGCTGCATGCTGGTGATGATCCCGGCGGTGGGCGAGTTCGTGATCCCGGAAATGCTCGGCGGGCCGGACACGCTGATGATCGGCCGGGTGCTGTGGGGCGAGTTCTTCAACAACCGCGACTGGCCGGCGGCCTCGGCGGTGGCGATCGCGATGCTGGCGCTGCTGATGCTGCCGATCCTGTTCTTCAACCGCTACCAACAGCGCCAGCTGGAAGGCGGCCGGGCGTGAGCGGCGCGGGCGCGCTGCGCGGCGGGCGGGTGCTGCGCTGGACGGTGCTGGGCGGCGGCTTCGCCTTCCTGTACCTGCCGATCCTGCTGCTGATGGTGTATTCGTTCAATGCGTCGAAGCTGGCCACGGTGTGGGCCGGGTTCTCGACCAAGTGGTACGGCGAACTGCTGCGCGACCGGCAGATCCTGCAGGCGGCCTGGATCAGCCTGAAGGTGGCGTTCTGGACCGCCACCGCGTCGATGGTGATCGGCACGCTGGCCGCGCTGGTGATGACCCGCTTGCGCCGCTTCCCCAGCAAGAACCTGTTCGGCGCGCTGGTGACCGCGCCGCTGGTGATGCCGGAGGTGATCATCGGCCTGTCGATCATGATGATGCTGGTGTCGATGGGCGGGCTGATCGGCATCCCGCCCAAGGGCGTCGCCGCGATCTGGGCCGCGCACGTCACCTTCACCCTGTCCTTCGTCACCGTGGTGGTGTCCTCGCGCCTGCAGGAGCTGGACCGCTCGCTGGAGGAGGCGGCGATGGACCTGGGCGCGAACCGGCTCAAGGTGTTCTTCCTGATCACCTTGCCGATCATCGTCCCGGCGCTGGTGTCCGGCTGGCTGCTGGCCTTCACCCTGTCGCTGGACGACGTGGTGATCGCCAACTTCGTGGCCGGGCCCGATTCGACCACGCTGCCGATGACCGTGTTCTCCTCGGTGCGGATGGGCTTGAAGCCGAAGATCAACGCGCTGGCCACGCTGATGGTGCTGGCGGTGTCGATCGCCGCCTTCGTCGGCTGGTGGCTGATGGCGCGCAGCGAGAAGCGGCGCCAGCGCGATATCCAGTTGGCGCTGCAGCAGGGTGGCTGACGGCTCTTCGCCTCAGGTATTTTGAGGCCACCCGGAGTCGCTGCCACAACAAGTCGCTCCGCAGAATGCTGCGGTCCATCGCGACCGCCGCGTCCCGACGCCGCCGCAACCTTCGCGGCGCTAGGCTGAGCGGACTTTTTCCAGGAATCCGCCGCGATGCCTTACGACACCGTCAATCCCGCCACCGGCCAGGTCGAATACCGTCTCGCACTGATGGATGCCGCCGTCGTCGAGCAGCGCCTGGCCGCGTCCGCGCAGGCGTTTCCCGCCTGGGCGGCGACGCCGCTGGAGCAGCGCGGCGCGTTGCTGCGCCAGGTCGGCGCGCAGTTGCGCGCGCGCCGCGGGGACATCCAGCGGGTGATGACCGCGGAGATGGGCAAGCTGCGCAAGGAGGCGCTGGCCGAGATCGACAAGTGCGCCGATGCCTGCGACTACTACGCCGAACACGCCGCCGACTACCTGCGCGAACTGCCGATCGCCACCGACGCGCAGCGCAGCTACGTGCGCTACGAGCCGCTGGGCTGCGTGCTGGCGGTGATGCCGTGGAACTTCCCGATCTGGCAGGTGTTCCGGTTCCTGGCGCCGGCGCTGATGGCCGGCAACGTGACCCTGCTCAAGCACGCCAGCAACGTGCCGCGCTGCGCCGACGCGATCCACGCCGCGCTCGCCGCCGCCGGCGTACCTACCGGCGTGTTCGACGTGCTGCACATCGACAACGACCAGGCCGCCGAGGTGCTGCGCGATGCGCGTATCGCCGCGGTGACCCTGACCGGCAGCGAGCGCGCCGGCCGCTCGATCGCCGCCAACGCCGGCGGTCAGCTGAAGAAGTGCGTGATGGAGCTGGGCGGCAGCGACGCCTTCGTGGTGCTGGACGACGCCGACCTGGAGCTGACCGTGGCCGCGGCGGTGAAGTCGCGCTTCGACAACGCCGGGCAGACCTGCATCGCGGCCAAGCGCTTCGTGGTGGTGGAGGCGATCGCCGACGACTTCGTGCGCCGATTCGTCGCCGCCGCGGCCGAGCGCCGGCTCGGCGATCCGCAGGACGAAGCGACCACGCTGGCGCCGCTGGCGCGGCAGGACCTGCGCGACGAACTGCACAAGCAGGTGCAGGCCAGCCTCGCCAAGGGCGCGGTGGCCTTGCTCGGCGGCGCACCCGACACCGAGACCCATGCCGGCTATCCGGCCTCGATCCTGGACAAGGTGGTGCCGGGCATGCCGGCCTACGACGAGGAACTGTTCGGCCCGGTCGCCGCGATCCTGCGCGTGGCCGACGAGGCGGAGGCGGTCCGCGTGGCCAACGACACCAGCTTCGGCCTGGGCGGCAGCGTGTGGAGCGCCGACCGCGCCCGCGGCGAGCGCGTCGCCCGCCAGCTGCAGTGCGGCGCGGCCTTCGTCAACGCCATCGTCAAGAGCGACGTGCGCCTGCCGTTCGGCGGCATCAAGCGCTCAGGCTTCGGCCGCGAACTGGCCGAGCATGGGATTCATGAGTTCATGAACATCAAGTCGGTGTATGTGGGGTGAGGCCGGGACTCGGGACCCTGGACCCTGGACCCGGAACGGCAGAGTCGAAGGCACACCAGGCTTCAGCAGAACGTTGCCGTCGCGCGCGCAGGTTTTGTTACCGGCGATGCGCCTTTTCCGGGTCCCGGGTCGCGGCCTCACAACCACCGCGCCCGCTTGAACGCCACATACAGCCCCAGGCACACCGCGGCCACGCCGCCGACCATCAGCGGGTAGGCCCAGGGCCATTCCAGTTCCGGCATCTGCTTGAAGTTCATGCCGTACCAGCTGGTGATCAGGGTCGGGGCGGCCAGCAGCGCGGCCCAGGCGCCCAGGCGCTTGACCGTCTCGCCCTGGGCCAGGGTCACCAGCGACAGGTTCACGCTCAGCGCGGTGCCCAGCATCTCGCGCAAGGTGTCGATCGCCTCGTTGGTGCGCACCGCGTGGTCGAGCACGTCGCGCACGTACAGCCGCACTTCGTCGGGGATCAGCGGGCCGGGGGTGCGCTTGAGGTGGGCCAGCACGTCCTGCAGCGGCGCCACGCCCAGGCGCATCTGGTTGAGCTCGCGCTTGAGTTCGTACAGGCGGATCGCGGTGTCGCGGCGGTAGGCCTCGGCGAAGATGTCCTTCTCCAGGCGCTCCAGGCTGTGCCGGAATTCGTCCAGGATCGGCTGGTAGTTGTCGACGATGTAGTCCAGCACCGCGTACAGCGCGTAGGACGGGCCGAGCTGCATCAGCGCCGCCTCGCGCTCCAGGCGTTCGCGCACCGGCGCGTACGGCAGCGAGGCGCCGTGGCGCACGGTCAGCAGGAAACGCGCGCCGAGGAAGGCGTGGGTCTCGCCGTAGACGATGCGCTCGTCGATCACCTGCGCGGTGTGCACCGCCAGGAACAGTGAATTACCGTAGGCCTCGACCTTGGGCCGCTGGTGCGCCTTGCGCGTGTCCTCGATCGCCAGGTCGTGCAGCTGGAACTCTTCCTGCAGCTGCTGCAGCACGTCGTCGGCCGGTTCGTACATGCCGACCCAGACGAAGCCGTCGTCGCCGGCCAGCACGTCGCTGATCTGCGCCAGGGCGATGTCGCGGCGGCGGCCGTGGCCGTCGTAGTGCACGCAGTTGATGACGCAGGCGGGATTTTCGGGAACGCAGGCCATGGGCGGGAATCGTGCGCGGGCGGGATCAGCGCTGCAAGCGGCGCCGCGTGAACGCCCAGGCCAGCGCCGCATGCACCGGCAGCAGCAGGGCGATCCATTGCAGGTTGAACTGCGGCTGCAGCATCGACAGCCAATGGATCAGCAATGCCGCGCCGGCCAGGGCCACCACCGACCACAGCAGCACGCCGAACCAGCGTCCGGGCCGGCGCCCGCACAGTTCGGCGATGGCGCCGCCGACCAGCAGCAGGCACAGCGGGTCGAGCAGCAGCAGGTTGCGGTTGGCCCAGGCCGCGCGGTGGTCGCTGAAGCCCCACAGGTACAGCAGCACGCCGCCGCCGAGTGCGCACAGCAGCCAGAACGGCAGTGCCAGCGCGGCCAGCGCGCGTGGCCGTCGCGTCAGCGCGAGCACGGCGGCGGCGACCAGCAGCCCGGCCAGCAGCCACGGCCACCAGTGCCGCGCCTGCTCCGTCGGCTCCGGCGGCAGCCGCTGCGGCAGCAACGGCTGGCGTGCCTGTACCAGCGGGCGTCCGGCGCGGTTGCGCACCTCGCCCAGGCTCTCGGCCAGGCGCATCGGCACGAACGCCTCTTCCCAGCGCGACAACGGTTTGTCGGCGAACGGGCCCAGGCCCAGGTCGAAGCCCAGCCACATCCACGGCGCCGGCGAGGCCAGGCGCACCGATTCGCTGCGGTAGGTGTTGCCGCGCGAGCGCCCGGACAGTTGCGCGTGCAGCGCGCCGTCCAGCGCCCGGTCCAGCGCGTCGCGGACCATGGTGGCGCAGTTGGCGGTGTAGTAGTCGTAGCGGTAGCGCGCGTTCTCCGGCCGCGCGCGCCAGGCCAGCGCCTGTTGCAGCGCGCGCGCCTGCGCCGGTTCCATGTCCAGCCACTGGATGTCCACGCCGCGGCCGGCGTCGCGGTACTGCGCCAGGTCGTCCTGCAAGGACAGGGCGACCAGGTAGTACATCATGTCGCCGGCGGCGAAGCGGCTGACGAAGTCCGGCTCGCTGGGGTCGAAGAAGCCGAAGTTGTACGAGGTGGCCTGGCCGCTGCGCGGATCCACCACCACGATCGCATCGTGGCCGAAGCGCTCGAAGAACACCTCGCCCGGCTGCATCGTGGCCACGCCGATCCGCGGCGCCGGCGCCGACGCGTCGTCGCTGGACGGGCCGGCAACGGGCGCTGCGGTGGAGGCGGGCGCCAGCGCGGGCGGCGCGGCCGGGTCCGCACTGCCGGCCCGCGCGAACGCCAGCGCCGCGCAGCAGCCCAGCAGCGCGCCCAGCAGCCGCTGCGGCCAGCCGCGCGCCGGCATCGGCGACGGCGGGCGAGCGGTCAAGCGTCTTCCTGCGGGTCGTGCGGTAGGATGGTGACGTGAAAAGCCTGCACCCGGCGCGCGTCGGCGCGCGCCACGCGGAACGCGAACCGCCCCAGGGTCAGTTCCTCGCCGGTTTCCGGCAGGTGGCCGATGGCCTCGGTGACCAGGCCGCCGACGGTGTCGTAGTCGTCGTCGGAGAAATCGGCGCCGAAGCGTTCGTTGAAATCCTCGATCGGGGTCAGCGCGTCGACCACGTACTGGCCGTCGGCCTGCGCGGCGATCAGCGAGGCTTCGTCCTCGGCGTCGTCGTGCTCGTCGTCGATCTCGCCGACGATCTGTTCCAGCACGTCCTCGATGGTCACCAGGCCGGCGACGCCGCCGTACTCGTCGACCACGATCGCCATGTGGTTGCGCGAGAGCCGGAACTCCTTGAGCAATACGTTGAGCTTCTTCGACTCGGGAATCAGCACCGCCGGGCGCAGCAGTTCGCGCACCGTGCCGGGGCCGTGGTCGGCGACCACGCCGCGCAGCAGGTCCTTGGCCAGCAGGATGCCGAGGATGTCGTCCTTGTTCTCGCCATGCACCGGGAAGCGCGAGTGGCCGGATTCGACCACCTGCTTCATCAGGTCGAGGAAACGCGATTCCACCGGCAGCGACACCATCTGCGAGCGCGAGATCATCACGTCGCCGACGGTGAGTTCGGACACCGACAGTGCGCCTTCCATCATGCGCAGGGTGTCGGCGGCGATCAGCCCGTCGTGCCGGGCGTCGCGCAGCACCTCGACCAGGTCGTCGCGGGTGTGCGGGTCGCCGGAGAAGACCGAGCTGAGACGTTCCAGCCAGCCGCGGCGTTTTTCGTGGGTTTCCGAAGGGGTGCTACTAGCGTCGTCTTCTGACATGCTCTGTGGATACGGCACCCGGCCTGCCGGGCGGTGGCGGCAAGTCTAGCAGGGCCGCCGCGACGGCACGGCGACGCCGCGGGCGGCTGCCGACACGGGTTCAGCCGCCGCCGGCGGGCGTGTGCAGCGGGTCCGGCGCCGGTGCGGCGTCGGGATCCTCCGGCAGGTCCAGGCTGTAGCTGCAGCCGGCCAGGGTCTTGCCCGGATGCGACTTCACCGTGGATAGGCTGAGGATGATCGATTCGATCATCGGCTCGCCGGTCTTGGGGTCGGTCACGTCGCGGCTGACCACCTCGCGGCCGAACATCGCCTTCTCCGGCGTGTCCACCGCCGCTTCCAGCCGCAACTGCCTGGCCAGCGGCCGCGGATCGGGCAGGTCCAGCACCGCCATCACGCTGGCGCCGGCCACCGCGATACGCGTGGTGCTATGGCCGAACGCCTGGATCGGGCGCACCAGCGCGTACTCGCTCATGAACAGGTTGGACTGCGGCAACGGCCGCCAGCCCTGCGCCACCGCCTTCAGCGGATCGGCCAGCAGCGGCCCCAGCGCGGCGAAGTCGGCCACGCGCTGGCGGCATTCGAGCAGCGCCGGCAGATCGATGGCCGGCGCTGGCGCGGCGGACACGGGCGGCGCGGACGCGAGCGCGAGCAGAAGGAGCGATGGACGGATCAACGTGCAGGACCTCGGGCCGGAGAGCGGGGTGGCGGCCGCGCGGCAACGGTAACGCGGACGCCGGCGCTTGACCAGCCACCGTCCCGCATTGGACGGCGTCGGCCACGCGCTGGCCAGGCAGAGCGGGCACAGTGCGTCCGTCAGGCGTCAGCGTTCCCCGGCGTAGGGGTCGTCCACCCCCAGGTCGGCCAGGATCTCGCGCTCCAGCTGTTCCATCGCATCGGCTTCCTTGTCGTCCTCGTGGTCCCAGCCGAGCAGGTGCAGCACGCCGTGCACAGTCAGGTGCGCATAGTGGGCGTTGAGCGGCTTGTCCTGTTCGGCCGCCTCGCGCGCCACCACCGGCGCGCAGATCACCAGGTCGCCGAGCAACGGCAGCTTGATCCCCTTGGGCAGGCCCTCGGGCAACTCGGCCGGGAAGCTGAGCACGTTGGTGGCGTAGTCTTTGCCGCGGTAGTGGTGGTTCAGTGCGCGGCCTTCCTTGGCGTCGACCAGGCGGATCGCCAGGTCGGCTTCGCGGATGCGGCCGTTCAGCGCCGCAGCCACCCATTTGCGGAAGCTCGCCGCCGCCGGCAGCCCGGCACGGGGCAGGGCGTAGCTGACGCCGACGTCGAGGTGGACCGGGCCTTTGGTCATGGCGATACCGGCAATTCAGTTCGGACAGGAGGCGACAGTATCGCGCTTGCGAAGTCGCCAATGCGTACGAAGCCCGCGCCGGCCAGCTTGGCGGCCGGGTCGTGGTTACGGCGGGTGAGCGCGCAATCGCCCACCGCTTTCGGCGCGATCGGGTAACTGGTGTCCACGTAGGCGCGCGACGGGGCGGACGCTTGCTTCGGCTTGGCGGACACCGCGCCCGTTGCCATCGACAGCAGACCGGCGCACAACGGCGAGCAGCTACGGAACACGGCAGCTCCTGGGCGGAACGTGGCGGCAGTGTAGGCCATGCCGCCCCGGAATTGAGCGCTCGCACGCCGGCGACCCTCAGGCGTCGGCGGCGGACGGCGGGATCGGGTGACGCACTCGATGAGCATCGGCAACGGCGGTCCGCCGGCAGCGGTGCGATAGGAGGCGCTGCGCCCGCCCTGCGGCAATCCAGGCCAGCCGCTGCGCATCGTCTTCGGGCGCGGCGCCGCGTTCCGGCTCGACGGCCGGCAGGCGGATGGTCGCCTGCTCGACCACCGCCGCCAGGCACGGTGGCGCCATGCTCATGGGGCCGCGGCCCGTTGCTGTGTGGTGGGAATGTGCACCGAGGGCCGGGCCAGGGCGAGGCCGCTGCAGGCTGCGCCGAGCAAGACGGCCAGGGCGAAGCCCGCCCGGCGCAGCGTCACGGCGCCGGCCCGGTCGACTTGTCGGCGATGTCGCGCTTTTCGTAGGCGGTGACGATGCGCGCCACCAGCGGGTGCCGCACCACGTCGCGCGCCTCGAAGAAGGTGAAGCTGACGCCCTCGACCTCGTGCAGCACCTCGATCGCGTCGCGCAGGCCGGACTTGACGTGCTTGGGCAGGTCGATCTGGGTGAGGTCGCCGGTGACCACGGCGGTGGAGCCGAAGCCCAGCCGGGTCAGGAACATCTTCATCTGCTCGATGGTGGTGTTCTGCGCCTCGTCCAGGATCACATAGGCGTCGTTGAGGGTGCGTCCGCGCATGTAGGCCAGCGGCGCGATCTCGATGACGTTCTTCTCCAGCAGCTTGACCACCTTTTCCACGCCCAGCATCTCGTAGAGCGCGTCGTACAGCGGGCGCAGGTAGGGGTCGACCTTCTGGCTGAGGTCGCCGGGCAGGAAGCCCAGCTTCTCGCCGGCCTCCACCGCTGGGCGCACCAGGATCAGGCGCTGCACCCGCGATTCGTTCAGCGCCTCCACCGCGCTGGCCACGGCCAGGAAGGTCTTGCCGGTGCCGGCCGGGCCGATGCCGAAGTTGATGTCGTGGGTGGCGATCGAATGCAGGTACCTGGCCTGGTTGGCGCCGCGCCCGCGCACGGTGCCGCGCTTGACCTTGATCGCGACCTCCTGCGGGGCGTAGGCGCGTTCTGCCACGTGCGCGACGTTGGCGTCGTTCAGGCGCAGGTGGATGGCGTGGCTGTCGAAGACGGTGCCGGCGGCCTCGTCGTAGAGCGCGCGCAGCAGGGTTTCGGCGGCGGCGGCGGCGCTGGCCGGGCCGGTGACGCGGAACACGTTGCCGCGGTTGGCGATCTCCACGCCGAGCTTGAGTTCGATCTGGCGCAGGTGCGCGTCGAACGGACCGGCCAGGTTGGCCAGCCGCTCGGTGTCGGCGGGATCGAGGGTGAAGTCGCGTTGCGCGGGGACGGTCATGGCAGGCGCACGCCGCGGAGCCGCGGCGTCGGAAGTAGGGAAGTAAAGGGTAGCGCGCGCCGGCTTGTCCGGCCAGCGACGCGGCCGGCCGCACACTTGTCCACAGCCGCTGTAGAGCGCGGCCGTGGCAGGCTGTGGACACGCCGCCGCAGCCCTTGCGCGGCGGGCGTCTGCAGGCGTCTGGCGAAAAATCCGCACCGGCTCCTCAGGCGGCGGCGTCAGGCAGGCGGTGCGTGGTCGCGCATCCACGCGTGCGCGACCACGCGCGGCGGCGAGGTCGCCCACGACCAGCACCAGGCGGTGGTCGTGGTCGCTGGACTGGTCATCGTCGTGCCGGTCGTGAAAGCCGGCGCGTCAGGTCGCGGCGGTGCGCACGTTTCGTCTAGAATCGAGGCACGACCGAGCCCGCCCTGTCGTCCCGCGTCGCCTTCCTGCTGGGAGACGCGGCCCGCGGGCGCATGGTGGCCGCGCTGATGAGCGGCCAGGTGCGCACCGCCAGCGAACTGGCGCTGGACGGCGCGGTCGCACCGTCCACGGCGAGCCGGCACCTGGCGCAGCTGCGGGAGGCCGGCTTGGTCCGGGTGGCGCGGCAGGGGCGCCACCGCTATTTCCACCTGGCGGGCGCCGAGGTCGCGCTCAAGTCGCTGATGGGGCTGGCGCCGCCGTCGCCGGCCGGCCCGGCCGATCCGGCGCTGCGCCGGGCACGCAGGCCGCTGCGCCGGCCGCGCCTGGACTGGAGCGAGCGCTGCGGCCATGTCGCCGGCGCGCTGGTGGCAGCATTCCGAACTCGCGCGCGCTCGCCATCGGCGCGCGCGGCGAGCGCTTGCTCACCGAACTGGACTAGCGCGCCGCCGCCGGCGCGTCGGCTGTCGCGTCCAGCTGCACGCGGCCGCGCAGCGAGTTGCTCAGCGCCTCGGTGATCAGCACGTCGACGAACTGGCCGACCAGGCGCGGCGGCCCGGGGAAGTTCACCGAGCGCATGTTCTCGGTCTTGCCGGTGAGCTCGGCCGGGTTCTTCTTCGACGGGCCTTCGACTAGGACCGTCCGCACGCTGCCGACCATGGCGCGCGAGAGCTGCAGCGAATGCGCGTTGATGTGCGCTTGCAGCCGCGCCAGCCGTGCATGCTTGACCGCCTCGGGGGTGTCGTCTTCCAGGTCGGCGGCGGGCGTGCCGGGGCGGCGCGAGTAGATGAAGGAGAAGCTCTGGTCGAAGCCCACGTCCTCGATCAGTTTCATGGTCTTGTCGAAGTCGGCGTCGGTCTCGCCGGGAAAGCCGACGATGAAGTCCGAACTGATCGAGATGTCCGGGCGCACCGCGCGCAGCCTGCGGATCTTCTGCTTGAACTCCAGCGCGGTGTAGCCGCGCTTCATCGCGCTGAGGATGCGGTCGCTGCCGGCCTGCACCGGCAGGTGCAGGTAGTCGGCCAGCTGCGGCACGTCGCGGTAGGCGTCCACCAGCGAATCGCTGAACTCCAGCGGATGCGAGGTGGTGAAGCGGATGCGGCCGACACCCTCGATCTGGGCGATGGCGCGGATCAGCAGGCCGAGGTCGGCGTACTGCACGTCCTCGCCCTCGCCGTAGGGGCCGCGGTAGGCGTTGACGTTCTGCCCGAGCAGGTTGATCTCGCGCACGCCTTGCGCGGCGAGCTGCGCCACCTCGACCAGCACATCCTCGAACGGCCGGCTGACCTCCTCGCCGCGGGTGTAGGGCACCACGCAGAACGAGCAGTACTTGGAGCAGCCCTCCATGATCGACACGAACGCCGACGGGCCTTCGGCGCGCGGCTCCGGCAGGCGGTCGAACTTCTCGACCTCGGGGAAGCTGATGTCCACCTGCGACTTGCCCGAGGCGCGCCGCGCGCGGATCAGTTCCGGCAGCCGGTGCAGGGTCTGCGGACCGAACACCAGGTCCACGTACGGCGCGCGCTTGACGATCGCCGCGCCCTCCTGCGACGCCACGCAGCCGCCGACCCCGATGATCACCGGCGTGCCGCCGGCCTTGAGCCTGTTCTCCTTGAGCGCGCGCCAGCGGCCGAGCTGGCTGAACACCTTCTCTTGCGCCTTCTCGCGGATCGAGCAGGTGTTGACCAGCACCACGTCGGCTTCTTCGGGGTTGTCGGTCAGCTCCAGGCCCTCGGCGGCGGCGAGCACGTCGGCCATCTTGGCCGAGTCGTACTCGTTCATCTGGCAACCGTGGGTCTTGATGTACAGCTTGCCGCGCACCGCGGGCGTGGTCACGGCTGGCGCGCGCGCGGAGGGCAGGGGATGCAGGACGGTCCCGGTCATGGTGCTGAATCCAGGTGGGTGGGAAAGGAAGCCGGCTAGTCTACCTGGGCAGGTCGCGCCGCGCAGGCGGCTCAGGCCGTGGCGGCCGCGTCGATCGCCTGCACGTGTTGCACCACCGGCCGCGCCGCCATGCGTGCGAGGTAGGCGCGGGTCGGCGCCGGCGGGTCCATCAGGCCGAAGCCGACCATCCAGCCCAGCGCGCTGCCCCGCAGCGCATCGGCAATCCAATGTGAATTGAGTTGCTTTGTTTGTAAGCATGCCGGCTGCAGTATCAATGCGCGATTGTCTACGAAATTTCTTCTATTCCATGCTGGATCTTCAATTGATTTTGTCTTGAGATCATAGAGTGTGGCGCTGTGGTGTATGGGCCGTGCTAGGTAGGTAAAGGCGAGACGTTTGACAGTACTGCTGTGACGCTTGGGGGCTATGGGCGGAATCTTCGTATCATTCAAATGGAAAAGGTCAGGGGGAGTTGGAACTATGAAGAAATATTGCGCAGTCGCATTCATCATGTTTTTATGTATCGGTAACGTCGAGGCAAAGGTTGGGAGATGTGATACTTGCACCCAAGATTGGGAGTTTCAGCAGGCTGCTCAGGTCTTGGGTATGGGTACGCATTTTATCTACAATCTTGATCGCAATATACTTCAGCAATGGAGACTGCCGCAGAGTCCCAGTAATACGCAGCCACTTTCCTCTTTCCGCGAAGGATTTGGTGTGCAGTCTGCTGGGCAGTCGCCTACAAAATTGACGCCTCCAGCGGCAGCGGTTAAAGAATTGGATATGGCGCATCGAGTTTACAATGCGGGCGGTGGGCTAAAGCCTATCATAAACGTTCCAGTATTGAAGCTCAATCTCAATCCAAGTGTTTCTGATAAAGCTGCTTATGAATTTGTTCGCGATTACAACATGCGTGCAATGGTGGAGTCGGCGGCTGGTCGTGCCCAAGTAATATCAGATGTAACGTCGACGAATCTACTCACGGCGATTGCTGATTTGAAAAATGTCGGCGTTAGCTATCTTGGTTTGAAGGATGCAGTAAATCTTATTTTCAGGATTGTTTTTAAGGATGGTAGCTGTGTGATGATTCAGATCGACTTGGACAGCGCCAATGGGCATTATGAGGTAGGGAGTGCGCGGACCCAAGGTGGTCAGCTGATTCCTTCTGGCATCCAGGAAGTCAGTGGCGAATGGACGAATTATGGTGGCGATGACCTGACACGTATGGCCGATCAAATGCGGATATTAGGAGCCAGGATTGTTCACAATGGACCGCAGTCTGGAAAGATACGACAGATTACCTGTGCTGGTTCGGTTTGTAATGTCGTGATTGTTTTATACTAGGGCCTGTTAACACATCCGAAGCCCATCAACGACCAGGACGAAGCTGAGGAATCCAAGGAACATGGCATCCAGCTTCTCGAAGCGCGAGAAAATCCGGCGGTAGCCTTTCAGGCGACGGAACAGTCTCTCCACTTCGTTGCGCCGCTTGTACATCTCCCGGTTGTATTCCCAAGGCTCGACCCGATTGGATTTCGGCGGGACCACCGGCACGAAGCCAAGATCGAGCGCCAACTGGCGGGTTTGGTTGCCTTCGTAGGCACGGTCCATCAACAAATGAATCGGCCGCTCCACTGGCGCCAGGTGTTCAAGCAACGTGCGGCCTGCAGGTGCGTCATGCACGTTACCAGGCGTCAATCCAAAGGTGATGGCTGTTCGAGCATCTGCGGCAACCATATGAATCTTGGTGTTCCATCCACCGCGGGACTTGCCGACGGCCTGCGGACCGTTTTTTTTAATGCGCCCGTGCCATCGGGATGCACCTTGATGCTGGTGGAGTCCAGCGAGATTGCTTCGATTTTGATGCGCACGATCTGGGACTTCTGCAATTGGGCCAACATCCGGTCCAGCACACCCGCCTTGGCCCAGCGGTTCATGCGTGTGTACACCGTGTGCCAGTTGCCAAAGCGCTTGGGCAGGCCGCGCCATTTGCAGCCATGCTCGGCAACGTAAAGGATGGCGTTGACCACTTGCAGGTTGGTCATGCTGACATTGCCGCGCTGTGCCGGCAGGCAGTGTTCGATTAGGGAAGATTGTGCTGGCGTGATCTCCATGCCCGATAGTTTAAACGCTCGGGCCATTAGTGTTAACAGGCCCTAGATACGGCGCCAATCGTCCGCTGCGAGGGTGCGCCGTCCACGGCCGGCGCCCCATGGGTTCAGCCGCTTCCGGCATCTCTCCTCTGCGCGCGCTGCACCGCCGGCCGCGCCGCCATGCGTGCGAGGTAGGCGCGGGTCGACGCCGGCGGGTCGAGCAAGCCGAAGCCGACCATCCAGCCCAGCGCGCTGCCCCACAGGTACGTCGGCCGCGGTGCAGTGCGCGCCGAGCAGGTAGTCGCCGCGCGCCAGCTGGTCGTCGACCACGCCCATCACCGTGTCGCAGTCCGCGTATGGCGACATCGCCCGCGGCGGCGCCTCGCGCTTGAGCGCGCGGTCGATCAGCGCCGGCTCGAACGCCGAGCCATAGAACGCCAGCCAGCGCAGGTACGGGCCGCGGCGCGGATCGCCGATCGGCGGGGCCAGGCCGGCTTCGGGGTAGAGGTCGGCCAGGTACTGGTAGATCGCCACCTGCTCGGTGACCACCGCGGCGGCGTGGACGATCGCCGGCACCTTGCCCATCGGGTTGATCGCCGGGTAGGCCGGGGCCAGCTGCGCGCCGCTGGCGAAGTCGATGCGGTCCAGCGCGTAGTCCGCGCCCAGTTCCTCGAGCAGGATCAAGACGCCCTTGGAGCGGGATCTGGGATTGTGGTACAGCGTGACATGGCGGTCGGTGATGGACATGGCGGGCACTCCGGGGTGGTCGAGCGTGCATGCTAGGCGGTATTGCGGACGGATCCTGTCCGCAATACCGTGCGCCATGGCCTCTTCCGCCTCCCGCACCCTGCGCCTGATCGGCCTGCTGCAGACCCGCCGGGTCTGGGCCGGTGCCGAGCTGGCGCAGCGCCTGGGCGTGGACCGGCGCAGCCTGCGCCGCGACATCGAGCGCCTGCGTGCGCTGGGCTATGCGGTGCAGGCCTCGTCCGGCGTCGGCGGCGGCTACCGGTTGGCGGCCGGCGCGCAGATGCTGCCGCTGCTGTTCGAGGACGAAGAGGCGGTGACCGTCGCGGTGGCGCTGCACGCGGCCGCCGCCAGCATGGGCGGCCTGGAGGACACCGCGCTGCGGGTGCTGGCCAAGCTCGATCCGTTGCTGCCGGCGCGGGTGCGGCAGCGTGCCGGGGCGCTGCAGGCGGTCACCGTGTCGCTGGGCCAGGACCTGAGGCTGGCCGACACCCGGCTGCTGATCGGCATCGCCAGCGCCTGCCGCGACCGGCGCCTGCTCGGCTTCGGCTACCGCGATTACGCCGGGCGCGACAGCCGGCGCCTGGTCGAGCCGCTGCGCCTGGTCAACTACGGCCGGCGCTGGTACCTGTTGGGATGGGATCGCGATCGCGCCGACTGGCGCACGTTCCGGGTCTAGCGCATGGGGCTGCCGCTGCAGCCGGGCGAGACCATCGCGCTGCGCCTGCCGCCGTGCGATCCGGCGGCGATGGTGCGCGCGGCGATCCAGCACAGTCCGCAGCCGCTGCAATTCGGACTGAGCGCGCGGCTTTGCGGCAGCGTCGCCGAACTGGGGACGCGCATCCCGTCCTGGTGCGGCGTGCTGGAGGCCGAGGAGGACGGCTATTGCAGGCTGTCGATGCTCGCCGAAACGCTGCCGTGGCTGGCGGCGCAGTTGCTGACCCTGGGCGTGCCGTTCGCGTCGCTGCAGGCCGACCCGGCGGTGACGGGCGGACTGCGCGCCGCGCTGGGCGCGCTGCTGGCGCAGTTGCCGGCCTCGGCCGAGTGAGCCGGGGCGCGGCGCCGCGGGACTGGCGACGAAACGGGCGGCCGATCCCGCCGCCGCCGCCGCGCACTTGGCAAGCGCCGGCGAAGTTGGGACACTCGCCGCCATGAAGGGGATGGTGGGGTTTCTGGGGCTGGCAATCGCCACGCTGTCGGCATCGCCGGCCGGCGCCGGCACCCTGTACAAATGCATCGGCGGCGACGGCGTGCCCAGCTACGGCAGCAAGCGCGTGGCTGGCGCCAGTTGCAGCGTGGTCGGTCGCTATGTCCCGGCCCGCCGCACCCCGCGCGCCGCGCCGGCGCTCGCCACGGCCTCCGCCGAACGCGCGCCCAGCCGCGCCGTCATCGTCGCGGCCACAGCGGAGTCCGGCGCCCCCGCCACCATCATCAGCAGGCCGCCCGCGGCCCCGGCGCCGGTCGCCGCCAGCGTGGCGCCGAAGACTGCTCCCGCGCCCGCCAGCACGGCTGCCGCGCCGCGGCGGGTGGTCAGCGGCCAGGTCTACTCCTACATGAAGGACGGCGTGCGCCACTACACCAGCGCGCGGCCGACCCAGGTCGCCAGCCTCGGCACGGTGCGCACCATCCACTACAGCTTCATCGAGACCTGCTACGCCTGCGCCAACCCCGGGCTGAACTTCGGCGCGGTGCGCCTGAACACCACCGCCTATCAGGGCGAGATCGCCGCCGCCGCGCGCGAGTACGGCGTCGACGAAGCGGTGGTGCGTGCGATCATCCATGCCGAATCGGCGTACAACCCGATGGCGCTGAGCCGCGCCGGCGCGCAGGGACTGATGCAGCTGATGCCGCCCACCGCGCGCCGCTTCGGGGTCGGCGATTCGTTCGATGCGTCGCAGAACATCCGCGGCGGCGTGCAGTACCTGGCCTGGCTGCTGAAGCGCTTCAACGGCAACCTGACCTTGGCCGCCGCCGGCTACAACGCCGGCGAGGGCGCGGTAGACAAACACGGCGGAGTGCCGCCTTATAGCGAGACGCAGCGCTACGTGCAGCGCGTCGGCGTGCTCGCCGACCGCTATCGCGGCGTGCTGGCGACGGCGCATTGAGGCATTCTCGTTGCCGTCGCGCCGATGCATTGTCTACGCGTTAAGGGTTCCGCTACACTGCAAGTGGATTTTATGCGGCTCGACCCCCGCCGAGTCGCTGGCAGCCTCACGCTACCCAATCAAAAATCGGAGTGCCGGATGGCCAACGATGGGGTCAACGATTCTGTTAATGCGGGACGCCGCTGCTTTCTCACTGCCACCACGGCGGTGGTGGGCGCGGTGGGTGCGGGTTTCGTCGCGGTTCCTTTCATCAAGTCCTGGAACCCCAGCGCCAAGGCCAAGCTGGCCGGCGCGCCGGTCACCGCCGACATCAGCGCGTTGCAGGAAGGCCAGCGCCTGATCCTGGAGTGGCGCGGTCAGCCGATCTGGATCGTCAAGCGCTCCAAGGCGATCCTGGATGCGCTGCCGACGCTGGACGGGCGGCTCAAGGACCCCAAGTCCGAGGTCGCCGACCAGCAGCCGGCCTACATCAAGGGCGAGGGCCGCTCGATCAAGCCGGACATCTCGGTGCTGGTCGGGTTGTGCACGCATCTGGGCTGCTCGCCGGAGATGGTCGCCGAGATCCGCCCCGAACCCTACGATGCGCAATGGAAGGGCGGCTATTTCTGCCCTTGCCACAAATCGCGCTTCGACATGGCCGGGCGCGTGTTCCAGGGCGTGCCCGCGCCGATCAACCTGCTGGTGCCCCCGCATCACTACCAGGACGACAACACGCTGATCATCGGCGTCGATCCGAGTTCGTCCGCGAAGGGGGCCGCGTAAGCCATGGCCGACAATCTCCTGACCCGCACCGCGGGCAACGTGTTCGACTGGGTCAACGTGCGCGCGCCGGGGCTGATGCCGTTCTACCGCAAGCACGTCAGCGAGTACTACGCGCCGAAGAACTTCAACCTCTGGTACTACTTCGGTTCGCTGGCGATGGTGGTGCTGGTCAACCAGATCGTCACCGGCATCTTCCTGACGATGCACTACAAGACCAGCGCGGCCGAGGCGTTCAACTCGGTCGAGTACATCATGCGCGACGTCGAGTGGGGCTGGCTGATCCGCTACATGCACTCCACCGGCGCCTCGCTGTTCTTCATCGTGGTGTACCTGCACATGTTCCGCGGCCTGCTCTACGGCAGCTACAAGAAGCCGCGCGAGCTGGTGTGGATCCTCGGCATGCTGATCTACCTGGTGCTGATGGCCGAGGCGTTCATGGGCTACGTGCTGCCCTGGGGGCAGATGTCGTTCTGGGGCGCCAAGGTGATCATCTCGCTGTTCGGCGCGATCCCGGTGATCGGCAACGGCCTGACCGAGTGGATCATGGGCGATTACCTGCCCTCCGACGCCACCCTCAACCGCTTCTTCGCGCTGCATGTGATCGCGCTGCCGCTGGTGCTGTTGCTGCTGGTGGTGCTGCACCTGGGCGCGCTGCACGAGGTCGGTTCCAACAACCCCGACGGCGTGGAGATCAAGAAGGGTCCCAAGGGCAACCGCTGGGATCCGAACAAGCCCGCCGACGGTATTCCGTTCCATCCGTACTACACGGTCAAGGACCTGGTCGGGGTCGGCTTCCTGCTGCTGATCGGCGCCTTCATCATCTTCTTCGTGCCGGCCTTCGGCGGCCTGTTCCTGGAGCACGACAACTTCACCGAGGCCAACCGCCTAGTGACGCCCGAACACATCAAGCCGGTGTGGTACTACACCCCGTACTACGCGATGCTGCGGGTGGTGCCGAACAAGCTCGGCGGCGTGCTGGTGATGTTCTCGGCGATCGCGATCCTGTTCCTGGTGCCGTGGCTGGACCGCGCCAAGGTCAAGTCGATCCGCTACCGCGGCTGGATCTCCAGGGTGATGCTGGGCGTGCTGGCGGTGTGCTTCGTGTGGCTGGGCGTGATCGGTTCCGGCCCTGGCACCGAGGCCAGCGAGACCTACATCGGACGCGTGCTGACCGTGCTGTATTTCGGATTCTTCCTGACCATGCCGATCTGGACCACGCTGGACCGGACCAAGCCGGTGCCGGAGCGGGTGACCACCCATGACTAAGCGCCCGATCGCCATCCTGGCCTGCTTCGCCTGCGCTCTGCTGTTGTCGGCCGCCGCGCTGGCCGCCGAGGGCGGCGCCACCCAGCAGGCCGGCAACGATCTCGGCGACCGCGCCTCGTTGCAGCGCGGCGCCAAGCTGTTCATGAACTACTGCTCCGGCTGCCATTCGCTGAAGTACCTGCGTTACTCGCGCATGGCCGAGGACCTCGGCCTGAGCGAGGACCAGGTGATGCACAACCTCAACTTCACCGGCGCCAAGGTCGGCGAGCACATCGAGGCGGCGATGCCGCACGACGCGGCGAGCAAATGGTTCGGCAAGGCCCCGCCGGACCTGAGCCTGATCGCGCGCGTGCGCGGTACCGACTGGATCTACACCTACCTCAAGTCGTTCTACCTGGACCAGTCGCGCCCGCTGGGCTGGAACAATCAGCTGTTCGCCAATGCCTCGATGCCCAATCCGCTGTGGGAACTGCAGGGCCTGCAGCAGCCGGTCTACGGCAAGGCCGAGCAGGCCGGCGTGGACAAGCCGGTGGAGCGGCTGCAGCTGGCCTCGCCCGGCAAGGAGACGCCGGCGCAGTTCGACCAGACGGTCCGCGACATCAGCAATTTCCTCGAATACGCCGGCGAACCGGCGGCGCTGAAGCGGCAGAGCCTGGGCGTGTGGGTGGTGCTGTTCCTGGCCCTGCTGACCTTCCTGGCCTATCTGCTGAAGAAGGAATACTGGAAGGACGTGCACTGAGCGGCGGCCGCGCCGCCGCCGCGCCGGCTGCATCGTTGCTGACCCGATCCCCTGTTCATCCTATTGGCTTTTGCGAGCGAGGGTTGCACACTCTGGGGCCGTGATGACCGCCAGCAAGGTGTTGGCGGCATCGATGCGGCCGGCGGATTCCGGTCTTCGGAGAGCCTTGAATGGCGGTGAGTTTGCGCATGCGAAATACTTTGACGTTGTTTTCCTCCACGGATGATGTCCTGTGCCACCGTGTGCGCCTGGTGCTTGCGGCCAAGGGCGTGACCTACGATTTCGTGGCGGTGGATCCGCAGAATCCGCCGGAAGACCTGATCGACCTCAATCCCTACCATTCGGTGCCGACCCTGGTGGAGCGCGAACTGGTGCTGTATGCCGCCTCCGTGGTCAGCGAATACCTGGACGAGCGCTATCCGCATCCGCCGCTGATGCCGGTCGATCCGCTGTCGCGCGCGCGCCTGCGCCTGGCCATGCTGCGCATCGAGCACGACTGGGTGCCGCAGGTGCAGGCGATCCAGCTCGGCAACAAGGCCCAGGCCGAGGCCGGGCGCAAGCGACTCAAGGAACTGCTGACCGCCTCGGTGCCGCTGTTCAAGGCCAGCAAGTTCTTCCTCAATCCGGAAATGAGCCTGGCCGATTGCGCGATGGCGCCGATCGTCTGGCGCCTGCAGGCGCTGGACATTCCGTTGCCCAAGGACGGCAAGGCGATCGAGGACTACGGCAACCGCATCTTCCGCAATCCCGGATTCATCCGCAGCTTGACGGATCAGGAAAAGAAACTGCGCGAGTTGCCGGCCTGATGTTCCGGCCGCGCGCGGCGCATCCGGTTTTCCCCGAGTTGCGCCGGCTGCCGGCGCGTAGAATTGGCGCATGACCGACGATATCTCCCGCATGACCAGCCATCGCCCGTACCTGTTGCGGGCGCTGGTGGAGTGGATCAACGACAACGGCATGACGCCGCACATCCTGGTGGATGCCGGCCTGCCCAACGTGCAGGTGCCGCCGAGCGCGGTCAAGGACGGCCGGGTGGTGCTCAACATCGCCGAGCGCGCGGTGGTGCGCCTGCAGATCGACAATGACGGCGTCAGCTTCACCGCGCGCTTCGGCGGTGTCAGCTATCCGGTGCAGGTGCCGATGGCCGCGGTATTGGCGGTCTATGCGCGCGAGACCGGTCAGGGCATGGCGCTGCCCGACGACATCCACGGCCCCGGCGAGCCGCCGGGCGACGATACGCCGCCGCGCCCCGGCGGTTCGGACGAAGGCGCCGGTGGCAAGCGTCCGCACCTGCGCGTGGTGAAGTAAAGCCGGCGCTTGCGTCCGCGCCGGCAGCGCGAATGCAGCGGCAGCCGGAGCCGCCACCGCAGGAGCGGCGCAGGCCGGTCCGCCAAGCGCGCGCCGCGCCGCAACGCGGCGCCCTGGGCGAATCCGGGGCGACGCCTCACTCGCGCCGCGCGCGGCTTTCGTGCAGTGCCGTCACCGTGGTCACCGACGGCCCGGCAAAGGCGATCAGTTGGTCGCCGAGCAGCACCAGGCGGCCGCTGTGGCGATCCACGCCATCGTAGGAATAATCGAAGCGGTAGGTTCGCTCGACGCCCAGCCAGCCGCTGGGCAGGCGCCGCAGGCGCAACCCGGTGCCGTGCACGCTCTGGTCCAGCCACTGCACATCGGCGGCCTGGCAGGCATTGCGGCCGAGGATCTCGGCGCGTTCGGCGGCGGCGCGCGATGCGTTCCAGAACGCGAACACCGCGGCGCCGGCAATCATCAGCAGGATCAGGCTGGGCATGGCGCCACTGTAGCGAGGCGCCGGGGGCGGCGGCAATGCGGGAATCGGGAATCGGGATCGGTCATGGGACTCGATTCTGCGCGGCTGCCAGGGAGCGACTGCAGTCGCGACGGGCCTTGTCGAGAGCGCCGTGTCGCGGCCGATGCCGAGGTCGCCCAGCCGAGTTCGCCATCACCGGGGTTTTGTAGGAGGGACTTCAGTCCCGACGCTCTTGCATTAGCGCGGGCGACGGTTCCGTCGTTGGCGGCACGGGCGTCGCCGGTACAGGGGCCGGCACGCGGGCGGGCGTTGCCGTCGGCGCCGGATCCGCTGAGGGCAGCGTGCCCGGCAGCGCCGGCGGCTGCAACTGCGCCTGCGGTTGCAACTGCAGCAGCGCCGCCCAGTCCTGGCGGTTGAAGTCGCACAGTTCCTCGCGGCCCGGCGTGCACTCCAGGCCGGCGCCGTCGTCGCCGGCCTGGTCCTGCGCCAGCGGCGCCTTCAACTGCAGCCGGCCGGCGCGGTCCAGCGGCAGCTTGCGCATCGTCACCGCGTTGAGCACGTTGCCGCCGATCAGGTACAGGGTGCGGTCGCCGCCGACGTTGGCCGCGACCACGATGTCGCAATGCGATTCCCACGGCAGCGCGCCGCCGCGCGCCAGCGCCTCGCGCAGGCCGGCCGCGCCCAGCGGCTGCTTGCGCCCGCGCAGGAAGCACAACAGGTCGCCCGGCGCCGGCTTGTCCTGCCGCGGATCGGCATAGCGGTACGGCACCCCCTCGGCGCCGGCCTGGTAGGCGGCGCGGATATAGTCGATGTGTCGTACCGAACTGTGGAAGCCGCTCACCCCGGCGTGCACCATCACGTAGGACACGAACGCGGCCGACCACGGGTTGTCGACGATGAAGGCGCGGCAGTCCGTTTGCCGGTAGCGCGAGCCGTCCAGCGCCTGGCAGCTGGCGGCGCCGTCGCTGCCGCCCATCGCGCCCAGCGTGCCGCTGTCGCGCCAGTAGGCGGCCACGCGCTGCCAGGCCTCGATGCCGTGATCGGCGAGATAGCCGCGCTCGGCCTCGGTCACGCGCAGGCCGGCGAGCCGGCCGCCGGTATCGATGAATGGCCGCCACCACAGCCGGTGCTCGTTGCAGGCGGTGCGCACGATGGCCACCGCGGCCGGGATCAGGCCGAAGCGCGGCGGCAGGTCGCACACTTCCGCGGCGGCTGCGCGGCCGGCGGGTAACAGGGCGGTGGCACACAACAGCGCGAACCAGGGGCGGCGCATCGGCGAACTCGGTAGGAGAGGGGGGGCGCAGCGTCGCAAAGCGGCGTGGCCGCGGCCGTGAAGTCAGTGCGGTGGCGGCCCCAGCTTCAGCGACAGGTCCACCGCCTGCACGTGCTTGGTCAGCGCGCCGATGGAGATGCAGTCCACGCCGTCGGCGGCGACTGCGCGCACGCTGTGCAGATCGACGCCGCCGGAGACCTCCAGTGGGATCGCGCCATGGAACGGCGCGGCCGCGGCGATCGCCACCGCCTCGCGGCGCTGCGCCGCGTCGAAGTCGTCGATCAGGATGCGCTCGCAGCCGACCGCCAGCGCCTCGCGCAATTGCACCAGCGTTTCCACCTCGACCACCAGCGGCAGTCCTGGCCACTGCACGCGCGCGGCATGCACTGCCGCGCTCAGCGAGCCGGCGGCGTGGATGTGGTTTTCCTTCAGCATCACCGTGTCGTACAGGCCGACGCGGTGGTTGCCGCCGCCGCCGCAGCGCACCGCGTATTTCTGCGCCAGGCGCAGGCCGGGCAGGGTCTTGCGTGTGTCGAGGATGTGCGCGCCGGTGCCGGCGACGGCGGCCACGTAGGCGGCGGTGGCGGTGGCGGTCGCGGACAGGGTCTGCAGGAAGTTCAGCGACGCGCGCTCGGCGCTGACCAGCGCGCGGCTGCGCCCATGCAACAGCGCCAGCACGGTGCCGGCGGTCACGCGCTGGCCCTCGGCGATGCGCCAGTCGATCTGGACCTGCGGGTCGAGCGCGCGGTGGCAGGCGTCGAACCAGGGCCGGCCGGCGATCACCGCGTCCTGCTTGCACAGCAGGTAGGCGCTGTCGGCGCGGTCCGGCAGCAGCGCGGCGGTGACGTCGCCGTTGCCGATGTCCTCGGCCAGCGCGCGCGCCACGTCGGCGTCGATCAGGTCCTGCGCTGGCGCCTGCGGCAGCGCCGCGGCGCCGCTCATCTGGCCGGGAAGTCGGCGAGCTGGGCGGTGCCGATCGCTTCTTCGACCAGCAGCACCGGGATGCCGTCGTCGACGCGGAACACCTGCTTGCGGTCGCGGGTGACCAGCGCCTCGCGCAGCGCTTGCGCTTGCGGGCTGCCGTCGGCGCGCTGCACGCCGCCGTCGGCGATGGCGCGGTTCAGCGCCTCCAGGCCGCGCGCATCCAGCAGGGCCAGCGGTTGGCGGGTATCGGGCGAGCACAGCAGGTCGAGCAGTTTGCGGTCCATCCGGTCTTCGTCTTGCGTGGAAGGCGGCTAGAATACGTCTTTAAGGCAGGGGACGGCCATGGCCTCCAAGCAAACCGCGCCGCTCGTCGGCATCGTGATGGGCTCCCGCTCCGACTGGGAGACCATGCAGCATGCGGCGCAGAAACTCGATGCGCTGGGCGTGCCCTATGAAGTGAAGGTGGTGTCGGCGCACCGCACCCCGGACGTGCTGTTCGCCTACGCCGAGGCGGCGGCCGCGCGTGGCCTGCGCGCGATCGTGGCCGGCGCCGGCGGCGCCGCGCACTTGCCGGGCATGCTCGCGGCCAAGACCGCGGTGCCGGTGCTCGGCGTGCCGGTGCAGTCCAAGGCGCTCAATGGCATGGACTCGCTGCTGTCGATCGTGCAGATGCCGGCCGGCATCCCGGTGGCCACGTTCGCGATCGGCAATGCCGGTGCGGCCAACGCCGCGCTGTTCGCCGCGGCGATGCTCGCCGCCGGGGATGCCGGCATCGCCGCCGCCCTGGGCGATTTCCGCCAGCGCCAGACCGACGAGGTGACGGCCAAGGACGACCCGCGCCAATGACCACCACCGTCGGGATTCTGGGCGGCGGCCAGCTGGCGCGCATGCTGGCCGTGGCCGGCGCGCCGCTGGGCCTGCGCTTCGTGATGCTGGATACGGTGGCCGACGCCTGCGCCGGCCAGGTCGCGCCGCTGCAGGTCGGCGACTACCACGACGAGGTGGCACTGGCCGCGTTCGCGGCGAAAGTCGACGTGGCCACCTTCGATTTCGAGAACGTGCCGGCGGCCAGCGCCGAATGGCTGGCGCGGCAGGTGCCGGTGTTCCCGAACCCGCAGGCGCTGGCGGTGGCGCAGGACCGCCTGGCCGAGAAGATCCTGTTCCGCGAGCTGAGCATTCCAGTGCCCGATTTCGCCGCGGTCGACAACCGCCGGCAACTGGACGCGGCGCTGGCGCGGGTCGGCACCCCGTGCATCCTCAAGACCCGGCGCCTGGGCTACGACGGCAAGGGCCAGTTCCGGATCGCGTCCGCGGCCGACGCCGACGCGGCGTGGGCCGCGTTGGGCGCGCAGGCGCCGGGCGTGGGCCTGATCGTGGAAGCCTTCGTGCCGTTCCAGCGCGAGATCAGCGTGGTGGCGGTGCGCGGCCGCGACGGCGAGTTCCGCACCTGGCCGCCGACCGAGAACTGGCACGTGCAGGGCGTGCTGTCGGCCAGCCTGGCGCCGGCGCAGGCCGACGCCGCGCTGGCGCAGGCCGCCATCGTCCATGCGCGGGCGCTGGCCGAGCGTTTGCAGTACGTAGGCGTGTTCGCGCTGGAGCTGTTCTGCCGCGACGGCGAACTGCTGGCCAACGAGATGGCGCCGCGGGTGCACAACTCCGGCCATTGGACCATCGAAGGCGCGGAGACCTCACAGTTCGAGAACCATCTGCGCGCGGTGCTGGGCCTGCCGCTGGGATCCACGCGCATGCGCGGCCATGTCTGCATGCTCAACTGGATCGGGCGGCTGCCCGACGCCGCGCCGGTGCTGGCGCAGGCCGGCGGCCACTGGCACGACTACGGCAAGCAGCCGCGCGAAGGCCGCAAGGTCGGCCACGCCACGTTGCGCGAGGACACGCCCGCCGCGCTGGCGCAGGCGCTGCAGGTGGCCGGTGCGCAGTTGCGGCGCGATGCCCAGGTCGCACCGGTGATCGCGGCGCTGCAGGCGCTGCGCTGAGCCGCCGCCGCGGCGTTTACACCGGGCCCGGGTGCCATTGCGGCTGCGCGGCAACCGGCTCCGGCCAATCCCCAATCCCCAATCCCCGCCTCAGCGCATGTTCGCCGCCACGAACTCCCAGTTCACCAGCTTCCAGAACGCCTCCAGGTAGCGCGTGCGGTCGCCGCGGTAGTCGATGTAATAGGCATGTTCCCACAGGTCGCAGGCCAGCAGCGGGAGATCCTCCCCGGTCAGCGGCGAGCCGGCGTTGCCGGTAGCGACCAGGGCCAGCGTGGCGTCCGGGCGCTGCACCAGCCAGATCCAGCCGGACCCGAACACGGCCAGCGCCATGCGTTGGAAATCGGCCTGGAAGCGGGCGAAGTCGCCGAAGCGCTTGGCGATGCGCTCGCCGAGCGCGCCGCCCGGTTCGCCGCCGCCGCGCGGGCGCAGTCCGCGCCAGTAGAACGCGTGGTTCCAGACCTCGGCGGCGTGCTGGAACAGACGGCCCTGGGCGCGGCGCACCAGGTCCTGTAGCGGCAGTTCGGCCAATTCGCCGCCGGCGAGTTGCGCGTTGAGCCGTGCGACCAGGTCGCGCTGGTGCCGGCCGTGGTGGTGGTCCAGGGTCTCGGCGGACAGGTGCGGCGCCAGCGCCGCGCGGTCGTACGGCAGGGGGGCGAGTTCGATGGCCATGCGGTTCCTCGGAAGCGGTTTCGGGTGCGCGTCTCGGTAGCGCCGCGCGCAGGGCTTACACTATGCGGCTACGCGAAAGCCTAGCCGACCGCCGAGGTCCGTTCTTTCGCCCCAGCAGGAGAGAACCCCATGCAGGTGATGGAGCGCATCCAGGCCGACGTCGAACGCCACCCCATCGTGCTGTTCATGAAGGGCACGCCGCAGTATCCGATGTGCGGCTTTTCCAGCCGCGCACTGCACGCCTTGCTGGCCGCCGGCGCCGACCGGCTGCATACCGTCAACGTACTCGACGAGCCCGAGGTCCGCGCCAATCTGCCGCGCCACTCGAACTGGCCGACCTTCCCGCAGTTGTTCATCCACGGCGAACTGATCGGCGGCTGCGACATCACCATGGAACTGTTCGAATCCGGCGAGTTGCAGCGCATCGTGGCCGAGGCCTACCAGCCGTGACAGCCGCAGCGGCAACGCACGCGGGCGTGCTGGCGCAGCGCGTGGTGCTGGTGAGCGGCGCCGCCGGCGGGCTGGGCAGCGCCGCGGCGCTGGCCTGCGCCCAGGCCGGCGCCACGGTGCTGCTGCTCGGACACAAGCCGGCGCGGCTGAACCGGGTCTACGACGCGATCGCCGCAAGCGGCGCGCAGCCGCTGCTGTATCCGCTGGACCTGCTCGGCGCCACGCCGCAGGACTACGCGACGCTGGCCGAACGGGTGCACGCCGAACTCGGACGGCTGGACGGGCTGCTGCACTGTGCCGCCGATTTCGCCGGCCTGACTCCGCTCGAGCATGCCGACCCGGCGCAGTTCGCGCGCGCCATCCACGTCAACCTGACCGCAGCGGCCTGGCTGACCCAGGGCTGCCTGCCGCTGCTGAAGCAGGCGCCGGACGCGGCGATCGTGTTTGCGCTCGACGACCCGGCGCGCGTCGGCCAGGCCTATTGGGGCGGCTACGGTGCGGCCCAGCATGGCCGCCGCGGCCTGCTGGCGACCCTGCACGGCGAACTGGCCGCGTCGGCGGTACGCGTGGCCGGGCTGCAACCCGGGCCGATGCGCACCGCGCTGCGCGCCCGCGCCTACACCCATCAGGAAGACCTCGACGCGCGCGATCCGGCACGCTATGCCGCCGCCTGCGTGGAACTGCTCTCGCCCGCCGGCGCCGCGCACCGCGGCGCGATCTGGAATCCTCTGGCATGACCATCCTGTCGGCGGCGCTGCTGCTGTTCTTGATCCTCGATCCGCTGGGCAACATCCCGGTGTTCCTCAGCGTGCTCAAGCCGCTGCCGGCCAAGCGCCAGCGCGTGGTGCTGGCGCGCGAACTGCTGATCGCGCTGGGCGTGCTGATGGCGTTCCTGTGGGGCGGCAAGTACGCGCTGGACGTGATGCACCTGCGCCAGGAATCGGTGGCGATCGCCGGCGGCATCGTGCTGTTCCTGATCGGCATCCGCATGATCTTCCCGCGACCGGAAGGGCTGATGGGCGAGATTCCCGACGGCGAACCGTTCATCGTGCCGCTGGCGATCCCACTGGTGGCCGGGCCCTCGGGCATGGCTGCGGTGATGCTGATGGGCAGCAACGAGCCCACGCGCCTGGGCGAATGGAGCCTGGCGCTGATCCTGGCCTGGCTCGGCACCTCGGCGCTGCTGTTCTCCGGCACTCTGCTGTACAAGCTGCTGGGCATGCGCGTGCTGACCGCGGTCGAACGGCTGATGGGCATGCTGCTGGTCGCGATCTCGGTGCAGATGTTCCTGGACGGGATCAGCGTCTACCTGAAATTGCCGGTCCCCGGTTGAGCCGCCGCGTCGGCGTGGCCGGCGATGCGCGAGGTGGGCCTGGAAACCGTACGCGCCCTGCATTCGCACCGATCCGGAAAGGCGGCCGCTATCGCCGAGAACTGCGACATGGATCGCCCTATGTTCGTTGGAGCATGGCTGTCACTTTTCGGCAACGAAGCGCCTCTATGATGTTAATCTCTCGTTAACTCTTGCGGGGGCCAGCAAGAGCCAACGGACGTCATTCCGCTGCCGTGCGCTCGCTGGCACGGTTGGCATATGCGCATTTCGTCAACTTCCCATTGAGTCCATCGCCATGATCCAATCCAGCCGTCTCCGGATGTCCAAGCTCGCCCTTGGCCTCCTCGCCGCACTCTCCGCCGCGCCAGTGTTCGCGCAGAGCACCTCCGCCGGCGTCGCCGGCGTGGTGGTGGGAGCCGGCGGCCAGCCGGTCCCGAACGCGGAAGTGACGATCACCCATGTCGAATCCGGCACCGTCGGCCGCGCCGTCACCGATGCCAGCGGCCGATACAACGCGCGCGGTCTGCGCGTCGGCGGTCCGTACACCATCGTCATCAGCGGTTCCGGCGGCACCACGACCCGCGAAGGGGTCTACCTCAACCTGGACAAGGTGAACGAAGTCGACGCCACGCTGGGCGCCGACGTTTCCACTCTCGGCACCGTGCAGGCGATCGCCGGCAGCGGCGGCTCGGCGGTGTTCAGCGCCAACAAGATGGGCACCGGCACCAACGTGACCCGCGAGGACATCGAATCGCTGCCCTCGATCAACCGCAATCTGCAGGATTACGTGCGCCTGGATCCACGCGTGTCGCAGACCGACAAGTCGCGCAACGAGATCTCGGTGGGCGGGCAGAATCCGCGCTACAACGCCATCCGCGTCGACGGCATCAGCACCAACGACGCCTTCGGCCTGGAATCCAACAGCCTGCCGACGCCGCGCCAGCCGTTCTCCATGGACGTGATCGACGAAATCTCGGTCGACGTCGCCAACTACGACGTCAGCATCAGCGGCGGCACCGGCGGCGTGATCAATGCGGTCACCAAGTCCGGCACCAACGCGTTCCACGGTTCGGTCTACGGCACCTACCGCGACAACGACTGGTCCGGCAAGAACCGCAATGATGTGCGTCCCAAGCTGTTCGACAGCGAGAGCACCTACGGCCTGACTTTGGGCGGCCCGCTCGTCAAGGACACGCTGTTCTTCTTCGTCAACTACGAGAAGTACGAGGGCAAGGGCCTGTTCACCGGTGCTTCGGACTTCGGCCCGATCGGTTCGGGCGCCAGCAACATCGTCAACATCACCCAGGCCCAGGTCGACCAAGTCGTCGCTATCTCCAGGAACGTCTACGGCTTCGATCCAGGCACGCTGGCGCTGCCGGCATTGAACTCCGACTCGGAAGAAAAGGGCGTCAAGCTGGACTGGAACATCAGCGACAAGCACCGCGCCTCGCTGCGCTACGGCAAGTCCGAGCAGAGCACCGCCAACTTGAACGGCTTCAGTTCCTCGGGGCTGGCGCTGAACTCCTACCACTACGTGCGCGACTTCGATCTGGAAACCTACAGCGGCCAGCTGTTCAGCGACTGGACCGAGGCGTTCTCGACCGAAGCCAAGGTGTCATACCGCGACTACTCGGCGGTGCGCAACCCGGCGTCGCGGTTGCCGGCGGTCGCCGTGCGTGTCGGCAACAGCTTCGTCAATTTCGGCACCGAGCAGAGCACCCAGGCCAACGCGTTGCGCACCAAGACCTGGAATGGGTTCTTCGCCGGCAACCTGTTCCTGGACGCGCACACGCTGAAGTTCGGCTTCGACTACGAAGACAACGACATCAACAACCTGTTCGCGCAGCGCGTGTTCGGTTCCTACACCTTCAATTCGATCGATGACTACCGCAACAACCGTCCCAGCGCCTACCGCTATTCCGATCCCAATTCCGGCAGCATCGACGACATCGCCGCGAAGTGGGGCATCCGCAACCTCGGCCTGTTCGTGCAGGACACCTGGGCGGTCGACAACAACCTGACCCTGACCTTCGGCGTGCGCTACGACGAGCCGATGGTGAAGGACAGCCCGCAGTTCAACGCGGCCGCCTCGGCGGCGTTCGGCGTGCGCAACGACGCCACCATCGACGGCAACGGCCTGTTCGAGCCGCGCTTCGGCTTCAACTACACCTTCGACGCCGAGCGCCCGACCCAACTGCGCGGCGGCGTGGGCCTGTTCCAGGGCGCCGCGGCCTCGGTGTGGCTGTCCAACCCGTATTCCAACACCGGCCTGGCCTACACCGACTACAACTTCCCCAGCGCCGCGGCGGTCGCCACCGGCGGCATCCGCTTCACCCCCGATGTAAACAATCAGCCGGTGGGTCGGGTCGGCGCCAGCCAATCGGTGGATTTCGTCGACAAGGACCTGGGCCAGCCGTCGGTGTGGAAGGCCAACCTGGCGTTCGACACCGAACTGCCGTGGTACGGCATCGTCGGCTCGATCGAGACCGTGGTCACCTCGGTGGAGGAGGCGATCTACTACCAGCAGCTGAATCTGGGCGCGGCGACGGCGCTCGGCCAGGACGGCCGCGCCATCTACTGGAACGCCCCCGGCCGCAACCCGGCCAGTTGGAACGTCAACGGCGCGCAGCCCAGTGGAGTGTCGGTGGAGGCCCGCGCCAACCGCCTGCGCGCCTACAACGACGCGATCATCGCCCGTTCCACCAGCAAGGGCGGCAGCCAGAGCATGACCGTCGGCCTGAACAAGCCGTTCAACGACAGCGACTGGTCGTGGGGGCTGTACTACACCTACACTAACGCCGACGAGGTCAGCCCGCTGACCAATTCGACCTCCAGCTCGCAGTTGGGCAACGCCGCGGTGTTCCAGGCCAACGAGCAGGTCAATGCGACCTCTTCCTACGAGATCAAGAACAGTTTCCTGGCGACGCTGCAGTGGAAGCACGCGTTCTTCGGCGACTACAGCACCAAGGTCGGCCTGGTCTACCAGGGCCGCAGCGGCCGGCCCTACAGCTACGTGTTCGACAACGACGCCAACGGCGACGGTCGCCTGAACGACCTGCTGTACATCCCGGCCGGCCCGGGCGACGTGAAGTTCGGCTCGGCGGCGGAGGAGGCCGCGTTCTGGAAGTACGTCGAAGGCAACGAGTACCTGAAGGCGCACCGCGGCCAGGTGGCCGAGCGCAACGCCGCGCGCGACCCGTGGGTCGACCAGTTCGATCTGCACATCGAGCAGGAGCTGCCCGGCTTCTTCGCCGGCAACAAGGCCTCGCTGTGGGTCGATGTGATGAACGTCGGCAACCTGCTCAACAAGAAATGGGGCCAGGTGGAAGAAGTGGCGTTCCCGGGGATGCGCGGCATCGCCGAGTACGGTGGCATCGATCCTGCCACTGGCAAGTACGTGTACCGCTTCAATACGCCCGACAGCCTGAGCGTATACGACGATAAGGGCATCTCGCGCTGGTCGCTGCAGGTCGGCTTCCGTTATCAGTTCTGATTCCGGCGCAACCGCAGCGACACGGGAAAGCGGCCGCGGCGACCCGGCCGTTTTCTTTTGCATGGGCTGACGCTAAAGTCTCCGGCCGACGACAACGCCAAGAATCCGGATATGACGATCAGCAATACGGCAGCGCGGGCGCTGCCGGCGGTGGATGCGTGGATCTACCCGCGCGGCAGCCTGGACATCCTCTCGCCCGCGGAAGTGGCGCGTCTGCGCGATGCCTCCAGCGGCGGCCTGCACGAGCTGCTGCGGCGCTGCGCACTGGCGGTGCTGACCAGCGGCAGCGCGTCCGACGACCCGCGCGCCGCGCGCGATCTGTACCCCGACTTCGACATCCAGGTCGTCCAGCGCGACCGCGGCGTGCGTATCGATCTGCGCAACGCGCCGGCGATGGCGTTCGTCGACGGCGCGCTCATCCACGGCGTGGCCGAACTGCTGTTCGCCGTGGTACGCGACCTGGCCTACATGGCCATCGAGCTGGGGCCGGATTCGGCCGCCGACCTGGAATCCAGCGCAGGCATCACCAATGCCGTGTTCGGGCAGTTGCGCAACGCTCGCATCCTGCAGCCGACCGATCCCGGGCTCGTGGTGTGCTGGGGCGGCCATTCGATCTCGCGCGACGAATATCTGTACACCAAGCAGGTCGGCTACGAGCTGGGCCTGCGCGGGCTGGACATCTGCACCGGCTGCGGCCCGGGCGCGATGAAGGGGCCGATGAAGGGCGCCACCATCGCCCACGCCAAGCAGCGCAAACACGACAACCGCTATATCGGCGTCACCGAGCCCGGCATCATCGCCGCCGAGTCGCCGAATCCGATCGTCAACCACCTGATCATCATGCCGGACATCGAGAAGCGCCTGGAGGCCTTCGTCCGCATCGGCCACGGCATCGTCGTGTTCCCCGGCGGGGTCGGCACCGCCGAGGAGATCCTGTACCTGCTCGGCATCCTGCTGCGCGAGGAGAACCGCGGCCTGCCGTTCCCGCTGATCCTCACCGGCCCGACCGTCGCCGCTCCGTACTTCGCGCAGATCGACCGCTTCCTGCGTCTGACCCTGGGCGAGGCGGCGACCTCGCGCTATGAGATCGTCGTCGGCGACCCGGTCGCGGTGGCCCGCAAGATGGCCGACGGCATCCAGCAGGTACGCGCGCATCGCAAGGAGCACAAGGACGCGTTCTACTTCAACTGGTCGGTGGACATTCCGCTGGAGTACCAGCGCCCGTTCGCGCCCACCCACGAAGCGATGGCGGCGCTCGACCTGCACCACGGACGCCCACCGCACGCGCTGGCCGCGGATCTGCGCCGCGCCTTCTCCGGCATCGTCGCCGGCAACGTCAAGGAGGATGGCATGCGCCGCATCGAGCAGTACGGCCCATTCGAGATTCATGGCGACGCGGACATGATGCAGGCCCTGGACGCCTTGCTGCGCGCATTCGTCGAGCAGCGCCGGATGAAGATCTCCGGCGAGTACCGGCCGTGCTATCGGGTCATGGCTTGAGGTCGATGCTGATCCTCGCCACGAAGGCATCGTTCTCCTGGCCGGTGGTCAGCAGGGCGCCCTGCATGCTCTCCAGGCGCGTTCGCAAAGCCGACAATCCCAGCCCGTGTCCGCGATTCAAGTGAGGAGCGGAACCGGCAAGGGACAATGGGCTGCTGACGACGATCCGCAGCTGATGGCGGACTTCGGTGATGGCGATGCCGATCTCGCCGCCATCGGGCGAACATTCGATGCCGTGGTGTACTGCATTCTCCACCAGGGGTTGCAACGAGAGGCGTAGGATCCTGGCCGGAGGCAGAGGCGACGGCAGTTCCCAACGCACGCGCAGGCGCGGTCCGAAGCGAATGGCCTCGATGTCCAGGTAGCGTTTGGCCAGATCGATTTCGTTGCCGAGGCTGACCAGGTCGGGCGTGGCCAGCGCGGCGCGGAACAGATCGGCCAGATCCATCAGCATCTGCTCGACTTGCTGCGGTTGGCGTTGCACCAGCATGACGGCGGTGTTGAGTGTATTGAACAGGAAGTGCGGTTGCACGCGTGCGGTGAGCGCGTCGATCTCCGCCTGCTTGGCGCGCTCGACCAACTGCTTGATGCGGATGTGGTTGTTCAGCGCGGCCATGCCGAGCAGGCCGATCAGCAGCGCGATGCCGGACAGTTGCAGCGAAAGCGTCAGCCATGTCGTGGTCGATAGCTGCCAATAGCCACCGAATGCGGACAGGATGACGCCGCTGATCAGCCAGGTCAGCAACTGCATCAGGCCTAGTGTGGCGGCGGTGGTCAGCAGGATGCTGCGTCCGGCCAATGCGCGGCGCAGCATCAGTAGGCTGGCCAAGGTCAGCAGCGCCACCCATTGGATGCCGAGCGACGCCAGCCCGAAGTAGACCCAGCGGTCTCCCGTCGAACCCTGGCTCGGTGTCAGCGCCAAGATGGCGGCGATGCACTCGCCTGCCATGACGATCCAGATGAGAGTGGACGGTCGTTTGAGCGCTTGCAACTGGTCGTTCGAGTAGGCGGGGTAGGGCATCGAAGGCGAAAAAAGGGAGGGGCATGCGCATCATGCCCGCAGCTGCTCCGCGCCGCACGCTCCGTCCGGCCCCCGATTCCCGCCATCCGTCGGCCGGCGCTGGCAGCGCGCCGACCGCCCGGTTAGCGTTCGTCCAAGGAAAACTGGGGAAACGGTATGTGCGTTGCTGAGCGGCGGGGCCTCGCCAGATCGAGGCTGCGCGGATTCACTTTGGTAGAACTGATGGTCACGGTGGCTGTGCTGGCGATCGTCATGGCGCTGGCGCTCCCCAGCTTCGCCACGCTCATCCGCAGCAGCCGGCTGACCAGCACCGCCAATGAACTGGTCGCCAGCTTGCAAGCGACGCGTTCGGAGGCGATCCGTTTGAACGGAGGGGTCAGCCTGTGCCGCAGCGACGATGGCAACGCCTGCGCCAGTGGCGGCAATTGGAACCGTGTGCTGACGGTGGCGCGCGACGGTACCGTGCTGCGGGTCAGTACGCTGCGCACCGGCCTGTCGGTTTCCAGCGCGGTGCTGGATGCGCTGGACGACAAGCTCACCTTCGGCGCCGATGGCATCGCCCGCGACAGCAGTGGTGCGCCGCTTACGATGGATATCACCGTTTGCATGCCGGTGACCAGCCCGTCCGACAACGTGCGCACCGTTTCCATGACGGGAGGCAGCCGGGTTTCCACCAAACCTGAGTCCAGCGGCGGAAAATGTTCGACTCAGCCCGCTCCTTGAAAAGCAGACACGCTATGAGAAAATTCCAAGACCGCAGGAAAATGGCCGGCGTCACCCTCATCGAAGTGATGATTTCCGTGCTGATACTCGGAGTCGGAATGCTGGGCGTCGCCGCGATGCAGACCACGGCGCTGCGCAACAATCAAAGCGCAATGCAGCGCAGCCAGCTGATCATGCAGACCTATACCATTCTGGACGCGATGCGCGCTAATCGCGATGTCGCGCTGGTCGGCGGCTACAACACCCCGGGCCTGATGTGCGCAGCGCCCCAGGGCGATTCCCTGGTCAATCGGGACCAGGCCGAGTGGATCAATGGCTTGAAAAAAGCGCTCGGGGATGCGGACACCGCATGCGGTTCCATCGGCTGCAAGGTTGGCGAATGCACGGTCCTCGTGCAGTGGGACGACAGCCGTGCCAAGGACTTGGCCGGAGTGGCCGGCCAGACGCAGACCATTCGAACGGTGACGCAACTGTGAAAACGCCTTCTCTGCATCAAACGCCATCGCGGCAGGCCGGCTTCAACCTGGTCGAGTTGATGATCTCGATGCTGCTCGGTCTGCTCGTGGTGGGCGCGGCGATCGGTATCTTCCTGTCCAATCGCAAAACGTATACGACGACCGAGGGTCTCAGTCGGGTCCAAGAATCGGCACGTATCGCCTTCGAAATGATGGCGCGCGACATCCGCGAGGCCGGCGGCAATTCCTGCGACTCCGGGCTGCCGGTTGTCAACGTGTTGTCCAATCCGACGGCTGACTGGTGGAGGAACTGGGCGCAGCCGTTGCGGGGATTCGACAATGGCAGTTTGGGCGGCAATTCCAAAGCCGGCACGGACGCGGTCCAGATCCTGTCGGCCGGCACTGGCGGCGCCACCGTCATCGCGCACGACGCCGCGGCCCAGACCTTGACCCTCAGCGCCGCCTCGCCCGATCTGCATGCCAATGCGGTCATGCTGCTGTGCGATCGGCAGCAGCTTGCAGTACTGCAGGCCAATGGCGTCTCCGGGACCAGCGTGACATATGCGAGCGGCGCCTTGAACGCATGCAATCGACTGGGGCGTTTGCCGGGAGCCTGTGTTGCCGGTTCCAACAACTACACTTACGAGATGAATTCGCTACTGACCGAGTTGCGCGCGGTGCAATGGTACGTGGCGGACAACGCGCGCGGTACATCGCTCTACCAGACCGTGCTCGGGCCGGGCGGCGTAGCCACCCACGAGATCGCAGAAGGCGTCTCCAATCTGAAGTTCGAGTATTTGCAGGCCAAAAAAAACACCTATGAAAAAGCCGGCACCATCTCGGATTGGTCCAACGTGGTCGCGGTCAAGATCATCATGACCGTCAATTCAGGCAGCTCCATGGGTAGCAACAACGCACCGCTGTCGCGCGATATCGCGACGATCGTGAGCATCAGGAACAGGAATTCGTGAGCATGAGCCCGTCCATCCATCGGCAATCCGGTATCTCTCTCGTCATCGTACTGCTTCTGTTGCTGGTCATGACCCTGCTGGGGCTCGCCGTATTGCGGAGCACGCTGCTGGAAGAGCGCATGTCGTCCAACATGTACGACCGCAGCCTGGCGTTCCAGGCCGCGGAGGGCGCGCTTCGCAACGCCGAGAAGGTCATCAAGGATGCGGCCGGCAAAGGCGCAACCGTGGGCTTCAACTGCTCGTCCGGTACCACGGTCTGCCCTGCAGTGCCTGCCAATACGTATACCGGCAACGTGAGCGGATGCAATCTGGGCGCGCAGGAATGCTGGATCGACTCCACCGTCGTCCAGGAGGCGCAGTCCGGTCCTGCGCAATACTACATCCAGTACCTGGGCCAGCGTACGAGCGAAGATCAACTGGGCTTGGGATCGAGCGTCAACCAGAACCAATATGGCGGCACTGGCGGCACCTCCCTCGAACATTACTACCGCGTCATCGCGCGTAGCGCCAATCCCACCACGGCCAGTGGCCGTGCGATCGTCGTCCTGCAAACCAACGTCACCGTCAAATAAGGATCTTCCATGACCAGTCGAGCACAGTATGCAGCGCGCAGGGACGCATTCCTCGCGGTGGCGGCCGGTCTGCTGATCGGGGCCATCGGCGGTGCGGGGGCGGAAGTCGACGTTTCGCAGTCCCCGTTGTACGTGGGAAGCGCAGTGCCGGGCAATCTGGCGCTGGTGCCCTCGGTCGAGTATCCCACCGTCATCAGCAAGGCAAATCTGTCGGACACGTATTCGGCGACCTCCAGGTTCGTCGGCTATTTCGATTCGAAGAAATGCTACAAGTACTACTATAGCAATAAAGAGTCGGATCGTCATTTCTATCCGGTCAGTAAACTGGGAGATGAGCCGCAGAACTATTCGTGCGCCGGGACGCCGGGATCGTGGTCCGGCAATTTCCTCAACTGGGCGGCCACGCAAACCATCGATCCATTCCGTTCGGCATTGACCGGTGGCTACCGCGTAAGTGACACCGCCACCGAGACGATTCTCGAGAAGGCAATTGCGGACCGCGACAGCACTCAGAATTTTCCGCGGCGCACAATCACCAACAGTGCGGCGCTCATCGCTGGCGCCATGCCGTCGACCTGGGGGAATCTGAATATCCGCATCGACGGACTCGGCAACAAGATGCAATTCAGCTTTAGGGATGGTCTGAACAACTCCCTCTGATCCTGCGACAATCGTACAAAGCCCAACAGGACAACGACGATGCAATTGTCTTTCGGCGACGCGGAGTACAACGGCAAGCGCAAGCAGACGCGGCGCGAAAGGTTGCTGGCCGAGATGGATCAGGTGGTGCCGTGGAAAGACCTGCTGGCGCTGATCGCGCCGCACTATCCGAAGTCGGGCCATCCGGGCCGTCAGCCGTACCCGCTGGAGACAATGCTGCGCATCCACTTTCTGCAGCAGTGGTACGCACTGAGCGACCCGGGCGCGGAAGAAGCCTTGTACGACACGGCGTCGATGCGCCGTTTCGCCAGGATCGGCGGGTTGGATGAGGTGCCGGACGAGACCACGATCCTCAACTTCCGCCGGTTGCTGGAGACGCACGATCTGGCGCGCACGCTGTTCAACCGGGTCAACGCGCACCTATCGCGCAAGGGCCAGAGCCTGCGCGGCGGCACCATCGTGGACGCCACGATCATTGCCGCGCCCAGCTCGACCAAGAACAAGAACGGCGAGCGCGACCCGGAAATGCACCAGACCAAGAAGGGCAATCAGTACTACTTCGGGATGAAAGCGCACATCGGCGTGGACGATGAGTCCGGGCTGGTGCACCACTTGGAATGCACGGCGGCCAACGCCGCAGATATCACCCAGGCGCACAAGCTGCTGCACGGCAAGGAAGACACGGTATGCGGCGACAGCGGCTACACCGGGCTGGCCAAGCGCGAGGAGATGGCGAGCAAGCGCAAGCTGCGCTATCTGATCGCGGAGAAGCCCTCGAAGCTGAAGCAGATCAAGAGCAAGCGCGAATTGAAGTGGGCACAGCGCTGGGAGCACGCCAAGGCCAGCCTGAGGGCGAAGGTGGAGCATCCGTTCCGGGTGATCAAGCGCCAGTTTGGCTACGTCAAGGTGCGCTATCGCGGCCTGGCGAAGAACACGGCGCAAGTGCTGACGCTGTTTGCGCTGTCGAACCTGTGGCTGAAGCGAAAGCAGTTGCTGCCTGTCGTGGGGAGGGTGTGCCTGTAATCCGGGAAATACCCCGGAAATGCGCCGGAAACGGCGAAAAACCGAGGGTCTGAGCGCCGTGGGCGTGGTCGATATGGCTTGCCTCATCCTCCGACCGCGTTGATCAGACTATCCTTAGCACTCCCGCGGATTGGGACGCTGTCAAGAATAATGCGGTGGCCTACGATCCTGCGGTTCATCGCCTGAACAACAGCTACCTCAATCCGAACGGGACCACGTGTACTACCTTCGGCAACAGGGGGTGTGTCCGCGATACCACCCTTACCTTCGAAGTCTCGGTCCGCGTCAAGGTGTGCGTTGTCGGCTTTTTGGAGGACAACTGTGTCGCCTATTCGAGCACCAATTATAAACCGGAGGGCCTGATCCAGGAATACTCGACGCGCATGCGCTACAGCATCTTCGGATACAAGAACGTCGATATACAGCAGGGCCCGGGCTCCGATTCAGGTATTCTGCGTGCCAGGCAGAAGTTCGTCGGTCCCTTCAGTCACAATCCGGATCAGGGCAAGCTTGCCAATGCGGCGCGCGAATGGGATCCGCAGACCGGCGTCATTTACCAAAATCCCGATCCTGCCGATGCCGATGCCACAACGTTGGCGGTCGGCAGCAGCAATTCGATCAAAAACAGCGGCGTCATCAATTACCTCAACAAGTTCGGCCAGCTCGGCACGGGCAAGAACGTCAAGACATTCGACGACGTGAGTGAGCTCTATTACGCTGCCGTCCGCTATTTCAAACATCAGGGCAACATCGCCTCTTATTCTTCCCTCAGTGGGGATTCGCTCAGCAAGTACCAGCAGGCCGACGGCTTTCCTGTCATCACCGACTGGAACGATCCGATCGCCTATCGGTGCCAGGTCAACGTCATCCTCGGCATCGGCGATACCAACACCCACTTCGACAAGAACCTGCCTGGCAATACCCGCAACTTGGGCGGAGAACCGGTACAGCCCGCGGAGGTGAGCGCCGACAAGACGGTGAATGTCATCAGCAGAATGACACAGATCTGGCGCAAGGAAGGATTGAACGAGGCCGATGCCGCAGCTAGGGCGTCTGTTGATTCATTCAACGGCAACGGCAATTCGGCCTATATCGCCGCGCTTGCCTACGATGCGCATACCCAGGACCTGCGTCCCGATACCGCAAGCGACGGCTTGCCCGGCAAGCAGACGCTGTCCACCCATTGGGTCGACGTGGTGGAATATGGCGACTACAAGTCGCCAAGCACCAACCAGTACTGGCTTGCTGCCAAATACGGCGGTTTCCGGGCGCCGGAGGGTTACAATGCTGATACCAATCTCGACCCTCTGTCGGATCCCGCATGGTGGGATGGCAAGTCCTATGTCAACAACGATACCTCGTACAAGCAGCCGGATAATTACTATGTCGCCGCCGACGCGGAAAAGATGGTGACCAGCTTGCGCAGGGCATTCGAGCGCATCCTGGATGATAAGAAGGGTTCAGCCTCCTCGCTGGCCAGCAACACCACCACGCTCCAGTCCGGTGCCCGAACCTATCAGGCGATATTCTACAGCGGCACCTGGCGCGGCGATCTGATCGCCTACGATGTCGACCCGAAGACGGGGGTGGCCACCTCGGCATGGAGCGCCAGCGACAAGATTCCGGCATGGAATACTCGCGTCATCAAATTCGCCGGCAGCGCTACCGCGCTCAAGGACTTTGCGTATGGCAATTTGAACGGCACTCCTTTGTCCTCCGCCAGCCAGCAACAGATCGACTACCTGCGCGGCGATCGATCGAATGAAGCAGTCAATAATGAAGTGGCCGGTAAAGGCAAGCTGCGCGCACGAACAGGCGTATTGGGCGACATCGTTAATTCGCAGCCGGTTTATGTGGGTGTGCCGAGTACACGCCTCTACTCCACCGCCACGTTCACAGGCGCGAAAGCTTATGCGTCGTTCGCTGCCGCCAATGCGACGCGTGCGCCGATGCTGTACGTCGGTGCCAACGACGGCATGCTGCATGGCTTCGACGCCATATCCGGCGCAGAGAAGTTTGCTTTCGTGCCTAGGGCGGCGATGACCGGTCTTCTGGATTACACCAACCCCGATTACGACCACCGCTACTACGTCGATGGAGAACTCACCGTGTCCGACGTCTACGATGCGGCCACGGCGAGCTGGCGTTCGGTTCTGGTCGGTACCATGGGACGCGGCGGCAAAGGCATGTTCGCCTTGGATGTCACCAACCCGGGCAACATCTCCCTATTGTGGGACAAGACCTCTACGGACCTTGGCGCCCTCGGCAACAACCTCGGCAAGCCGATCATCGGGCAACTCGGCAATGGCCAGTGGTACGTGATGGTGGGCAACGGTCCCAACAGCAGCGGGGATTCGGCCGATCTCGTGCTGGTCAATCTCCTGACCGGCGTCTCTAGCAGCATTGCGACCGGCGCGACGGGCGACAATGGTCTATCTTCGGTACTTGCCTGGTCCTCCAACAACGACTACATCGTCGATCGAATCTATGCCGGTGATTTGCGCGGAAACTTGTGGCGTTTCGACATGACTGGCGCGACGGGCAAGGCCACGCGGTTGTTCGCCGCGCAGTTCGGGGCGAAAGCCCAGCCGATCACTGCCGCCCCTGCCGCGGCCAAGGATCCGTCGACGGGCTTGACCTGGCTGTTTTTTGGCACCGGTAAGTATCTGTCCGATGGGGATATCTCCAACAAGGACGTACAGACCTGGTATGGTTTGATCGACCGTGGCCGCAGCATCGCTTCGGACCGCTCTTCGCTGAACAAGGTCGATATTGTGGAGCAGGGCGTCGTGAACGGGCGTACCGTGCGCGTGATCGAGGACCAGCCTAGCCCTGGCGCCGATGGATGGTACATGGACTTGGTGCCTCCCCCAGGAACCGCACAAGGAGAGCGCATGGTCGTGTCCAACTTCTTCCAGGGAACCGCGTTGATCGGCACGACGCGGATACCGGATTCGGGCGATGTCTGCAAACCTGGCGGCAACGGTTTCGTGATGGCCATCAATCCATTCACGGGTGGGCGCATGCCGCAATCGTTCTTCGACCTGGACGGCAGCGGTGGCTCGAGTACCGGCGATACCTTGCAAGGCAAGACCGTCTCGGGCATTGCACTGGACAGCAGCCCCAATAACCCTATCTTCATCGGCAACCAGATGCAGACCGGCATGGATAACGCCGGTACCGTCGGCATCGGCACCAATAGCAGCGCGCTCAACATGAAGCGCGTGTCCTGGCGTGAACTCCTGAGGAATGATTGATGCGTCCCCTTCTCGGCTCTCCCTCTCGGCAGCATGGCTTCACCCTCATCGAAATCATGATCGTGGTGCTGATCGTGGGTGTCCTGGCAGCGATTGCCTTCGCCAGTTACGAATCCTACGTCGTGAAGTCCAGGCGCGCCGCTGCGGCTGTCTGCCTGCAGCAGGGAGCACAGTTGATGGAGCGCTACTACACCACCGCCAAGATGAGCTATGTCGGTGCAACGGAGCCCACATGCGACCCGACGTTATCGCAGTTCTACAAGATCGGATTCAATGATGTGCCGCCGACCCAGAACGCTTTCAGGCTCAGCGCCATCCCTCTGGGGCGGCAGAAGGTGAAGGACACCAAATGCGGCACCCTGGGCCTGGATCAAAAAGGCGCGCGGACGACATCGACGGGGGCACTGGAGACCGAATGCTGGTGAGATCGAGCAAGGAGCTCGCGCCGATTACTACTGGTGGAGCAATCCCGTGTGCTTGCTCTTGCCATGGATCGGGGGCTTCTATATAATTCGCCTCCCCGCCCGAATAGCTCAGCCGGTTAGAGCACTTGACTGTTAATCAGGGGGTCGTTGGTTCGAGTCCAACTTCGGGCGCCATGCACTGCAAGGGGGCCGCGAACGATCGCGGCCCTTTGCTTTTGTCTGCTATTCGGGGGCTTGTCCACTATCTGACTGCTGTACCGTCTTGGGCTTGCGGCGATAGTGCCGCCGCGTGACGGCCGGATTGGAGTGGGTGAGCAGGTCCTGCGCTTCGCTTTCGCTGGTCGCGTCCGATCCAGCCTTAGCGCGGAAGTCATGCAGGCGCACGTCCCTGAGACCGGCCTTCTCGCGGGTCACGCGCCACAAGGCGCGGACCCCGCTGGTGGTGTAGGGGCCGACGCCGCGACGCGGGCTGGGGCCGCGTGGGTGGCTCTCGAACAGCCACTCGCGACCGAACCGGCACCACAGCCTCTTCGCCTCCTCCACGACCTCCCGTAGCTCATCGGTCCACCCCACGATCGTGACACGGGCCCGCTTTCCGGCCTTGCTTGGTCGGTAGCGGATGCCTTCGTCGGAAATGTCCGGCAGGGCTGTAGACCGTCGACCGAGCCATCTCCAGCACCCGGCAGATCGGCTCGACTGCGTCGGCGGCGCGATGCGCCGCAACCAACCCCGTCATGGCGTGAAGCGGCGGTCCAGCTCCGCCTGGGCGAAGGACGCCGAGGCCTTGCGCAGAATCTCCTTGGCCTGGCGCCGCTCCCGATTCTCCCGCTCCAGCGCCTTCATCCGCGCTCGCTCCTCCGTCGTCAGGCCTGGGCGCAACCCTTGGTCGCGCTCGGCCCGGCGCACCCACCAGCGCAACGTCTCGGCCGCGCACCCGATCTTCCCGGCAATCGACGCGAGCGCCGCCCACGGCGAACTGTGCTCGCCTCGATGCTCCAGCACCATCCCAACTGCCCGCTCCCGCACGTCCGGGCAATACGTCACTGGCTGCTTGCTCATGACGCCATCCTCTCAACAGTTGGAGCCTCCTGGAATCCAGGGGCGGTTCAGTACTGCTTGAGTTTGGCAAAGAAGTTCTCGATCAAGTGTCGATCCCTGTACAGCACCCGGTCGTAGTCACGTTGCACGTTGCGTGTTGGGTGGGAGGGGATGACGATCTGGGTCCCCTGTCGCTGCATCGGCTCGATGACGCGCGCGCTGGCGTCGTAGGCTCGGTCAGCGAGCAAGGCGCCCACCGACAAGGGCGGCAACAAGGCATCTGCACCTTCCAGATCCGACGCCTGGCCTGCGGTCAGATGAAACGCCAGCGGATTGCCCAGTGCATCGACCACCGCGTGGATCTTGCTGCTCAGTCCGCCGCGGCTGCGTCCGATGGCTTGCCGCTCCCCCTTATTGCCCCGGCGCTGTGCTGATGCGCCCGGACGATGGTGCTGTCGATCATTGCGTACTCGTTGTCCGCGTCTTTCGACAAGGCCTGGAACACCTGGTGCCAGACGCCGGACCGGCTCCAGCGGCTATGTCGCAGGTGGATCACGCGAAAATCGCCGAAGCGCTCAGGCAGATCGCGCCAGGGGATGCCGGCTCGGTAGCGGTACAGCACGGCTTCGACGAACAGCCGGTTGTCTTTGGCAGTCACGCCGACATGGCCGGCTCGGCCGGGAAGCAGATCGCGGATGCGATCCCACTGATCGTCTCGCAGGGCGTAGCGACGTGCCATTGCAGGGCCGGAGAGTAAAGGGGCGACAAGCATCCACTATTCTAGCAATTGATGACAGATCCTAGTGCGGGATGGACACCGCCGCCTTGCGCTTGTCGACCACGATGGTCTCGATGTACTCGCCGTTTTCGCCGTAGATGACCACGATGCGGGTCGTGGCATCGTCGTACACGACCTGTGCGCTGCAGGGACACTTGGCCGCCGCGGTGACCATCCCCATGGGTTGCTGCTTTTCGTCGCTGACGACTGCCATAGTCGTCTCGGCAGCGCGACCGATCGGCAGGGTGGTCTGCACACCAGGTGTGACGATGGTGACAGACAGTACCTCGTCCTTCAGCGAGTTGATCTGCACGTAGTCCAGGCCGTCCTTGCTGAACTTGTAGACCTTGAACTTAGACGACAGGCTGGTGTTTTTTACGCCGGCGGGCACGCTCTCGCCCAGGCCGGGGATCACGTCAGCAGGATTCAACTTGTTGACGGCGACAGCGGCGCCAGTTGTGAGGGCCAGCAGGACGGCCGGGACAAGCAACTTCAAAATCCGCATAGGTAACACTCCTTGTTTGGTCGCATGCAGAAGCTAGACCTGGGCCTGCTGTCATACAATACGTCGGTGGCCTGTAAACGGCATCTGTCTACCATTTCAACCAAGCTGCGCCGCTACGTGTCAGCAAGCCGGCCCGGCGCTGCTCAGGCGCCACGCGGGTTGAGCGGCCGCCTTGGCCCCGCGTCCGGCGATGCCAGCGTGCCGCGGCGGCGCCGAAGTAGCACCCCGGCAACTGCAGCCGCCAACACAGGCCACCTACGAGCCGCCCCACGGGGCGGCTTTTCGTGGTCGCCTGCTGGGCGGTCGGACCGAGCGCGCCCGGCAGGCGCGAGCAGGCTGCGATGGGCGACGGCCACCGCCCAGGGCCTAGGCCCCGGACCACGGTCGGCATGCGTCAGCTCTTGGCGTGCGTAGTCGTCGCCCGCCACGCCTGCGGTCTTCATGCGCCTGTTTTTCTGCACCCTGCGCCCCTCGAGCGGGCGCGCCGCTGCTGGCGTTCAGGGCGGTTCCAGTGGGTTGACGGCCCCTGCGGATCCCTGCGCGGGTGGCCCCCTTCCAGCGCCTCCTACGGGGCCATGGCGGCCGCCGGCCTGACAGCCAGATTTTCAGATGACCATCGGAAAGAGGCAACCAGGTAATTCCGGGGGCGGATGCCGCATCAAGTCGTTGATTTTAGAGCCTGTTGACACATCCGAAGCCCATCAACGACCAGGACGAAGCTGAGGAATCGGAGGAACATGACATCCAGCTTCTCGAAGCGTGAAAAAATCCAGCGGTCGTCTTTCAAGTGACGCAACAGCCCCTCCACTTCGTTGCGCCGCTTGTACATTTCCCGGTTGTACTCCAAAGGATCGACCCGATTGGACTTCGGCCAGACCACCGGCACGAAGCCAAGATCAAGCGCCAACTGGCGGGTTTCATTGCCTTCGTAAGCACGGTCCAACAGTACATGGATCGGCCGCTCCACTGGCCCCAGGTGTTCAAGCAATGTGCGGCCTGCCGGTGCCTCATGCGCGTTAGCGGGCGTCAATCCGAACGTGATGGCTGTTTGAGCATCTGCGGCAACCATATGAATCTTGGCGTTCCATCCACCGCGCGACTTGCCAATGGACTGCGGGCCGTTTTTTTAATGTACCAGTGCCATCGGGATGCATCTTGATGCTGGTGGAGTCCAGCGAGACCGCTTCGATTTATTAGTGTTAACAGGTCCTAAACCAACCTGAGAGTTCCCCCGGCTCTGCCGGGGAGGCAGTAGAAGTTTGACGTATCCGGGAGTCCATCCCGGAGACTCCGCAACGTGAGCGGCCAAGCACACGAGACGGAGAAACCGAGATGGATTGGACCGGCCAGCCTTTCGTAGACATCCGGACGGCATAATTGATGGCAATGACCGAGGTGTTTATGGGCAACAGCAAGCAGTACACGGATGAGTTCCGGGCCGAGGCGGTGAAGCAGGTGATCGAACGCGGCTTCACGGTGGTGGATGTGGCCTCCCGAATCGGGATTCCCAAGCACACGCTATACGGGTGGGTGCAGGCCGCCAGGAAGATGGCGCCGGCAGCCGGCGCTGCAGCGGCGTCGACCGACTCAGCGGAGATTCGCCGGCTCAAGGCCGAACTGAGGCGGGTAACCGAGGAGCGCGACATCCTAAAAAAAGCCGCCGCGTACTTTGCCAAGGGGTAAGGGCGAAGTACGCGTTCATGCGTGCGCACGTCCGGGAGTTTCGTCTGGCGACGATGTGCCGGATGCTGGGCGTGCATCGCAGTGGTTACTAGGCCTGGCTGCGCAACGGCACCAGCGTCCGCGAACGCGAGGACCAGCGCTTGCTGGGCCTGATCAAGCACCACTGGCTGGCCAGCGGCGCGGTGTACGGCTATCGCAAGCTCACCCTGGATCTGCGTGAGGCCGGCGAGCGTTGCAGCCGTCACCGGGTGCGGCGCTTGATGAAGGCCGAAGGCTTGCGAGCGCAGGTTGGCTACGGCAGCAAGCCGCGTTAGCGGGGAGGTCCGGTCGGCGTGGTGGCGAATGTGCTCAACCGGGACTTCATTCCGCAGGCCCCGAACAAGGTCTGGGTCACGGACATCACCTATATCCGCACCTACGAGGGCTGGCTGTTCTTGGCAGCGGTAATGGAGCTGTATTGGCGCCAGATCGTGGGTTGGGCAACCGCTTCGACAATGACCAGCGATCTGGTGCTGCAGGCACTGGTGGCAGCGGCGTGGCGGCGCAAGCCCGGTCCTGGCGTGATGGTGCACTCCGACCAGGGCTGCCAGTTCACCAGCAGCGATTGGCAGTCGTTCCTGAAGGCGCACCGGATGGTGCCGAGCATGAGCCGACGCGGGAACTGCCATGACAACGCCGTGGCCGAGAGCTTCTTCAGCGTCTTGAAGAAGGAACGTATCAAGCGTCGGATCTACCCGACACGCGCCATGGCGGCATCGGACGTGTTCGACTATATCGAGATGTTCTACAACCCGATCCGCCGGCATGGTTCCGCTGGCGGCGTGTCACCGGTAGAGTTTGAAAGGCGCTACGCGCAGAGCGGCGACTGAGTGTCTACGGAAATCTGGCCGGTCCAGTGGGCTATATCAAGGGCAAGAGCGCCATCCACCTAGCGCGGGTGCATGGGGAGCGGAAGCGGAACTTTGTAGGGCAGAGCTTCTGGGCGCGAGGTTACTTCGTTACGAGGGTAGGTCGGGATGAAGGGTTGATCGGGGCATACATCCAGAACCAAGAGGCGGAAGATCGGCGCTTGGACCAATTGCAGTTGCTGAGGTAGTCGGCCACCTTCAGGTGGCCCTAACAAGGGAGGCGCGTAGCGCTCCCGCAGCCGCTTTGAGCGGCTCACATCTCTAAAGCCCCCGGCTTTGCCGGGGGATATTTACTAAAAAACAAGGTTACCCGCCGGGGTAATCTGAGGTAATCTGCCAAGTTGTAAAAAGTAATGTAATTGATTTAAAAGGACTCTTTTATCGGCATCGGTCAGGCAACTGGGACAAGTTTGCTCCGGCTCGTGACGGCGATGGGCATCGGTGTTAGCCGTAGCGAGGTGGTCCCGGCTCGGCCTGCCTGACCACTACCGCCTCGGCGCTGGGAACATGCCGAACCCCCAGCGTGCGCAGGCTGGCCATCCCCGTGTTCTCATGCGCGTCACTGCCGGTAAGGCGCTTGAACTGCCGACCAATCTCCTCCAGCGTCGCCGTCGGATCCGAGGGTTCTGCTCCCAACTGAGGATGAGGCGCACGGCCGGCCGGGCTTAGGTTATGGTCGTCGGGACCGCCAATGGAGCCGGCCTCGACCAACGGGATCTGTATGGTCCAGTTGGTTGCCTGGGTGGGATATCCAGTCGGACACCGGGGAGGTGAACGGCGACGAGCGGGGCGTCGGTTGGCTGGTATTGGAATTGACGCCGGCACCCGCCGGATTTGCGGATCGGCCCCCATTCGCACCGGCTCAATAGCCGAGCTTGGCCTTCAGCATCGCGATCAGCTTGACCGGCGCATCGCCGGTGGCCGGCAGGCCGCGTGGATCGACCGTCGACACGTATACCCCAGCATCCACCGCGACCACGCGGACCAGGAAGTTGCTGCCTGCATAGGCCACGTCGTAGGAGCCGAGCACCTGCGCGCGGCTGGCGATGGTGACGCCTTCGATGGCGCCGAGCGCGTCGCCGACCTGGCCGAACACATGGTCGCGCGCGCCCGGCACCACGAAGCCGCTGTTCGACGCCACCGGTGCCTGGCCCGGGGCGGCGGCAGCGGGGCGCTGCGTGGCCGAGGCCAGCGCCGGCACCTTCATCGCCCCCGAGGTATCCGGCGCGGTCAGGTCCGGGGGCACCTCCAACGGACGCATCTCGGGCGCCAACGCGTAATCGCCGCGCGGCTTGCCCTTGTGGAACCAGCTGCAACCGCTGGTGGCCGCGACCATGGTGGTCGCCAGGACGGCGGCCGACAGCACGCGGGCGTATGGAAGGGAAGCACGCATCGATGAATCTCCTGGGGTCAGGCCGCGAGCGTTTCGCGGCTGGATAGTTCTTCCAACGCGGCTGCGTCGGCGGCGAGACGGTCGGCGCTGGCCTGGTGCGCCGCGGACAGCGGCAGCAGCGGCAACCGCAGGCCCTGGCCGATGCCGGCGCGCTGCAGCAGCGCCTTGACCGGGATCGGGTTGGATTCGACGCCGCAGAACGCGTGGAACGGCTGCAGGCGCATGTCCCAGACCTGCGCCTGCTCGGTCCGGCGCGCGCGCGCCAAATCGCACAGGCGCCGGTAGGCCGCCGGTAAGGCATTGGAGGCAACCGAGATCAACCCGTCGAACCCGCTCAGCATGGCCTGCGCGGCGCTGCCGTCGTCGCCGCTGAGCACGGCGAAGCGGTCGCTGCGCAGCGCCAGCAGCGCGGCGATGCGCAGCGGATCGCTAATGGCTTCCTTGATCCCGACGATGTTGGGATGCTGCGCCAGCTGCGCCACTGTGTCCGGCAGCAGGTCGCAGCCGGTGCGGCCGGGCACGTTGTACAACACCACCGGCAGGCCGCCATGCTCGGCCACTTGCAGGTAGTGCGCGAGCAGGCCGGCCTGGGTCGGGCGCACGTACGGCGGCGTCACCACCAGCGCGTAATGCGCCCCGTTGGCGGCGGCGCGGCGGGTCAACGCGACTGTCTTGGCGGTGCCGGACAGGCCGCTGCCGGCCAGCAGCGGCACGCGTCCGCCGATGGTCTGCGCCGCGTCGCGCAGCAGCAGATCGTATTCGGCGTCCTGCAGCGTGGCCGCCTCTCCAGTCGATCCCGCCACCACCACCCCCTGCACGCCGCCGGCCAGCTGCCGTTCGAGCAGTCGCTGCCAGGCGTCGAGGTCGGGGTCGCCATTGCCCTGGAAGGGCGTGGCCAGGGCGGTGATGATGCCGGAGAGGGACAAGATGCCGGATGCTCGCTGGTGAATAGAGGGTGCCGCGTGCGGCCCGCACGGACGGGTTGGTCCCGCATGTTACTTGCGGCCCGAAAGCGCGGGCAAGTATGCTGCACACTGCACCGAGCGACCGCCCGGACGCCGTTCAGCCTTACGCAATGCCGGAAGCCCCTTTGACAGACAATACGCCCCGGCCCGCGCCGACCGAAAACCATCTCCTGATCAACGCCTATACGACGCATCCGGAGTCGCCGTTGCTGCCGGTGACGCGTCGCATCGCCGACAGCGGCTGCAACCTGGTCGACGCACGCCTGACTACGGTCGGCCGTGACGTGTCGGTGACCGCGCTGGCGACCGGCTCGTGGGACTCGGTCGCCAAGCTCGAGGCCATGCTGACCCGGCTCGACCGCGAGGAAGGCATCAAGCTGGTGTGGTATCGCACCGGCGCCAAGCAGGCGCAATCGAACCTGCTGCCCTACATCGTGGAGGTCATCGCCGCCGACAAGCCGGGCATCCTGTTCCAGTTGGCGGATTTCTTCGACCGCCAGGGCATCACCATCGAGAACCTGCAGAGCACGCGCTACCGGGCGATGCAGACCGGCGCGGAGATGTTCTCGGCGCAGGTGACGATCGGGGTGCCGGCGAATATGCACATCGCCGCGCTGCGCGACGATTTCCTCGAGTTCTGCGACCACCTGAACCTGGACGCGATCATGGACCCGATGAAGTTCTGAAGCCACGCTGGACATCGACGCATTCGAACGCAGATGATGGCGATGCAAGCGGAGGACAGGCAATGAAGGACGGCGACACCCTGGACCGCACCACGCTGGCATTGCCGCTGGCGTTGTCCGGCGGCGCCAGCGCCACGCTTGGCGATTACGCCGGCCGCTGGCTGGTGCTGTATTTCTATCCGAAGGACGGCACGCCCGGCTGTACCACCGAGGGCATCGACTTCAACATGCTGCTGCCGCAGTTCGAGCAGGCCAACGCCGCCGTGCTCGGCGTCTCGCGCGATTCGCTGAAGTCGCACGACAACTTCTGCGCCAAGCAGGGCTTCCGCTTCCCGCTGGTCAGCGATGCCGACGAGGCCCTGTGCCGCGCGTTCGACGTGATCAAGGAAAAGAACATGTACGGCCGCCAGGCGCTCGGCATCGAGCGCAGCACCTTCCTGATCGCGCCCTCGGGCCGGCTGCTGCGCAGCTGGCGCAAGGTCAAGGTTCCCGGCCACGCCCAGGCCGTGTTCGACGCGCTGCAGGCCGCCGCCCGGCAGTGATCATTCGCGCTTCACGCACGCCTCATCACCCTGCCCCGCGCAGGCGGTGACGGTTGGCGCCTGTCCCATTTCCAGGAATCCACGATGACCCGAGGCAAGCGTATCTACGTGCTGGATACCAACGTGCTGATGCACGACCCCACCGCGCTGTTCAAGTTCGAGGAACACGACGTGTTCCTGCCGATGCAGGTGATCGAGGAACTGGACAACGCCAAGAAGGGTATGTCCGAGGTCAGCCGCAACGCGCGCCAGGTCAGCCGTTTCCTCAACGAGCTGATCGAAGGCGCCGGCGCCGAGCAGATCGCGTCGGGCATCCCGCTCAGCCATCCGCAGGGCCTCCAGCTCAAGAGCAGCGGCAGCATCGGCCGCCTGTACTTCCAGACCCGCCCGGTCGAGCCGGGGCGCAGCTTCGGCACCGTGGCGCCGGACAACAAGATCCTGGCCGCGGTGCTGGCGCTGCGCGAGGACGGCCCGGACACGCCGGTGATCCTGGTGTCCAAGGACATCAACCTGCGGATCAAGGCGGCGATCAGCGGCCTGGCCGCCGAGGACTACGAGAACGACCGCGCGCTCGACGATTTCAGCCTGCTGTACACCGGCGCGATCGAGCTGCCGGAGGATTTCTGGCAGAAGCACAACCAGGACCTGCGCAGCTGGAGCGACAAGGGCCGCACCAGCTACGAGATCGCCCTGGCCGGGGACGAAGACTGGTACCCGAACCAGTACCTGTACCTGCCCGGCGACGACGAGGTGGAACTGCGCGTAGTCAAGGTCGGCGGCGAGCGCAAGGCGACGCTGGCGCTGGTCGACGACTTCCGCAGCGGCCAGCATGCGGTGTGGGGCATTGCCGCGCGCAACCGCGAGCAGAACTTCGCGCTCAACGCGCTGATGGACCCGGAGATCGACTTCGTCACCCTGCTCGGCACCGCCGGCACCGGCAAGACGTTGCTGGCGCTGGCGGCGGGACTTGCGCAGACGATGGACCAGCAGCGCTACCGCGAGATCATCATGACCCGCGCCACGGTCAGCGTGGGCGAGGACATCGGCTTCCTGCCCGGCACCGAGGAAGAGAAGATGACGCCGTGGATGGGCGCGCTGACCGACAACCTGGAAGTGCTCACCCACAACCAGGAAGGCGGCGCGTGGGGCCGCGCGGCGACCAACGACCTGCTCGCCAGCCGGATCAAGATCCGCTCGATGAACTTCATGCGCGGGCGCACCTTCCTGTCGCGCTACCTGATCCTGGACGAAGCGCAGAACCTGACCCCGAAGCAGATGAAGACGCTGATCACCCGTGCCGGCCCCGGCACCAAGATCGTGTGCCTGGGCAACGTCGAACAGATCGACACGCCCTACCTGACCGAGACCACCTCGGGCCTGACCTACGCGGTCGACCGCTTCAAGGCCTGGCCGCACAGTGCGCACATCACTCTGCGCCGCGGCGAGCGCTCGCGGCTGGCCGACTACGCCTCGGAGGTGCTGTGAACGCCGCCGGCGCACGCCTCGGCGGCGCGGCGCTGGCGCTGGCCCTGCTCGGTGCGTGCGCCACCACGCGCGGGCCGGCCAGCGTGCCGACCGCGATCAAGGCCGGGCAGTCGTGGGTCGTCACCCGCAACAGCACCGCCGCGCAGGTGCTCGACACTTGTTCGCGCGACAGCCCGGCGCGCCACGACGGCGTGGTCGGCGGCTACTGGGTGCCGACCGTGGAGCAGGTCGCGCAGCTGGAGACGCGGCTGGCGCAATTGCAGCCCACGATCGCCGATCCGGCCGGCGACGACCGCCAGTACGTCGGCATCCTCTACCGCGGCAAGCAGGCGATCTACGTCAACGCGTTTAAGCCGCACGACGGCAGCGATCTGGACCCCAGCGTCGATGCGGTGCGCGTGTGCGGCGGCGGCAGCGGCTTCTGGGGGGCGGTGTTCGATCCGGCCAGCGGCACGTTCTCCGAGATCGCCGTCAACGGCGCGAAGTAGGCCGCAACGCATGCGCCGGCCGCCTCCGTCCAGCCCGTCGTGCGACGCACGCCGGCGCCGCGCCGGCGCATGAACGTCGAGCTGCCGCGCTGGGCCTGGGCGTTCGCCGGCGCGCTGGCCTGCGTCGCCGGCATGGTCAACGTAGTCGGCTATCTCGGCTTCGAGCACCAGGCGGTGACCCACCTGACCGGTACCACCACCCTGCTCGGCGCGGCGCTGGCCGATGGCGACATGCGCGCGATCGGCAACCTGGTCGGCGTGGTGCTGGCCTTCCTCGGCGGCGCCGTGCTCAGCGGCATCGTGGTGCAGGACAGCCGCCTGCGCCTGGGCCGCCGCTACGGCGTGGCGCTGGCGCTGGAGGCGTTGTTGCTGCTGGCGGCGATGCAGGCGTTCAATCAGCAACAACTCCTCGGCGCGCTGTTCGCCGCCACCGCCTGCGGCCTGCAGAACGCGATGACCACCACCTACAGCGGCGCGGTGGTGCGCACCACCCACCTGACCGGCATGTTCACCGACCTGGGCATCGGCCTGGGCCAGGCGCTGCGCGGCTTGCCGCTACCGCGGCGGCGCATCCGTCTCAGCCTGCTGATCATCACCGGCTTCCTGCTCGGCGGCGTGCTCGGCGCCTGGGCCTACCGCCGCGTCGGCTTCGATGCGCTGCTCGCGCCAGCGCTGCTGACCGGGCTGGTCGGCAGCGGTTATGCGTTGCAGGCCCACTACCGACGCCGCGAGCGCTGAGCGGGTGGTCGCCAAGCCGCGGCCGGCGCTGCACAATCGGCGCATGAGCGAACCCAGCATCGTCTCCGCGCTGAGCATCGCCGGCACCGACTCGGGCGGCGGCGCCGGCATCCAGGCCGACCTGAAGACCTTCGCCGCCCACCGCGTGCACGGCCTGTCGGCGATCGCCGCGCTGACCGCGCAGCACACCCGCGGGGTCAGCGCCGTGCACGTGCCGCCGCTGCCGTTCCTGCGCGCGCAGATCGACGCTTGCTTCGTCGATTTCGACATCGCCGCGGTCAAGCTCGGCATGCTGGCCAATGCCGCGGTGATCCATCTGGTCGCCGACGCGCTGGAGGAATACCGGCCGCCGTTCGTGGTGCTGGACCCAGTGATGGTCGCGACCAGCGGCGCCAGGCTGCTCGAGGACGATGCGCTGGATGCACTGCGCCGCCGCCTGCTGCCGCTGGCGACCCTGGTCACGCCGAACACGCAGGAAGCGCAGTTGCTGCTGGGGCGCACGATCGAGAGCGCCGACGATGCCGAGCACGCCACCGCCGCGTTGCTCGAGGCCGGCGCGCAGGCGGTGTTGCTCAAGGGCGGCCACCTGGCCGAAGGCCACCGGGTGATCGACCGCTACGACGACGGGGTCAGCCGCAGCGAATTCAGCCACGCACGGTTGGAACTGCAGGCGCACGGCACCGGCTGTACCCTCGCCGCGGCGATCGCCGCGCAGCTGTGCCAGGGCCTGGCGTTGCCGGTGGCCTGCGAAGCGGCGATCGACTACGTCGCCCGCGCGCTGCAAGGCGGCTACCACCCCGGCCGCGGCGACGTGGTGGTGCTGGACCATTTCGGCGCCGCACGCCACGCATGAGCATGCCGTTGGCATCGGACGACGCGCTGCAGGCCGGCGTTGGGGACGGCCATAGCTGGACCGTGCTGACGCGCGTCCCCGCGGCGCCGCGCCAGTCGCTGCTGTGGCTGCCCGCGCTTGGCGTGGCCGCACGCCACTACCTGCCGTTGGCCGAGGCGCTGGCCGCACAGGGCATGGCTGTGTTCCTTCACGAATGGCGCGGCAACGGCAGCAGCACGCTGCGCGCGTCGCGCATGCAGGACTGGGGCTATCGGCACCTGCTGTGCGAAGACCTGCCGGCCAGCCATGCGAGGCTCGCGCAGCACGGCGCGTTGCCGCTGGCCATCGGCGGCCAAAGCCTCGGCGGGCAGGTGGCCTGCTGCCACGCCGCGCTGCATCCGCAAGCCTTCGCGCGGCTGTGGCTGGTCGCGAGCGGCACCGCGTACTGGCGCTGCTTCGCCGCGCCGCGGCGCTATCTGCTGCCGCTGGCGTACCGCCTGCTGCCGTGACTGGCGCAGCGCCAGGGCGTGCTGCACGGACGCCGCCTCGACTTCGGCGGCACCGAGGCGCGCGGCCTGATCGCGGACTGGTCGCGGGTGGGCCTGGGCAATCGCTAGCCGCGGCAGACCTGGAAGCGCTGCTGGCGCAGGTCGCCGCGCAGGTGCATGGCGCGGTGTTGCAGGACGACTGGCTGGCGCCGGAAACCTCGTTGCGCGCCCTGCTGCACAAGCTGGCGCCGCGCACGCTCCAGGTATGCTCGCTGGATGCGGTGCAATTGGGCACCGCTGCCGACCATTTCTCTGGAGGAAGCGGCCGGCGGCGGTGGCGCAGGCCCTGCTCGGCGCTGCAGAGTGAATTTTCCGCGAAGAGCATTGACGGGTCACGGGGGACTCGGTAATAATTCCGCCCCTGACGACGCGCCCGTAGCTCAGTTGGATAGAGTACCTGGCTACGAACCAGGCGGTCGGGAGTTCGAATCTCTCCGGGCGCACCAGTCAGATGAAAAACGACAAACTCGGGTTTGTCTTTTTTTTTTTTGCACGTCCGCCGGGGCTCGGGCGCCATGCGCCCGCGCCGCTGCGCGCGATCGGCAGCGGCATCGCGCACACCGGTGTAGACGAATCGGCGGAACTCGGGAATAATCGCGCGCCTGACCACGCGCCCGTAGCTCAGTTGGATAGAGTACCTGGCTACGAACCAGGCGGTCGGGAGTTCGAATCTCTCCGGGCGCACCAATCAGATGGAAAACGACAAGTCCACGCTTGTCGTCTTTTGCCTTGCGGTTCGCCGCATGCGCGCTGCGCGAACGCGGCGCCTACCTGCAGGTGATCCGCGGTGCAGGCGGTCGACGGGCCGCAGTTGCGCTTGTCCGATGCGCAGGACACCGAGCTCCTGCTGTTCGACCTGCCGCGTTGAGCCGCGCGGCGCCAGGCACGCGCCTCCTCACACCCCACTCGGCATACCATGACGCGCCGTGCACGGCCGCCGGGGCGATGCTTGCGTTTCTTTCCCCACGCCGGCATGCCGGCCAAGAGCACTCGACCGATGCGACACCCTGCCAGCGCCGTCTACGCCACGCCCTCGCGCATCCGCCAAGGGCGGCCCTTCCCCCGTGGCGCAGTCTTCGACGGCCAGGGCACCAACTTCGCCCTGTTCTCCGCGCACGCCACGCGCGTGGAACTGTGCCTGTTCGACGAGGCCGGCACCGAAACCCGGCTGGATCTGCCCGAGTACACCAACGAGATATGGCACGGCTACCTGCCCGACGTGAAGCCCGGCCAGCGCTACGGCTATCGCGTGCACGGCCCGTATGCGCCGAGCGAGGGCCATCGCTTCAACTACAACAAGCTGCTGCTCGACCCCTATGCCCGGGAAATCGACGGAGACCTGGTCTGGGCCGACGAACTGTACGGCTACACCGTGGGCCACCCGGATGGCGACCTGAGCTTCGACGAGCGCGACAGCGCGCCGTTCATGCCCAAGTGCGTGGTCGTCGAGGACACCTACGACTGGGAAGACGACGCCCGGCTGCAGCGGCCCTGGAGCGAAACGCTGGTGTACGAGACGCACGTGCGCGGCTACACCATGCGCCATCCGCAGGTGCCGCAGGCGCTGCGCGGGACCTGCGCCGGCCTGGCCCAGGAGCCGGTGCTGCGCTACATCAAGGAGCTCGGCGTCAGCGCGGTCGAGCTGCTGCCGGTGCACGCCTACCTGGACGACCAGCACCTGCTCGACAAGGGCCTGCGCAACTACTGGGGCTACAACACGCTCGGCTTCTTCGCGATCAAGACCCGCTACCTGGCGAGCGGCCATCGCGACGAATTCCGCGACATGGTCAAGGCGATGCACCGCCAGGGCCTGGAAATCATCCTCGACGTGGTCTACAACCACACCGCCGAAGGCAGCGAGCTCGGCCCCACCCTGTCGTTCCGCGGCATCGACAACGTCAGCTACTACCGCCTCGCCGACGACAAGCGCTACTACATCAACGACACCGGCACCGGCAACACCCTGAACCTGAGCAACTCGCGGGTGATCCAGTTCGTCAACGATTCGCTGCGCTACTGGGCCGGCGAAATGCATGTGGACGGCTTCCGCTTCGACCTGGCCACCATCCTCGGCCGTGAACCCACCGGCTTCGACCAGCGCGGCGGCTTCCTCGACGCCTGCAACCAGGATCCGCTGTTGTCGGAGGTGAAACTGATCGCCGAACCGTGGGACTGCGGCCCCGGCGGCTACCAAGTCGGCCATTTCCCGCCGGGCTGGTCGGAGTGGAACGACAAGTTCCGCGACAACGCGCGCGCGTTCTGGAAAGGCGAGCAGGGCACGCTGGCCGAATTCGCGACCCGCTTCACCGGCTCGGCGGACCTGTTCGACCGTCGCGGCCGCCGGCCGTGGGCCTCGGTCAACTTCGTCACCGCGCACGACGGCTTCACCCTGCGCGACCTGGTCAGCTACAACGAAAAGCATAACGAAGCCAACGGCGAGGACAACCGCGACGGTTCGTCCAACGACGGCTCCTGCAACTATGGTGAGGAAGGCACCACGGACAACCCGCAGACGCTGCAGCTGCGCGAGCGGCAGACCAAGAATCTGCTGGCCACGCTGCTGCTGGCGCAAGGCACGCCGATGCTGCTCGCCGGCGACGAGCGCGCACAGACCCAGGGCGGCAACAACAATACCTACTGCCAGGACAACGAGATCACCTGGATCGACTGGGACAACGATCCGAGCGAAGGCCGGCTGACCGCCTTCGTCAAAGCGCTGAGCGCGCTGCGCAGGCGCTATCCGATCCTGACCCGCGGGCGCTTCCTCAACGGCCAGTACAACGAGGACGCTGGCGTACGCGACCTCACCTGGTTAAATCCCGGGGGTACCGAGATGGAAGACACGCACTGGACCGACGCCGGCGCGCGCTCGGTCGGCCTGCTGCTGGAAGGCAAGGCGCAGACCTCCGGGGTCAGGGAATTGGCCAACGACGACACCTTGCTCCTCGTCATCAACGCCTACCACGAAGGCGTCACCTTCACCCTGCCTCCGTCCGAGGAGCAAGTGCAGTGGAAGCTGGTGCTGTCCACCGACGAGGCACTGCAGGCCGACAGCATGCCTGCCGGCGCCAGCGATTTCCTCGCCCCGCCGCGCAGCGTCAGTGTGTTCGAATGTCAGACGCCAGCGGCGAACTGAGCTTGCTCCTGAGACGTCCCCACATTTCTTCCCAGCGGGTCAATCACTTGCTGCATGAGCGCGTGGAAGAAGGTGCGCGCATGGCGCAATCTTCAAGGTGACTAAGAACCTGCCCGTAAATAGTGAACTATTGCTCTGAGCCGCCCAGCACGCGGCGAGGCAGCGAAAGTATGGCAACCGGTAAACGCGTGGACGCGTGGGTGGTAACGGATGACCTCTGGGCTCGGGCCGAACCGTTGATTCCCGTACGCGAGCGCCCAGCGACGACGGAGTACCGGCGCCGAGCTGGCGCTGGGCGACCGCCCAAGCCAGCTCGGCTGGTGTTTGAAGCGGTGGTGTATGTCCTGCGCACCGGATGCCAGTGGAAGGCTTTGCCCAAGGAGCGCTTCGGCAGCGCCAGCGCGATCCACAAGCACTGAGTCTGAACCGCCCCGGGATACTTGGAGGCTCCAACTGTTGAGAGGATGGCGTCATGAGCAAGCAGGCAGTGACGTATTGCCCGCACGTGCGGGAGCGGGCAGTTGGGCTGGTGCTGGAGCATCAAGGCGAGCACAGTTCGCCGTGGGCGGCGCTCGCGTCGATTGCCGGGAAGATCGGGTGCACGGCCGAGACGTTGCGCTGGTGGGTGCGCCGGGCCGAGCGCGACCAAGGGTTGCGCCCAGGCCTGACGACGGAGGAGCGAGCGCGGATGAAGGCGTTGGAGCGGGAGAATCGGGAGCGGCGCCGGGCCAAGGAGATCCTGCGCAAGGCGTCGGCGTCCTTCGCCCAGGCGGGGCTGGACCGCCGCTTCACGCCATGACGGGGTTGGTTGCGGCGCATCCGGGCATGGCTGGGACACGTCTCGCTCGATACGACCACTATCTATGCCGAGGTTGACCTTGAAATGAAGGCCAAAGCGCTGGCCAGCGTCGATATCGCTGGGTTGCCACCCGCGCCTCGGCCACGAAAGCCACCGGCTGTCATGGACTTCCTGAGACAGACGTAGGGCACTGGGGGCCGGAATTTATGTGCGCTGCGCGGGTGCCTCCGCATTCTATCTATGAAGGCATCAACGCATGCGCTGCGGACACATCTCTTTGGCCGCAACATAACGGTCAGAATGTTGTCGGCAACGTTTCGACCGCTACGCCGAGCTACACGCGCAGGCGTATGGCGAAGTGGTCAATGCCGTGACGCTGATCCCGCACATGCTCGAGGCGTTCATGGCGGGGGATCGGGGTTTTCGTCGCAGCGCTGCGGCTTCTGCGCGATCCACGAAAGCAGCCTCAACGCCGATCAGTCCCGCAGCCCGCGCGGAGTGAACCGGCTCTGCCCGGCGCGTCGGGCTACCTCGATCAGTGCCGCGCCGGCCGGGTTGTCCTTGCCGGCGAAAGCGTAGAAGCGCGCCGCCGGCAGTTCGGGCAGGCCATCTTCGCGGCCCAGCACGCGCAAGCCTTCGCTGCGCTGACTGTCGGCGATGACCGTAATGGCGAAGCCCGCGCGTGCCGCCGACAGGCAGCCGGCCATGCTGCTGCTCTCGAAGACGATGCGCCAGGTGCGATCCGTCTGGCCCAGCGCCGTGACCGCCGATTCCCGATAGACGCACGGCTCGGGAAAGACCGCCAGCGGCAGCGGTTCTTCCGCCGGCAGCGGCTGATCGGCTGCAAACGCCCACACCAGCGGTTCCTCCCACAACAAGGTGCCGCCGCCTTCGACCCGGCTGCATTGCTTGCCGAGCACCAGATCCAGGCGGCCACTTTCCTGCTGGCGCAGCAGGTCCGCGGTGATGCCAACCTTCAATTCCACCGTGGCTTCCGGATGCCACTGGCGAAAGCGTTGCAGCACCTGCGGCAGCCAGGCTCCGGCAAAGTCTTCCGAGGCGCCGATGCGCAGGCGCCCGCGCAGCGGGGAGCCCCGCAGCTTGGCGCGGGCCTCGCGCTCCAGATCGAGGATGTTGCGACCGTAGGCGTACAGGGTGTCGCCCGCCTGGGTCAGCTCCAGCCGGCGCGTGGTGCGCGCCAGCAGGCTGGCACCGGCGATCTGTTCCAGCCGCCGCATGTGCCCGCTGACGGCAGAAGGCGTCAGCGCCAGCCGTTCGGCGGCGGTGGCGAAGCTGCCGCTGTCCACGATTTCGAGGAAGGTGCGCAGCAGCACCGTTTCCAGCGGCGGGCCGTCGGCGATGGGAGATAGGTTCATCCAGTCATTCAACACAAAAAATCATCAATGATGAATGATTATTCTCCAATCGAATGGAGTCGTCCAGCTACGCTGGCCCATCTTCACGACGGGAGACAAGCCCATGCAGCACTATCAAGTTGCCACAACCGAACGGCTCGACATCGCCTATCTCAAATGGAATCCGCAGGGAGCGCGAACCGCCATCCTGCTGCACGGCTGGCCGGACAGCCCCGAATGCTGGAAGGCCGTGGCTCCCATGCTGGCCGATGCCGGCTACCGCGTGCTGGCGCCGGCGCTGCGTGGCTTCGCGCCGACGCGCTTGCGCGATGCCGCCACGCCGCGCAGCGGCCAGTTGTCCGCCCTGGGCCGTGACCTGCTGGATTTCATCGACGTGCTCGGCCTGGCGCAGCCCGCGCTGATCGGCCACGACTGGGGCGCACGCGCGGCCGCCAATGCCTGCGGCCTGCGCGACGGCGTGGCCTCGCACTTGGTCATGCTGTCGGTGGGCTATGGCACCAACGATCCGAACCAGCCGCTGGCGCTGCCACAGGCGCGCAACTACTGGTATCACTGGTACATGGCCACGCCGCGCGGCGCGCGCGTGGTGCAGGACGAGCGCGAGGCGTTCGCCCGGATGATGTGGGACACCTGGGCCCCGGCAGGCTGGTACGAACAGGCCGACTTCGACGAGGCGGCGCGGGCTTTCCAGGGTGAGGACTGGGCCGAGATCGTGCTGCACTCCTACCGTCACCGCTGGGGCTTCGCCGACGGCGATCCGGCCTATGCCGAGGATGAAGCGCGCTTGCATCCGGCGCCGGTGCTGTCGGTGTCGACGCTGGTGCTGCACGGCGGTGCCGACACCTGCAATCACCCTGACAGTTCCAAGGGGCGGAAGGCGTTCTTCAGTGGTCGGTACGAGCGGCAGGTGCTCGATGGCATCGGTCACTTCCCGCAGCGCGAAACGCCGCAGGCAGTCGCCGAGGCGATTCTGCGGTTCTGCCTGAAGTAAGCGGCATGCCTTACGAGCGTGCAGCCCGATGCTGTGCGTTCGCTGTTCTGGATAGGGCACGAAGCAGTAGGCTATGATGATCGAACAAGCCTGCCGTCCTTTGGCAATCGTCATCGCTACAGCGCGACTCGGCTCGCGATGGACCAGTTCGCGATCCACAAGGGCCACCGTTCGCCACCGTGGTGGTGGAGGTGGAGCGCAAACGGGTGCTGTGGGTGGGCCGGGGCCGTTCCCGGGCCGAGGGGCGGCCCTTCTTCGACAACTCGGGCCTGAGCGCTGTGCATGCATCACGGCGGTGGCGATGAACATGAACAGCGCCTTCGATCTGTGAAGTGCGCCAGCACTGCCCGAACGCCCGGGTGGTCTACGACCTGTTCCACGTCGTGGCCAAGTATGGCCGGGAGGTCATCCGCCGGGTGCGGGTGGATGCGGCCAATCAGTGGCGCCACGACAAGCCGGCGCGCAAGGCGGTCAAGCGTGCGCATTGGCTGCTGTTGCGCAACCGGCGCCATCTGGCCGAGCACGAGCAGGTCGAGGTGCTGCAAGCCGATCAGTCGCTGATGACGGCCGAGGTGATGAAGAAACAACTCAAGGCGCTATGGAACGCGCCCACCGCCTGGGCCTGGCGCCGGGCGCGGAATCGGTGGCTGCGCCATGCGCAAGAAAGCCAGATCCCGGCGCTGATGCACTTCGCCAAGTGCTTGCGCCCTTACTGGCGCGGCATCCTCAGCCGGGTGCGCTGGCCCATGCGCACCGGCCTGCTCGAGGGCATCAACAACCGGATCAAGGTCATCAAGCGCATCGCTTACGGCTACCGCGATGACGCCTACTTCTTCCTCAAGATCCGCGCCGCCTTCCCCGGAGTTGGGAGATGAACCTGTTTTGTTGCCGCTGCGGTTGTGCCACCGCTGCAAGGCGGTGGGCCGTATCGGCGAAGGCAATGCTCCGATCCCGGGCGCATGCCGCCGCCGGATCATCGCGCGCATGCCGACTGCGCGACAATGGCGGTCCATTGCCACGGCCCGCTGCCATGCCATCTCCCGCCTGTTCCTCGCTGCCGCCGATTGCGAACGCGGCCGCCACCATGACACGCCGCGTCGCCACGCGGATCGCGCCGCGCCGCGCGCGCCGCCTGTCCGTGTACTGCGGCAACCCTCAGGAGTACCGCTGATGTTCGAGACCTCACCGAGCCTGGACTGCAACGGACGCCGCCTGCTGCTGGATCGTCCGCGGGTGATGGGCATCGTCAACGTCACTCCCGATTCGTTCTCCGACGGCGGCGCGCATGCGACGGTGGAGGCGGCCGTGGCGCACGGCCTGCGCCTGGCCGAGGAGGGCGCCGACCTGCTCGACATCGGTGGCGAATCGACCCGCCCCGGCGCCACCCCGGTGCCGGTGGAGGAGGAACTGCGCCGGGTCGTGCCGGTGATCGAGCGGCTGGCGGCGCAGACCGCGCTGCCGCTGAGCGTAGACACGTTCAAGCCGGAGGTGATGCGTGCGGCGGTCGCCGCCGGCGCCGGCATGATCAACGACATCCAGGCCTTGCGCCGCCCCGGTGCGCTGGACGCGGCAGCGGAGTTGCGCGTGCCGGTGGTGCTGATGCACATGCCCGACGATTCCTATGCCGCGGGCAGCACGCCGCACTATGACGATGTGGTCGGCACCGTGCACCGGTTCCTGGCCGAGCGCATCTTCGCCGCGGAGATGGCCGGCATCGACAAGCGCCGCCTGCTGGTCGACCCGGGCTTCGGGTTCGGGAAGGGCACCGCCGACAACCTGAAGTTGCTGGCGCAGCTGTCGCGCCTGGCCGAACTCGGCGTGCCGGTACTGGCCGGGCTGTCGCGCAAGCGCAGTATCGGCGCGCTGACCGGGCGCACCGCGCCGGCACAGCGCGTCGCCGGCTCGGTGGCGGCGCACCTGCTGGCGGCGCAGCGCGGCGCGTTGCTGCTGCGCGTGCACGATGTCGCCGCCACGGTGGACGCGTTGACGGTCTGGCAGGCGCTGGCGGCGGTGCCGCTGCCACGCAGCGGCGCCGCACCCGCCGCGATCCGCTGGCCGGACGAGGATTGATGGCGGCCGATCGACGCCCGCGCGCGATCGCGCTGATGGGGCCGACCGCCTCGGGCAAGACCGCCGCGGCGATCGCCCTGGCCGAGCGCTATGGCGGCGAGATCGTCAGCGTCGATTCGGCGCTGGTGTACCGCGGATTGAGCATCGGCGCGGCCAAGCCTGATGCCGCGCAGCTGGCGCGCGTGCCGCATCACCTGCTGGACCTGCGCGATCCCTGGCAGACCTATTCGGCCGCCGAATTCGCGGCGGACGCGCGCGTCGCGCTTGCGTCGATCGTCGCCCGCGGCCGCCTGCCGATCCTGGCCGGGGGCACCGGGTTGTATTTCCAGGCGTTGCTGGAAGGCCTGGCGTCGATGCCACCTGCCGATCCGCAACTGCGCGCGGCGCTGGCCGCACGCGCGCAGGCCGAAGGCTGGGCGGCGCTGCATGTGCAACTGCAGCAGGTCGACCCGCTGGCCGCGCGCCGGATCCGGCCCGGCGACGCGCAGCGCATCCAGCGCGCGCTGGAGGTGTTCCAGCTCAGCGGCCGTCCGATCAGCGCGTGGCAGGCGCAGCCCGGGCCGCCGCGGCTGCCGCTGCGGGTGTTGAAGCTGGCGCTGGCGCCCGCCGAGCGCGCGCTGCTGCATCGGCGCATCGAGCTGCGCTTGGACGCGATGCTGGCGCAGGGCCTGCTCGACGAGGTGCGCGCGCTGCGCGCGCTGCCGCCGCTGCGCCAGGCGGCGCGGCCGCTGGACCTGCCGGCGGTGCGCGCGGTCGGCTACCGCCAGGCCTGGGAACACCTGGACGGCGCCAGCGATGCGACGACGTTCCGCGACCGCGCGATCTTCGCCACCCGCCAATTGGCCAAGCGCCAGTTGACCTGGCTGCGCGGTGAACTGGACGCGCGCTGGTTCGACCCGGGAGTGGACGGCGCGCGGCTGGATGCAGCGGTGGCGGACTTTCTCGGCTGATTTGGCTACACGCCGCGCTGTGCTTGTGCCCGCGTTTGTGTAACATCGGCGGTCCGGGACACGGCAGGGGAGCTGCAGTGCCGCCCCGGGCACATAAAAACTATAAGCGGGAGTGAAGCATGTCCAAGGGGCAATCCTTGCAGGATCCTTTCCTGAACGCGCTGCGTCGCGAACGGGTGCCGGTGTCGGTGTACCTGGTCAACGGCATCAAGCTGCAGGGTACCATCGAGTCGTTCGACCAGTTCGTGGTGCTGTTGCGCAACACCGTGAGCCAGATGGTCTACAAACACGCCATTTCCACCGTGGTGCCGGTGCGCAACGTGCGCGTCGGACCGGGCGGCGGCTATGTGCAGCAGAACGAGGGTGGTGGTGCGGGCGATGACGAAGCCGAGTAGGACGCAGGTGCAGACCGGGGCCGCGGGTGTTTGATCGTTCCCGACGCGGCGAGCATGCATTGCTGATCCAGCCGTATGCAGCGGGGCCGTTGCAAGACGAGGTGCTGGAGGAGTTCGCCGATCTGGCGCGCTCTGCCGGCGCCAGCATCGCCGCCACGCTGACCGCGCGCATCGACAAGCCCAGTCCGTCGACGCTGATCGGCAGCGGCAAGCTGGAAGAGGTCAAGGCCGCGGCCGACGCCAGCGGCGCCGACCTGATCCTGGTCAACCATGCGCTCAGCCCGGGCCAGGAGCGCAACCTGGAGAAGTACCTGGAGCGGCGGGTGATCGACCGCACCGGGCTGATCTTGGACATCTTCGCGCAGCGCGCGCGCAGCCACGAGGGCAAGCTGCAGGTCGAGCTGGCGCAGCTGCGCCACATGGCCACCCGGCTGGTGCGCGGCTGGACCCACCTGGAACGCCAGCGCGGCGGTTCGATCGGCCTGCGCGGCCCTGGCGAAACCCAGCTGGAGACCGACCGCCGGCTGCTGCAGAAGCGGGTCGAACAGTTGCAGAAGCGGCTGGAGAAGGTCGAGGTGCAGCACACCCAGATGCGCCGTGCGCGGGTGCGCAGCGAACTGCCGCGGATCGCGGTGGTGGGCTATACCAATGCCGGCAAGTCGACCTTGTTCAACGCGCTGACCGGCGCCGACGCCTACGCCGCCGACCAGCTGTTCGCGACGCTGGACCCGACCGTGCGCCGCATCGCGCTGCCCGGCGGCCATGCAATGCTGGCCGATACCGTCGGCTTCGTGCGCAACCTGCCGCATGAGCTGGTCGCCGCATTCCGTTCGACCCTGTCCGAGGCGCGCGAGGCCGACCTGCTGCTGCACGTGGTCGATGCCGCCGATCCGCTGCGCGAGGAGCGCATCGCCCAGGTCGACGAGGTGCTGCACGCGGTCGGCGCCGGCGATCTGCCGCAGCTGCTGGTGTTCAACAAGATCGACCGCATCGAGGGCGCCGAGGTGCGCCACGACGCGCAGGACGGCGTGCCCGACCAGGCGCGTCGCGAGCGGGTCTGGATCTCGGCACGGGACGCGCGCGGACTGGACCTGCTGCAGAGGGTGCTCGGCCAGCGCCTGGGCCTGCAGCATGTGCAGGGCAGCCTGCGCCTGCCACCCAGCGCCGGGCGCCTGCGCTCGAAATTGCACCAGTTGCAGGTGATCCGCGGCGAGCACGCCGACGAGGACGGCTGGCTGCTGCAGGTGGATATCCCGATCACCGAGGCCGAACGCCTGGCCGCCGGCGCGGACGGCGCGCCGATCCGTGCGCTGCTGCCGCCGCGCCAGGAAGAAGCCTGGCGGCAACAGTAACAATCCCCGGCAACGGTATGGGCAATTCCTGCTCATTATTTTCAGCTGACATGGTGTTGCCTTGCGATTGAAGCACTCACTCACTTCTGCGCACGTGGCAGCGCTTGGCGGTACTGGCGTTTGTCGCCTTGTCGCTTGCCGTTTGGATATGTGTTGACGCAGATGAGTTCACCGCACACGATGGCATCGGAGGCTGTGCATGCCTGCAAGATAACGTTGGCCTGCTCGAAGCGGGTGTACTGTTCTTTCGCAGCCGGGCGTACGCCACCGCTGCCGTATCCAAGGGCAACGCTGGATGCATGATGTGGGGAATCAGGAACGACTATGCCAAGCGCTTCAGTCAGGCCGCTTGACCGAAGCTTCTTGGCGTCCATTTTCAGGGGGCAAGTTCATAGTGGGCGTTCTCCGGCGGATGTGGCCGCGAACGACTGGGGCGTCTTGTTCAAGCATCTGTACTGGGCCGCAACGAATGCCACGGGATGCATACCACCGGATGCTTGACCCGCGCCTGCAACGGCTGCCGTCGATTGCCCAGAGGGAATGTCATCTCTGCGGGTGCATTGTCGCCCGCGTTTACCTATGCGGGTGATGAAACACGGCGTAAGCTTCCCGACCATCCGACCGGCACGTCCACCGATTTCGTCCCGAGGCGCACATCCATGGCCCATCTCCCCCAGCTCCGCATTCCCGCCACCTACATGCGCGGCGGCACGTCCAAGGGCGTGTTCTTCCGCCTGCAGGATCTGCCGGCCGCCGCGCAGTTGCCCGGCGCGGCGCGCGATGCGCTGCTGCTGCGGGTGATCGGCAGTCCCGATCCCTACGCCAAGCAGATCGACGGCATGGGCGGGGCGACGTCCAGCACCAGCAAGACGGTGATCGTGGCGCCGAGCGCGCGCGCGGACCACGACGTGGACTACCTGTTCGGGCAGGTGGCGATCGAGCGCGCGTTCGTGGACTGGAGCGGCAACTGCGGCAACCTGTCGGCGGCGGTGGGGCCGTTCGCGATCGGCGCCGGCCTGGTCGACGCCGCGCGCGTCCCGCGCGACGGCATCGCCACGGTGCGGATCTGGCAGATCAACATCGGCAAGACCATCCTGGCGCAGGTGCCGATCGTGGCCGGTGCGGTGCAGGAGAGCGGCGACTTCGAACTGGACGGGGTGACCTTCCCCGCGGCCGAGATCCAGCTCCGATTCCTCGATCCGGCCGCGGACGAAGACGGCGCGGACGCGGCGATGTTTCCCACCGGCAACTTGGTCGATACGCTCGAGGTGCCGGGCGTCGGGACGTTCGAGGCCACCCTCATCAACGCCGGCATCCCGACCATCTTCCTCGACGCGCAGGCGCTGGGCTACCGCGGCACTGAACTGCAGGACGCGATCAACGGCGATGCGCAGGCGCTGGCCCGGTTCGAGACGATCCGCGCGCACGGCGCGCTGCGCATGGGCCTGATCGCCACGCTGGAACAGGCGGCGACGCGCCAGCACACGCCCAAGGTGGCTTTCGTTGCGCCGCCGGCCGACTACGTGGCTTCCAGCGGCAAGCCGGTCGCCGCCGCCGACATCGACCTGCTGGTGCGGGCGATGTCGATGGGCAAGCTGCACCACGCGATGATGGGCACCGCCGCGGTGGCGATCGGCGCCGCCGCGGCGATTCCCGGCACGCTGGTGAACCGCGCCGCCGGCGGCGACGAGCGCCAGGCGGTGCGCTTCGGCCATCCCTCCGGCACCCTGCGGGTCGGTGCCGAGGTGCGGCAGGTGGGCGGGCAGTGGACTGTCGCCAAGGCAATCATGAGCCGCAGCGCGCGGGTGCTGATGGAGGGCTGGGTGCGGGTGCCGGACCAGAGCTGGGCAGACAGCAGAGCCAGCTAGACAACGCCGGGCGCGTCGCTGAGAGGGGGGGCGGTCTCAAGAATCAAGTGCAACATGTGATTTGAATGCCAGGATGTCCTTCTCCAAGGCCGCCGCCGGGGTCGCCCAGGCCAATGGCTGGCGCGGCCGTGCGTTCGTTCGCTTGGCCACGCGATTGAGGTACTCCTGACGGGCCTGCGACAGGTCCACCCCGTAGGGCAGGAACTGGCGCAGCAAGCCGTTGGTGTTCTCGTTGCTGCCGCGCTGCCACGGCGCATGCGGATCGGCGAACCGGACCTGGCTGTTCAACCGCTGCATCCGTTCCTCGTAGCAGGTCCGTTCCGCGGTCGTCGGTCGGGCTCTCACCCAGGAAGGCCGGCCGCTGCTTCATCTGCCGGGGAAACCCCTCGACCGCCGCCTGCGCCGTGCCACCGTCCATCCTGCACAGCACCACCAAGCGGGTCTTGCGTTCCACCAGTGCGCCCACGCATGAACGGTTGAACGCGCCTTCGATCAGGGCGCCCTCCCCATGCCCCGGCGCCAGGCGCTGCTTCACCGGGTCCGGGCCATGCACGATGCGCAGCTCCTCCGGCGCCCACGAGCGCACCGCCGCTGTCGTGCGCCTGCCACCTGGTGTGGGCTGGCCCCCTCTCCATGCATGGATCAGCGCCTTGTTCAGACCCCCCCCCGCTGCGTGTCGATCGCCGCAGCGATCCTCTCGTGGCTGACCCGCTGGCTGGAAGCGTCCGGATGCCTGTCCCGCCGTGCGGCCGCGATCTGCTGTGGCGACCAGCGCTCGTACACCAGGCGCTCATCGACGCACGGGAACAACGACGAACCTTCCAGGGGCCGGCGAGGGCGCACGCAGCGCGAGCGGCGCGAGCGATAGGCCGCCGCCGCCGCGTGCGCACAGGACACCGGCCCTTGCAGACCACCGACCTGGCGGCTCGGCGTCGATGCACGGCATCCCCACCGGCGACCGATCTTGCGCAAGCGCGTTCCTCGATCGCGCTCCACCTGCAGCACCGCGCGTTCCTCAACACGCAGATGACTGGACTGTTTGCCCAGCGCAACCTCCTGCGCTCTGTGAGGTGTTGCACTGGGAACTTGAGTCTTAGAACCTGTTCACGATCTTTCCCGGGTAGTGCAAACTCTGCGGATGCGCACAAAGACGTATCCGAGTGCCATGAGCCGGGAGCGGTTCGAGCAGATCCGCCCCATTCTGGAGCAGGCGCGCAAGCGTACCAAGCCACGGACCGTGGATCTGTAGGACGTGTGGTGCGCGGTGCTGTACCTGCTGCGCACCGGCTGTCAGTGGCCAGCGCTGCCCAGCGACTTCCCGAAGTGGCGCACCGTGCACTGCTACTTTGCCAAGTGGAGCGAACCAGACGATGAAGGAGTGAGCCTGCTGGAGCGGGCGCTCAAGAAATCAGGTTGGCGCGGCCCGCCAGGGACAGGGGCGCAACGCTTGCAGCACGTTCTTGATCGTGGACGCACAGAGCGTGAAGAACACGGACACGGCCGGCCAGAAGGGTTATGACGCGGGCAAGAAGGTCTCGGGGATCAAGCGTCGCATCGCCGTCGATACCCAAGGCCTGCTGCATGCGGTCGCGGTGACGACGGCGGAAGTGACCGACCGCAAAGGCGCGCTTCAATCCCTGGATCGTTGCAAGCCGAACCTGGGACACGTGCAAAGCCTGTTGTGCGATAGCGTCTATACCGCAGAACCATTCGCCGAAGGCGTACGAGAGATCCTGGGCAAGCAAGTCACGGTGCAGATCGCCGAACGCAGCGAACTGCACATCTTCAAGGTCATGCCCAAGCGCTGGAGCGTCGAACGCAGCTTTGCGTGGCTGGAAAAGAACCGAAGGCTATGGAAGAACTGCGAGCGCAAGCTCAACACCAGCTTGCAGTTCATCCACCTGGCATTCCTGACACTACTACTCAAAAGATCCTGAACAGGTTCTAAGGCGCCTCTCTCCCGTAAAGGGTTGGGGGCGCGGGCCGAAGCACTTCGCGATGCATGAGAAGGGCGATGAGCGGGCAGGGCGAGCCATCTCGCCATCCAATCCGACGCAGCTTCCACCCCGCGCATGCCTGCGCCTGGGGCGCCGCGCCGCCACTGCGCAGGACTGGCGATATCATCGCTGCGTCATTCGCCACGCCGCCACCGCGGCATCCGCACGCCATGAACGATTCGCTGCACCACCGCCTGATCGCGTTCTGCGCGCGCTTTGGCCTGCGCGCGCCGATCCTCTTGGCGCCGATGGCCGGCGCCTGCCCGGTGCCGTTGTCGGCGGCGGTCGCACAGGCCGGTGGCATGGGCGCGATGGGCGCAGTGCTGTCGTCTGCGGCGGACATTGTCGGCTGGATGCGGGCGTTCCGGCGCAGCAGCGCCGGGCCGGCGCAGATCAATCTGTGGGTGCCCGATCCGCTGCCGCTGCGCGACGCCGCCGCCGAAGCCGCCACCGGCTCGTTCCTCGCGCAATGGGGGCCTTCGGTCGAGGCCGCCGCCGGCGATGCCGGCCCGGCCGATTTCGACGCACAATGCATCGCGCTGCTGGACGCGCGCCCGGCGGTGGCGTCCTCGATCATGGGCCTGTTCCCGTCGGCTTTCGTCGCGCAACTCAAGCAGGCCGGCATCGCCTGGTTCGCTTGCGCCACCACGCTGGACGAGGCATTGGCGGCGCAGGCCGCCGGTGCCGACGCGGTGGTCGCGCAGGGAGCGGAGGCCGGCGGCCACCGCGGCGCGTTCGATGCGTCGCGCGCCGAGCAGCAACTGAGCGGACTGTTCGCGCTGCTGCCGCGCCTGGCCGACTGCCTGGACGTGCCGGTGATCGCCGCCGGCGGCATCGGCGATGGCCGCGGCATCGCCGCGGCGCTGGCCTTGGGCGCCAGCGCGGTGCAGATCGGTACCGCGTTCCTGCGTACGCCGGAGGCCGCGCTGGCGCCGGCCTGGGCCGAGGCGCTGGCGCGCACGGAGCCGGAGCAGACCGCATTGACCCGCGCCTTTTCCGGTCGCCTCGGGCGTGCGCTGGCCACCGACTACGTGCGCGCCGCGGCCGAACCCGCGGCGGCGCCGCCGCAGCCGTATCCGGTGCAACGCGGGTTGACCGCGCCGATGCGCCAGGCCGCGGTTCGCGACGACCGGCTCGCGGCGATGCAGGCCTGGGCTGGGCAGTCGGCCTGGATGGCGCCGGCGCAGCCGGCGGCGAGGCTGCTCGACACCTGGTGGGATCAGGCGCAGGCGCTGCTGTGAACGCGCAACTGTTCTGCAACGGGCGCCCGGCGGGCACGGACGCGCTGGCCGCGCCGGCGCTGGTCAACTATGGCCACTTCAGCACGATGCAGGTGCGCGCCGGCGCGGTGCGCGGCTTCGACCTGCACCTGCAGCGGCTCGACGACGCCACGCGCACGCTGTTCGGCAGCCGACTGTCGGCAGCGCGGGTCCGCGCCGAGTTGCGCGCGGCGCTGGCTGTGTTTGGCAGCGGCGATGCTTCCCTGCGCGCCAGCGTGTTCGCACGCGACTTCGATTTCCGCCGCGCCGATGCGGCCTGCACGCCGGAACTGCTGGTGTCGCTGGCCGCGCCCGCACCGCCGGATGCCACGCCGCTGCGGGTGCGCAGCGTGGCGTTCGCGCGCGAGCTGCCGCAGATCAAGCACGCCGGCACCTTCGCCCTGTTCCACCAGCGCCGGCTGGCGCTGCAGGCCGGCTTCGACGATGCGCTGTTCGTCGATGCGCAGGGTCTGGTCGCCGAGGGTTCGGTCTGGAACCTGGGCGCGTGGGACGGGCAGGGAGTGGTATGGCCGCAGGCGCCGGCCTTGCGCGGCACCCAGGAGCGGTTGCTGCAGGCGGGTCTGGCCGCGCTGGGCGTGGCCCAGCAGGTGCGGCCGCTGCAGGTGCGCGAACTGGCCGGGTTCGCCGCGGTCTTCGCCTGCAATGCGCGCGGCCAGCAGGCCATCGCCGCGGTGGACGGGCAGGCGCTGGGGCCGGCCACGGCGCTGTTGCGGATACTGAACGAAGCCGTCGAGACCCAGCCCTGGCAAGCGATCTGACGGAGCCGGGGACGACTTGGCAGCGTTCCGGGCGCCCGCTATAATCACCGGCTCACCGCGCCATCCTGGCGACTGGGCAACACCGGAAAACCCACCATGGTCAAGATCCGCCTTACCCGCGGCGGCGCCAAGAAGCGCCCCTTCTACCACATCATCGTCACCGACGTGCGCAGCGCGCGCGACGGCCGCAACATCGAACGCCTGGGCTATTACAACCCGGTCGCGCAGGGTGCCGAGCCGCGTATCGTGCTGGACCTGCCGCGTGTGGACCATTGGGTCTCCAATGGTGCGCAGCTGACCGACAAGGTGCGCAACCTGTACAAGGAAGCGACCAAGGCCCAGGCCGTCGCGGCCTGATCCTGCGGGCCGCGCCACCGGTGCGGCCCATCGGTTTTTCGCATCCATGAAAGACGGCCAGCGCCGCATCCTGCTGGGCAGGATCCTGGGCGCCTTCGGTGTGCGTGGCGAGGCCAAGCTCGAGTCCTGGACCGAGCCGCGCCTGGCCATTTTTCGCTATCAGCCCTGGATCGTGCGCAAGCCCGACGGCAGCGAAAGCAGCCTGAACGGCGTGCGCGGCCGCGCGTCCAGCAAGCATCTGGTGGTCGCCTTGCCCGACGTCGCCGATCGCGATGCGGTCGAGGCCCTGCGCGGCACTGAGATCTACGTGGCACGCGACGCCCTGCCGCCGCCCAAGCCCGACGAATACTACTGGGTGGACCTGGAAGGCCTGGACGTGCGCACCGTCGACGGCGTGGCCCTGGGGCAGGTCTCGCATCTGTTTTCGACCGGCGCCAACGACGTGCTGGTGGTGCGCGGCGACCGCGAGCGGCTGTTGCCGTTCGTGCAGCCGGACTACGTCAAGTCGGTGGATTTCGACGCCAACCTGATCGTGGTCGACTGGGACCCGGAATTCTGAGGGCGGCGGCGACGTGCGCCGGCCCGGCGGCCGCCTAGGCTCTACGAGTCCCGAGTCCCGAGTCCCGAACCCGCCCATGCGCATCGACGTCATCAGCCTGTTCCCCGAGTTCGTCGCCCAGTGCGCCGCGTTCGGCGTGGTCGGCCGCGCGCAGGAGCGCGCACTGTTGGCGCTGCATGGCTGGAACCCGCGCGACTACGCCAGCGGTGGCTACCGCAAGGTGGACGACCGTCCGTTCGGTGGCGGCCCGGGCATGGTGATGATGATCGAGCCGCTCCAGGCCTGCCTGCAGGCAGTGCGCGAGGCCGACCCGCAGCCGGCGCCGGTGATCTACCTGAGCCCCCAGGGCAGGCCGCTGACCCAGGCCAAGGCCCGGCAACTGGCGGCGCTGCCGCGGCTGGTGCTGCTGTGCGGGCGCTACGAGGGCGTGGACGAACGCTTCGTCGCCGCGGCGGTGGACGAGGAGATCTCGATCGGCGACTACGTGCTGTCCGGCGGCGAACTGGCCGCGGCGGTGCTGGTCGACGCAGTGACCCGGCTGCAGGAGGGCGCGCTGAACGACGCCGAGTCCGCCGCCCAGGACAGCTTCGAAGGTCCGGATGGGTTGCTCGACTGCCCGCACTACACCCATCCGCGCGAACATGCGCTGGGCGAGGTGCCGGCCATCCTGCGTTCCGGCAACCATGCCGCGATCGCGCGCTGGCGGCGCATGCAGGCGCTGGGCCGGACCTGGCTGCGGCGCCCGGAGCTGCTGGACGAAGCCGCGCTGGGTGCGGCCGACCGGCGGCTGCTGGAGGAGTTCCGCCAGGGCCAGCAGGCCGGTCAGGCGCCGCTGCAGGAGAATCCCTTCAAGCCCTAGCCACGGCGGCACGACTGGGTTAGAATATCCGGCTTTCCGGTCGAGCCCTCTGTCGCTTGGCCCATCCTCGATGTCGCGTAATCACCTCGCGCAATCGCCATGCGGCGACTGCCGGACCACCTCACCAGACACAAGCGGTGCCCACCATGAGCAAGCTCAACAAGACCATCCTGGCCGACTTCGAAGCCGCCCAGATCCAGCGCAAGCTGCCGGAGTTCAACCAGGGCGACACCGTCGTCGTCAACGTCAAGGTGAAGGAAGGCAACCGCGAGCGCGTCCAGGCCTACGAAGGCGTGGTGATCGGCACCAAGAACGCCGGCCTGAACTCCTCGTTCACCGTGCGCAAGATCTCGCACGGCTTCGGCGTGGAGCGCGTGTTCCAGACCCACAGCGCCATCATCGACTCGGTCGAAGTGAAGCGCCGCGGCAAGGTCCGCGCCGGCAAGCTGTACTACCTGCGTGGCCTGGAAGGCAAGGCCGCCCGCATCAAGGAAGACCTGGCCGCCGCTGCGCAGGCCAAGGTCGCGCGCCAGGCCGCCGCGGCCGCCGCCAAGGCCGAGTAGTTCCCCCGCGACTCCGGTCGCTGTCGCGACGGCCGCCCTCGGGCGGCCGTTTGCGCTTGTGCGGCGATGTGCCTGCGATTTCGGGGTGGCCGCGCCTGTGCGCGATGTGCCGGGCTTGCGGTGGGCATGATGGCGTTGGGAGGCTTTTCGGTCGGGGCTGAAGCCCTTCCTGCCGGGAAATCAATGGCATTGCTGTCGGGGCTTCTTCCGTCCCGACCGCGTTCATGCCGCGCCCGGCCCTCCGCGGCCGCTCTGCCGAGTATCGGTGCGGAGACGGCTCAGCGCGCCGGATCCTGCGCGATCGCCACCTCGGCGACCGGCGCCGGCGGCTGCGCCGGCACTTCGGCGGGGTGGGCCATTTCCTCCGGGCGGGGCTGCGCCAGCATCTGCGCCTTGCGCCAGTCGCCCCAGCGGTAATAGGCCAGCGACAGCCCCATCGCGCAGGTCGCGCTGGTCGGGAAGCTCCACCACACCGCGTCGGCGCCGAACTGCGGCTGCAGCAGGTGCGCGAATGGCACGCGCACGCCCCACAGCGACAGCGCCAGGATCAGCAGCGGCGGGATCACCGCGCCGGTGGCGCGGACCACGCCGGAAAGCACGAAGGTCACGCCGAAGAACAGGAACGACCACACCGCGATGTGGTTGAGGTGGCGCGCGATCTCCAGCGCCGCGCTGTGCGGCGGCAGGAACAGCACCAGGGTCCAGCGGTCGAGCAGGATCAGCGGCGCGATCAGCGCGCCGGTCAGCAGGAAGTTGAACAGCACGCCCTGCCGCGCCGTGGCCGCGACCCGGTCCCAGCGCTGCGCGCCGACGTTCTGCGCGGCCATCGACGAGCACGCCGCGCCGATCGCCATCGCCGGCATCTGCAGGTAGGTCCACAGCTGCAGCGCGGCGCCGTAGGCGGCCGAGGCGTCGGTGCCGTAGCCGTTGACCATCGAGATCATCACGATCATCGCCAGCGAGATCAGCACCATCTGCAGGCCCATCGGCAGGCCCTTGACGATCAGCGCACGCAGGATCGGCAGGTCCAGGCGGAACAGCCGCGCATCCTGGCGGCCCAGCCACAGCACGTGGTGCATGTGCCGCAGGTACAGCAGCAGCCCGGCCAGGGCGATGCCCTGGGCGATCAGCGTGGCCCAGGCGGCGCCGGCGATGCCCAGGCGCGGGAACGGCCCCAGCCCGAACAGCAGCAGCGGGTTGAAGCCGATGTCCAGCAGCACCGACAGCAGCAGGAAGCGGAACGGGGTGCGCGAGTCGCCGGCGCCGCGCAGCGCCGCGGACAGGAACGCGAAGGCGTACAGCAAGGGCATCGCCAGGAAGATCACCCGCAGATAGGCCTCGGCCAGCGGCAGCGATGCGGCCGGCGTGCCCATCGCCGCCAGCAGGTGCCGTGCCAGCCACCAGCCGCCGGCCGCGATCAGCACCGAGACGCCGATGAAGAACGTCGCGCTGGTGCCCATCACCCGCCGCGCCTGGGCCAGGTCGCCGCGGCCCATCGCCTGACCGATCAGGATGGTGGCGGCCATGCCGATGCCGAACACCGAGCCGATCAGGAAGAACATGATGCTGTTGGCGTTGGCGGCGGCGGTCAGCGCCGCCTCGCCGAGGTAGCGGCCCACCCAGATCGCATTGACCGAGCCGTTCAGCGACTGCGCGATGTTGCCGGCCAGGATCGGCAGCGAGAACAGCAGCAACTGCCGGCCGATCGGGCCTTCGGTGAGAACGGGAGGCGTGGGCATCGCAGGCCTGGACGGACGGGAAGCCGGGCACACTAGCACCTGCCCGCACGGCCGGGGAAACGCTGCCCGGCGTGGCCGCGAGGGGGGGCTGGACCGGCGCCGTCGCCGGGACCGGCCGCGCGGCGCGGATGCGCCTTTTGGCGCAGGGTGTCGGCGCAACGCATGCAGGAACTTGCAATGCAGCCATCGCGCCGCAATCTGCAGTGGACCGGGGATGCAGCGCGCCGGCGCCGGTTGCGCCGCGATCGGCAGCAGTCGCTGCAGTGGTCCAGCGAGCGACGCGACGACCACCAGAGGAACGTGGATTTCGGCAGGCACGATGAATGAACCGCTAGCGCAACCGAGTGTGGTCAGGCTGGATGTCTGGCTGTGGGCCGCCCGTTTCTACAAGACCCGCAGCCTGGCCAAGCAGGCGGTGGACACCGGCAAGGTGGACGTGGCCGGGCAGCGGCCGAAATCCTCGCGCGCGATGCGCGTGGGCGAGTGCTTGCGCGTGGAGCGCGGCGAAGAGGTGTTCGAGATCCGGGTGCTGGCGCTCGGCGACAACCGCGGCCCGGCCAGCGTCGCGCAGACGCTGTACCAGGAAAGCGATTCCTCGCGCGAGCGGCGCGCGCAGCAACGCGCGCAACGCAGCGCCGAACGCAACGGCTACCAGGCCCCCGACGGCAAGCCGGACAAGCGCGCACGGCGCTTGATCCGCGCGCTGGGCGATCTGGACGCGCTGTAGGCGCTGGGCGCGGTTGCTTCCGAAGACGCCGCTCCGGTGGCCGTGGCCGCTCGGTCGCGATCACCGTGCGCGGCGCTTCCCCAGGCACCATGCCTCGGGACTGAAGGGTGGTCTCAACCGATCGATGCAACACCGTAGTCTGATCAGGACGGAGGTGGACATCATGAGCAGAACAGTCAGGGTTTGGCGCCATTTGTCGGCAGCGGACCGTGAACAGCTATGGACGCGCTGGCAGGCGGGCGAGCCGCCGAGTGTTATCGCCAAGGTGCTTGAGCGGGATGAAGCGTTGGTTCGGTACGTCCTTCGGCAGCGCGGTGGGTTTGCGCCGCGACCGTGCAAACGAGCGGCACGAGCACTCCAGCTGGCTGAGCGCGAGGAGATCTCGCGCGGCCTGTGCCAAGGCCGTTCCCTGCGCCAGATCGCTCAGGCCTTGGGCCGGGCGGTCTCGACCATCAGTCGGGAGATCGAGCGCAACGCAGGCTGTGAGATCTACCGCGCGACACACGCCGACGAGCGCGCCTGGTCGCAAGCCAAACGGCCCAAAGCCTGCCTGCTTGCCCGCTGCGGGGTGCTTCGCCGCCTGGTGGCCAGCAAGCTGGCCCGTCGCTGGGCGCCGCAGCAGATCAGCGGATGGCTTGTCCGCCGTTATCCAAACAACGACAGTATGCCGGTGTCGCACGAAACCATCTATCGAAGCCTGTTCGTTCAGAGTCGCGGGGTGCTCAAGAAGCAGCTCTTGGCCCAGTTGCGCACGCGTCGACTGGTGCGTTATCCGACCGCGCAGGGACGCCACGGGAAGAGCCGCAAGGGCGCCCGCAACCTGATGATAGATGCCCTGCCGATCAGCCAGCGTCCGGCCGAGGTGGACGACCGCGCGGTACCTGGGCACTGGGATTGTGCTGGCGTGATTTCCATGCCCGATAGTTTAAACGCTCGGGCCATTAGTGTTAACAGGCCCTAAATCAAGCTGTTGCATCGACCGGTTGAGACCGCCAAGTCCTTCCCACAAAAGGCCTCGTACTTCCGCTTCGCCGGAAATCCCTGGGGGAGCGACAATGGCTTCGGACGGCGTCGGGGCTGAAGTCCCTCCTACAATGCACGCCGCAAGTCCCTGTAGGAGCGGCTTCAGCCGCGACGAACGAATTCACGCCGCCAGGTCGAAGCGGTCCAGCTCCATCACCTTGCTCCACGCGGCGACGAAGTCGCGCACGAACTTCTCCTGCGCATCGGCGCTGGCATACACCTCGGCCAGCGCGCGCAGGATCGAGTTGGAACCGAACACCAGGTCCGCGCGCGTCGCGGTCCACTTCTGTTCGCCGGTGGCGCGGTCGCGGCCTGTGTACAGGTCCTTGGACTCCGAGGTCGCCTGCCACTCGATGCGCATGTCCAGTAGGTTGGCGAAGAAGTCGTTGCTCAGCGTGCCGGGACGCTCGGTGAACACGCCGTGCACCGATTGGCCGACATTGGCGCCCAGCACGCGCAGGCCGCCGACCAACACGGTCATCTCCGGCGCGGTCAGGGTCAGCAACTGCGCCTTGTCGATCAGCAGCGCTTCGGCCGGCACCGCGCAGCGGCGCTTGCTGTAGTTGCGGAAGCCATCGGCCACCGGCTCCAGCACCGCGAACGATTCGACGTCGGTCTGCTCCTGCGATGCGTCCATGCGCCCCGGTGCGAAAGGCACGGTCGGCGTCTGTCCGGCGTTGTGCGCCGCCTGCTCGACCGCGGCGGCGCCGCCGAGCACGATCAGGTCGGCCAGCGAGACCTTCTTGCCGCCGCGCTGGGCGCCATTGAACTGCGCCTGGATGCGCTCCAGCGTGGTCAGCACCTGCGCCAGCTGCTCGGGCTGGTTGGCGTCCCAGTTCTTCTGCGGGGCCAGGCGGATGCGCGCGCCGTTGGCGCCGCCGCGCTTGTCCGAGCCGCGGAAGGTGGACGCCGACGCCCATGCGGTCGAAACCAGTTGCGCGATGCTCAGGCCCGAATCGAGGAGGCTGCGCTTGAGCGCGGCGATGTCCTGCGCATCGACCAGGACGTGGTCCAGTGCGGGGATCGGGTCCTGCCAGAGCAGTTCTTCGGCCGGCACGTCGGCGCCGAGGTAGCGCGCACGCGGGCCCATGTCGCGGTGGGTGAGCTTGAACCAGGCGCGGGCGAAGGCATCGGCGAACTGCTCCGGGTGTTCGAGGAAGCGGTGCGAGATCGCGGCGTAGGCCGGGTCGACGCGCAGCGCCAGGTCGGTGGTGAGCATGGTCGGCAGGCGCTTCTTCGCCGGGTCATGCGCATCGGGGATCAGCGCCTCGGCATTCTTCGCCACCCACTGGTGCGCGCCGGCCGGACTTTTGCTCAGTTCCCACTCGAACTTGAACAGGTGTTGGAAGAAATCGTGGCTCCACTGCGCCGGGGTGGTGGTCCAGGTGACCTCCAGGCCGCTGGTGATGGTGTCGCCGCCCTTGCCGCTGCCGAAGCTGTTGTGCCAGCCCAGGCCCTGCGCCCCCAGGTCGCCGGCCTCCGGCTCGGCGCCGACGTGGTCGGCTGGGCCGGCGCCATGGGTCTTGCCGAAGGTGTGGCCGCCGGCGATCAGCGCCACCGTCTCCTCGTCGTTCATCGCCATGCGCGCGAAGGTGTCGCGGATGTCCTTGGCGGCCAGCAGCGGATCGGGATTGCCGTCCGGGCCTTCCGGATTGACGTAGATCAGGCCCATTTGCACCGCGGCCAGGGGATTCTCCAGGTCGCGGCTGTGCCGCACCTCGCTGTCGTCGTCCTTGACCAGGACGCCATGCGCTTCCTCCACGCCCGGCGAGCCGCGCGAGTAGCGCGCGTCGCCGCCGAGCCACTTGTTCTCGCGGCCCCAGTACACGTCCTGGTCCGGCTCCCAGGTGTCTGCGCGGCCGCCGGCGAAACCGAAGGTCTTGAAGCCCATCGATTCCAGCGCGACATTGCCGGTGAGGATCAGCAGGTCGGCCCAGGAGATGGCCTGGCCGTACTTCTGCTTGATCGGCCACAGCAGGCGCCGCGCCTTGTCCAGGCTGACGTTGTCCGGCCAGCTGTTGAGCGGGGCGAAGCGCTGCTGGCCGCGGCCGCCGCCGCCGCGGCCGTCGCCGATGCGGTAGGTGCCGGCGCTGTGCCAGGCCATGCGCACGAACAACGGGCCGTAATGGCCGAAATCGGCCGGCCACCAGTCCTGCGAATCGGTCATCAGCGCGTGCAGGTCCTGCTTCAGCGCCTGCAGGTCGAGTCCCTTGAACGCTTTGGCGTAGTCGAACGCTTCGCCCAGCGGATTGGATCTGGACGAATGCTGGCTGAGCAGGTCCACGCGCAACTGCTGCGGCCACCAGTCCTTGTTGGTGGTGCCGCTGCTGGCGGCGCTGTGGAACGGGCATTTCGATTCGCTGGTCATGGTTGGGCTACCTTGATGGAGGCTGGGTGGCTGCGTACCGTGGTCGTACGTGACGCGGGAATACTGCGCCGGGCACGTGTCTGCAAGACCTGTAAGCATGGCGCGCGGCGGTCGGAAGACACCATAGGCCGGGCCGTTGCGTTAGGGAATTCGAATGATCTTAACGAATCTATAGATGAATTCTATTGAAAATCGAAGCGGAGCGACGCCAGGAATGCGGTAGGCCGCGTCCGGGTCCCGCCCTGTTGCGCCGATCGATCCTGGCACTCTTCCTGACCACGTGCCCGCGGACTTGCATCCGGCGTTGCCGGCGCGGTCGCCGCGGCGAGACATTGGCCGGCCGCCACCGCCCGCCGAGCGCGGCGCAGCACGAAGGCGCGCCTGTGCCTCGGCAGCGATCGGAACACGGCAAAGCCCACTGTTCTGTGCCGATGGCCATCCGCGCGATCCGCCTGCTGCATCTGCTCCACGTCCTGCGCGGACGCCGCCGGCCGGTGCCCGGTGCCGAACTGGCCACGAGCCTGGGCGTCAGCCTGCGCACCCTGTACCGCGGCATCGCGACCCTGCGCGCGCAGGGCGCCGACATCCTCGGCGACCCCGGCGTCGGCTACGTACTGCGCCCCCGGCTTCCTGCTGCCGGCGCTGAATTTCAGCGAGGACGAACTGGAGGCGTTGACCTTGGGCGCGCGCTGGGTGGCGCGCCAGGCCGATCCGGAGCTGGCGCAGGCGGCGCAGCGCGCGATGGCGCGGATCGCGGTCACGCTGCCCGGCACCCTGCGCCTGTCGATCGAGACCAGCGGGCTGCTGGTGCCCGAGGCCAACGCCGTGCCGCCGTTGCCGCCGGCGCCGTGGCTGCCGGTCTTGCGCCGCGGTATCCGGCTCGAACACGTGCTGCGGATGGAGTATGCCGATGCCGGCGGCAACGCCTCGCAGCGCCGTATCTGGCCGTTCGCGATGGCCTTCCTCGGCGGCTACGGGATGATCGCGGCCTGGTGCGAGCTGCGCGGCGACTTCCGCCATTTCCGCGCCGAACGGGTGCTGGCGCTGGCCGACGACGGCGAGCGCCATCCTTCGCGCCGGCACCTGCTGATCAAGCGCTGGCGCGCCGCCACCGGCTATGGCGGCAGCGACTGCTGACAGCAGGTGTCAGCAGGGCGCGACCACACTGCAGGCTGTCCACCACGGAGTCTGCCCATGTCCACCGAGATCGTGCTCTACACCCACCCCATGTCGCGCGGTCGCCTCGCCCGCTGGATGCTGGAGAAAACCGGCGTGCCGTACGAGACGGTCGTGCTCGACTACGGCACCACGATGAAGGCGCCGGCCTATCTTGGCGATCAAGCCGATGGGCAAGGTGCCGGCGTTGCGCCACGGCGCCACGGTGGTCACCGAGAACGCGGCGATCTGCGCCTATCTGGCCGAGCTGGTGCCGGAGCGGCAACTGGCGCCGCCGCCGGGGTCGCCGGCACGTGCCGACTGCTATCGTTGGCTGTTCTTCCTGGCCGGCCCGCTGGAGTCGCTGTTGACCGCCAAGCAGGGCGGGGCGTTGGCGCCGGCGCGCAGTGCCGGCTACGGCAACGAGGACGATCTGCTGCACACGCTGGCGCTGGCGGTCGATGGCCGCGAGCATCTGGCCGGCGCCGCTTCAGCGCCGCCGACCTGTATGCGGCGGCGGTGCTGGGCTTCTACCTGCGCATCGGCCTGCTCGAACCGCGTCCGCCGTTCGTCGCCTTCGCGCAGCGCCATGGCGGCCGCCCCGCGCTGCTGCGCGCCAATGCCGTCGACGACGCCCTGGTCGCGGCGCATCCCAATCCGGACATGCCGCCCAGCGTGTCGGCGCCAGCCTGAGCGAGGCGGCGCCTGCCGTTCGCATGCGTGCGGTAGGTCGCGCGCTGCAGCGCTACAGCAGCGACTTGAGCCGGTACAGCGCTTCCAGCGCCTGCTTGGGCGTCAGCTCGTCCGGGTCCAGCGCCGCCAGCGCTTCCTGCGCGGCCGAGGGCGCGGCGGCGAACAGGCCGAACTGCTGCGGCGCGTCCAGCGCCTGCGGCGCCATCTGCGAGGCATGGCTTTCACCGCGCTGCTCCAGCTCCGCCAGCCGCCGCCGCGCCTGCGCCACGGTGCTCTTCGGCAGGCCGGCCAGCGCCGCCACCTGCAGGCCGAAACTGCGGTTGGCCGGACCGTCCTTGACCGCATGCATGAACACCAGCCGGTCGCCGTGCTCGACCGCGTCCAGGTGCACGTTGGCGATGCCGCTGGCGCCGCCTTCGACCGATTCGTCGGCCAGCGTGGTCAGTTCGAAATAGTGCGTGGCGAACAGGGTGTAGCAGCGGTTGTGGTGGGCCAGATGGCGCGCCACCGCGTCGGCCAGGGCCAGGCCGTCGTAGGTGGAGGTGCCGCGGCCGATCTCGTCCATCAGCACCAGCGACTGCGCGCTGGCGTGGTGCAGGATGTAGCTGGTCTCGGCCATCTCGACCATGAAGGTGGACTGGCCGCGCGCCAGGTCGTCGCCGGCGCCGATGCGGGTCAGGATGCGGTCGATCGGGCCGATCACCGCGCGCGCGGCCGGCACGTAGCTGCCGATGTGCGCCAGCAGCACGATCAATGCGTTCTGGCGCATGTAGGTGGACTTGCCGCCCATGTTCGGGCCGGTGATCACCAGCATGCGCCGGTCCGGATGCAGGTCCAGGTCGTTGGGTTCGAACGGCTGCTCGCGCACTGCTTCCACCACCGGGTGGCGGCCGCGTTCGATGCGCAGGCACGGCGCGCGCTCCAGTTCCGGCGGCGCCCAGTCCAGCGCCTGCGCGCGCTCGGCGAAGCCGGCCAGCACGTCCAGTTCGCTGAGCGCGGCGGCGGCGCGCTTGAGCGGCTCCAGGCGTTCGCCCAGCGTGTCCAGCAGCGCTTCGTACAGCAGCTTTTCGCGCGACAGCGCGCGCTCGCGCGCCGACAGCACCTTGTCCTCGAAGTTCTTCAGTTCCTCGGTGATGTAGCGCTCGGCGTTGGTCAGGGTCTGGCGCCGGCTGTAGTGCACCGGCGCCTTGTCGGCCTGGCCCTTGCTGATCTCGATGTAGTAGCCGTGCACGCGGTTGTAGCCGACCTTCAGCGTGGCGATGCCGCTGCTGGCGCGCTCGCGCGCTTCCAGGTCGATCAGGAACTGGTCGGCGTGGGTGCTGAGCCGGCGCAGCTCGTCCAGTTCGGCGTCGTAGTCGGCGGCGATGACGCCGCCGTCGCCGAGCTTGAGCGGCGGCTGCTCGGCGATCGCCGAGGCCAGCAGGTGCGCGATCTCGTCGTGCCGGCCCAGTTCGGCGGCCAGCGCCGCCAGCCGCGGCGAATCCAGCGGCGCCAGCACCGCGCGCACCGTCGGCAGCAGGCCCAGGCCGTCGCGCAGCGTGGAGAAATCGCGCGGGCGCGCCGAGCGCAGCGCCACCCGGGTGAGGATGCGCTCGATGTCGCCGAGCGCGCGGAACGCATCGCGCAGGTCGGCGTCGGCGCCGCGGTCGATCAGCGTGCCGACCGCGTGGTGGCGCTGCACCAGCACCTCGCGCAGGCGCAGCGGGCGGTGCAGCCAGCGCCGCAGCAGGCGTCCGCCCATCGGCGTGACCGTGCTGTCGAGCACGCCGAGCAGGGTGTTGCGCGTATCGCCGTCCACCCGGGTGTCCAGCTCTAGGTGGCGGCGGGTGGCCGCGTTCATCGCGATCGCCTCGGCGGCGGTCTCCGTCGCGATCGCGGTCAGGTGCGGCAGGCGCTGCTTCTGCGTTTCCTCCACATAGCCGAGCAGGGCGCCGGCGGCAGCCGTGGCGCGAGGCTTGTCGTCGATGCCGAAGCCACTCAGGTCGTGCAGCTGGAAGAAACTCAGCAACTGGCGGCGGCCGCTGTCGGCGTCGAACAGCCACGGCGCGCGGCGGCGCACGCCGCGCCGCTCGCGCAGAAACTCCGGCCACTGGTCCTCGTCGGGCACCAGCAGCTCGGCCGGCTCCAGGCGCGCCAGCTCGGCCTCCAGCGCGTCCTCGCTGTCGACCTCGTTGACCAGGAAGCGGCCGCCGGCCAGATCGGCCCAGGCCAGGCCGTAGCCGTGCTTGTTGCGTGCGATCGCCATCAGCACGGTGTCGCGGCGTTCGTCGAGCAATGCCTCGTCGGTGACCGTGCCCGGGGTGACCACGCGCACCACCTTGCGTTCGACCAGGCCCTTGGCCAGCGCCGGATCGCCGATCTGCTCGCAGATCGCCACCGACTCGCCTAGCGCCACCAGCCGCGCCAGATAGCCCTCGTAGGCATGCACCGGCACCCCGGCCATCGGGATCGGTGCGCCGCCCGAGCTGCCGCGCTGGGTCAGGGTGATGTCCAGCAAGCGTGCGGCCTTGCGCGCGTCATCGTAGAACAGCTCGTAGAAATCGCCCATGCGGAAGAACAGCAGCAGGTCCGGGTACTCGGACTTGGCGGCGAAGAACTGCTTCATGAGAGGCGTGTGCTCGGCACTGGCTTTGTTCGACGAGGATTTCATTTTGGAATCAGCGGTTTGCAAGAAACGTCCTTACGGGATGTGGCGGTCGATCCGCGTCACTGACGGCAAGTAACGGTGTTCTTTGTTGCGCCGCGGTTGCGGCGGTCACTCAAACGGAATCGAATCGATGTTGCGACGGACACACAGCGGATCGACCAGGGATACGGTGTTGCGACGGAGGCGGTTGCCACGCGTCGCCGAGGCACCAAGTTTAAGCTGAGCTACCGGCAAATCTGCGAACTGAGCGTGGCCAATGGCCCGGTCGAGGGGAAGCAGGGCAGGGCCGTCATCGCCTCACCGTCCCCAGCGGAGGTTGGAAAGCCCTATCGGGTGCTGGACGGCAACCAGGGAGCCCCGACTGGCTTGGGCTTTTACGCGGGCGCCACCCGCACCACGTATGAAATGGTTTGTCGGGGGCCATCCGGGGTTCGACGCTTCTTCTTTGGGCAACGTGGCCGACATGGCCCTGAGCAGGCCTACGAGCCGGCCCGGCAGAAGCTGGCAGTGGTTCGGGAGACGGGGGAGCACCCGTCTAGGCAGGAAGCCTGCAGCGAACACCTGATCGAGTTGAAGGGAATCACCCTGGCGGACTGCTTCGCCGCCTACATTGAAAACCTCGAAAAGCGGGTCCGCAACAAGAAGAGGCCAAGCCCACCAGCGTCCGGGCGGTCCAAGACCGCCTGGCGCGGTTTGCGCGCGCTGAGGTTTGGCTCGCAGACAAGACGATCGGCGGTCTCAACCGGTCGATGCAACAGCTTGATTTAGGGCCTGTTAACACATCCGAAGCCCATCAACGACCAGGACGAAGCTGAGGAATCCAAGGAACATGGCATCCAGCTTCTCGAAGCGCGAGAAAATCCGGCGGTAGCCTTTCAGGCGACGGAACAGTCTCTCCACTTCGTTGCGCTGCTTGTACATCTCCCGGTTGTATTCCCAAGGCCCGACCCGATTGGATTTCGGCGGGACCACCGGCACGAAGCCAAGATCGAGCGCCAACTGGCGGGTTTGGTTGCCTTCGTAGGCACGGTCCATCAACAAATGAATCGGCCGCTCCACTGGCCCCAGGTGTTCAAGCAACGTGCGGCCTGCAGGTGCGTCATGCACGTTACCAGGCGTCAATCCAAAGGTGATGGCTGTTCGAGCATCTGCGGCAACCATATGAATCTTGGTGTTCCATCCACCGCGGGACTTGCCGACGGCCTGCGGACCGTTTTTTTTAATGCGCCCGTGCCATCGGGATGCACCTTGATGCTGGTGGAGTCCAGCGAGATTGCTTCGATTTTGATGCGCACGATCTGGGACTTCTGCAATTGGGCCAACATCCGGTCCAGCACACCCGCCTTGGCCCAGCGGTTCATGCGTGTGTACACCGTGTGCCAGTTGCCAAAGCGCTTGGGCAGGCCGCGCCATTTGCAGCCATGCTCGGCAACGTAAAGGATGGCGTTGACCACTTGCAGGTTGGTCATGCTGGACCGGCCAGATTTCCGTAGACACTCAGTCGCCGCTCTGCGCGTAGCGCCTTTCAAACTCTACCGGTGACACGCCGCCAGCGGAACCATGCCGGCGGATCGGGTTGTAGAACATCTCGATATAGTCGAACACGTCCGATGCCGCCATGGCGCGTGTCGGGTAGATCCGACGCTTGATACGTTCCTTCTTCAAGACGCTGAAGAAGCTCTCGGCCACGGCGTTGTCATGGCAGTTCCCGCGTCGGCTCATGCTCGGCACCATCCGGTGCGCCTTCAGGAACGACTGCCAATCGCTGCTGGTGAACTGCCAGCCCTGGTCGGAGTGCACCATCACGCCAGGACCGGGCTTGCGCCGCCACGCCGCTGCCACCAGTGCCTGCAGCACCAGATCGCTGGTCATTGTCGAAGCGGTTGCCCAACCCACGATCTGGCGCCAATACAGCTCCATTACCGCTGCCAAGAACAGCCAGCCCTCGTAGGTGCGGATATAGGTGATGTCCGTGACCCAGACCTTGTTCGGGGCCTGCGGAATGAAGTCCCGGTTGAGCACATTCGCCACCACGCCGACCGGACCTCCCCGCTAACGCGGCTTGCTGCCGTAGCCAACCTGCGCTCGCAAGCCTTCGGCCTTCATCAAGCGCCGCACCCGGTGACGGCTGCAACGCTCGCCGGCCTCACGCAGATCCAGGGTGAGCTTGCGATAGCCGTACACCGCGCCGCTGGCCAGCCAGTGGTGCTTGATCAGGCCCAGCAAGCGCTGGTCCTCGCGTTCGCGGACGCTGGTGCCGTTGCGCAGCCAGGCCTAGTAACCACTGCGATGCACGCCCAGCACCCGGCACATCGTCGCCAGACGAAACTCCCGGACGTGCGCACGCATGAACGCGTACTTCGCCCTTACCCCTTGGCAAAGTACGCGGCGGCTTTTTCTAGGATGTCGCGCTCCTCGGTTACCCGCCTCAGTTCGGCCTTGAGCCGGCGAATCTCCGCTGAGTCGGTCGACGCCGCTGCAGCGCCGGCTGCCGGCGCCATCTTCCTGGCGGCCTGCACCCACCCGTATAGCGTGTGCTTGGGAATCCCGATTCGGGAGGCCACATCCACCACCGTGAAGCCGCGTTCGATCACCTGCTTCACCGCCTCGGCCCGGAACTCATCCGTGTACTGCTTGCTGTTGCCCATAAACACCTCGGTCATTGCCATCAATTATGGCGTCCGGATGTCTACGAAAGGCTGGCCGGTCCATCGCGTTGTCGATCTTCTCGCCGTACTTGACGTTGAAGGTTTGCGGGACAAAGGCGTCCTCGTCCAGTCGTAGGAAGGGTGGATTGCGCAGCCAGTCCGTGCCGGGTGCAAACAGGCGCTCGACCACGCGGGCTTCTTTGGAGGACAGCTTGCCATCTGCGCCGCGCTTTAGGAACGACCTCACCGCAACGGCGGAGCTGACGAAGTTGCGAACGCCTCCGTGTGCCACTGCCGGGCCTAGTTCTGCAAAGAGAGAGAACCCCACTTGATTCATTACGCGGGCGAAATTGTAGTTGCGCAGGAACCGCGCATAGCGCGCCCCGCTGCTGGCCGGATCAAGCTCGGTGCTGCGGCCAAACGCGGATTTGACGCCGATGTCCAACAGTCGGTCAATGTCCTTTACGTCGTCTCCGGCCTTGAGAGCATCCCGCTTCACCTGTGCAACGAATCGGTCGAGCTGGCCTGGGTTCTTGATGCCTGCTCTGGAAGACAGCGCAGACCACCCCGCGATCTCGCGCAGATAACGGGCCATGACCGAATCGACGTCGTTGTCGAACAGGTCGGCCATGGAGACTTCCACGGATTTTCCCGCTTCGTTGCGCAGCGTGGTCGAGTAGCTCTCGTCGAGGTCGATTCGCCTCTTTGCCCGATCCAGTCTGCCTTCGTTATCACCCTGCCGTTGCAGTGCCTGTAGAAGCTCCTGAGAGCGCGTGGGTGAGACACCGGCCTCTGCCAGCATGTTCCCAATCTCTTCCACCGCATCGCTTTCTAGGGGCCGTTGTAGGAGACCCGCGCCGTCGCCCTCAAAGTTCGCCTGAGCGCGCTTGAGATAGGAACGGGCTACCGCGCTCAGTAGTTCGTCGTCGATCTCGGTGGCTTGATCCCCCGCCGCCGCCCAAGCACGCCGCATGGCAGGCTTGATGAGGCCATCGATCACTGTGTCTTCGTGCAGGTCCAATTCGCCAAAGAGACGCCGGAAGCCCTTGCTGCTCCAATAGCGGGGCAGGTAATTAGCGTTCTTCGACAGGTCCGCAAAGCCGTCCAGCCCGCTCTCCTTGGCGAGCCTGAGCGCATCCTGCATCGTCTTGGCGACAGCCGCTGCGGCTGTCCTTGCCTCATTGGAGACATCAAGGGCACCACGGACAGCGCGGCCGACCTCCTCGTTGAACTTGGCACGTTCGGCAAAGTTCCACCATTGGGTGCCGGTCCGCTGCTTGTAGGCATCCCACGCAGCGTTGACGCCACCGCGCCATTCGGTCTCCATGACGGCCAGGTGGCGCTTGGAGAACTCACTGGCAGACTCCTGGACGGCGACGGATCGGTCGGTGTAACCGACACCATCGCGGAACAGTAAACGTCCCGCTTCGCGCACCATAGGCGACTTCGCGCTACCCATGCGAGCAGCGAGGTCGCGGCGCACGGCGGCAAAGTGCGGAGTGATGTGCGCGTTGAGCAAGGCCTTGTCGGTGAAGTCCTGCTCGAACGTCGTCTCATTGCGCAGCGGCAGCACGCCTGGCACGGGGTCGTTGACGGAGGTGCCCGCCACGCGAGCTGCGGACAGGGAGTCATCACCGAGTGCGAGTCACTTCACGGCGCTGGGGTCAACGTCGCCGTCGTAGAACGCCCCCCTCCGTGCCCCCAGCGCTCCCGCGAACGCGAAGGAAAGGGCTGCACCTTGGACAGTCTCGGCCAAGGTCTGCTCCGGGTCGTAGGTGGCGGTTGCCGCCGACATCAGGGCAGAGGTTCCCGCAGCCTGAATGCCGGAGCGAGCCATGTTGCCGATGCGGCCTGCTTTGGCGGCATAGCCGAGACCACCGGAGGCCAGGTCGATGCCCGCGGCGACCGGGTCGGTGAGGCCCAAGGCAATCTGGCCGCCCAAGGCGAACTGCGCGAGGTCCTCGTCGGCCATCTGGTTCTGGAACGCGATGCTCTCCAGGTAGCCCAGGTGTTCGTCGGAGGTCGCCTTGCCGAACAGCTCCCATTGCTCAGGACGGATGCCCATAGCTTCCCAGCGCTTGCGCGCGTCGGTGGGGATGCGGTAATCGGGGGTAGGCTCGAAGCCGAGCGAGGTGACGAAGCGGTCGATGAAGCCGATACCGCCCTTTACCTGCGCGGCACCGATACCATCCCACACCGTTGTCTGGTCCTTCCGGCGCTGCGCTTCCTCGCGGGCTGCTTTGTTCTCGCGGACGGCATCCACGACGGACTGTTGGCGCACAGGCGCGAGCTTGGTCTCGTCAGCGCCGGGAAGGTTCTCGAACATGCGGGGCATCTCCTTCAACAGGGTGAGGCACGGCAAAGCAACCGAGGCCAGAGGGCTCAGTTCGATAGCGTGCGATTGGGTAGTGGGGGCGGGTGCCGTAGTTCGCCCTGTTTGGGCGACGGCATATCAAGGACAAGATCGGCTCGGAGAAACGGAGCCGTTGCGATGCCGGAAGAGGCGGACGAGTGGGCCTAGGAGGACATAGGGTCAACCCAAGGATTCGTCAGGTGGAACTATAGCTATCCTTGTCGATGAATAACTATGAGTAGTTCTGAATAGAACTATATGTATATCTATAGTTACTAGGGTAGCAGCCCTGTCAAGGGGGTCTCGATCTCGTCTCGCGCCGGATCAGCGACCGGAGAGGGAGGGCAGCGGGACCGACAACACCAAGCGGTCAATCAGCTCGCCGTTACTCAGGCGTCGCCCTTCCTGCTGTTCAATCCATCGCTGCCACGCTTTGATATGGTCGAAGGCGGAGACAGCCAATGCAACGCGCCGATAGACCACTTTCGGTGGGTGACCTGCTGGGGCATGGGGCGACGTCATGCGTATGTCGCCACTGCCGCGCCAGGGCTGCGGACTGCGTCGAGAAGTGCTGCGAGAGCGGCCTTGGCCGTACTGGCGTCCGCCCATGGCGCATGAAGGCGCAGATTCTCCGGCAGCAGATTGAGGCGGTCACCGTCGTTGTAGCGCACTCGGTAACCCTTGGGGCGGCCAAGCAGCAGTCGGGCGAGGGGGGTGTGTCCCCCGCTGCCTGGAACGGTCACCATGGCGTACTCGTGCCCCTTCCCGTCACTGTTCAGGTACACGGCCCCCGTGAGGGCGTAGCGGGCACAGGCGTTGTCCCACAGCGTAGCCTCGGTTACCGCTGGGCTATCGCTTCCGCTGACTTGCAGGCGAACGAGGGCACGCCCGTCTTCATCCAAGAATCGCTCGGGTTGGTTGATCTTCTTCATGGTTAGGTTCCTATGCAGTCTAGTAAGCGCGCAGCGCTAGGCCGCCGAGGCCCGGACGCCCAGCACTGGAGATTGAGAGTGGGGAGGGGTAGTTGCCTTCCCTCGATGATGACGACTTAATCCGAGACGCTCTGTGGCGGTGCGCCAGCGTCCCCCGATGATGACTACTGAAATCGGACCGCCGATGCGCGGGGCTCGAGCCTTTGCCCAATGTTGATGGCGAAACCCAAAGCCGGGGACCTAGGGATGGTCTGAACAACTCCCTCTGATCCTGCGACAATCGTACAAAGCCCAACAGGACAACGACGATGCAATTGTCTTTCGGCGACGCGGAGTACAACGGCAAGCGCAAGCAGACGCGGCGCGAAAGGTTGCTGGCCGAGATGGATCAGGTGGTGCCGTGGAAAGACCTGCTGGCGCTGATCGCGCCGCACTATCCGAAGTCGGGCCATCCGGGCCGTCAGCCGTACCCGCTGGAGACAATGCTGCGCATCCACTTTCTGCAGCAGTGGTACGCACTGAGCGACCCGGGCGCGGAAGAAGCCTTGTACGACACGGCGTCGATGCGCCGTTTCGCCAGGATCGGCGGGTTGGATGAGGTGCCGGACGAGACCACGATCCTCAACTTCCGCCGGTTGCTGGAGACGCACGATCTGGCGCGCACGCTGTTCAACCGGGTCAACGCGCACCTATCGCGCAAGGGCCAGAGCCTGCGCGGCGGCACCATCGTGGACGCCACGATCATTGCCGCGCCCAGCTCGACCAAGAACAAGAACGGCGAGCGCGACCCGGAAATGCACCAGACCAAGAAGGGCAATCAGTACTACTTCGGGATGAAAGCGCACATCGGCGTGGACGATGAGTCCGGGCTGGTGCACCACTTGGAATGCACGGCGGCCAACGCCGCAGATATCACCCAGGCGCACAAGCTGCTGCACGGCAAGGAAGACACGGTATGCGGCGACAGCGGCTACACCGGGCTGGCCAAGCGCGAGGAGATGGCGAGCAAGCGCAAGCTGCGCTATCTGATCGCGGAGAAGCCCTCGAAGCTGAAGCAGATCAAGAGCAAGCGCGAATTGAAGTGGGCACAGCGCTGGGAGCACGCCAAGGCCAGCCTGAGGGCGAAGGTGGAGCATCCGTTCCGGGTGATCAAGCGCCAGTTTGGCTACGTCAAGGTGCGCTATCGCGGCCTGGCGAAGAACACGGCGCAAGTGCTGACGCTGTTTGCGCTGTCGAACCTGTGGCTGAAGCGAAAGCAGTTGCTGCCTGTCGTGGGGAGGGTGTGCCTGTAATCCGGGAAATACCCCGGAAATGCGCCGGAAACGGCGAAAAACCGAGGGTCTGAGCGCCGTGGGCGTGGTCGATATGGCTTGCCTCATCCTCCGACCGCGTTGATCAGACTATCCCTAGGTGGAGCGAGCGCCATTGTGGAAGACACGGCGGCAAGCCATGGGGACCGAGAGCGGTTAGAGGTCGTCCTGTCCCGCCCCTCTGACCCAATGCAACCCCAGCCTATAAGCGACGTGGGCACCCTCCGGGTGGCCTCGGTCTCCGCGATCAGCCCAAGGCAATAGTTTGACCGCTCGGGTGTGCGGTCCCTCCTGGATGGGCGATAGGAGGTAGGGGCCGCCCCGAGAGCGCGCGGCCGAATGTGGGGAGACCGGTCGATGTACTCCGCGCCTTTCACAGGTACAGGCGGGGCAAGACTAGACGAGGCAGGCCGCGAGTAGGAAGGCCGTGCCAAACATGCCTGCGGCGCAGGCAAAGGGCTTCCAGTGCGGAGTGGAATGTATCGTCGCACTCTCGGCGATCAGGGAAGCAATGAGCCTGTCAGCTAACTGTCGGGTGTGAGTATCCATCAGTAGTTCGCAGTGTTGCACGGCTCGGCGAAAGCGCACGCTGAGGCCATGACATCCCAATCGGGTACCGCCGAGTCTTCATCAATTACCGCCCGAGTAAACGCGTAACGTGTCGAGGGCGGTTACAGCATTCGGCACTGGATTCCCTGTAGCGAGATGAATCCCGCTTGTGGGAAGGTGCCGGCGTCCCTGTGGCAATAATGCTAGCACGGGGGATTGCTGCAAGTGGGGGTAGGTGGGCGATGCTTGAATCAAGGGGGCCGCATTTGGTCACCTTGCCATCCACTACCAAGGGTTACCGTATGTCGATTCTCTACAGCCTGTCGTTCCGTCTCCCGCTCACCCGTGCCCGCATCTCGCTACTTCCCGCCGTAGCTCATCAGCGGGGCATGTGGATAGAGCGTCAGTCGCAATGGTGCACTGTGGTGGGAATGGGCAAGGTGCTTATGTTCATCGAGCGCGGAGAGGGGCCTCTCCTACGCGTCACGCATTGAGTCGGATGGGAGAGTCCCGTGCTAGACGGTACTCTCCCCCTTCGAAATTAATGCGCTAGAAGGGGATGTCGTCTTGGAAATCATCCATTGGGGGCGGGAGCGGGCGCTGTGGGCGCTTAAGGGTGAAGTGCGATTGATTGTGCCTGATCCAGTCCCAGCCGGTGCTATTCAGGCCATAGCAAGCATATTCGTAACCGTTCTGATCGGATTCGAATACCTCGTCAATCAGGCCGATGCTCTTAAGTTTCCCTAGCGCCAGCATGGTCGCAATGTTGTTGAATCCGGCCTTTTCCATATCCTTGCGGATGCGGTGCACAGCTGCTTTCTCTTCAAGAGACGCGACCGTCCCAGCGATGGCCGCAAGAGTAGTTATCTCGTGGTGTTCGAGTCCCTCGACCTTCGGGATTTCGACCGCTGATGATATGGTCTCCATCCCTCGTTCTTTTGAGAGAATGGCGGTCACGCGGTCGATGATCTTCTTTTTCAGAGCCTCGAAGTCGCGCAGCGATCCAGTGCTGTATTTTATGATCGACCGGTGCTGAACGTCGAATGGGAACTTCGTCGGGCGCGTGTCAGAGCAGAGTAGGACGACTTCCTTGTTGGATGCGAGCGCATAGCCCAACTCAAACCAAACATTGGGGTTGTCGAGAGAAATGTCCGCAAGACATAGTCGCGCATCTCTTATGCCTGTCTCAATGTCCTGAATCGGGATCGTCACGCCTGGGTCGCGGTCGACTCTGTAGGCCTCTAAACCCGTTTCACTCAGGGCAGGCTGAAACACGTCTTCGAACCTGTTGTCAAAGATGCCGCCGTCGAATGGCTGAATTACAAAGCAACGATCCATGGAGCCCCCTGATTGCATGTAGAAAAAAACAGATAGGCAGACGAGGCAGCGCGTGTAAGTGGGAGGTGCTTGCGCCGAAGAACACTGCCGAGCTAGCTCCGCAATTCAGACCCAAGGTCCCAACGGTGGGGCCTAGGGATGGTCTGAACAACTCCCTCTGATCCTGCGACAATCGTACAAAGCCCAACAGGACAACGACGATGCAATTGTCTTTCGGCGACGCGGAGTACAACGGCAAGCGCAAGCAGACGCGGCGCGAAAGGTTGCTGGCCGAGATGGATCAGGTGGTGCCGTGGAAAGACCTGCTGGCGCTGATCGCGCCGCACTATCCGAAGTCGGGCCATCCGGGCCGTCAGCCGTACCCGCTGGAGACAATGCTGCGCATCCACTTTCTGCAGCAGTGGTACGCACTGAGCGACCCGGGCGCGGAAGAAGCCTTGTACGACACGGCGTCGATGCGCCGTTTCGCCAGGATCGGCGGGTTGGATGAGGTGCCGGACGAGACCACGATCCTCAACTTCCGCCGGTTGCTGGAGACGCACGATCTGGCGCGCACGCTGTTCAACCGGGTCAACGCGCACCTATCGCGCAAGGGCCAGAGCCTGCGCGGCGGCACCATCGTGGACGCCACGATCATTGCCGCGCCCAGCTCGACCAAGAACAAGAACGGCGAGCGCGACCCGGAAATGCACCAGACCAAGAAGGGCAATCAGTACTACTTCGGGATGAAAGCGCACATCGGCGTGGACGATGAGTCCGGGCTGGTGCACCACTTGGAATGCACGGCGGCCAACGCCGCAGATATCACCCAGGCGCACAAGCTGCTGCACGGCAAGGAAGACACGGTATGCGGCGACAGCGGCTACACCGGGCTGGCCAAGCGCGAGGAGATGGCGAGCAAGCGCAAGCTGCGCTATCTGATCGCGGAGAAGCCCTCGAAGCTGAAGCAGATCAAGAGCAAGCGCGAATTGAAGTGGGCACAGCGCTGGGAGCACGCCAAGGCCAGCCTGAGGGCGAAGGTGGAGCATCCGTTCCGGGTGATCAAGCGCCAGTTTGGCTACGTCAAGGTGCGCTATCGCGGCCTGGCGAAGAACACGGCGCAAGTGCTGACGCTGTTTGCGCTGTCGAACCTGTGGCTGAAGCGAAAGCAGTTGCTGCCTGTCGTGGGGAGGGTGTGCCTGTAATCCGGGAAATACCCCGGAAATGCGCCGGAAACGGCGAAAAACCGAGGGTCTGAGCGCCGTGGGCGTGGTCGATATGGCTTGCCTCATCCTCCGACCGCGTTGATCAGACTATCCCTAGCCTGGCGGAAAGTTCAAAATTGTCGCCAGTAGTGGTGCTGCCTGCACTGCGATGACACTGCCTGCGGCGTTCTCGAGTACCGATTTCATGCTTTTCGCGGTGGCTTTGATGATGTCCCACTTTGGCTTAGGGGATGACGCTTGGGCTTTTAGGGTCTGCACGTCCGCCCGTAGTTCTCCGGTCGGGTCGAGTATGCCGACGTCGTTCCTCAGCGCGTCTTCCAGCAGCCTGATCAATGCGCCAAGCGCGGGAGTGTCGTGCAGCCCTTGATTTTGCTGTGAACCCTCAGTATTGATTTGAATCTGAGAGCTCGTGAGGTTTTGGAAATTGTAGCTCTGCTGGCTCACGATCTGCTTTCCCGGCTCGTTGAATGACAGGCCTTCGCCCAGTACGCCTTTCGCTTCTAAGTCAAGCAGCCAGTCCAACACCCTCTGGCGGACGGCTTCTACGATGCCTGCGATTTGAGGCTTGGAGATGACTTGGAAGGGGCGCATACGAACGCCTACCGTGGACTGCATTAAGTCCAGAAGCATCGCTTCCTGCTCGGGCGGAAAGTCTGATGTAATCCTCCCGCTGCCCTCCATGAGATGCAAAAGCCCCGGTAGGGAATTGCCTACCCCCAGGTCGGCAATCGACTCTAGGCCTGGGGTGATCTGCCAAGGAATTGGCCCTCTGACGCGGTTGTGCACCATGACCTGAGCCTTTAGGGATAGTCTGATCAACGCGGTCGGAGGATGAGGCAAGCCATATCGACCACGCCCACGGCGCTCAGACCCTCGGTTTTTCGCCGTTTCCGGCGCATTTCCGGGGTATTTCCCGGATTACAGGCACACCCTCCCCACGACAGGCAGCAACTGCTTTCGCTTCAGCCACAGGTTCGACAGCGCAAACAGCGTCAGCACTTGCGCCGTGTTCTTCGCCAGGCCGCGATAGCGCACCTTGACGTAGCCAAACTGGCGCTTGATCACCCGGAACGGATGCTCCACCTTCGCCCTCAGGCTGGCCTTGGCGTGCTCCCAGCGCTGTGCCCACTTCAATTCGCGCTTGCTCTTGATCTGCTTCAGCTTCGAGGGCTTCTCCGCGATCAGATAGCGCAGCTTGCGCTTGCTCGCCATCTCCTCGCGCTTGGCCAGCCCGGTGTAGCCGCTGTCGCCGCATACCGTGTCTTCCTTGCCGTGCAGCAGCTTGTGCGCCTGGGTGATATCTGCGGCGTTGGCCGCCGTGCATTCCAAGTGGTGCACCAGCCCGGACTCATCGTCCACGCCGATGTGCGCTTTCATCCCGAAGTAGTACTGATTGCCCTTCTTGGTCTGGTGCATTTCCGGGTCGCGCTCGCCGTTCTTGTTCTTGGTCGAGCTGGGCGCGGCAATGATCGTGGCGTCCACGATGGTGCCGCCGCGCAGGCTCTGGCCCTTGCGCGATAGGTGCGCGTTGACCCGGTTGAACAGCGTGCGCGCCAGATCGTGCGTCTCCAGCAACCGGCGGAAGTTGAGGATCGTGGTCTCGTCCGGCACCTCATCCAACCCGCCGATCCTGGCGAAACGGCGCATCGACGCCGTGTCGTACAAGGCTTCTTCCGCGCCCGGGTCGCTCAGTGCGTACCACTGCTGCAGAAAGTGGATGCGCAGCATTGTCTCCAGCGGGTACGGCTGACGGCCCGGATGGCCCGACTTCGGATAGTGCGGCGCGATCAGCGCCAGCAGGTCTTTCCACGGCACCACCTGATCCATCTCGGCCAGCAACCTTTCGCGCCGCGTCTGCTTGCGCTTGCCGTTGTACTCCGCGTCGCCGAAAGACAATTGCATCGTCGTTGTCCTGTTGGGCTTTGTACGATTGTCGCAGGATCAGAGGGAGTTGTTCAGACCATCCTTAGGAGCCTATAGGGCGGAAGCTCGTCGCTCCCGTATCCTTTGAGCTCACATTCGATCCACTGAATCAGCTCTGGCGTACCAAGCCGCTTGCTGGCGACCAGCGCCCTCCGCAGTAGGGTATCGACGCTGACCGACCGATCGGTAGCTGCTTCTATGAGTTGGTAAACCAAGCTTGCCACAAGGCCCACGCGTCGATTGGATAATGCATCTTACTGTCAACAGGCGGTCCTCGCATCTGCACGGATGTAGGAGTGCTGAGATGAGGGGGGAGGGGCAGAGATCGATCAGGCCGCCCGTGAAGCAATCGGCACAACGACGTTTCCCTTGTCTGCTCCCAACACATCTAGATAGTCTGCCCATGCTTGCATCATCTTCCGGCGCTCTGGTAAGTGACTGGTACGGTTGTAGGCTCGCCCATTGGGGTCACGGACGGCATGTGCCAGTTGATGCTCGATTAGGTCTGGCCGCCAGCCCAGCACCTCATCTAACAGGGTGCGTGCAGTAGCGCGGAACCCATGGCCCGTCATGGTGTCCTTATCGAACCCCATGCGCCGCAGGGCAGCGGTGATGGCGTTCTCGCTCAAGGGGCGAAGAGCCGAGCGACCGCTGGTGAACACGTACTGGCGGTGTCCCGTTAAGGGTTGAAGCTCGCGCAGCAGCTCGACGGCCTGCGCTGACAGGGGAACCAAGTGAGGTTCCCGCATCTTCATCTTGTGAGCCGGGATATTCCATTCGGCCTTTTCGAGGTCGATCTCCGACCACTCGGCGTGCCTGAGTTCACCTGGGCGCACGAACACGAGCCCGGCGAGCCGCAGCGCGGCGCGAGTCGTGGCATCCCCTGTGTACGAACGGATAGCCCTAAGTAGCCCTCCGAGCTCTGCTGGATCGGTGATCGCGGCATGGTGTTTCTCAGCAGGAGCGGCAAGAGCGCCCCGCAGGTCCGCTACGGGATTGCGTTCCGCCCGTCCTGTCGCAATCGCATACCGCATGATCTGACCGCAGTTCTGCATGATGCGATGGGCAGACTCGACCGCTCCGCGCTCCTCCACTCGCCGGAGGACTCGCAGGAATTCCGGGGCGGAAATGTCCGCGATGGGGCGTGCGCCGATCCAGGGATAGACGTCGTTCGCCATCCAGGCAACGACCTTCACCCGGTATCCCTCTTTCCACGTCTGCTTGCCCAGCCATTCGCGGGCCACCACCTCGAAGCTGTTGGCGGCCTTTTCCACCCCGGCGACCTTTGCGGCCTTCCTGTGTTCGCCGGGGTCGATGCCTGCCGCCAGCAACCGGCGAGCGTCGGCTTGGCGGCCGCGTGCGTCGGCCAGCGAAACGTCGGGGTAGGTGCCCAAGCTGAGTGTGTTGCGCTTCCCGGTCACGGGTCGGCGGTAGTCCCATCGCCACCACCGCGAGCTGTCCGGATTGAGCTGGACGTACAGGCCGCCACCGTCTCGAAGCTTGATGGGCTTGGGGCCGGGTTTGGCCTTGCGGATGGCGGTATCGGTGAGCGGGGCAACGGTACGAGGCATGGCGGTAACTGATTTGACGGCAGGTCTGTTACCGCCATTCTTACCGCCTCCCGTATCCGGATTTCAAGAGGCTCGTCCAGACTGCACTGGACATAAAAAAGGCCGGGAGCCTTGTATTCCAAGGGATTCCCGGCCTTTCATGGTCCTTCTCAGACCTTCGTATGGTGGAGGTGGGCGGAATCGAACCGCCGTCCGAAGGCACTCCATCCCCGGCACTACATGCTTAGCTCATCGTTGGATCTCATCCCGGAACAGCACGATGTGCGAAGCGCATCCCAGGACCAGCTTGTTTCATTTAGCCAATGGCTGACAGGCAGCCACCACCGGCGATTCCGTGATAATGACCCTACGTCGCGAGCACGGACACAAGCGATTTCGGGGCTAGGCCTTAAGCGACCAGTGCGTAGTTGTCGTCGTTGGCAACTATAAGTTTGCGGCTGGATTTACGAGGAAAGCTGCCCCCTCGGCATGCGCCAAGCGATTTTGCAACCCCCGTCGAAACCAGTGCACCCCCGGTTTCTTCAAGCGTTCCAAGGCTCCCCGCCGGTGAACTGACCAAAAACTGACCGGGAGCCTGCTTTGCAAGTCGCATCCTACGCGACTTCCGATGAATCGTCACTTTCGGGCGTCCAGAGCGTGGCCACCTTGCTGCCGGCGTCCGGCACGATCGAGGGAATCCAACGCGCGTACTTCTTTGCGGTGATGGTCCAGTCCCGGTGCCCCATCTGCTTGGCGACCCACATGATGTTCTCGCCGGCGCTGAGCGCCTGGCCCGCGAAGGAGTGCCGCATCTGGTACCGGTCGCGGTACCGCCCGCCGGCGCGGCGCAGGACGCGCTGCCAGTCGCCGTCGCGCAGGCTCTGGTCCGAGCCCCACCGCGCGCCGGTGCGCGGATCGTGGAAGATGAACTCGCCGGCCAGGGCCGTGCGTGCGCGCTGGGCCTTCAGGACGGCGATCGCCAGCGCCAACAGCTCCACGACCCGCACGCCAGCCTCGGTCTTAGGTGCCTTCATCCTGCCCATCACCCACGCGCGCGTAGGCCGCCATGCGCCAGATATGGGTGCCGGTGTCCGTGTCGCTGTAGTGGAGTGGCCGGCCATGCCCCGCATCTGGATCGCGTGGCGGGGCGGCGGATGCTATCGGGTTGCATCGGCCTGCCAGCGCCTGACTCTAGCCTCCGCCTCGCGGAAGGAAAGATTCTCCACCAGTTGCCGCAGGTCCGCCGCCATCGCCGCGGGCAGCGACGGCGCCAGGCCGTGCAGCACCCCCTCGACGCGGTCGGGGTCGTCGCCGTCCAGGGCCTGCAGCCGTTGCTGCAACTGGTCCTGCAGCGGGACTGCGGAGGCGGTGTCGGCATCCTGGGCCGTGGCCGCCGGCACCGCGTCTGCCAGGTCCTCGGCCTGCGCCACGAAGCGCTGGATCGCCATGGCGGTGGCGGCCATGGCCGTGCCCAGGGCCGCGATCGCGGCGCCGGCCTGCGTCGGCGCCTCGCTCAGCCGTTCCTCCAGCGCCGCGCTGGCCGCGACCAGCACCGGCAGCGCCAGCGAACCGGCAGAGCCGCGCAGCTTGTGCACGTAGGAGATCGCCGGCGCCGGCTGGTCCGGGTCCAGCAGCGCCTGCAGCGTCGCCGCCGGATGGGGGTTCTCCTGCAACAGCTTGGGCAGGGAGCGCTGGTAGGGCGCCGGTTCGGTCCGCAGGCGCCGTGCCTGTGCGGCGTCGAGCAGTTCCGACTCTGCGCCGGGTCAGGCGTCGCCGGCCGCTGCCGGCGTCGGCGTGGGCGCCGGCTCGAGCGGCGCCGACCGCGGCGCGCGCAAGGGCAGGAACTGGCGGATGATCGCGATCAGCTGCTCGACCTGGAACGGCTTGGCGACGAAGCCGTTCATGCCGCTGGACAGCGCCAGTTCCTGCTGCTGGCGGTAGGCGTCGGCGGTCAGTGCGATCACCGGCAGGTCGGTCAGGCGCGGATCGGCTCGCAACTGGCGGGTGGCCTCGTAGCCGTCCAGGGTCGGCATCTGCACGTCCATCAGCACCAGTTGGAAGCCGCTGGGGTCGCGCTGCAGCCGCTGCAGCGCTTGCTCGCCGTCGTGCGCCAGTTCCACCAGGGCACCTTCGCCCTCGAGGATGCGCTGCGCGACCTCGCAGTTGATGTCGCTGTCGTCGACCACCAGCAGCCGGGCACCGGCCAGGCGCGGCGCGCCGTCGCCGCTGAGCAGGGGCGACGGGCCGTCGTCGCGGCGGCGCGCCAGCAAGGTGGCGATGGTGCGGTAAAGCGCCGAAGCGGTGACCGGCTTGGTGATCACCGCGTCCACGTCGCCGGGGGCCTGCTGCTCTTCCAGCAGGCGGCGCTCGTAGGCGGCGACCATGGCGATGATCGGCTGCCGCTGCGGCGCCGATTGCGCGCGGATGCGCTTGGCCACGCTCAGCCCGTCCAGGTCGGGCATGCGCCAGTCGAGCAGGATCGCGTCGAAGCCGTCGTGTTCCGGATTCGCCGCGGCGAGCGCCGCGGTGCCGCTGGCCACCGCTTCGACCTGCCAGCCGAGGCCGCGGGCGATGCTGGCCAGGTTGCTGCGCACCAGATCGTGGTCGTCGGCGATCAGCACCCGGCGCGGCTCCGGATGTTCCACCTCGGCGGCCGGCGCCGGCAGCACCGGGAAGCTGATCGCGAAATAGAAATCGCTGCCGCGGCCGGGGATGCTCTGCACCTCGAGCTGGCCGCCCATCAGTTCCACCAGGCGCCGGCTGATGGTCAGACCCAGGCCGCTGCCGCCATAGCGGCGGCTGGTGGAGGTGTCGGCCTGCAGGAACGGCGAGAAGATCAGGCTCTGCTTCTCGCGCGCGATGCCGATGCCGGTGTCGCGCACGGAGAAGAACAGCTTGGTCTTGCCGGGCTCGCCGCTGGGGAAGCCGCGCACCGACAGCGCCACTTCCCCCTGCTCGGTGAACTTGATGGCGTTGCCGACCAGGTTGATCAGCACCTGGTTCAGGCGCAGCGCGTCGCCCTTGAACCAGCGGCATCCGGCCGGCAACGGCTCGACGATCATCTCCACCGGCTTGGCGCTGATCGCCGAGGTCATCAGTGCGGCGATGTTCTCCAGCAGCTGGTTCAGGTCGAACGGTTCCGACTCCAGGTCGATGCGCCCGGACTCGATCTTGGAGAAGTCGAGGATGTCGTTGATGATCTCCAGCAGCCCGCGCGCCGCGTTGTCGATCTTCTGGATCGTGTCCTTGGCCGCCTGCGGCAGCTCGCTGTGCTGCAACAGGTACAGCATGCCCAGGATCGTGTTCATCGGCGTGCGGATCTCGTGGCTCACGTTGTCCAGGAAATCGCTCTTGGACTGGTTGGCGGTTTCCGCCGCGTCGATCGCCAGGCGCAGTTCGCGCTCGTGGCGCTTCCGCTCGGTCAGGTCGACCGCGATGCCGAGATAGCCGAGCCCCCGTTCGTCGTCGTCGCGCAGCGTGCTCAGGGTCAGCAGCACCGGGAACCGGCGGCCGTCCTTGCTGACGTAGGTCCATTCGCGGGTGTCGCTGCGTCCGAGCGTGGACAGCGCCGCCACCGACTCGAACGTCGGCGCCACCACCATGCCCGACTGCGCGGACATGCTCTCGGCGCGGCTGGCGAGCTGCACCGGGTCCAGGAACAGGCCGGTGGCCTTGCGCCCGATCATCTTGTGCGCGGGGTAGCCGAGCATGGTCTCGGCGGCGGGATTGAACAGCGTGATGGTGCCGTCCGGATCGGTGGCGACGATCGCGTAGCCGGCATTGGCCAGGATCGCGCGCTGCAGCGCCGAATAGGCGACCAGTTCGCCGGTGCGCTGCGCCACCTGCTGTTCCAGGGTGGCGTTGAGCTCCAGCACGCGCGCTTAGGCGCGCATCCGTTCGGAGACGTCGTGCAGCAGGTGCGAGTGGCCGACCACACGGCCATCGCTGTCCAGGATCGGCGAGACACTGGCCAGCACGCCGACGTGGTGACCATCGCGATGCCGCAGTCGCCGCACCTGCCCGCCGTCGGCGGGATCGCGCACCTGCGCGCCGAGCAGGTCCTGCAGCGGCTGGCCGATGGCCCGCGCCGACGGGTGGCCGAAGATGCGCTCGGCCGCCGGATTACAGTGGGTGATGCGGCCATCCGCGCTCTCGGCCACGATCGCTTCGTTGGAATTGCCGACCAGTGCGGCCAGTTGGGTCTGCTTGCGCAGGATCAGGTCGCGGCGATGGCGGCCGGTCAGGTACAGGTACAGCAGCGCGGCCAGCAGCAGGGAGATGCCGCCGACCAGCGCCGCGGCCAGCGGCGGCGAGGTCTGGTTGAGCGAGCGCAGGAACTCCGGCGTCGCCTGCGCGTCGAGCAGCCAGTGGCGGCCGTACACCGGCAGGCTGCGCATGGCGCGCAAGCCCGCGAGCGACGGCGGCGGGGCCGCCTCGTCGCCGTCGCGGTAGAACGGCCGCGCCCTGTTTTCGCTGTCGGCCAGGGTCAACTGCACGTTGCTGCTGTGGTCGGGGGAGGAGGCCAGCACCTCGGCGATGGTGAGCGGCGCGTAGGCCCAGCCGGTGGTGGCCTGCCAACGCTGCTGCGGGGTCTGCAGCGGCAGGTTCTCGTGGTATACCGGCAGCAGCAGCAGGAAGCCGCTGGTGCCGACGCCGGGGGTCTGCACCAGCCGCACTGGCGGGGTGATGGTGGGTTTGCCGGACATCGCCGCGGCGATCGCGGCGCGGCGCCGCGCCGGCTCCGAGCCGATGTCGAAGCCTTGCGCCGGGTTGTTGAGCCATAGCGGCTGGATGTACAGGATCACGAAGCGGTCGCCGGCATGCGGCTTCATCTGCTGGATCCGCAGCGACGGCGCGCCGTCGCTGCGCGCCTGCTGCAGGAACGCGGCCTCGTCGGCCGGCGCCACCCGCTGCACGTAGCCGAAGCCGCGCACGCCGGGGAACTCGCGCCGGTACTCGCGCGAATCGCTGTAGCGGTCGAAACGCTCGCGCGAGATGCGGTCGCCGCCCGCGGCGATCACTGCGCCGCGCGCGCCGCGCAATCCGAGCTCGTAGATGTCCAGGCGCTGCTGCAGATCGCGGGCGACGTGCGTGGTCAGCTGCTGGAAGCGGGCCCGGGCTTCCTGGCGGTTGTGCCGGTGCAGGCTGTCGGCGACCAGCGCCGCGGCCAGCATTCCCAGCAGCAGCACCACGACTGCGGCGATCACCGCCGCGCGGCCGGAACCGGTGGCGGCTGTCCAGCGCATCTTCGACATGAACCCCTTCTCTTTGCGAACGTTGCGATGCGCAGGCATCGGTGTCCTTCCGGTCCTTACGGGATGGCTTTCACCGTTGCAAGCGGCGGCCCGGCAGGCCGCGCGCCTCACGTGGGCACAAGCGCCATCGCTGCACCGGCTCCGCGTTGCGTTGCGGCGGCGATCCTAGACCTTCATTGAATCGGCGTGACGATTGCGTGCAGCGTCACCCCGATCAATCCGCCGACCAGGGTGCCGTTGAAGCGGATGTACTGCAGGTCGCGGCCGACACTCAATTCCAGTTGCTCGACCAGATGGCGCTCGTCCCAGCCTTTCACTGTCTGCGCGATGTGCTCGGTGACGCCGCTGCGCAGGCGCTGGGTCAGCTTCTCCGCGCCGCCGAGCAGGTGCTGGTTGAGCGCGGCGCGCAGCGCGCCGTCCTGGGACAGCGATTCCCCGAGCGCGCCCAGCGAACGCTGCAAGTGCTGCACCAGCACGCCGTCGCTGCGCGACAGGTCCTCGCGCAGGCTGGCGTGGACCTGGTCCCACAGGCCCTGCACGTAGTCCTGCACGCCGGGATGCTCGATCAGACGTTGCTTCATCGCCTGCAGCCTGTCGGCGGTGGCGGGATCGCTGCGCAGCCGTTGCACGTAGCCGCCGAGCCAGCGCTCGTAGTCCTGGCGCAGCGGATGCTGCGGCTGCGACAGCACGTCCTGCAGTTCGTCCAGCAACGCATGCGCCAGGCGCTCGGCGAGGGTGTCGGCGATGCCTTCCACCGGCTTGACCCATTCCACCGTGCCGACCAGCTTGGGCCATTCGCGGCGCGCGTACTTGACGATCATCGCCGACACGCGCTGTTTCACCGCCGCGTCGTCCAGGTGCCGGCCGAGCCGGGTCAGCGCTTCGTCGAGCAGCGCCTGGTGGCGGCCGTCGGCGGTGAGCAGGCCGAGGATCTCGCCGGCGGTCGCGGCCGCGTTCCATTCGTGCAGGCGCGCCACCACGAACCCGTGGATGCGGCGCCGCACCGCGGCCTCGTCGAGCAGGTCCAGTGCCTGCAGCGCCCAACCGCGCGCCAGTTCGGCAAGCTTGCCGGCCTGTGCCGGTTCGGCCAGCCACTGGCCCAGCCGCGCGGCGGGATCGAACGCACTGAGCTTGGACAGCAGCGTCACCGGTTCCAGGAAATGGTCGCGCACGAACACCGCCAGGCTGTCGGCGATGCGCGCCTTGCCGTGCGGAACGATCGCGGTATGCGGGATCGGCAATCCCAGCGGATGGCGGAACAGCGCCACCACCGCGAACCAGTCCGCCAGCGCGCCGACCGTGGCCGCCTCGCAGAACGCGCCGATCCAGGCCCAGGCGCCGTGCATGCCCATCACGTGGCTGAGCAGGAAGCCGGCCAGCATCGCCAGCAGCAGCAGCGCGGCCAGCAGCTTCATGCGCCGCAGCTGCGCGCGGCGCGGATCGGGCGGCATCGACGGATCCAGGGAAACGGTCATGCCGGCAAGTGTACGCAGCGGCGGGTTAGGCGGATTTCATCGCGCGGCGGGGATGGCGCGCATGCGCGGCGGGCAGTGGCGAGCGGCGCGTCCCCGACAGCGCGGCCGATGCACCGCTGCGGCGTGGCGGTCGCGCGCTTGGCCGCCTGCTTGAGTTCGTCCTTGCCGGCGATGGCCGTAGCCCGCTGTTGGTCCTCGGGCAGGCTGGGACCGCAGCGTCAGCCCAGCGCGTCCAGCGGCCGCACGTAATCCGCGCCCAGCGCCTGCGCCACCGCGCGGTGGGTGAGCCTGCCGGCGTGCACGTTGAGGCCGTTGCGCAGGTCCTGGTCGTCCGCAGCGCCTGCAGGCCGTGCCCGGCCAGCTGCAGCACGAATGGCAAGGTGGCGTTGGTCAAGGCGAAGGTGGAGGTGCGCGCCACGCCGCCGGGCATGTTGGCCACGCAGTAGTGGACGATGCCGTCGACCTCGTAGGTCGGCTGCTGGTGTGTGGTGGGACGGCTGGTCTCCAAGCAGCCGCCCTGGTCGATCGCCACGTCCACCAGCACCGAGCCAGGCCGCAGCAGCGCCAGCTGCGCGCGCGACACCAGCTTGGGCGCGGCGGCGCCGGGGATCAGCACCGCGCCGATCACCAGGTCGCTGTGCGGCAGGCACTGCTCGATTGCATCGCGGGTGGAATACAGCGTGGTCAGCTGGTGGCCGTACAGCTCGTCGAGATACTTGAGCCGTGCCAGCGACCGGTCCAGCACCGTCACCCGCGCGTGCAGGCCCATCGCCATGCGCGCGGCGTTGATGCCGACCACGCCGCCGCCGATCACCAGCACCTGCGCCGGCGCGACCCCGGGCACGCCGCCGAGCAGCACCCCGCAGCCGCCCTGCGCCTTCTCCAGCGCGTGCGCGCCGGCCTGGATCGCCATGCGCCCGGCCACTTCGCTCATCGGCGCCAGCAGCGGCAAGCCGCCGTGGCCGTCGCTGACGGTCTCGTAGGCGATCGCGGTGCAGCCGGAGCGCAGCAGCGCATTGGCCTGCGCCGGATCGGGCGCCAGGTGCAGGTAGGCGAACAGCAACTGCCCCGGGCGCAGCAGCGCGCACTCCTGCTGCTGCGGTTCCTTGACCTTGACGATCATGTCGGCCTGCGCGAACACGCTGGCCGCGTCGTCGGCCAGGCGCGCGCCGGCGCGTTCGTAGTCCGCGTCGGTCAGGCCGATAGCCTGGCCGCCGTCGCGCTGCACCAGCACCTGGTGACCGTGCAGCACCAGTTCGCGGACCCCGGCCGGGGTCAGCCCGATCCGGTACTCGTGGTTCTTGATCTCTTTCGGGACGCCGACCAGCATGAGCGGTTCTCCAGGCGAGCGGCGCGCGTGGGGAGCGCGGAGCGGGTTGGGTGGGCGAGTTGGAACAAGGCGGGGATCAGGGCGTGCTGCGGATCATGTCGGCCAGCACCGCGAAGATGCGGTCGATGTGTTCGCGCTCCACGATCAGCGGCGGCGACAGCGCGATGGTGTCGCCGGTGACGCGGATCAGCAGGCCGGCGTCGTGGAAGCAGCGCTCGAAGATCGCGTAGGCGCGCGCGCCGGGCGCATCCTTGCGCGGCGCCAGTTCGATCGCGCCGATCAGGCCGAAATTGCGGATGTCGACGACGTGCGGCAAGTCCTTCAGCACATGGATCGCCTGCTGCCAGTAGCCACCCAGTTCGATCGCCTGGTCGAACAGGTTCTCTTCGGCATAGGTGTCCAGCGTCGCCAGCGCCGCGGCGCAGGCCAGCGGATGGCCGGAGTAGGTGTAGCCGTGGAACAGGTCGATGGCGCCGGCCGGACCGTGGGCGAAGGCGTCGTGGATGGCATGCGAGACGAACACCGCGCCCATCGGCACGCAGCCGTTGGTCAGGCCCTTGGCGGTGGTGAGCAGGTCCGGGGTCACGCCGAAGCGCTGCGCGGCGAAGGCCTTGCCGACGCGGCCGTAGCCGGTGATCACCTCGTCGAAGATCAGCACGATGCCGTGCTTGTCGCACAGCTCGCGGATGCGCTGCAGATAGCCGAGCGGCGGCAGCACCACGCCGGCCGAGCCGGAGATCGGCTCGAGGATGACCGCGGCGATGGTCGAGGCGTCGTGCAGCGCGACCAGCCGCTCCAGATCCTCGGCCAGCTCCACGCCGTGCGCCGGCAGCCCCTGCGAGAACGCGTTGCGCTCGATGTCCAGGGTATGCCGCAGGTGGTCCACGCCCGGCAGCAGCGGGCCGAACCATTTGCGGTTGTTGGGCAGCCCGCCGACCGAGATGCCGCCGAAACCGACCCCGTGGTAGCCCTTCTCGCGGCCGATGAAGCGGGTGCGCTGGCCCTCGCCGCGGGCGCGGTGGTAGGCCAGGGCGATCTTCATCGCGGTGTCCACCGACTCGGAGCCGGAGTTGGTATAGAACACATGGTCCAGGCCGGGCGGGGCCAGTTCGACCAGGCGCTCGGCGAGCACGAACGGCAGCGGCGAGCCCATCTGGAAGGTCGGCGCGAAATCCAGCGTGGCGATCTGCCGGGACACCGCCTCGACGATGCGCGGCCGCGCGTGCCCGGCATTGCAGCACCACAGCCCGGCGGTGCCGTCGAGGATCCGGCGCCCGTCCACGCTGCGGTAGTACATGCCTTCGGCCGAGGCCAGCAGGCGCGGCCGCGCCTTGAACTGGCGGTTGGCGGTGAACGGCATCCAGAACGCGTCCATGCCGTCCGGCGCCTGCGTGGCCTGGGTGGCGTAGTGGTCGGCCAGCGCCTGGGAGGAGGGGGGCGGCTGAGGGCGCATCACGGGCTCCACGCGAGGGGGTGTTGAAAAAACTTTACACCAACCGCGCCTGCGGTTGCGGCGCCGGCGCGCGCGGCGGTGCCCGGGCAGCCGCCCGCACTGCAGGCCGGTTCGCCGCGCAGGAGTGGGCGAACAGCGTCGCGCCGCGTCCGTCGGGCGGGCACGCCGGCGGCCGCGCGCGGCGCATCGGCAAATTGACCGCCAGGACCGGGTGTGTAAAGTATCCGGCAACACCATCCAGGCTCTTCTCATCCCGCGATGGATATCGGCGCCCGCCTGCACCGGGTTCGCACCGCCCACGGGCTGAGCCAGCGCGAGCTGGCCAAGCGGGTGGGCGTGACCAACAGCACCATCTCGCTGATCGAGCAGAACAAGGTCAGCCCCTCGGTGAGTTCGCTGAAGAAGGTGCTGGACGGCATCCCGATCTCGCTCGCCGATTTCTTCACCCAGAACCTGCAGATCGGACCGGCCGATGCGCCGTTCTATGGCGCCGACGAACTGCCCGACATGGGCAGCGACGGCATCCACTACTACCTGGTCGGCGGCCATCGTCCGCAGCGGCAGATGTGCATCCTGCGCGAGGTGATGCCGCCTGGCAGCGACACCGGCACCGCGATGCTGGTGCACGAAGGCGAGGAAGGCGGGGTGGTGGTGGCCGGCGAGGTGGAGATCACCGTCGGTGCGCAGGTGCGCGTGCTGCGTGCCGGCGAGGGATACTATTTCGAAAGCCGGGTGCCGCACCGGTTCCGCAACGTCGGCAGCGACGCGGTGGTGATCGTCAGCGCCAATACCCCGGCCACGTTCTGAGCGCCGCCCGCGCCGCTGCGCGCGCTCCCGCCCCGCCGCGGCCGCACGACCCATAGAACGACCCGCAGATCCGTTCCTTCCTTCCGACCCGGAGCTTCCGATGACCGCACCCCGCACCCGCGATGCATGGCAGGCGATGGCCGACGCGCTGCGCCTGCGCACCCAGGCCTTCATCGACGGCCGCTACGTCGATGCGGCCAGCGGCAAGACCTTCGGCTGCATCAGCCCGATCGACGGCCGCCTGCTCGGCCAGGTCGCCGAGGGCGAGGCCGAGGACATCGACCGCGCGGTCGCCGCGGCGCGGCGCAGCTTCGATGCCGGGCACTGGTCGCAGGCCAAGCCGGCGCAGCGCAAGAAGACCCTGCTGAAGCTGGCGCAACTGGTCGAACGCCACGCCGACGAACTGGCGCTGCTGGAATCGCTGGACATGGGCAAGCCGGTGCGCGACGCGCGCAGCGTGGACGTGGCCGCCACGGTGCGCTGCCTGGCCTGGACCGGCGAGGCGCTGGACAAGCTCTACGGCGAAGTGGCGCCGACCGGGCAGGACGAACTGGGCCTGATCACGCGCGAGCCGCTGGGCGTGGTCGGCGCGATCGTGCCGTGGAATTTCCCGCTGCTGATGGCCGCGTGGAAGATCGCCCCGGCGCTGGCGGCGGGCAATTCGGTGGTGCTCAAGCCCTCGGAGAAATCGCCGCTGAGCGCGCTGCGCCTGGCCGAACTGGTGGCCGAGGCCGGCATTCCCGACGGCGTGTTCAACGTAGTGCCGGGGTTCGGCAAGGGCGCCGGCGAGCCGCTGGCCCTGCACATGGACGTGGACGGGCTGGTGTTCACCGGTTCCACCGCGGTCGGCAAGCGGCTGCTGCAATGCGCCGGGCTGTCGAACATGAAACGCGCCTACATGGAGTGCGGCGGCAAGAGCCCGAACCTGGTGTTCGCCGACGCGCCGGATCTGGAGCAGGCGGCGCAGGCCGCGGCCGGCGCGATCTTCTACAACCAGGGCGAGGTCTGCACCGCGGCGTCGCGGCTCTTGGTGGAACGCGCGATCAAAGACGACTTCGTGGCCCGCGTGGTCGCCGCCGGGCGCACCCTGCAGCCGCGGCATCCGTTCGACGACGACGCGGCGATGGGCGCGCTGGTGGACCAGGCGCAGACCCACCGCGTGCTCGACTACATCGCGCGCGGCAACGAGGAAGGCGCGCGGCTGCTGCTCGGCGGCAAGCGCGTGGAGGTGGTCGCCGGCGGCTGCTACGTGGAGCCGACCATCTTCGACGAGGTCGGCCACGAGCACACCATCGCCCGCGAGGAGATCTTCGGCCCGGTGCTGTCGGTGATCGCCTTCGACGACGAAGCGCATGCGCTGCGCATGGCCAACGACAGCGACTACGGTCTGGCCGCGGGCGTGTGGACCCGCGACATCGGCCGCGCGCACCGGGTGGCGCGCAAGCTGCGCGCCGGCAGCGTGTGGGTCAACTACTGGGACGGCGGCGACATGACCGCCCCGTTCGGCGGCTACAAGCAATCGGGCAACGGCCGCGACAAGTCGCTGCATGCGTTCGACAAGTACACCGAGATGAAGGCGACCTGGATCAATTTGGTTTAGTTCGGGACTGGGGACTGGGGACCGGGGGATGGTCGCGAGTGCGCTGCATCTTCGCTTTTCTGCAGGAGGGCTGAAGCCCCTCCTGCAGAAAAGCGGCATGGCTTAAATTGCAAAAAAGCTGCTTTTGTCTCCAAGAATTTGGCGATTTTTTCGTCAAATCGCTTGACAGCGATTTGCCCTTGGACGACACCCTGCCGTCCCGAGTCCCGAGTCCCGAGTCCCGAGTCCCGAGTCCCGAGTCCCGAGTCCCGAGTCCCGAGTCCCGAGTCCCGAGTCCCGAGTCCCGAGTCCCGAGTCCCGAGTCCCGAGTCCCGAGTCCCGAGTCCCGAGTCCCGAGTCCCGAGTCCCGAGTCCCGAGTCCCGAGTCCGACCCGCTCCACGCGGCAGGCGAAACAGCCCTGGCGCGCATGGTGCAGATGCAGGTAGCGCACTTGCGGATCGGCGAAGGCTTTCACGATCGCGGCTGCGATCGTTTCGCCGGCGTGCACGTCGGCGGCGATCAGCATGTCGGCGGCGTCGTAGCCGCGCAGCGAGAGCAGGCGCCGGCGGATCGCGGCGGGCACCTGGTCCGGCACCGTCGCCGCGGTCTGCGCATGGCGGCGCACGTAGATCGGCCCGGCGGCGCGGTAGGGCGTGTCCGCCGGCTGGTGCCGGTAGTGCAGCAGCAACAGTTCCTCGCCGGGTCGCGCGTCTTCCAGGCTGACCCGGCACGGGAAGCCCGGCGACTGGTCGGCATGGACGCGGCGCGCGCCGTGCGCGTGCAGTTGGGTGTCGTCGAGGTCGAACAGCGGCGCGAACGGCGCGGCGGACAGGCCGATGCAGCGGAAGCTGGACATGTGCGTTCCAGGAGAAGATCGAGGGCGTAGCATGAGTGCCGCCGCGGTCGCGCGCTGGCCGAATTCGGACACGGCAGGCGCCGGTCGAGGCGAGCGGCGCCGGCGGCACGCCGCCGCACGCGCGCGGTCTCGACCAGGCACCACGCCGGCTGCAGGCGACGCCGTCGCTGCGCCCGGCCGCTGTCGCCGGCGGGGCCGGGCACGCGTGCCGGCGGCGCGGACTCAGTCCGGCACGTAGGCGGCGAAGGCGACCGGATGCGCGGGATCGGCGGCGTCCACCTTGTCGGCGGTCTTCTGCAGCGCATCGGCGTCCGGCGCCGTGTCCGAATTCAGTTGCCAGCTCTGCCGCACCCGCTTGTGGAACAGCCAGGTCCTGCGTTCGGGCACGTAGCGGAAGGTGATGAAGTCGGGGTCCAGTGCTGGCCGCAGGAAACCCCGTTCTGCACGGTGAAGTAGCGGCCCTTGGCCGCGAACGGGTCGTCGCTGTCGGTGAACGGGTCGCACTGGCCGCCGTTGTCGCGCTTGAGCACCACGCAGTCGTTGCGCGCAGCCAGCCGGTAGCCGCCGTCGGCCTGCCGCACGAAGATCAGCAGCGGCCGCGCCGGCGCCGGCGCCCGCTCGGCCTCGCCGCGTTGCGGCCGCGCCACCAGGTGGTCGGCGCGGCCGTCCCCGTCCAGATCGGCGCGCAACTGCGCCAGCGGCAGATAGCCGGCGGGCAGCTGGCGCAGCACGTCGGCCGGCAGCTCGGCGGCGCGTGCGCCCTGGGTGGCGAGCAGTAGCAAGCCGGCGGCGATGCGGAGCGACAGGGGCATGGGAGCGTTGCGGATGCGGAAGGGCGCAAAACCTAACCGACGCGGCACGCGAACGGTGGCATTGCGCTGGTGGCGTGCCGGTGCGCATCGCCGTGGTTCTTTGCGGATTCGCCGGAGCGTCCTGGTCCAGCGCGCACGGCGTCGAAGCGTCGGCGCCGGATCCCCGCTCCCGGCTCACGACAGCCCGGCGAACGCTTCCGCCAGTCCCTGCACGCGCCCGCCATCGCGCGCGTCGTAGCCCTGCAGCACGTCGAGATCGTGCCGGGTGGCGAGCAGCAGCGGCTGTCCGAACAGGCGCCGCGGTCGCGCAACGTGTCCCAGGCATGGCGGTAGGACGGCTCCCTGGCGGCAGGCGGCGGCCAGCGGGCCGGTGTCGCGCCTCGCCAGCAGCCGTTCCACCCGCGGCGGCGGCAGGCGCTGTCCGTCCTCGGTGCGCAGTTCCCAATGCGGCTGGATGCCGCCTTGTACAGGCGGCTCGCCGCTCGCAGTTGGCTTTCCACAGCCGATCGTTCGACCATCCGGCACTCGGCGCCATCGCGTTTTCGTACTACGCTCGCTGCGCACCATCGCGTCGGCCAGGCCGTCGGCGACGCCATGGCATGAATGGGCATATGCGCTCCATCACAGAAAGACGCCGATACACGGGAGGGGAACCGAATGAGCGACTCGCACCGCGCGGCCAGCGCCGCGCACCACACCGGCTTGCTGTCGAAGCAACGCATCGTCGCCGGGCCGGGCTTCAACCGCTGGCTGGTGCCGCCGGCGGCGTTGGCGATCCATCTGTGCATCGGCATGGCCTACGGCTTCAGCGTGTTCTGGCTGCCCTTGTCCAAGGCGCTGGGGATCACGCAGTCGCTGGCGTGCCCGGCCGACATGGGGTTCGTCGCGCGCATGGTGTCGGCTACCTGCGACTGGAAGATCAGCGAACTGCAATGGATGTACACGCTGTTCTTCGTGCTGCTGGGCTGCTCGGCGGCGCTGTGGGGCGGCTGGCTGGAACGCGCCGGCCCGCGCAAGGCCGGCGTGGTCTCGGCGCTGTGCTGGTGCGGCGGGCTGGTGATCTCGGCGTTGGGCGTCCATCTGCACCAGATCTGGATGCTGTGGCTGGGCTCGGGGGTGATCGGCGGCATTGGCCTGGGCCTGGGCTACATTTCGCCGGTCTCTACCCTCATCAAGTGGTTTCCGGACCGCCGCGGCATGGCCACCGGCATGGCGATCATGGGGTTCGGCGGCGGCGCGATGATTGGCAGCCCGCTGGCCGACGCGCTGATGCGCCACTTCGCCGGCCCCGCGTCGGTGGGAGTGATGGAGACCTTCCTGGTGATGGCCGCGCTGTACTTCGTGTTCATGCTCGCCGGTGCGTTCGGCTACCGGATACCGCCCAGCGGCTGGAGCCCCGCCGGCTGGACCGCGCCGGCGGCCAGCGCCAATGCGATGATCACCTCCCACCACGTGCACGTGAAGAAGGTCTGGGGCATTCCCCAGTTCTGGCTGCTGTGGGGCGTGCTGTGCCTGAACGTGTCGGCCGGCATCGGCGTGATCGGCATGGCCTCGCCGATGCTGCAGGAAGTGTTCGGCGGGCGCCTGATCGGCGTGGACGCCGGCTTCGCCAGCCTGGACACTGCGCAACTGGCGGCCATCGCCGCCATCGCCGCCGGCTTCACCGGCCTGCTCAGCCTGTTCAACATCGGCGGGCGCTTTTTCTGGGCCAGCCTGTCCGACAAGCTCGGCCGCAAGCACACTTACACCGTGTTCTTCGTGCTCGGAATCGCCCTGTACGCGGCGGCGCCGTGGGCCGGCAAGGTCGGCGGCAGCGCGCTGTTCGTCGGCATCTTCTGCGTGATCCTGTCGATGTACGGCGGCGGCTTCGCCACCATCCCGGCCTATCTGGCCGACCTGTTCGGCACGCAGATGGTGGGGGCGATCCACGGCCGCCTGCTGACCGCCTGGGCCACCGCCGGCATCCTCGGCCCGGTGGTGGTCGGCTACATGCGCGAGTACCAGCTCGGCCTGGGCCTGCCGCCGTCACAGGTGTACAACACCACCATGTACATCCTGGCCGCCATGCTGGCGCTGGGCCTGATCTGCAACCTGCTGGTGCGGCCGGTGGCGGTCAGGCGCTTCATGACTGCGCAGGAGCTGGCCGCGGAGAAGCAACTGGCGCACGAGAAGGTCGGCAGCAACGGCCAAGGCGCGCTGGATGCGGCGCAACTGGCGCAGGTCGGCCATGGCGGCAACCCGTTGCTGGTGGCGTTGGCCTGGCTGGCGGTCGGGGTGCCGATGCTGTCGGGCATCTGGGTCACCTTGCAGAAGGCGTTCGTGCTGTTCCACTGATCCGGGAGGGCATCATCATGTACTCACGTGCGTCATCCCGGCCCGGCGCCGTCGCGCGCGGCGTGCGTCGCCATCGCAACGGGCGCACCGCCGTGACCCAGGACCTGGTGGCGGCCGAGGTGCCGGTGGCGTTGGCCTACAACGGCGAGCCGTTCGTGGTGATGATGGCCACCCCGGAAGACCTGCACGACTTCGCCCTGGGCTTCTCGCTCAGCGAGGGCATTGTCGCGGCGCCGGCGCAACTGCATATCGCTGGCGTCGACACGTTCTTGGAAGGGGTCTCGCTGCAGTTGCGGATCCCGCCCGTGCAGGCCGCGGCATTGCAGGGGCGGCGCCGCAACCTGCAAGGCCGCAGCGGCTGCGGGGTGTGCGGTAGCGAATCGATCGAGGCAGTGCTGCGCGCGCCGCGGCCGCTGCCTGCCGGCCCCGCGATCGCGCCGGCGGCGCTGGCCCGCGCGCTGCGTGCGCTGCGCGAGCGGCAGTCGCTCAACGCGCTCACCGGCGCCACTCATGCCGCGGGCTGGGCCGATGCCGACGGGCGCGTGCAGCTGGCGCGCGAGGACGTTGGCCGCCACAACGCGCTGGACAAGCTGATCGGCGCGCTGGCCACCGCCGGCCTGGACCCGGCCAGCGGCTTCGCCGTGATCACCAGCCGCGCCAGCTACGAGATGGCGATGAAGGCTGCGCAGGCCGGCATCCCGCTGCTGGCGGCCATTTCCGCTCCCACCGCGCTGGCGGTCGCGCTGGCCGACAGTGCCGGCCTGACCCTGATCGGTTTCGCCCGCGATCACGATTACGTCGTTTACAGCCATCCGCAACGCCTGCACCAGGCCGCGCACGCCGGAGCGCCCGCATGAGCAAGAAGACCATCCGACCCTATACGCAGCCGGCCGGTGGCTGGGGCGCGCTGCGCGCCGTGGCCACGCACCTGATGCAGCAGGACGTGGCGGTGCAGGGGTCCAAGACCCTGTTGCACGCCAACCAGCCGGACGGCTTCGACTGCCCTGGCTGCGCCTGGCCCGACCGCGACCACACCTCGACCTTCGAGTTCTGCGAGAACGGCGCCAAGGCGGTGGCTGCCGAGTCCACCGCGCGCCGCGCCACCCCGGCGCTGTTCGCGCAGTACAGCGTGGCGCAGCTGGCCAAGTACAGTGACTACTGGCTGGAAGGGCAGGGCCGGCTGACCCATCCGCTGCGCTACGACCGCGCCAGCGGCCACTACGTGCCGGTGGGCTGGGACGCGGCGTTCGCGCTGATCGCCACGCACCTCAACGGGCTGGCCTCGCCGGACGAGGCGATCTTCTACACCTCCGGGCGCACCAGCAACGAGGCCGCGTTCCTGTACCAGCTGTTCGTGCGCGCGTTCGGCACCAACAACTTCCCCGACTGCTCGAACATGTGCCACGAGCCGTCCGGCACCGCGTTGAAGTCGCAGATCGGAGTCGGCAAGGGCACCGTGTCGCTGCACGATTTCGAGCTGGCCGATGCGATCTTCATCTTCGGCCAGAACCCCGGCACCAACCATCCGCGCATGCTCGGCGAACTGCGCCAGGCGGCCAAGCGCGGCGCGGCGATCGTGTCGTTCAATCCGCTGCGCGAGCGCGGCCTGGAGAAGTTCGCCGATCCGCAGGACAAGCTGCAGATGCTGCACAACGGCGCGACGCGGATTTCGTCGGACTACTTCCAGCTCAAGATCGGCGGCGACCTGGCCGCGGTCAAGGGCATCATCAAGCACGTGCTGGAGCGCGATGCCGACGCGGCGCGGGAGGCGCGGCCGCGGCTGCTGGACCTGGACTTCATCACCCCGCACACCGCCAACTTCGACGCTTTCGCCGCGGACGTGATCGCCGAGCCGTGGGCCACCATCGTCGAGGAGTCGGGGCTGAGCGAGGCCGAACTGCGCCACGCCGGCGAGATCTACCTGAAATCGGAGCGATTGATCGCCTGCTGGGGCATGGGCATCACCCAGCACAAGCATTCGGTGGCGACGATCCACATGATCGCCAACCTGCTGCTGCTGCGCGGCCACCTGGGCCGTCCCGGCGCCGGCGCCTGCCCGGTGCGCGGCCACAGCAACGTGCAGGGCGACCGCACGATGATGATCTACGAGCAGCCGCCTGCCGCGTTCCTGGACCGCTTGAAGACGGTGTTCGGCTTCGAGCCGCCGCGCGCGCCCGGCTACGACACCGTCGGCGCGATCGAGGCCATGCTGGACGGGCGCGCCAAGACCTTCTTCGGCATGGGCGGCAACTTCGCCACCGCCACCCCCGACACCGAGGCCACGCACCGCGCCTTGCGCCGCTGCGACCTGACCGTGCACGTGACCACCAAGCTCAACCGCAGCCACCTGGTGCACGGCCGCGACGCGCTGATCCTGCCGTGCCTGGGCCGCACCGAGATCGACATCCAGGACGGCGGCCCGCAGAGCGTCAGCGTCGAGGACTCGATGAGCATGGTGCACCTGTCGGCGGGGATCAATCCGCCGGCCTCGGCGGAACTGCTGTCCGAGCCGATGATCGTGGCGCGGCTGGCCGAGGCCACCCTCGGCGCGCGCAGCGCGATCCGCTGGCGTTGGCTGGCGGCCGACTACGACCGCATCCGCGACTTGATCGCGCAGATGTTCGACGATTTCGCCGACTTCAATACACGCGTGCGCGTGCCCGGCGGCTTCCGCCTGTCCAACAGCGCGCGCGACCGGGTGTGGGCGACGCCGGAAGGCCGCGCGGTGTTCAAGGTGCACGCGGTGCCGACCGACAACCCAATCCACCGCGCGCGCCGCCAGCGCCCCGGGCAAGTAGTGTTCACCCTGGCCACCACGCGCTCGCACGACCAGTACAACACCACCATCTACGGCCTGGACGACCGCTACCGCGGCGTGTTCGGCGAGCGCCGGGTGCTGTTCATCAACGCCGCCGACATCGCCGACCTGGGCCTGCGGGCCGGCGCCTGGGTCGACCTGGAAAGCCTCGGCGCGGACGGCGTGCAGCGCCGGGCCAAGCGTTTCCTGCTGGTGGAATACAACATCCCGCGCGGCTGCCTGGCCGCCTACTACCCGGAGACCAACGGCCTGGTGCCGCTGTCCAGCTTCGCCGACGAGGCGCGCACGCCGACCTCCAAGTCGATCCCGGTGGTGGTGACGCCGCACCTGGCCGAGGCCGCCGACGCGGTGCCGCGCGACATCGGCGTGGCGCTTGTCCGCTGATCCGGCGCTGGTCCGGGCGCTGCTCGAGGCGCTGGCGCCGGAACCGGAAGGGATCGCGCTGGCGCGCCTGTGCAAGCGCCTCGGCGTGCGCATGAGCGTGCTGCTGCGCACCCTGGCGTGGCTGGGCCAGGCCAACCTGGACGGGCGTGCGGGACCGGGCTGGATCCGGATGCAGATGCGCGGCGAGCGCGAGGTGGCGGTGTTGACCGCCGCCGGTCGCGCGCAACTGGCGCGCTGAGCGCATTGCCACGCGGCGCTGCGGGGCCACGGCCGATCTGCCAGAATCGGCCGGTTTCCCGTCGATGCCGCCCCATGACCGCTGCCGCGCTTTCCATTCCGCCCGTCAATTCGCCGCGCCGCGTCCTGTTGGCCAGCCTGGTCGGCACCACCATCGAGTTCTTCGACTTCTACATCTACGCCACCGCCGCGGTGCTGGTGTTCCCGATCCTGTTCTTCCCGGCCGGCGACGCCGACGCGGCCAGACTGCAGTCGCTGGCGACCTTCGCCGTGGCCTTCGTCGCGCGGCCGCTGGGTTCGGCGCTGTTCGGCCATTTCGGCGACCGCATCGGGCGCAAGGCGACGCTGGTGGCGGCGCTGCTGACCATGGGCCTGTCCACGGTGTGCATCGGGCTGCTGCCCACCTACGCCAGCATCGGCATGTGGGCGCCGGCGCTGCTGGTGCTGTGCCGCTTCGGCCAGGGCCTGGGCCTGGGTGGGGAATGGGGCGGGGCGGTGCTGCTGGCGACCGAGAACGCGCCGCCCGGCAGGCGCGCCTGGTACGGCATGTTCCCGCAGCTGGGCGCGCCGCTGGGCTTCCTGCTGTCCTCCGGGATCTTCCTGCTGCTCGGTGCGGTGCTCGACGATACGCAGTTCATGCGCTGGGGCTGGCGCATTCCGTTCGTGGCCAGTGCGCTGCTGGTTGTGACCGGGCTGTGGGTGCGCCTGCGCATCCACGAGACCCCGGACTTCCAGCGCGCGCTGGATCGCGACGAGCGGGTGCGCCTGCCGATGTGGACGGTGCTGTCGCGGCATGCCGGGGCGATGCTGCTGGGCACGCTGGGGGCGTTCGCCACCTTCGTGCTGTTCTACCTGATGACCGTGTTCGCGCTGGGCTACGGCACCGCCACGCTGGGCTACAGCCGCGAACAGTTCCTGCTGCTGCAGATGGTCGGGATCCTGTTCTTCGCCGCAGGCATCCCGCTGTCGGCGCACTACGGCGACCGCCGCGGCACGCGCCTGGCGATGATCGTGGCCAGCGTCGCCATCGTCCTGTTCGGGCTGGGCTTCGCGCCGCTGTTCCAGGCCGGGCAGCCATGGCAGGTGCTGGCGTTCCTGTCGCTGGGGTTTTTCTTCATGGGCCTGACCTACGGCCCCTGCGGCACCTTGTTGGTCGAACTGTACCCGGTAGCGGTGCGCTACACCGGTGCCTCGCTGTCGTTCAACCTGGCCGGCATCGTCGGCGCGGCGCCGGCGCCGTACGTGGCCACGTGGCTGGCAAAGCACTACGGCCTGCCGTGGGTGGGCTATTACCTCAGCGCCGCGGCGCTGCTGACCCTGCTGGCGTTGTTGGCGATCCGCGCCCGGCGCGGCTGAGGCCCGCGCGCGGCCGCGCTCAGGCGGCGTGCTCGACCCGGCTGCGGCCGCCGGCCTTGGCCAGGTACAGGTGCTTGTCGGCCTCGGCCAGCAGCGGGTGTAGCGCATCGCGCCGCTCGTCGCTGGTGCACACGCCGTGCTGATGGTGATGCGCAGCGTCTGCTCGCCCGCCTGCGCCTTCAGCGCGTGGATGCGCTCTGGCGCAGGCTCTCGAAGTAGGGCTGGCCGCTCGCGCATCCAGGGCCGGCAATGGTTGCAGCATGCGAGCCGCAAGGCGCCCTTGTAGGGAGTAGACGCGCGCGGCCGGCAACGTTAGCCGGCGACGTCAGGCGCGCGCATGACGCTCTTACCACAGCGCGTCGCGCAGCTTGTACCAGGACATCGCCGCCGCCAGCAGCGGCATGCGCAGCAGGCGCCCGCCGGGAAACGGCGCGTGCGGGATGCGGGCGAACAGGTCCAAACGCTGCGCCTGCCCGGCGATGGCCGCGGCGATGGCGTCGCCGGCCAGGCCGGTGGCGGCCACGCCGTGGCCGCAAAAGCCCTGCGCGAAATAGACGTTCGGGGCCAGCCGGCCCCAGTGCGGAGCGCGGTTGCGGGTGATGTCGACGTAGCCGCCCCACACGTAGTCCAGCTCGACCGCGCGCAGCTGCGGGAACACCCGGCGCATGCGCCGGGTCATGACCCCGCGCAGGCCCGGCGGCGGCAGCGACGAATAGCTGGCGCGGCCGCCGAACAGCAGGCGGTGGTCGCGGCTGAGGCGAAAGTAGTCCAGCGCCCAGTTCACGTCGGCCACCGCCATGTCGTTGCCGATCAGTTCGCGCGCCAGTGCCGCGCCCAGCGGCGCGCTGGCGCCGATGTAGGTGCCGACCGGCATGATCCGCGACTCCAGCTCCGGCGCGATGCCGCGCAGCCAGGCGTTGCCGGCGAGGACCGCGAAGTCGGCCTGGACCTCGCCGTGGGCGCTGCGCAGGATCGGCCGCGCGCCGCGCACCAGCGCGGTCACCGGCGATTGCTCGTAGATGCGCACGCCGGCGGCCAGCGCCGCGCGCGCCAGCCCGCGCGCGTACTCGAGTGGATGCAGGTGGCCGCTGGCCGGATCGTACATCGCGCCCAGGTAGCGCTCGCTGCGTAGTTGCGTACGCAATTGGTCGCGGTCCCACCACTGCAGCGGATAGTCGTAGCGCTGCGCCATCTCGACGATGCCGGCCTGCAGCGCGCGCATCTGGCGTGGCTTGATCGCCACGTGCGCATGGCCGTCGCGCCAGTCGCAGGCGATGGCGTGGCGCTGGATGCGGTCGCGCAGCAACTGCATGCCGTCGCGCGAGAAGTCGAACAGCCGCCGCGCGTCGGCCTGGCCGAGCAGCGTTTCCAGCGTGTGCTGCTCACAGCCGTAGCCGACGATGGCCTGGCCGCCGTTGCGCCCGGACGCGCCCCAGCCGACGCGCTGCGCTTCCACGATCGCCACCTGGTAGCCGGCCTCGGCTAGCGCCAGCGCTGCGCTCAGCCCGGTATAGCCGGCGCCGAGAATGCACACGTCGGCCCGTACCCGCCCCTGCAACGGTGGTTGCGGTGGCAGCGGCGTGGCGCTGTCGGTGTACCAGGAAGAGCCGGGACTCGGGACTGGGGACCCGGGACTCGGGGAGGAGCGGGTCATGGCAGTGAGTTGCTGGAGAGGGGAAACATCAGGTCAGCCTCCGGATGCTTGGCGTTTGCTTTCTCGAGTCCCCAGTCCCGAGTCCCGCGCATCACACCGTGCGCAAGTACCAGCGGTAGTCCAGATCGCTCACCTGGGCGTGGAAATCCAGCATTTCGTGCCGCTTCTGCTGGCCGTAGACGTGGCGGAAGCGTGCGCCGAACCGGTCGGCGGCGAAGCCGCTGGCGAGGAATCCGGTGATCGCGCTGCGCCAGTCGGGATGGCGGATCTCGGTCTGCGCATAGGCGTTGCCCCGGATCGGCGGGCCGGGGTCGCAGCGGTGCTGCAGGCCGTGTTCGATGCCGGCCAGCACCGCTGCGGCGACCAGATAGGGATTGGCGTCGGCGCCGGCGATGCGATGCTCGATGCGGGTATTGGCCGGATCGCTGTGCGGCACCCGCATCGCCACGGTGCGGTTGTTGAAGCCCCAGCTGTCGTTGAGCGGCACGAACGCATTGGGCACGAAGCGGCGATAGCTGTTGGCGTGCGGTGCGAACAGCAGCAGGCAGTCGTCGGCACTGCGTTGCAGGCCGCCGATGGCGTGGCGCAGCGCCTCGGCCGGCGCCTGTGCGGTACCGGCGAAGACGTTGCCGCCGGCCTCGTCGAGCAGGCTCACGTGCAGGTGCAGGCCGCTGCCGGACTGTGCGGCGAACGGCTTGGCCATGAAGCTGGCGAGCAGCCCCTGCCGTTGCGCGACCGCCTTGATCGCGCGCTTGAGCATCAGCGCGTCGTCGCAGGCGGCCAGCGCGTCGCTGCGGTGCTTGAGGTTGATCTCGAACTGGCCGGGCGCGTATTCGGCGACCGCGGTATCGGCGGGGATGCCTTGCGCATGGCAGGCCTGCGCGACCGCGTCGGTGAAGCCGCGCTGGTCGTCCAGGTCCTGCATGGAGTAGACCTGAGTGCTGTCGCTGCGCAGCCCGCTGTGCGCCTGCAGCGGCGGCTGCGGCCGGCCGTCGGCGCCGGCGCGCGGATCGAACAGGTAGAACTCCAGCTCCACCGCGATCACCGGGGTCAGCCCACGTGCGCGCAGCCGCGCCACCGCCCGCGCCAGCACCTCGCGCGGGGCGAAGTCCAGCGGGTCGCCTGCCTCGTCGCGCATCGCCAGCAGCAGCTGCGCCGACGGCACCGGCGCCCACGGCACCGGCTGCAGCGTGCCGGGGACCGGGAAGCACAGCCGGTCCTCGTCGCCGATGGTGTAACCCAGCCCGGTCTCCTCGACCGTATTGCCGGTGATGTCGGTGGCGATCAGCGACATCGGCAGGCACACCCCGTCCCGATAGACCTTGTCCAGCGCATCGTCGGTGATGCGCTTGCCGCGCAGCAGGCCGTTGCTGTCCGGCAGCAGCAGGTCGATCTGTTCGCAGCCGGGGATGCGTTGCAAGGCCTGGGCGGCGTCAGGGGGCAGGAGCGGAGCGTCGTGGGTGCGGGTCATGGCGGCGGCCGGCGGGAGTGTGTCGAGCTTAGCAGAGCCACGCGCGCGTCAAGAATACTCAACAGGCCCGCACGCTCGGGACCGCGCACGGCGGCCGCCGCGGCCGCGCGCGCGCCGCGCCGATCCTTGCGTGCACTGGGATGCGGCGCCATGCCGGACGCCGGCGCGGTGGCCGGATGCGCTCGCCGGCGGTGGGGCGCGCTCGCATCGTGTTGTAAAAATAAAACGCCCGGGGTAAGTTGCGACCACGCCGCACGAGTTTTTCGCATGGCTGTGTCGCCTCTGGTCGGCTTGCCGACCGATCGTAAGCTCATCGGCCAGCATCCGTTCCTGGTGACTGGAGAAAAGTACCTGCGCGCGGCGGTCGATGGCGCCGGGGTGACGCCGGTGCTGCTGCCGTCGCTGCAACCGCCGGTCGATCCGCGCGACTGGCTGGCGCGTTTGGACGGCCTGTTGCTGACCGGGGCGCTCAGCAACATCGAACCGCATCACTACGGCGACGAACCGAGCTGGCCGGGCAACCCGCACGACCCGGCACGCGACGCCACCACGCTGGACCTGATCCCGCAGGCGATCTCGCTCGGCCTGCCGATCCTGGCGATCTGCCGCGGTTTCCAGGAGATCAACGTCGCCCTCGGCGGCACCCTGCACCAGAAGGTGCACGCGGTGCCAGGGCTGTCCGACCATCGCGAGGATGCCCAGGCGCCGCTGGAACTGCAGTACGCACCGGCGCACGAGGTGACGCTGAGCGAGGGCGGCTGGCTGGCGGAGATCGCCGGCCGCGGCCACGCACCGGTCAACTCGCTGCACGGGCAGGGTGTGGCCCGGCTCGGCGGCGACCTGATCGTCGAGGCGCTGGCGCCGGACGGGCTGATCGAGGCGTTCCGCGGCATCGGCCCCGGCTTCCTGCTCGGCGTACAGTGGCATCCGGAATGGTGCGTGCTCGACGACCGGTTGCATCTCGGCATCTTCCAGGCCTTCGGCGACGCCTGTCGCCACTACGCGGCGCGCCGCACGCACTGAACCGACACGTCCCATGGCCAGCCGACCGCGCTCCCGCAAGAACACCCCCGAGCAACAGGAAAGCTCGCTACGGCGCTGGCTGAAGGACCGCCACATCACCGAGGTGGAGTGCCTGGTGCCGGACATCACCGGCAACGCGCGCGGCAAGATCATCCCGGCGGCCAAGTTCTCCCACGACTACGGCACGCGCCTGCCCGAGGGCATCTTCGCCACCACCGTCACCGGCGACTATCCCGACGACTACTACGACCTGACCTCGCCCTCGGACTCGGACATGCAGCTGCGCCCGGATCCGGACACGGTGCGCATGGTGCCGTGGGCCACTGATCCCACCGCGCAGGTGATCCACGATTGCTACACCAAGGAAGGTCGGCCGCACGACCTGGCGCCGCGCAACGTGCTGCGCGGCGTGCTGCAGGCCTATGCGGCGATCGGCGTCAAGCCGGTGGTGGCGCCGGAGCTGGAGTTCTTCCTGGTGCAGAAGAACACCGATCCGGACTTCCCGCTGCTGCCGCCGGCCGGCCGCTCCGGGCGGCCGGAGACCGCGCGGCAGTCGTACTCGATCGACGCGGTCAACGAGTTCGACCCGATCTTGGACCTGATGTACGACTACTGCGATGCGATGGAACTGGACGTGGACACCCTGATCCACGAATCCGGCGCGGCGCAGCTGGAGGTCAATTTCACCCATGCCGACGCGCTGTCGCGCGCCGACCAGGTATTCCTGTTCAAGCGCACGATGCGCGAGGCGGCGATGCGCCATGGCGTCTACGCCACGTTCCTGGCCAAGCCGATGGAGAACGAGCCCGGCAGCGCCATGCACATCCACCAGAGCCTGGTCGACAAGCACGGCAAGAACGTGTTCAGCGGCCGCCGCGCTGGCGAGTACAGCCGCACCTTCGCGCACTATCTGGCGGGATTGCAGAAGTACGTGCCGATGGCGATGGCGTTCTTCGCGCCGAACGTCAATTCCTACCGCCGGCTGATGTTCGGCGAGGTGTCGCCGAGCAACGTGCTGTGGGGTTTCGACAACCGCACCTGCGGGCTGCGGGTGCCGATCGACACGATCGAGAACATGCGAGTGGAGAGCCGTTTCGCCGGTTCCGACGCCAATCCGTATCTGGCGATGGCGGCGACGCTGGCCTGTGGGCTGCTGGGCATGCGCGAGACGCTGGAGCCGACCCAGCCGACTACCGGCAGCGGCAAGGAGATGGGCTATCGGTTGCCGCGCTCGCTGGGCGAAGCGCTGGACGAACTGGAGCGCTGCGCGCCGCTGCAGGAGTTGCTGGGGCCGCGTTTCGTGCGCGCCTACATTTCGGTCAAGCGCAAAGAGTACGAGACGTTCTTCCGGGTGATCAGTTCGTGGGAGCGGGAGTTTTTGTTGTTGAACGTGTGAGCCGGCCATCGCTGGCGGTGGCAGTGGCGGATCGGGCAGGGTGCGGCGGGTCGCTGTCGCTGTCGCGTTTGCCGTTGTCGTCGCCTTGGCTATTAGGCGGTTTCAAGCACCAACAGCAACGCATGACCGACTGGGGATGGATCGGATGCCCCCCGTTTGTTGCCAAGCGAGCCGCGTGGAGCCGGATGGATCGCTGTGTAAATCGTCTCGCGGGCGGCGAGCAAGACAGGCTGCCCGGGGTGTTGGCGCTTGCGTGTGGCGGCAACGTGCATGGGCGACCAACCCTGCTCAAGCAACAGCCGCAGCTGAGACCGCAACGCGCCTCCCAGCGTCAACTTGCGTGGACGCCGCGCCTGCCTGCGTACGCGCCGGCTACGCACGCCAGCCCGATGTGCGTCGTAGCCGCCGGCAATGCGTGAGCGTCCCATCCGCCCCTTGGTCGCGCGCGGGCACGGATTGCGTCGCAACTGCGGTCTTCGGCATCTGCGCGAACGCCGCCCGGGCGGGATGGCCGCCCGGACAGCCTGGCCTTCAGTAGCGCCAGTCGACGCTCAGGCGCAACCCGCGCGGCGCGCCGGGCATGATGTTGTTGTTGCTGTGCGCCGATGCAGCGTAGGCCCGGTCGAACAGGTTCTCGACGTTCGCCTGTACCCTGAGATCGTCCGTCGGCTTGTAGAAGACCGCGGCGTCGAAGCGGGCGAAACCGGGCAGCGCCACGGCATTGTCGGAGGCCACATAGACCTTGTCCTGGCAGATGGCGCCCACGCCGATGCCCCAGTGGGGGGTGAAGTCGTACCGGTTCCACAACGAGAACGAGTGCTTGGGAACCTGGCCCAGCGCGTTGCCGTGCTGCGCGCCAGGGGTCTGGACCTTGCTGTCCTGATAGGCATAGCCGGCCATGATCTGCCAGGCGTCGGTGAGATTGCCGGACAGGCCCAGCTCGAGTCCGTCGGCGCGTTGCCCGTCGACCAGCAGGGATTGCGCCGGATTGTTGGGATCGGTGATCGCGACGTTGGTTCGGTCCAGCCGGTACAGCGCGGCAGCGAAGGCCAGGCGGTCGCTGATGTCCCACTTGTAGCCGATCTCCAGATTGGTGAACTTCTCCGGATCCAGGGCGCGGTTGGAGGGGGTCAGCGAGGCAAGCTGTTCGCCGGCGCGCGGGACGTAGGACACCGAGTAGCTGGCGTACACGGACATGTCTTCCTGCGGCTTGTAGATCACTCCCGCGCGCGGCGACAGCAGGTTGTCGCTGCTGGACACGCCGACGCCGTTGCGGTTGTTGCGCACATCGGCATCGAACAGGTCGTAGCGCAGGCCCGCCAGGATCTGCCAGTGCGGGGACAGCGTGAGCTGGTCCTGGACATAGACCGCGGCGTTCTTGGCGACGCTGCGGTTGTCCGCGTCCGACGCGCTCTGGCGGAACGCCACCGGACCGGTGTAGATCGTCTGCGGCAAGGTCACAAAGTCGCTGGTGGCGGTGGGACCCACATTGGTGAAATAGCCGGTCTCGCGGAAGTTCTCGGTCTCCTGGCGGCCGAGTTCCAGGCCGGTCAGCAGTTCGTGGCGTGCGCTTCCCGTATCGAAAGCCAGGGTCAGGTCGGTCTGGTTCAGAAAATTCTTGCGGCCGGTGAAGTTGTTGTAGGCGCTGATCGCCACCCGCTGCGTCGCCGCGGTGTAGGTCCCCGGGAACACGTTCTGGTAGAACTTGTCGTAGTCGGCCAGGCGGGTCTGGTTGACGAGCTTGGCGGCGTCGGAGAACTGGTGGGTGAGCAGCGCGCTGACGGCGTCGATGCGCGCCCAGGTCGGGCTCTGCTCGGGGCTTCCGAAGAACGTGGATGGGTCCGTGCGCAGGGCCGCCCCACGCGCCGGGAGCAGGGAAGGGACGCCGCGGTCGGTGATCCGGTCGTCTTCGAAGTGTTCGTAGCCAAAGGTCAGGCTCGTCGCGTCGCCCGGACGCAGCGCGACGGTGGGATTGACCGCCCAACGCTCGACGGTCACCCCGTCGCGGTAGCTGTCGGAGTTCTCGTACAGGCCGGTGATGCGGAATGCGCCCGTCTCGCTCCAGGCCTTGTCGTAGTCGGCGGTCAGGCGTCGGTTGTTCCAGGAGCCGAGGGTGAGGTTGACGCCGGCGACATTGGACCAGTCGGCCTGCTTGGTGACCCGGTTGATGAGGCCGCCGGACGCGCCGCGGCCGAAGACCATGCCGCTGGGACCCTTGAGAATCTCGACCCGCTCCACGTTGTACAGGTCGCGGTAGTACTGCACGTCGTCGCGCATCCCGTTGATGAAGAAATCCGCCGTGGTGGTGTTGCCGCGCAGGATGGGCGCGTCGCGATGGCCCTCGCCCTGCGCCATCTGCACGCCCGGAACGTAGCGGACCACGTCGGCCATGCTCTGCATGGCCTGATCGCGGATCAGGCCTTCGGTCACCACGGTGACGGACTGCGGCACATCGCGCAGCGGTGCATCGGTCTTGGTTGCGGAGGTGATGCGCGGTACTTGATAGTTGTCGCCCGTGCCGAGCACGTGGATGCGATCCAGCGTGGTGGCGCCGGACCTGGTGGCGCTGTGCTGGGCCGTCGCCAGCGGGCTGTGCAGCGCCAGCGCCAGCGGGGTGGCATACAGCGTGGCGCGGATCATGGCGGACAGCAGGGACGGGGCGGCGGGAGCCGGGGCAGCGGGCATCGTGGAACTCCGTAAGGTTGGGATTGGTCCAATACAAACGCGAACTATTCGTATTACGATGAGGGGCTCAATGTCAGATTCATGTCAGGTGGCAGTGGCGCCGGGCGCCAGATCGGGGGCCAGAGAGACCGGTGCGCGCGTGCTCTTCGTGGAGGACAACCAGGGGTTGCTGGCCAGTGTCTTCGCCTATCTCGAGGCGCGTGGCTTCGTCCTCGATGCCGCTCCCGATGGACCGTCCGGCCTGCAGCTGGCTGCGCAAGGCGATTACGACGTCATCGTCCTGGACTGGATGCTGCCGCGGATGGATGGCATCGAGGTCCTGCGCCATCTGCGCAACCATGGTTCCGATGCCTCCATCCTGCTGCTGACGGCCAGAGACCAGCTCGACAGCAAGCTGGCCGGTTTCAGGGCCGGCGCGGACGACTACCTGGCCAAGCCGTTCGCCATGGCCGAGCTGGAGGCGCGGCTTCTGGCGCTTTCTTTCCGCCGCTTCGGACGCAAGCAGGTCCTGCAGGTGAGCGATCTGCACTTCGATCTGCTGACCCAGACGATCACCCGCGGGGAGCGGCTCTTGCGGCTTTACAGCGGGTGCCGCGCGGTGCTGGAAGTGCTGATGCGCGAAAGTCCCAACGTGGTGTCGAGGGAGCGACTGGAGTTCGCGATCTGGGGCGATGACCGCCCGGACCGGGACATGCTCCGTTCCCACATGTACGAGCTCAGGAAACGGCTGGACCTGGACGAGGAGCCCAAGCTTCTGCACACCATCAACAAACAGGGCTACCGCCTGGCCCTGACGGACGCCGCCGAAGATGGCAAGGCATAGCCTGCGGCGCATCCTGGTCCTGGGAGTGGTTGCGTACGCGGCGGTCGTGTCGCTGGTGGTGGCCGGTCATGGCTACTGGGTCAACGAGCGCGCCGAGAGGAGCGTCTGGGAGTCGATGCTGCGTACCGAGATGGATTTCTTCGCACGGCGGCGTGCCGAAGACCCGGCATACGTGTGGCCGGAGACGGACATCCTGCGGCTCTACCAACCCGGCGCCGTCCCCGAGCCGTTCCGTCGCCTGGGACAGGGCGTGCATGACGAGATCCGAAGCGGAAACCGGCAATACGTGGCGATCGTGGGCGACAAGGGGACGAAGATGGACGGGGTCGTCCTGGTCCTGGACATCACCGACCAGGAAAAGGACGAGGTCTTCCTGGCCACGTCGTTGTTGCTGTCCGTTCTGTTGGTGGCGGCGCTGCTCGCGGTCCTGGTCTATTGGGGAGTGGGGCGGCTGTTGCGCCCGTTGACCTCCCTGGCCGCGGCCATCGCGGTCTTGCCCCCCGACGGACGCGGACCCGCGCTGCCGGTGGACCGGCGCGATCCCAGCGAGGTCGCCGTCGTGGCCGAGGCGTTGAACGACTACATGCTGCGGATCAAGGACTTCATCGCGCGCGAGCGCACCTTCATCAACCTGGCCAGCCATGAACTGCGCTCGCCCATCGCCGTGGTGCTGGGTTCGATGGAAGTGGCGCTCGCCCATCCGGACACCACACCGGCGCTGCGTCCGCATCTGCTGCGCACCGCGCAGACCTCGCGGGCGATGGAGGAGCTGGCGGACATGCTGCTGTCGCTGGCCCGCGATCCCGACCGCACCCTGCGCGAACTGCAGCCGGTGGACATCGCCGACGAGCTGCCACGAATCGTCGAAGACTATGCGGTCATCGCCAAGGGCAAGGAGCTCTCTCTGTCGCTGGAGATCGCGCCGGACCTGAACATCGCCGCGCCACTGCAGGTGGTGAGATCCCTGATCGGGAACCTGATCCGCAACGCCATCGAGAACAGCGATCGCGGCACCATCCGGATCTATGCCGAACCACCCTGTACGCTGATGGTCCAAGACTGCGGGCATGGCATGACGGACAGCGAAATGGCCCGGTTGCACGCAAGGATCGTACGCAGCGGATACACCAGCACGGCGGGAATCGGCCTGGCGTTGATATCACGCATCTGCGCGCATTTCGGCTGGCAGTTCGAGATGGGTTCTGCTCCGATCAGGGGGACGGTCGCGAAGATCCGGTTCGCGCCGACGATGCCGGTGAAGCGGGATAGTGCCCGATAGCCGTGTTCCCGGACCGTTCCGGCAGCGGCGCGGGCGGTTGGACGCCGAAGATGATCCGTTGCTGGAACGGCGTCCCCCATGCATGCGCCGTGTAGCCGTAGGCGGCGATGGATTGCGCGATGGCGGGATACATGGCTTGCTTGGTGACGAAGATGAGGCCCGGTTCGCGGCCCACTTCCTGCACTTCCTGCATGAGCGGCCCGTCGTACTCGGGATTGAAGCGCGCCTGTTTCTGCGGACGGCGCGAGACTTTCTCTATCTCCGCGCCTAGATGCAGGTGCAGTCCGTAGCGGGCCATGTCCTCCACGAACACCACTTCGCGGATGGGGCCGCGTACGCGCTCGCGGATGGCGTCGGCCCATACCGACGAATCCTTGTGGGTAGGCCACAGCGCGCCTGCGACCCGCGACGCGAGCAGCAGCGCAATCCACAGCGCAAGCCATTGCCACCTGGGCAAGCCGCGGCCCAGGTAGGCTCTCTGCCCGGCCACGGCGACTGCCAGCGGCACGAAGATGGGAAGCAGATAGAGGGGCAGACGCGATCTCGCCAAGCAGAAGACCGCGATCGGCACGAGGATCCAAAGGGCCAGCAGCAGCTGCCGGGGGTCCATCGCGTGCACGTTCGCCTTTTGCCAGGCGGCCGTGCGCAGCACGACGCGGCGCAGCCATCGCCAGAGCTCCATGCTCCACGGGAGCGTTCCCAGGATCAGGGTCGGCGCGTAGACCTTCAGCCAGCCATACCATTCGCCGTTCCGGCCAAAGCGATCGCTGGCGACCCGGTCCACCAGTTCGGCGCCCAGGAAGTACTGGAGCAGTCCGGGGTTCCGAAGCGACACGACGATGTACCAGGGCAGCGCGATGGCCAGGAACAGGCCGACTCCCAGCGCGTGCCAATGCCAGCGGATGCGCGGTCCGGGCGACAGCCGTGCCATGAGCGCGAACACCAGCAGCGGCACCAGGGCAGGGGGCCCCTTGGTCACGAAGCCCAGGCCCAGCGCCGCCCACATCAGCAGCAACCATCCGTGGCGATGCGCTTGCCCGCCGAAGCGGCGCTCCAGGTACGCGTACACCGCCAACGCTTGCAGCGCGGCCAGAAGAAAGTCGGTCGTGACCAGTTGCCCTGCCACGAACGGAACGATCATGGTTCCGTAAACGATGGCGGCGAGCGGCCCGGTACCCGGATGGATGCGCCGTGCGCAGGCGCCGGCCAGGATCATGCAGGCCAGGAACGACAGTGCGATGGGCAGCCGGGCCGCCCAGGGCGTATGGCCGAACGCCTCCACGCTGCTGGCGACCAGCCAGTACGTCAGTGGCGGCTTGGTCCAGTGGCCGACTTCCTCGCTACGCTTGGGGCTGATCCAGTCGCCGGTATCGAGCATCGTCAGCGCGACATTGGTATACCTGCCTTCATCCGGTTCCCAGATGCCGCGCAGGCCGAGGAACGCAAACGCCAGCAGGGTGCACAGACCCAGCGCGAGCAGGGGCGAGGAGGGGATGCCCAGGATGCGAGCAGGCAGTTTCGGCGTCATGCGGATCGCATGGTGAGGTGAGGTCCGGTCGAAAAACGCGTGTCAGGCGTCATGGCACAGGGAATGCATGCGATTGGCCATCAAGTTCGTCGGCAATCGGGATGCGCATAGGGTTGCATCGGCGAGGCGACAATGGAGCGGCGGTTGGCGCAGCGATGGGCGATGGGCCGGGCCGCGGCCCTGTGCCGACCGGCCAACGCGCAGGGGCCGGGATGCCAGGGACTGCGCTGCACCCTCGGCGTGCATCGGCGCGAGCGCAGGACCTCGGCTCCGTGGATAGTGAATCCAGGTTGGCAGCGGCGACGCCACGGGAACCAGCGCTGCGACATCTGGCAGGCTGCTGAAATACGAATTGCCAGGTACCGCTGGCCTTAGCCTTGTCGATACAGTGAACGACTGCTCCATGAACACGTCACTTCCGCGCATAGACTGGGCTCGTCAACTGATCAGGGTAAGTCTAGCGAGAATGAGGTTCTTCAGCAGCCTGCCAGGCGGATTGCGGGGCGCGGACCTTGGTCACGTCCAGCAGGTGTCTACGCGGTCCTGTGGAATTTTGTCGTTCGTTTCTGGCGCCGGCATCGCTAGCCCTCCCTCGTCTGCGGAAGCGCGCAAGTATCGGATTCAAATTGGACACGGGTATGTCAGGGCGCCGCAGCGGACCGGCGAGGTCCCGTGATCCCGATCCCAGCGTGGGTCGCCTGCAGTGCCCTCGGTTTGTCGGCACGGTCGCGTCCGAGCCGCCAGTGGCGATCGATGCGCTGGCGCGGACGCATCGCCGCGCCGCGCCGCGGCGTGCGGATCCGTTGCCGGCTGGCGACATCGGCGACCCGCTGCCGCTGCGCGGTTGCGCTGCTAGGCCGCATGGGCCGCCGGGTCCGGTTGCTGGCGGCCGAAGCCGAGCGGTACCGCGTTCAGCGCGACCGGCAGCACCACCAGCACCAACGGGTACTGCAAGGCCAGTCCGGCGATGATCGAGATGGCCAGGGGCTGCTGGATGCCCGCGCCCCGGCCCAGCGCGAACGCCAGCGGCAGCAGGGTGAGGACCGCGGCCAGCGTGGTCATGGTGATCGGCCGCAGGCGGTTGCGGGTGGCCTCCAACAGGGCCTGTCTCCTGGGCAGATGGCGTGCCAGGTCCTGGAACTCGCTGACCAGGAAAATCGCCATCTCGGTGGAGATGCCCATCACCATCGTCATGCCCATCAGCGCGGTGATGTTGAGTTCGACGCCAGTGATCCAGAGCGCGGTGAACACCGCCGTGGTCGAGAACAGGGAGGTGCCGACGATGACCAGCGCCGCCCACAGGTCCTCGTACAACACCAGCAGCAGGATCAGTTCGGCGACGAAGGCGGCGATGAACACCGCGATCAGGCCGGTGAACGCCTGCTGCTGCTGCGCGTAGAGCCCGCCCATCGCGTAGCGCACGCCGGGCGCCAGCACGCCCGGCCGGTCCAGCGCTTTCCGCACGTCCGCGGCGGCCGCGCCGATGCCGCGTCCCTCGATCCGCGCGGTGACGGCGATCATCGGCTGCAGGTCGTCCCGGCCGATCTCCGGCTCGCCGCTGACCGGCGTCAGGTCGGCGACGCGCTTGAGCGGAAACACGTGTCCGTCGGGCGCGCGCACCGGAAGGTCCTGCAGACCTTCGCGGGTCAGGCCGGTGGCCCCGGTGGCGCGCACGCGTACGTCGACCAGCTTGCTGGCGGTGGGCAACTGCGCGGCGATCACGCCGTTGATCGCCGTATTGACCGCGCTGCCGACCGCGGCCGGGGCGACCGATTCCATGCCTGCGCGCGCCGGGTCGACCTTCAGGTCGATGCCGTCGCCGGCCAGGTTGGCGCCGTCCTTGACCTCGACGATCCCGGGAATCCCGGCGATCAGCCGCGCGACCGTTTGCGCCTGCGGGATCAGCACGGTCTGGTCCTCGGCGTACAGCTTGACCTCGATCGGCTGCGGCACTGCGGTGAGGTCGCCGATCAGGTCCTCCATCAACTGGGCCAGTTCCACTTCCAGCCCGGGGATCCTGGCCGTCGCCTGCGCGCGCACCGCGCTCATCACCTCCTCGGTGCTGCGCGCATGGTCGGCGGTCAGATGCACAAAGTAGTCGCCATGGTGCGGCTCGCCCAGGCCGCCGCCCAGCCCGGTGCCGGTCCGGCGCGAAAAGGTCTCCACTTCCGGCTGCGCCTTGAGCAGCGCATCGAGTTGCAGCAGCTCGCGCTCGGTTTCCTGCAGGGACGTTCCCGGTGGCGAGCGGAAATCCATGACGAAGCCGCCTTCGTCGACCTTCGGCATGAAGCCGCTGGGCACCTGCATCCACGCCACGCTGCCGAGCACCAGCAGCGGAACCAGTATCCACAGCAGGCGCAGCGGTTTGGCCGAGGCCTTTTCCAGCAGTGCATCGTGGATCCGGTTCAGCCGTCCGCCGCGCTGTTCGGCCGGGTCCTTCCAGCGGCTGAAATCGATGAAGCGGCGGGCGAGCAGCGGCACGACCAGCGCGGCGAACAGGTACGACACGGTCAGCGACGAGGCCATGGTGATGGCCAGCGCGCGGGAGAACGCGCCGGTGACGCCGCCGAGGAAGCTCAGCGGGACGAACACGATCAGCGTGGCCAGGCTCGAGCCGGTCAGCGGGTGCAGGAACTCGCGGGCCGCGGGCAGGACCTGGCCGCGGCCGGAAGGCCCGTCCCCCCGCGCGCCGGCGCGCCGGGCGACGTGCTCGACGATCACGATCACGTCGTCGATCACCAGCCCCACCGCCGCGGCTATGCCGCCGAGGGTCATGATGTTGAAGGTCATCCCCAGCGCGCCCAGCAGCAGCGCCGATACCGCGATGACGGCCGGGACCACCACGACCGCGATCAGGACGATGCGCGCATTGCGCAGGAACAGGTACAGGATCAGCCCGGCCAGGACCAGGCCGATGGCGATCGCTTCGCGGACGCTGGCCTGCGCGTCGGCCACCAGCCGGCTCTGGTCGTACCAGTTGAGCAGCTTGACGTCGGTAGGCAACGGCGTGGCCGCCAGGCGCTGGCGGACGTCCTTGGCGATGGCCACGGCATTGCCGTCCGGCTGCGCGTACACGTTGAGCAGGACCGCGGGGTGGCCGTCCTCGGCCACGTGGATCCAGTTCGGCGCCGATCCTGGATGGACGCTGGCCACGTCCGCCAACCGCACCAGGCCATCGGGACCCGAGCGCACGACGATGTTCTGCAACTGCGCCAGCGACTGGGCGTCGCTGGCGGCGACGATCAGCGACAGCTTGCTGCGGTCCTGCAGGCGGCCGACCGCCTGGATCTGCGCCGACGCCGACACGGTGCTGACCAGATCGTCCAGGCTGAGGCCGTAATTGGCCAGCAGATGGGGATCGGCCTCGACCTGCATTTCCTCGATGTCGCCGCCCTGCACCTTGACCCGCGAGAGTCCGGGCACCGACGCCAGGCGCGGCGCGAGATCGAGCTGGGCCAGGTCGTGCAGCCGGCTCTGCGAGAGTGTGTCGGACGTCAGCGAGTAGGAGATGATCGGGAAGACCGTCGGGTCCATGCGCCGGACGTCGTAGCGGGTGCCGGCGGGCAGGGTCGGCAGCGCCTGGGCCAGCGCCGCGTCGACCAGCAGGGTCGAGGCGATCATGTCGCGTCCCCAGCCGAAATCGACCGAGATCTGCGACGAGCCGCGCGAGGAGGCCGAGCGCACCGCGCGCACGCCGGGAATGGAGCGGATCGCCTCTTCGGCAGGACGGGTGACCGACAGCACCGTCTGTGTGGCGGGCCGGTCGCCGGAGGCCAGATCGACCACCACGCGCGGGAACGCCACCTGCGGGAATAGGCCCAGCGGAAGCGTCATGGCCACGACCACCCCGGCGATGACCAGCGCCGCGGCCACCGCCAGGATCGACTTGGCGTGGCGATCGACCAGCGCGACGAAGCTCATCGTCCGCTCCCGCCTGGCGGCGCTTGCGCGGGCCTGGGCGAGGGCCGCACCTGCGCGCCGTCCGACAGCTGATAGGCGCCTGCAGAAACGACGGCCTGTTTCCCGTCGAGCTTGCCATCGACCAGCACATGCAGGGCCTGCGCCGGACCCAGGCGCGAGACGGCAACGCGTCTGGCGGTCATGCCCTTGACCTGGAAAAGGTATGTGCCCTGCGCATCGTCCAGCACCGCGGCCGCCGGCACGCTCCAGCCGGACACGGTGCCGGCGCCGATGTCGGCCCGATAGGCCATGCCCCTGATCGGCTCGCCGTCGACGCCGACCTCCACGTCGATCAGGCGGGTCCTGTCGTTCAGCACCTGGCCGATCCGGGTCACGCTGCCATGCATGGGCCGCCCGCCGGCCAGCGGCGTCAGCACGACGTTCTGGCCTGCGACCACGCGTGTCGCATCGGCGGGTTCGACACCGCACGCGACGGCCAGCCCCTGGCGCTGGGTGAGCGCCATCAGGGCGGCGCCGGCCGCGACGCGGTCGCCGCGCGCGACCGAAACTGTCTCCACCACGCCATCGAACGGGGCGGCGATGGCCTGGGTGACGCTGCGGCCGCCGGCATCGGCCGACGCCGCGTGCAGGGCGGCGGCGGCGTCGGACGCGGCCTTGTCGGCCTGGTTCTTCTGATCGCGGGTGGCCAGGTTGTCCGCAAGCAGGCGATCGATCCGCGCCTGTTCTTCGCGGGCCGCGGCCAGCGCGCTGCCGGCCTGGGTCAGGGCGCTCGCCGTGGACGAGGACAACTGGAACTCCAGCAGCGGCTGTCCCTTGCCGACCCGCTGCCCGGCGGCGACCATGACGCGGGTGACCAGGCCGTCCACCGCCCGGCTGATGGTGAAGCTGCCGCCCACGGACGCGATCGCCGTGCCATAGGCCTGGACGTTGTGCGTCATCGTGGTCTGCCGAGGCAGTTCGCTGTCGATCAGGACGCTGCTCTGCGGCATGGGCGGCGGCGGGCTGCCGCAGCCGGCTAGAAGGCACAGCGGCAGCGCCCAGGCGAGTCGAGTGTTCATGGCACGCTTCCGGTATCGGTGAAAGGGTCGCTCCCCTGCGGCAGGCGCATGGCCGGCATGCCGGCGCCGACCAGGGTGGCGATGGCCAGGTTCTGGGCCGCGGCGCTGGCTTCGAGCGCAAGCAACTCTTGCGCTTTGGTATTGCCGGTCGCGACCGACTGGACATACGCCTTGGCGTCGATGTCCTGGCGGCTCAGGGCACGCTCCAGCGCGGGTCGAAGCGGTGCCGCCTGCGCGACCAGGGCGGCCTTTTCGTCGCGCTGGCGCAGGGTCAGCGCCTGCTGCGCCAGCAGCGATTCCACCTCGCTCCTGGCGGCGATCAGGCGCGCCTCGAATTCGGCCCGCAGCTTGTCCCGGTTCGCCGCTTCCTGGCCGATGCCGGCCTGGTTGCGGTCGAATACCGGCAACTCCATCGACACGTCCGGTCCCAGCGTCTTGACGTTGCCGGTGTCGCGCCCGTAGCTGGCGCCGATCGACAGCATCGGAAACTGGGACAGCACCGCGGCGCGTACCTGCTGTTCCTGCGCCTGGTAGCCCAGTTGCAACGCGATCAGGTCGGGCCGGTGGCGCACCAGGTCGTGCAGGCGTGCCCTCACCGCCTGCGCATCGGCAGGGGCGACCGCCGCCGGCCGTGCGATGTCGAGGACCACGTCCGGCCCGAGACCCAGCAGGCCGTTCAAGTCCTGCTGCTTGACGAGCACAGTGGTTTCCAGCGTGGACACCTGCAGTTGCGCATCGGCCAGCGCGTTCGCGTCCAGCACCAGCATCGCCATGCTCAGATCCTGGCGGGCCAGCGCGGTGCGGTCGCGCGCGACTTCCTCGGACCACAGCCGTGCGCTTTCCCTGGCCAGGGCCAGCTGCCGCCGCGCAGCGGACAACTCGATCGCGGTCAGTTCGGCCTTGGTCGCCACCTGCCACTCCTGCCAGACGATGCCGGCATCGACCGAGCCGAGCGTGGCCTGCGCCGCGTCGCGCTTGGCCGACAGCGTGACCAGGGCCTTGACGTTCTGGCTGATGGCCGCGGCCAGCGCCGGCAGCGCGCCGGGGCCGCTGAGCACGCGCGCATAGCCGAGGTTCAGTACCGGATTGGGCAAGGTGCCCGCGGCCTGCAGCTGCGCCTCGGCAATGCCCCGCTGCAGCCGCGCCGCGACCAGGTCCGGGTTGTTGGCGATGGCCAGCCTGGCGATGTCCTGCAGGCCTGGTTGGGCGGGCAGGGCCTGGCGGTGGTCAAGCTCGCCGAGGCTGGCCTTCGCCGAGACGGACAGGTCCAGCGGCGCGGGCCGATAGCTCGCGCAACCGGCCAGGGCCAACATCGCGGCCGATGCCAGCACGTTGCGGACGCGCCTGGCGACAGGGGAGAGAGGAGTCATGGCGCCAATCTACCGCCGCGGCCTTCACGCGCCGGTTGGCGCAAGGTTGCGAATTCACAACTTGACGCATGCGGTGGCTAACATCTACAAGCTTGCGCGATGGACGGACGCCCGTGAGGATTCTGCTGGTCGAAGACGATGCCGAGACCGCCCGCTACGTGGCGGCAGGTCTGGTGCAGTCCGGGCACAATGTTTCGGTCGCTGCGGACGGCCGCGACGGCCTGTTCCAGGCCACCGGGCAGGACTGGGACCTGCTGCTGGTCGATCGCATGCTGCCGGGGCTGGACGGCCTGGCGCTGGTGCGGACCCTGCGGGCGGCCGGGATCGAGGTCCCGGTGCTGTTCCTGACCACCCTGGGAGGCATCGACGACCGGGTCAGCGGCCTCAACGCCGGTGCCGACGACTATCTGGTGAAACCCTTCGCCTTCTCCGAACTCGCTGCCCGCGTTGCCGCCCTGGGCCGGCGGCCGCGCAAGACCGCTGCCGACACCGTGCTGCGCACGGCGGATCTCGAGATGGACCTGTTGGCGCGGGTCGTGCGCCGGGGCGGGCGGGCGGTGGAACTGCAGCCCAGGGAGTTCCGGTTGCTGGAAGTCCTGCTCAGGCATGCCGGGGAGGTGGTCACCCGCACCATGCTGCTCGAGAAGGTGTGGGACCTGCACTTCGATCCGCAGACCAACGTGGTCGAGAGCCACATGAGCCGGCTGCGCGCCAAGCTCGACAGCGAGGGCGGCGAGCCGCTGATCCACACGGTGCGGGGAGCCGGCTATTCGCTGCGCGAGCCCGGCCCATGAAGCTGGCGAGACTGGTTCGGACCTCCAGCTTCCGGCTGACCCTCCTGTATGCCGCCATCACCGGCACCAGTTTCCTGGTGATGTTCGGCGTCATCATGTGGTCGACCAGCCGCTTCATGAAGCAACAGATCGATAGCGGCGTCGCCGCCGAACTGCGCGAGATCCATACGGCCGCCGCCGGGACCAGCGTCAAATCGCTGGCCCCCGTCATCGATTCCTCCATCAAGGAACTCAGCGGCTTCCACTATGTCCTGCAGGATGCCGATGGTGAACGCGTGGCAGGCAACTTGCCGCCGCTCTCGCCGCTGCCCGGGATCAGGGACCAGCCGGGGGGGGCGTCCGGGGAGCGCGCTCCGGCCGCCGAAGTCCGTGGCTTCGGCGAGGCCACCAGCGACGGCGGCTACCTCTTCGTGGGGACCAGCTCGCACCAGATCCATGAGCTCAGGGAGTCGGTCACCCGGTCCTTTCTGCTGGGCCTGTCGGTGGCGATGCTGCTGGTGCTGGCCGGGGGCGCGGTGATGAGCGCGGCCGTGCTGCGCAGGATCGAGGAGGTCAGCCAGACCAGCCGGGACATCGTCAATGGCGACCTCGGCCGACGCATCGCGCTGAACGGCAGCGGCGACGAGTTCGACCATCTCGCGGCGAGCCTGAACAGCATGCTGGACCGGATCACGGCGCTGATGGAGGACCTGAAACAGGTCTCCGTCGATGTCGCACACGACCTGCGCACGCCGCTCACGCGGCTGCGACAACGTTTGGAACTGGCGCAGGGCAGCGCGTCCGGCAGCGGCCGCCTGCAGTCCACGATCGGCGAAGCGCTGGTCGACATCGACGGCATCCTGCAGACGTTCTCCGCGCTGCTGCGCATCTCCCAGATCGAGAGCGGACACCGGCGCGCTAACTTCGGCCCGGTCGATGTCGCCGACATCATCGATACCGTCGTCGACCTCTATCAGCCGGTGATCGAGGACAAGTCGCAGCAACTGGTGGTCCGCCAGGACCGGGAACTTTCGCTACACGGCGACCGCGAGTTGCTGATTCAGATGCTCGTCAACCTGGTGGAGAACGCATCGCATCACAGTCCGGCCGGCGCCCGCATCGCGGTCGCCTCGCGGCGCCGTGCAGACGCGGTGGTGCTCACCGTCGCCGACGACGGCCCCGGGATACCGGCGGCGTATCGGGCCAAGGTGCTGCACCGGTTCTTCCGCCTGGACGTGAGCAGGTCCACGCCAGGCAACGGCCTGGGCCTGTGCCTGGTCGACGCCGTGTCCACCCTGCACGGCGCCGGCCTGACGTTGCAGGACAACCATCCCGGCCTCGAAGTGTCCATCGTTTTCCCCCTCGTTCACCGACCGGCACGCGCGTAGGCGCCGGAACCGACAGGAGCCGCACCCATGCACAACGCGTCGCAGTGGATCCTCTGGGCGGGCCTGTCCGCGCTGTTTGCGGCATTGACCGCGCTCTTCGCCAAGGTCGGCGTGAAGGGCGTCGATTCCGATCTGGCGATGGCGGTCAGGACGATCATCGTCGTCGCGGTGCTGTTGCCCCTGGTCATCGCGACCGGCAAGTGGTCCAATCCGCTGGCCCTGCCGGGGCGGACCCAGGTCTTCCTGGTCCTGTCGGCCCTGGCGACGGGGGCATCGTGGCTTTGCTATTTCCGCGCACTGCAGGTCGGCGAACTCGGCAAGGTCGCCGTGGTCGACAAGCTCAGCGTGGTCCTGGTGCTGGTCTTGGCTTTCGTGTTCCTGCACGAGAGGCCCTCGCTTCGCGAGTGGGGGGGCATCGGGCTGGTGGTGGCCGGGATCGCGTTGCTGGTCGCCAAGCGCTAGGGAGTCGATCGCCGGGTTGCGGGTTGCGCGCCACAGCCCACATCGGTAGGAGCGTGGACGCAGGCGTGTGCCACCGCCAGGCGACCTGAGCTGTGCGGGGGCGGTCCCTGGACCGCACCGGCCCGGCGCCACGCCGGTCGCGCGATGCGGCCGACCAGCGGCCCCCGTCCTCGGCGCCGGCGCGTTCCTCTCCTCGACCATGGCAGGCGATGCAAGGGCATCCTGGGTTCCCAGTACGCTGCTGGCCGCGGTCCTGGCCGCGCTCGCCGGACAAGTGCCTGCGCATCGCAGGCCACCGCCGGCGCGGTGGAGGCGCCGGCGCAGACGCTGGCGGGCGCACTGACCGATCTGGCGCACGCCTGCGGCCTGCGGATTCCGTTCGAGGACGGGCGGGTGCAGGGCAAGATGTCCAATGGCGTCAGCGGCCGCGGCGGCGAGATCGCCTTCGACGGGATCTACGGAATCGCGTCCGACGACCGCGTCAGGACCGAGTACGTCGAGCGCATCGAGATGGTGAAAGGGCCTGGCGCGCTGCTGTTGGGCATGTCGCCCAACGGCACGGTGGGCGGCGTCATCAATATCGCGCCCAAGCGCGCTCGACGACGCGGCCAATGCGACCACCATATACCAGCGACAGCCAGCCGAAAGGGCATCTGGGGGTAGTAGGACAGCGCGATCGCCTGCGACAGCGGCAGGTGGCCGATCGCCCAGAATCCGGCCAGCATCGACACCAGGCCGACCGCGGTGCGCAGCAGATAGCGCGACAACTGCGCGGTGCGCGGCAGCGGCTGGCCCGGGCGCACCAGCATCGGCAGCAGGAACAGCAGGCCGAACAGGTTGCGGAAGAAGGCGATCTCCACCGTGGACAGGTGCGCCGAGGCCAGCCTGATCGCGATCACCATCGCGCCGAACGACAGCGTGCTGGCCAGCATCAGGCGGCCGCGCGCAGCGAGACCGCCGGGATCACCAGTGCGCGCCGACGATGCGCGGTTCCGGCTCCAGGAGCACGCCGAAGCGCTCCAGTACCGAGGCCGAGATGCGCCGTGCCAGCGCCAGCAACTCGGCGCCGCTGGCCTGGCCGTGGTTGACCAGCACCAGCGCGTGCGCGGCCGAGACGCCGGCGTCGCCGTCGCGATGGCCTTTCCAGCCGCAGGCCTCGATCAGCCAGGCCGCCGACAGCTTGCGCTGGTTCTCGCCGTCGCCGGTGAACACCGGCAGCGCCGGATGGGCATGCTGCAGCACCTGCGCCTGTTCGGCCGGCAGCAGCGGGTTCTTGAAGAAGCTGCCGGCATTGCCGAGCACGTCCGGGTCGGGCAGCTTGCGGCGGCGGATGTTGATCACCGCCTGCGCCACGTCGGGCGCGCCCGGCGTGGCGATGCCGAGCGCGTCCAGTTCCTCGCCGATGCCGGCGTAGTCCAGGCGCAGCGCATGCAGCCGCGGCAGGTTGAACTCCACCGCGGCGATCAGATAGCGGTCGGGCTGGCGCTTGAACAGGCTGTCGCGGTAGCCGAACTCGCAGGCCGCCGCGTCCAGCCGCACGAAGTGCGCGTCGGCGCGGTCGTAGGCCTCGACCACGTGCACGAATTCGCCGACCTGCGCGCCATAGGCGCCGATGTTCTGGATCGGCGCGGCGCCGACCGTGCCCGGGATCAGCGCCAGGTTCTCCAGCCCCGACAGGCCCTGCGCCAACGACCACATCACCAGCTCGTGCCAGCCCACGCCGGCGCCGACGCGGACGATGGCGTAGTCGGCGCGATGCTCGAGCGTGTCGATGCTGCGGTTGGCGAAGGCCAGCACCACGCCGGGCGCGTCGCCGGCGAACAGCAGGTTGCTGCCGCCGCCCAGCGGCAGCAGCGCCGCGCCGGCCAGTTGCGGCGCCAGCAGCGCCTCGGGCAGCGCGTCGGGAGCGAAGATCTGCAGCAGCCAAGGCGCCTGCGCGGCGACATGGAACGTGTTGCGCGCCTGCAGCGGCGCTTGCGCGGTCAGCGACCAGGCGTTGCTCATACCGCGGCGACCGCGCCGCGGCTGGGCGCCTCGCGGCGCCGGCGCATCGCCTCGACGCAGTCGCCGATCAGCTCCGGGCCGCGGAACACCAGTCCGCTGTAGCACTGCACCAGCGCCGCACCGGCGGCCATCTTCGCCACCGCATCGGCCCCGGAGAGAATGCCGCCGACCCCGATCAGCGGGATCGCCTCGGGCAGGCGCGCGCGCAGGCGCCGCAGTACCAGAGTGGACTGGCCCAGCAACGGCGCGCCGGACAGGCCGCCCGCTTCGGCGCCCAGCGCGTTGTGCTCCAGGCCGGGGCGGGCGACGGTGGTGTTGGTGGCGATGACCCCGTCCACCTGCAGGTCCGACAGCACCCGCGCCGCCGCGTCGATGTCGCTGTCGCTCAGATCCGGCGCCACCTTGACCAGCATCGGCACGCGCTTGCCGTGGCGCGCGGCCAGCGTTTCCTGCGCCTCGCGCAGCTGCGACACCAGCTGCCGCAGCGCCTGTTCCTCCTGCAGCTCGCGCAGGCCGGCGGTGTTCGGCGAGGAAATGTTGACGGTCACGTAGTCGGCCAGCGCATAGACCTTTTCCAGGCAATGCAGGTAGTCCCACGCGGCGTCCTCGTTGGACGTGTCCTTGTTCTTGCCGATGTTGATGCCGAGCAGGCCATGGCGGCGGCGCGCGCGTTCGACGTTGCGCACCAGGGCATCCACGCCGAGGTTGTTGAAGCCCATGCGGTTGATCACCGCCTGTTCGCGCGGCAGGCGGAACAGGCGCGGCTTCGGATTGCCCTGCTGCGGCCGCGGGGTGATGGTGCCGATCTCGACGAAGCCGAAACCCAGCGCCAGCAGCGCGTCGATGTGCTCGCCGTTCTTGTCCAGGCCTGCGGCCAGCCCGACCGGATTGGGAAACTCCAGGCCGAACGCGCGCGTGGGCATCGGCGCGATCGCCTTGGCCAGCAGCGGATTGGCGCCGGTACGGTAGACCATCTCGATCGTGCGCAGGCCCAGCGCGTGGGCGCGCTCTGCGTCGAAGGCGAACAGCAACGGGCGGGCGAGGGAATACATGGGCACGGCTCAGTTCAAGGCGCCGGCGAAAGCACGGGTACGGTAGTGGACCTCGATCAGGCCATCGACCTGGTGGCGATCGAACAGCGCGCGCAGCGCGTCCAGCATCGGCGCGTGGCGCGGATGCCCGGCCAGCGGCGCATAGGACGAGGACAGCAGGCGCCCGCGCAGGCCGTCGTAGTCCAGCTTCTGCACGTTCGGGAACTGGGCCGTGCCGCGCAGCCCGGCGCCGAACCAGCGCTGCATGGTCGCATCGTCGTGGTAGCGCTCGGCCACCGCGCTGTAGTCGGTGCCGTAGTCGAGCAACAGTTGCTCGTAGCCGAGCAGGAACGGCGTGCCGTCGAGCAGCCGCGAGTTCCAGTACACCAGCGCCAGCGCACCAGGGCGCAGCACGCGCACCCACTCGCGGCGCACCGCGTCCAGGTCGAACCAGTGGAAGGCCTGCGCAGCGCTGATCAGGTCGATGCTGGCGGCGGGCAGGGTGGTGGCCTCGGCGCTGCCGTCGATCGCGGCGAAGCCGGGCATGCCGCGCAGCAACGTCTCGGCCGCCGCGCGCATCGCCGCGTTCGGTTCCACCGCCAGCACCGGATGCCCGGCCTGCAGGAACATGCGGGTGGAAATGCCGGTGCCGGCGCCGATGTCGGCGACCTGCGCGTGGCGCGCCACGCCGAGTTCCCCGTGCACCCAGTCCAGCAGCGCCGGCGGATAGTCGGGGCGGTAGCGGACGTAGTCGGCGACACGGTCGCTGAAGCGCTCGCGCGGAGCGGAGGCGGTCATCGGCTCAGGACCGGGTGCTGGCGAACCAGGCCAGCCCGCCGAAGAACAGCACGAAGGCCAGCACCGACAGGATCGCGAGGATCACCGCGGCCCAGCCCAGGATCAGACCGCCCACCGCCAGCCCGTCGCCCTGGAAGCGCTGCGGCTGGCGGCGGATCTCCGCGCGCGCCAGGTGCCCGGTGACGATCGCTCCGAGGCTGCCCAGCACCGGCATCAGGGTCCAGCCGAGGATGCCCGCAACCAGGCTGACCACGGCGAGCGAATTGGTTTCACGTACGACACTCATTGGGGATTCTCATGCGGTGAGGGCGGCATGCGCCTGGTGGGCCCGCTCGCGTGCGGGGTGGGTGAATTATCCCAGAACCGCACCCGCCGTGCGCCGCTCATCCGGGCAGGCACCCGTGGCGCAGCACATGCGCCCATTCCGAGCAGCCGTTGCGCTGCGCTTGCGCCGCGGCGCCGGCATGGTCGTAGTCGACGGCCAGCAGCTGTGCGTCCCAGCGGCCGTCGCTGTACTCCAGGAGCGCATAACGTGCTTGCGGCGTGCCGGTTTCGACACGGTACGGTTGCGGCTGCGCCTCGGCATAGGCGGGCAGGCCGATGCTCCCCGGATTGCACAGCAGCCGTCCGTCGTCCAGGCGCAGCGTGCGCGGCACGTGGCTGTGCCCGCACAGCACCAACGCCGCGGCCGGCGTAGCGCCGAGCCGTTCACGCACGCGCTGCGCATCGGCGGCCAACAAGCGCGTCCCGACCAGGTCGTCGAGCAGCCAGCCCAGGTCGTCGTGCGGGGTGCCGTGGCACAGCAGCGCCTGCGGCAGCGCCAGGGTCGGCGGCAACGCGTCCAGCCAGCGCCGCTGCGCCGGCGTCAGCCGCGCATGCGCGTAGGCGTCACTGGCGCCCATCGCCGCGGGCGCCAGCTCGCACAGCTGGCGCTCGTGGTTGCCGCGCACCGTGGGCAGCGCCAGCGGCATGAGCCGCGCGGCGGTTTCGCGCGGCCACAGCGGGCCGGAGACGATGTCGCCGAGGTTGACGATCCGCTCCACGCCGCGCCGCCCGATGTCCGCCAGCACCGCCTCCAGGGCGGGCAGGTTGCCGTGGATATCGGACAGGGCGGCCAGGCGCATCGCTTACAGGTCGAACTTGATGCCCTGCGCCAGCGGCAGCGAATCGGAGTAGTTGATCGTGTTGGTCTGCCGGCGCATGTACACCTTCCACGCGTCCGAACCGGATTCGCGGCCGCCGCCGGTGTCTTTCTCGCCGCCGAACGCACCGCCGATCTCGGCGCCGGAGGTGCCGATGTTGACGTTGGCGATGCCGCAGTCGCTGCCGGCCGCGGACAGGAACTTCTCCGCCGCCTTCAGGTTCTGGGTGAAAATCGACGAGGACAGGCCCTGCGGCACGCCGTTCTGCATGTCGATGGCCTCGTCCAGGGTGTCGTACTTCATCACGTACAGGATCGGCGCGAAGGTCTCGTGCTGCACCACCTCGTCGCCGTTGTGCAGGCCGGTGACGATCGCCGGCAGCACGAAGTTGCCGGGCCGGTCCAGCGCGGTGCCGCCGGTCTCGACGGTGCCGCCGGCGGCCTTGGCCTTCTCGATCGAGGCCAGGAACTGCTCGACCGCGCCGCGGCTGTTCAGCGGTCCCATCAGGTTGGCCGGGTCGGTGGGATCGCCGATCTTGCCTTCGACCTGCTGGTAGGCCTTGCGCAGCGTCGCCAGCACGGTGTCGTAGATCGAGGCGTGCACGATCAGCCGGCGCGTGGTGGTGCAGCGCTGGCCGGCGGTGCCGACCGCGCCGAACACGATGCCGGGGATCGCCAGCTTCAGGTCGGCGCTCTCGTCGAGGATGATCGCGTTGTTGCCGCCCAGCTCCAGCAGGCAGCGGCCCAGGCGCCGTGCGCATTTCTCGGCGACGTGGCGCCCGACCTGGGTCGATCCGGTGAAGCTGATCAGCGCGACGCGCTTGTCCTCGACCAGGGTCTCGGCCAGTTCGGTGCCGGCATCGTTGATCAGGAAGAAGATGTCGGGGAAGCCGGCATCGCGCAGCGCGTCGTTGCAGATCCGCATCGACGCGATCGCGGTCAGCGGGGTCTTGTTGGACGGCTTCCACAGGCAGATGTCGCCGCAGATCGCCGCCAGGAAGGCATTCCACGCCCACACCGCGACCGGGAAGTTGAACGCGCTGATGATCCCGACCAGGCCCAGCGGCTGGTACTGCTCGTACATGCGGTGGCCCGGACGTTCGGAGTGCAGCGTGTAGCCGTACAGCATGCGGCTCTGGCCGACCGCGAAATCGGCGATGTCGATCATCTCCTGCACTTCGCCGTCGCCTTCCGGTTTGCTCTTGCCCATTTCCAGCGCCACCAGCGAGCCCAGCGCGTCCTTGTACCGGCGCAGCGCATCGCCGCACAGCCGTACCGCCTCGCCGCGACGCGGCGCCGGGGTGGTGCGCCAGACCTTGAACGCGGCCTGGGCGCGGGCGACCACGGTCTCGTAGTCCTGCGCGGTGGTCGCCTGCACTTCGGCGATGATCTCGTTGCTGGAGGGGTTCAGCGGCTGCAGCACGCCGGCGCCGGTGGCCGCGGACCACTCGCCGTTGCCGAGGTAGGTGCCGGAATTGGACGCGGTCAGGCCGAGCGCCTTGAGCAGGTCAGCGGACATGGAATCTCCTGGAAATCGTTGCGACAGGGAAGGCGACCGCAGGCGGGAGACGCGGGACGCGACTAGCCGTCAATTTTAGCAGACCCGGCGGGTCCGGCCGCCGCCGCCGCGCACCTTGCCGGGCTTGGCAAGGGCGGCGATCGTGCGACGGGTTCTACCCCGTTATCACGGACACTGACGAGAAGGCCGATGCGGCCGATGAGGAGTGTTCATGTCGAAGCGAAGAAAGTTCAGTGTGGAGTTCAAGCGTGGTGCGCTTGAACAAGCTAGCCAGCCGGGCGTCAGTTGTGCACAGGTGGCTCGGGAGCTGGGTATCCGTGACAACCTGTTGACCCGCTGGAAGCGTGAGGCCACAAGCCGAGGCAACGGTGCCTTTGCTGGCGCGGGCACACCACGCGATGAGGAGCTGGTGCGTCTGAAGCGTGAACTGGCGCGGGTGAAGAAGGAACGGGATTTTTTGCGCGAAGCGGCGACGTTCTTTGCCAAGGGATCATCCTGAGGTATCAGGTGATCGAACGTTGCCGCCATGCGTTTCCGATCCGGCTGATGTGCCGTTGCCTGCGGGTGTCGGCCAGTGGTTATTACGGTTGGAGCCGGCGCTTGCCGAGTGCCCGCCAGCGCGAGAACGAGCGCCTATCATGCCGCATCCGTGAACTGCACGAGGATAGCCGGTGCACGCTAGGTGCTGGTCGAATGCACGAAGACCTGGCCGATGAAGGCCAGCGGGTCGGCTTGAACCGTGTGGCTCGGTTGATGGCCGTTGATGGCTTGCAAGGTTGGCCCGCCCGAAGCGTCGGGGGATGCGAGCCCGGCCGGCACTCACTCCGCCGGGCGTGCGCAACCGGCTGGAACGGGACTTCACCGCTCTGGAGCCGGATAGCAAATGGGTCACCGACATCACCGAGATCAAGACCGGGGAAGGCAAGCTCTATCTATGCGTTGTCTTGGACCTGTTCGACCATCGGGTGGTGGGCTGGTCCATGCATCATCGGCAAGATCGGCAGATGGTGATCCGGGCCGTGCAGACGGCTGTATGGCAGCGACAGGGCGACGAACCGGTGATCTTGCATTCGGATAGAGGCAGTCAGTTTCGAAGCGGTGACTATCAGACGTATTTGCTGACCAACACCCTGGTGTGCTCGATGAGCGCCGTGGGTCACTGCGCAGACAACGCCGCATGCGAGGGCTTCTTTGGCCTGCTCAAGCGCGAACGGATCTACCGCATGACCTATGGATAGTCTGATCAACGCGGTCGGAGGATGAGGCAAGCCATATCGACCACGCCCACGGCGCTCAGACCCTCGGTTTTTCGCCGTTTCCGGCGCATTTCCGGGGTATTTCCCGGATTACAGGCACACCCTCCCCACGACAGGCAGCAACTGCTTTCGCTTCAGCCACAGGTTCGACAGCGCAAACAGCGTCAGCACTTGCGCCGTGTTCTTCGCCAGGCCGCGATAGCGCACCTTGACGTAGCCAAACTGGCGCTTGATCACCCGGAACGGATGCTCCACCTTCGCCCTCAGGCTGGCCTTGGCGTGCTCCCAGCGCTGTGCCCACTTCAATTCGCGCTTGCTCTTGATCTGCTTCAGCTTCGAGGGCTTCTCCGCGATCAGATAGCGCAGCTTGCGCTTGCTCGCCATCTCCTCGCGCTTGGCCAGCCCGGTGTAGCCGCTGTCGCCGCATACCGTGTCTTCCTTGCCGTGCAGCAGCTTGTGCGCCTGGGTGATATCTGCGGCGTTGGCCGCCGTGCATTCCAAGTGGTGCACCAGCCCGGACTCATCGTCCACGCCGATGTGCGCTTTCATCCCGAAGTAGTACTGATTGCCCTTCTTGGTCTGGTGCATTTCCGGGTCGCGCTCGCCGTTCTTGTTCTTGGTCGAGCTGGGCGCGGCAATGATCGTGGCGTCCACGATGGTGCCGCCGCGCAGGCTCTGGCCCTTGCGCGATAGGTGCGCGTTGACCCGGTTGAACAGCGTGCGCGCCAGATCGTGCGTCTCCAGCAACCGGCGGAAGTTGAGGATCGTGGTCTCGTCCGGCACCTCATCCAACCCGCCGATCCTGGCGAAACGGCGCATCGACGCCGTGTCGTACAAGGCTTCTTCCGCGCCCGGGTCGCTCAGTGCGTACCACTGCTGCAGAAAGTGGATGCGCAGCATTGTCTCCAGCGGGTACGGCTGACGGCCCGGATGGCCCGACTTCGGATAGTGCGGCGCGATCAGCGCCAGCAGGTCTTTCCACGGCACCACCTGATCCATCTCGGCCAGCAACCTTTCGCGCCGCGTCTGCTTGCGCTTGCCGTTGTACTCCGCGTCGCCGAAAGACAATTGCATCGTCGTTGTCCTGTTGGGCTTTGTACGATTGTCGCAGGATCAGAGGGAGTTGTTCAGACCATCCCTATCCGACACTCGATGCGGCAAGAGCCGATGTGTTCCAATACATCGAGCGGCGCCACAACCCAAGGATGCGGCGAAGGATTGACAGAGAGGATTTGAAGTTTTCCACCCTTTCACGACCGGCCGTGATTTCGGGGTAGAACCCGATCCACGGTCCGTGGCTTGGTACGCTTGCGCGCCTGCTCCAGAATGGGGCGGATCTGCTCGAACCGCTCCCGGCTCATGTCACTCGGATACGTCTTTGTGCGCATCCGCAGAGTTTGCACTACCCGGGAAAGATCGTGAACAGGTTCTTAGCGTCACGCCCGCCACAGAGCTAACGGCCTGGGAGGCATTGATACCGCGCGGGAGCGTGCCATTGAAGGTCTTGGTGCGCCCCGGCTTGGCGGCCTTCTTTGCTTTGCTCACTTAGCGTCTCCCTGTATCCTTAGACAGATGGCCCCGTGGCACAATTGGATAGCGCGCGTCCCTCCTAAGGACGAGGTTGCTGGTTCGAACCCAGCCGGGGTCACCACTTTTTTGGCAAGCGGCGTGAGTAGGCCCGCCGTTACCACAGAATTGCCACAGTCGAGCCACACTTCAACGTAAAGCCTTTCCCTGCTTGGGTCTTAGGATAGTCTGATCAACGCGGTCGGAGGATGAGGCAAGCCATATCGACCACGCCCACGGCGCTCAGACCCTCGGTTTTTCGCCGTTTCCGGCGCATTTCCGGGGTATTTCCCGGATTACAGGCACACCCTCCCCACGACAGGCAGCAACTGCTTTCGCTTCAGCCACAGGTTCGACAGCGCAAACAGCGTCAGCACTTGCGCCGTGTTCTTCGCCAGGCCGCGATAGCGCACCTTGACGTAGCCAAACTGGCGCTTGATCACCCGGAACGGATGCTCCACCTTCGCCCTCAGGCTGGCCTTGGCGTGCTCCCAGCGCTGTGCCCACTTCAATTCGCGCTTGCTCTTGATCTGCTTCAGCTTCGAGGGCTTCTCCGCGATCAGATAGCGCAGCTTGCGCTTGCTCGCCATCTCCTCGCGCTTGGCCAGCCCGGTGTAGCCGCTGTCGCCGCATACCGTGTCTTCCTTGCCGTGCAGCAGCTTGTGCGCCTGGGTGATATCTGCGGCGTTGGCCGCCGTGCATTCCAAGTGGTGCACCAGCCCGGACTCATCGTCCACGCCGATGTGCGCTTTCATCCCGAAGTAGTACTGATTGCCCTTCTTGGTCTGGTGCATTTCCGGGTCGCGCTCGCCGTTCTTGTTCTTGGTCGAGCTGGGCGCGGCAATGATCGTGGCGTCCACGATGGTGCCGCCGCGCAGGCTCTGGCCCTTGCGCGATAGGTGCGCGTTGACCCGGTTGAACAGCGTGCGCGCCAGATCGTGCGTCTCCAGCAACCGGCGGAAGTTGAGGATCGTGGTCTCGTCCGGCACCTCATCCAACCCGCCGATCCTGGCGAAACGGCGCATCGACGCCGTGTCGTACAAGGCTTCTTCCGCGCCCGGGTCGCTCAGTGCGTACCACTGCTGCAGAAAGTGGATGCGCAGCATTGTCTCCAGCGGGTACGGCTGACGGCCCGGATGGCCCGACTTCGGATAGTGCGGCGCGATCAGCGCCAGCAGGTCTTTCCACGGCACCACCTGATCCATCTCGGCCAGCAACCTTTCGCGCCGCGTCTGCTTGCGCTTGCCGTTGTACTCCGCGTCGCCGAAAGACAATTGCATCGTCGTTGTCCTGTTGGGCTTTGTACGATTGTCGCAGGATCAGAGGGAGTTGTTCAGACCATCCTTAGTCTAGCGACATTGTCCCTCCTAAGAACCTGTTCACGATCTTTCCCGGGTAGTGCAAACTCTGCGGATGCGCACAAAGACGTATCCGAGTGACATGAGCCGGGAGCGGTTCGAGCAGATCCGCCCCATTCTGGAGCAGGCGCGCAAGCGTACCAAGCCACGGACCGTGGATCTGTACGACGTGTGGTGCGCGGTGCTGTACCTGCTGCACACCGGCTGTCAGTGGCCAGCGCTGCCCAGCGACTTCCCGAAGTGGCGCACCGTGCACTGCTACTTTGCCAAGTGGAGCGAACCAGACGATGAAGGAGTGAGCCTGCTGGAGCGGGCGCTCAAAAAATCAGGTTGGCGCGGCCCGCCAGAGACAGGGGCGCAACGCTTGCAGCACGTTCTTGATCGTGGACGCACAGAGCGTGAAGAACACGGACACGGCCGGCCAGAAGGGTTATGACGCGGGCAAGAAGGTCTCGGGGATCAAGCGTCGCATCGCCGTCGATACCCAAGGCCTGCCGCATGCGGTCGCGGTGACGAGGGCGGAAGTGACCGACCGCAAAGGCGCGCTCCAATCCCTGGATCGTTGCAAGCCGAACCTGGGACACGTGCAAAGCCTGTTGTGCGATAGCGGCTATACCGCAGAACCGTTCGCCGAAGGCGTACGAGAGATCCTGGGCAAGCAAGTCACGGTGCAGATCGCCAAACGCAGCGAACTGCACACCTTCAAGGTCATGCCCAAGCGCTGGAGCGTCGAACGCAGCTTTGCGTGGCTGGAAAAGAACCGAAGGCTATGGAAGAACTGCGAGCGCAAGCTCAACACCAGCTTGCAGTTCATCCACCTGGCATGCCTGACACTACTACTCAAAAGATCGTGAACAGGTTCTAAGGATGGTCTGAACAACTCCCTCTGATCCTGCGACAATCGTACAAAGCCCAACAGGACAACGACGATGCAATTGTCTTTCGGCGACGCGGAGTACAACGGCAAGCGCAAGCAGACGCGGCGCGAAAGGTTGCTGGCCGAGATGGATCAGGTGGTGCCGTGGAAAGACCTGCTGGCGCTGATCGCGCCGCACTATCCGAAGTCGGGCCATCCGGGCCGTCAGCCGTACCCGCTGGAGACAATGCTGCGCATCCACTTTCTGCAGCAGTGGTACGCACTGAGCGACCCGGGCGCGGAAGAAGCCTTGTACGACACGGCGTCGATGCGCCGTTTCGCCAGGATCGGCGGGTTGGATGAGGTGCCGGACGAGACCACGATCCTCAACTTCCGCCGGTTGCTGGAGACGCACGATCTGGCGCGCACGCTGTTCAACCGGGTCAACGCGCACCTATCGCGCAAGGGCCAGAGCCTGCGCGGCGGCACCATCGTGGACGCCACGATCATTGCCGCGCCCAGCTCGACCAAGAACAAGAACGGCGAGCGCGACCCGGAAATGCACCAGACCAAGAAGGGCAATCAGTACTACTTCGGGATGAAAGCGCACATCGGCGTGGACGATGAGTCCGGGCTGGTGCACCACTTGGAATGCACGGCGGCCAACGCCGCAGATATCACCCAGGCGCACAAGCTGCTGCACGGCAAGGAAGACACGGTATGCGGCGACAGCGGCTACACCGGGCTGGCCAAGCGCGAGGAGATGGCGAGCAAGCGCAAGCTGCGCTATCTGATCGCGGAGAAGCCCTCGAAGCTGAAGCAGATCAAGAGCAAGCGCGAATTGAAGTGGGCACAGCGCTGGGAGCACGCCAAGGCCAGCCTGAGGGCGAAGGTGGAGCATCCGTTCCGGGTGATCAAGCGCCAGTTTGGCTACGTCAAGGTGCGCTATCGCGGCCTGGCGAAGAACACGGCGCAAGTGCTGACGCTGTTTGCGCTGTCGAACCTGTGGCTGAAGCGAAAGCAGTTGCTGCCTGTCGTGGGGAGGGTGTGCCTGTAATCCGGGAAATACCCCGGAAATGCGCCGGAAACGGCGAAAAACCGAGGGTCTGAGCGCCGTGGGCGTGGTCGATATGGCTTGCCTCATCCTCCGACCGCGTTGATCAGACTATCCCTAAGGGACAGGTCGTGCGTTCGAATCGCGCCGGGGTCACCACTGCAAGTTGGTTTGCGCGCTCGGCGTGGCCGATGCCGTCGCGCGCTGGCGACGTGGGCAAGGACGCGTCCCGGGTTCCGGCATGCACCGCGTTGCGCATGCTGATTCGCCGTAGTCGCGCATGCTGGAAGCCGGATCGCCTGCCGTCGCCATCAACACCATCGGGTCGCTACGCGCCCGGCCCGCATAACGCCGTTTACACCTTACGCCGACGCTGCCTGAGCACCGCGTTGCGCAGGCTGTACCCGTCCGCTGATGCTGGAGAGGACGGCATCGCGACGCCGCGATGCGGATCCGCTGCGGCAACCCGGGACGCGCGGCGACGGGCCTGTCCCGTTGCAGGCTCCACCCAGGCACGGCTGCCGCCGGACAACGCCAGCGATGCATCCATCGCATGGCGCGCGGCACCACGTCGGCGCCGTTGGCCGGTTGCCCATGCAGTGGCGATGTCGGCGTCCTGGATTGCCTGCTTCATCTCATCCGGCCAGCCACGGCGGCCGCTCCCAGCAACCCAGTACGAATGCGAGGCAGGAGTCACTCATGCGTAGAACGTTGAAGTTTGTGTTGATCGGTTCGCTCCTGGCGGGTTTGGTCGCTTGCCAGCGCAATGGCGACAAGCCTGCCCAGGAACGGAACCCGACGACGCCATCCCCCGCGACCGATGCCAGCCAAGCCGACGGCGCTGCGGCACCGACGGGCACCACCAGCGGCGCCGCCGCCACGGGTGCGGCCACCGGCAGCGACGCAGCCCAGGGCACCACGCCTCCGGCCGATCCGCAGTAGCCCACCAGCGACCCGCAGCAACAGCCGCCGGCGGACAACCAGCAACACTGACCCACGACAGCGCTGACGGCGCACGGCACGCGGACCGCATGTCCGCGCGCCTTTGCACAGGCTTTTGCCGTGCTGTGCCTCGCCCCGCGAGCGAGGAGCCACAAGCACGCGAACCGTGCCCGGATCGCGCCACTGAACACATCGCAACCGCGCGCCGTTTTTGTCGTTCCCAACATGAGTCAGCACGAACGCTTGCCTACAGTGCGACGCATGAATCCCGTATTGGCCGCGCTCGGCATGATGCTCCTGACAGTGGTCGCGCTGATCGCGTCGGAACTGCCCGAAATCGTGGACAAGATCGTGGCTTGGATGCGCCATTGGGCGATGCCGCGCGAATCGACATGGCAGGCTGGCAGGCCCCACCACTTGCTCCGGCCGCGGCGCCGATGAGCGGGTCCTGCAATGCCGCTGGCGAAGGTTCTGTCGCGCCGGCGGCGGATAGTAACTTTTGCAACGGATCGCTCCGGGCGCGCCTGGCATGCCGCCACACGGCAGACAGTGCTTGACAGCACCCCGGCGCATGATGTCCTCTTGCGCCCATGCCCACCGTTTTCGCCTTCGCCGCCAGCTTCGTGCCGTCCACGCTGCGGCGTCCGGCCACGTGCTGCGCGGGCATGACCACCGGTATTACCACCCACACCATTAGCCCGGTGCGGCCCATCGTTTTCGCGTAACTGTCGAAACCCACGGCCCCGCACCCGGATCAGGATGCGGGGGAACCCGTCGGCCTGATGCGAGCGGGGCCTCCACTCCGAGGTCTCCCATGCCGTCTCCCGCAGTCGCTTCCGCTTCCCTCGCAGAATCCGCGCCCGCTGCGCGTACCGTCGTCCACAAGTTCGGCGGTACGTCGGTGGCCGACGCCGAACGCTATCGCCATGTCGCGCAGCTGCTGCTGGCACGCCCGGAGAACGTGCAGGTCACCGTGGTCTCGGCGATGAAGGGGGTTACCGACGCGCTGATCGAACTGGCCGAACTGGCCGCCAGCGAGAACAGCGACTGGCGCGAACGCTGGCACGAGACGCGCGCGCGGCACCGCGCCGCGGCGGTGTCGCTGCTTGGCGAGCACGCCGGCGCCACCGTGGAGTGGCTGGATGCGCGCTTCGAGCACCTGGCCGAGATCCTTGGCGCGCTGGCGGTGATCGGCGAACTTCCACGCGAGGTGCTGGACCGGGTACAGGGCCTGGGCGAGGTGTATTCGGCGCAACTGCTCGGCGAGCATCTGCGCGCCCTGGGCGTGGACTGCGCGGTGCTGGACGCGCGCGAGGTGCTGGCGGTGGATCGCGGCGAACTGGGCGTGGACGTGGACTGGGAGGCCAGCGCGCTGCGCCTGGCGGACTGGCGCGCGCAGCATCCGCAACAGCGCATCGTGGTCACCGGCTTCGTCGCCCGCGACCGCGCAGGGCGCATCACCACGCTCGGCCGCAACGGCAGCGACTACTCCGGCGCGATCTTTGCCGCCTTGTTCGATGCCGACGAACTGCATATCTGGACCGACGTGGACGGCGTGCTGTCGGCCGATCCGCGAGTGGTGCCCGAAGCGGTGCAGCTGGAGAGGCTGAGCTACGACGAGGCCTGCGAGCTGGCCTATTTCGGCGCCAAGGTGGTGCATCCGCAGACCATGTCGCCGGCGATCGAGCGCGGCCTGCCGATCATCATCCGCAACACCTTCCAGCCCGAGCATCCGGGCACCCGCATCACCGCCAGCAGCGCCAGCAGCGGCCCGATCAAGGGCCTGACCCTGAGCCCGGACCTGGCCGTGCTCAACCTCGAAGGCACCGGCCTGATCGGCGTGCCCGGCACCGCCGAGCGCGTGTTCGCCGCGTTGCGCGACGCGCGGGTGTCGGTGGTGATGATCTCGCAGGGCTCCTCGGAGCATTCGATCTGCTGCGTGGTGCGGCAGAACGAATGCGAGCGTGCGCGGGACGCGCTGCTGTCGGCGTTCGCGCACGAACTGGTGGTCGGCCAGGTGCAGCGGGTGCAGCTGACCACCGGCATCAGCGTGCTGGCCGCGGTCGGCGACGGCATGGCTGGACAGCCGGGCGTGGCCGCGCGCCTGTTCGAGTCGCTGGGCCGCGCCCAGGTCAACATCCTGGCGATCGCGCAGGGTTCGTCCGAACGCAACATCTCGGTGGCCATCGACAGCGCGCACGCGACCAAGGCGCTGCGCGCCGCGCATGCCGGATTCTGGCTGTCGCCGCAGACCTTCTCGGTCGGGGTGATCGGCCCTGGCAACGTCGGCGCGGCGCTGCTCGACCAGTTGCGCGCGGCGCAGCCGCAGCTGCTGGCCAAGGCCAACCTGGACCTGCGCCTGCGCGCGATCGCCTCGCGCAGCGCGATGCGCCTGGAACCCCGCGCGATCGGCGGCGACTGGCGGCAGGCCTTCGCCAGTGGCCAGCAGCCCACCGACCTGGACGCGTTCACCGCGCACCTGCTGTCGGCGCACCTGCCGCATGCGGTCATCATCGACTGCAGCGGCAGCGCCGACGTCGCCGACCGCTACGCCGACTGGCTGGCCGCCGGCATCCACGTGGTCACCCCGAACAAGCAGGCCGGCGCCGGGCCGCTGGCGCGCTTCCACGCGATCCGCGCCGCCGCCGAGAGCAGCGGCGCGCGCTTCCGCTACGAGGCCACGGTCGGCGCCGGCCTGCCGGTGATCACCACGCTGCGCGACCTGGTCGACACCGGCGACGCGGTCACCGCGATCGAGGGCATCTTCTCCGGCACCCTGGCCTGGCTGTTCAACAAGTACGACGGCAGCGTGCCGTTCTCGCAACTTGTCACCGACGCGCGCGGCATGGGCTATACCGAGCCGGACCCGCGCGACGACCTGTCCGGCACCGACGTGGCGCGCAAGCTGGTGATCCTGGCGCGCGAGGCCGGGCGCGAGCTGAGCCTGGAGGACGTGGCGGTGGAGAGCCTGGTGCCGGAAGCGCTGCGCCAGGCCAGCGTTGAGGATTTCATGGCGCACCTGCACGCAGTGGACGCGGCGTTCGCGCAGCGCCTGCAGGCGGCCAAGGCGCGCGGCTGCGTGCTGCGCTACGTGGCGCAGCTGGCGCCGGACCGCGCGCCCAGCGTCGGCCTGGTGGAACTGCCGGCAGAGCACGCCTTTGCCAACCTGCGCCTGACTGACAACGTGGTGCAGTTCACCACTCGCCGCTATTGCGACAACCCGCTGGTGGTGCAAGGCCCCGGCGCCGGTCCGGAAGTCACCGCCGCCGGCGTGTTCGCCGACCTGCTGCGGGTGGCGGCGGGCGAGGGCGCGCGGCTGTGAGTCAGGCGCAGACTTCGCTGGCGCCGCGCCCTGGCGCCGCCGCCGCGCCGCGCGAGGCGCGCGCGTTCGCGCCGGCGTCGGTGGCCAACGTGGCGGTGGGGTTCGACCTGCTCGGCTATGCGGTGGAGGGCGTCGGCGACACGGTGAGCGTGCGCCGCATCGACGCGCCGCTGGTACGCATCGCCGCGATCCGTGGCACCACCGTGGCGCTGCCGTTGCAGGCCGCATGCAACACTGCCGGCGCGGCGTTGATCGCGCTGCGCGAGGCGCTGGCGCTGCCGTTCGGGTTCGAGATCGAGATCGACAAGGGCATTCCGCTCAGTTCGGGCATGGGCGGTTCGGCCGCCTCGTGCGTGGCCGCGCTGGTGGCGGCCAACGCGCTGCTGGACGCGCCGTTGTCGCGCGAGCAGCTGTATCCGTATGCGCTGGAAGGCGAGGCGGTGGCCAGCGGCAGCCGCCACGGCGACAACCTCGGCCCGATGTTCCTGGGCGGGCTGGTGCTGGCGACCTTGCAGCGGATGGTGCCGGTGCCGGTGCCGGCGGCCTGGCACAGCCTGCTGGTGCATCCGGACGCGGTGCTGGAGACGCGCCGCGCGCGCGCGGCGCTGGCCGGTGATTACCGGCTCGGCGAGTTCGTGGCGCAGAGTTCCAACCTGGCGCTGGTGCTGGCCGGCTGTCATGCCGGCGATCAGGCGCTGGTGCGTGCAGGCTTGCGCGACGTGCTGATCGAGCCGCGGCGTGCGCCGCTGATCGTCGGCTTCGATGCGGCCAAGGCGGCGGCGCTGGAGGCGGGGGCGATGGGCGCGAGCATCTCCGGCGCCGGCCCCAGCATCTTCGCCTGGTTCCCGACCCGCACGGCGGCCGAGGCGGCGGCACCGGCGGTACGGGCGGCGTTCGCGGCCGCCGGCTTCGACAGCCAGAACTGGATCTCGGCGCTCAACTCGCCAGGCGCTAAGCTGCTTTAAGGAAGGTCTGAACAACAAGACCTGAGGCGGAGGAATGCAGCATCATGCCTACAATTCGGTTTCGGACCACCGGATGTCGCGCCGTTTCCGACGCATTGTCTCCAGCGGGTACGGCTGACGGCCCGGCTGGCCCGACTTCGGGCAGTGCGGCTCGATCGGCGCCCGCAGGCCATTCCACGGCACCGCCTGATCCATCTCAGCCAGGAACACCTCTCGCCGCGTCCGCTTGCCCTTGCCGTTGTACTCCGCGTCCCCGAAACCCAGTTGCATCGACATCGTCCTGACAGGTCGTCGATCGATTGTGGCAGATCAGGCCGCGTTGTTCAGACTCCTTGACTTTTGTTGTTGCTTTTCTGCCGTGCTCCCGTGAGGCACGGCATGCGGTCCGGTTGCTCGCATGGTTGGCTGACCATCCCGACGCCTGACCGGAATGGCTTCTTGGTGAGACTCGATGCACCAACGTCTCTGCCTGCGATCCGGACGCGACGCATTCGCACAACGGCGTCAAGAGAAGGTTGGGCTTGGGGCGAGAGGCCGTGCGGCGACCGCTGGTCCGAGGCTGACCGAAGCCGCCGCTACGGAAGTCGTGCGGCCGTCATTCGGATCGAAATCGCCCCGGCGACCGGTATACGGCGGCCATGCGCATTTCCCCTTGCCGGGCACGCAGTTACTATCGCCCCCTCTCCGTTACCGGGCCCCGGCCGCGCATGACCGCTACGTCCGATCTTCAGCAGCGCGTTACCGAGCTGCGCAAGCGCATCGAAGACGCCAACGACCGCTACTACGTTCACGACGATCCATCGATTCCCGATGCCGAGTACGACGCGCTGATGCGCGAGCTGGAGACGCTGGAAGCCGAACATCCGCAACTGGCGCGCGACGATTCGCCGACCCGCAGCGTCGGCGCACGGCCCGACGGCGGCTTCCCGGAAGTGCGCCACGCGATCCCGATGCTGTCGCTGGCCAATGCGTTCGAGACGCCGGGCGTGGCGGACGATGCCGACGACCGGATCCGCTTCGTCGAGGTCGCCGATTTCGAGCGGCGCATCGAGCGCGAGCTGGACCTGGCCGCGCCGGTGTTCTCGGTCGAGCCGAAGCTGGATGGTCTGGCGATCAGTCTGCGCTACGAGGACGGCGTGTTCGTACAGGGCGCCACCCGCGGCGACGGCAACACCGGCGAGGACGTCACCGCCAACCTGCGCCAGGTGCGTTCGGTGCCGCTGAAGCTGCGCGCCCTCGGCGCGCCGTTGCCCGCCGTGCTCGAGGTGCGTGGCGAGGTCTACATGCCGCGCGCGGCCTTCGCCGACTGGAACGCAAGGGCGCTGGAGCGCAACGAGAAGCTGCTCGCCAACCCGCGCAACGGCGCCGCCGGTTCGCTGCGCCAGCTCGATCCGGCGGTCACCCGGCGGCGGCCGCTGGCGTTCTTCGCCTACTCGATCGGCGAGGTGCGCGGCCTGGAGCTGCCTGAGACCCATTCGCAGACCCTGGAGCTGCTGCGGCGCTTCGGCTTCCCGGTGGCGCCCGACGTCGCGACGGCGACCGGTTTCGACGGTCTGATCGCGTATTTCCACCATATCGGCGCCAAGCGCGGCGCGCTGCCGTACGACATCGACGGCGTGGTCTACAAGCTCGACGACTACGACCAGCAGGCGGCGCTGGGCTTCGTCTCGCGCGCACCGCGCTGGGCGCTGGCGCACAAGTTCCCGGCGCAGGAACAGTCCACGGTGTTGCGCGCGATCGAAGTGCAGATCGGCCGCACCGGTGCGGTCACCCCGGTGGCGCGGCTGGAACCGGTACAGGTCGCCGGCGTCACCGTCACCAACGCGACCTTGCACAACGCCGACCAGATCGCGCGGCTGGATGCGCGCGAAGGCGACACAGTGATCGTGCGCCGCGCCGGCGACGTAATTCCGGAAGTGGTGCGGGTCATCGAGGAGCGCCGCCCAACCAGTACGGTGCCGTGGACGATGCCCGCCACGTGCCCGGTCTGCGGTTCGGAGTTGGTCAAGGAAGAGGACGCGGTGGCCTGGCGTTGCAGCGGCGGACTGGCGTGCGCGGCGCAGCGCAAGGAGGCCGTGCGCCATTTCGCCTCGCGCCGGGCCATGGACATCGAGGGTCTGGGCGATCGCCAGGCCGATGCCCTGGTCGAGTTCGGCTTCGTGCATTCGCTGGCCGATCTGTACGCGCTGAGCGTCGAAGACCTGGTGCGGATGAAGGCGGCGCTGGACGCGGCGACTGCCGCCGACCTGGCGCAGGCGTTGACCGACAGCAAGGGCGCGTTGGCGCTCGATGCGCCGGGCCAGGCGCTGCTGGCGCAGGAAGCGCCGGACTGGAAACGCGCCGAGTTCCTGCGCGCGCACCTGGCCGTGGATCTGAGCGGCAAGCTGGCGACGAAGTGGGCCGAAAACCTGGTCGCTGGCATCGATGCCAGCCGCACCACCACGCTGCCGCGTTTCCTGTTCGCGCTCGGCATCCCGCATCTGGGCGAGACCACCGCCAAGGCGCTCGCGCACTGGCTGGGGTCGCTGGACTTCGTGCGCAGCACGCCGGCGGTGCTGTTGCAGGCGCTGCCCGATATCGGCGGCGAGGTCGCGCGCTCGATCGCCACGTTCTTCGAGCAACCCGGCAATACCGCGGTGGTCGATGCACTGATCCGGGCGGACATGCGCTTCGCCGACGAAGGCCGGCCGCCGGCGGAACTGCGCGAGCGCCTCGACCTGGCGCACCTGCTGACCACGCTGCCGGTGGACAAGCTCGGCGGCAAGAGCGCGCAGCGGCTCGCCGCGACCTACGGCACGCTCGCTGCGCTGCTGCGCGCCAACGAAAGCGGCTGGACCGGCGCCGGGCTGTCGGCGGCGGGCGCGGCCAACCTGGCGGCCTATCTGGCCGACGAGGCAAGGGTGCAGGCCTTGCGCGAGGCCGATGCGGCGATGCGGCGACTGCTGGAGGCGGCGCCGGCGCAGGCCGAGCGCCGCGCCGCGCCGCTGGACGGGCAGACCGTGGTGCTGACCGGGACGTTGCAGCAGCTCAGCCGCGACGCGGCCAAGGCGCGGCTGGAGGCGCTGGGGGCGAAGGTCGCCGGCAGCGTGTCGAAGAAGACCACGTTCGTTGTCGCCGGCGCCGAGGCCGGCTCCAAGCTGGACAAGGCGCAGGAGCTGGGCGTGCCGGTGTGGGACGAAGCGCAGCTGCTGGCCCTGCTCGGCGCGCACGAGGGGCAGGGATGAGCCGCCGCATGCGCGCATCGCGCCAGCCGCGCGGATCGCGGCGATGAGCGCGGCGGACCTGGCCGCGCTGCGCCTACGCGCCGCGCTCAACGCGCGCATCCGTGCCTTCTTCGCCGCGCGCGACGTGCTCGAGGTGGAAACGCCGATGCTGTCGGCGGCCGGCAACACCGAACCCAACATCGACAGTTTCCAGACCCGCTTCAGCGGCCACGTCGATGCCGGCCCGGCGCTGCGCTGGCTGCGTACCTCGCCCGAGTATCCGCTGAAACGGCTGCTGGCCGCAGGCGTCGGCGACTGCTACGAACTGGGCCGGGTGTTCCGCAACGGCGAGGCCGGCGGCCGCCACAATCCCGAGTTCAGCATGCTCGAGTGGTACCGGGTCGGCTGGAACCACCTGCAACTGGTGGACGAGACCGTGGCGCTGGTGCGCGAGGCGCTGGCGCTGGTGGCGCGCAGCGCGACGCTGCACATCGTCACCTATCGGCAACTGTTCCTGGATACGCTGGACCTGGATCCGTTGCTGGCGCCGCTGGACGCGCTGCAGCGGCCACTGCGCGACATCCGCATCGACGCCGCCGGGCTGACCCGCGACGACTGGCTCGACCTGCTGATGACCCATTGCCTGCAATCGGCGTTCCCGGCCGATCGCATCACCGTGGTCCACGACTGGCCGGCCACGCAGTGCGCACTGGCGCGCATCCGCGACGAACAGCCGCCGGTGGCCGAGCGCTTCGAGCTGTATCTGGGCGGCTACGAACTGGCCAACGGCTACCACGAACTCAAGGACGCCGCCGAGCAGCGCCGCCGCTTCCTGCGCGACCACGCGCTGCGCGGCGCGCGCGGCGCCGAGCTGCCGCCGTTGGACGAGCGTCTGCTCCAGGCCTTGCCTGCGTTGCCCGATTGCGCCGGCGTCGCCGTCGGCGTGGACCGATTGCTGATGGCGCTGCGCGGTACCGCGCGGATCGCCGATGTGCTCGCCTACGATTTCGCGCGCGCCTGAATCGCGCGGCCTTCATGCAGCGTCTTCTTGCTTTGTCGACACCGATGATGGTTTGATCCGTGCGAGCATGCGGTCGGTACGCGCTGTAGCGGTCCGGGTTGTTCAGGTTCTACGCAGGGGGCAGGGCCAAGCATGAGGTGGTCAGACGGGCTCGGTGGCTGGTGTTGGCTGGGATTGGCGATATCCGCATGGCCGGCGACGCCGCTGGCGCAGGTGCCCGACGCGTATGCGGCCGCGGTGGTGCGCTGCGAATCGCGCGACATGGGCTGGGTGCATTGCCCGATGCGGACCGAGCAGGGCGTGGAACTGGTCCGGCAGCTGTCCGAGAACGACTGCATCCGCGGCAGCGAGTGGGGCTCGGACGGCACCGGCGTGTGGGTCACGCTGGGCTGCCGCGCCGAATTCCGTTCCAACCCGTCCGAGCCGGCGCGCAGCGCGATGCGCCGCGTGCTGCGCTGCGAATCCGACGGCCGGGTCGAGAGCTGTCCGGTGATCCTGCGTGGCGCGCCGGTGCGGCTGATGCGCCAGCTGTCCTCGGTGCCGTGCCGCGAAGAGCGCAGCTGGGGCGTGCGCCGCAACGAGATCTGGGTGTCGCGTGGCTGCCGCGGCGAATTCGAGATCGGCGCCAGCGACGGCTCCGGCTTCCCGGCCGGTTCGCTTCCGGTGCTGTGCGAATCCAAGGGCCGTTCGCGGCGCCGCTGCGGGGTCAGTGTCCAAAGCGCCGTCCAGCTGCGGCGGCAGCTGTCCGGCACCGCCTGCGTGCAGGACGACAGCTGGGGCTGGGACCGCGACGGCATCTGGGTCGACAAGGGCTGCCGCGCTGAGTTCAGTGTCAACTGAGCGCGCCGCCAGGCACTTGGTCAAGGCCGCCCTCCGCGAACCGGCCACTGTGGCCAATCCCCAAATCCTCTGCCGTTTACAATGGGCCGATGAACGCCGCCCTTGATATCGACTACGCCCGCTACGACCACATCCGCCCGATCCTGTGGACCGGCGACGCGCTGCAGTTGCTGGACCAGCGCAAGCTGCCGTTCGTGGTCGAGCACCTGCAGTGCACCGACAGCGACCAGGTCGCCGAGGCGATCCACACGCTGGCGGTGCGCGGCGCGCCGGCGATCGGCATCGCCGCCGGCTGGGGCGTGGTGCTGGCCGCGCGCGCGGTGCAGGCCGACGACGGCGCGCACGCGCTGGCCGAGCTGGAGCCGGCGCTGCAGCGGCTCAACGCGGCGCGCCCGACCGCGGTGAACCTGGCCTGGGCGCTGGCGCGCATGCGCAGGGCGCTGGCCGCGGCCGGCGCCGACTGGCGCGAGGCGACCGCGCGCCAGGCGCAGGCCATCGCCGAAGAGGACCTGGCCGCCAACCGCCGCATGGGCGCGCTCGGCGCCGGCCTGATCGCGCCGGGCAGCGGCGTGCTGACCCATTGCAACACCGGCTCGCTGGCCACCGCCGGCTTCGGCACCGCGCTGGGCGTGATCCGCGCCGGCATGGCCCAGGGCCGCATCGCCAAGGTGTTCGCCGGCGAGACCAGGCCGTGGCTGCAGGGCGCGCGGCTGACCGTGTGGGAACTGCAGCAGGACGGCATCGACGCGACCCTGATCGCCGATTCGGCCGCGGCGCACCTGATGAAGACCGGTGCGGTGCAATGGGTGATCGTCGGCGCCGACCGCATCTGCGCCAACGGTGACACCGCCAACAAGATCGGCACCTACCAGCTGGCGATCGCCGCGCGCCACCACGGAGTCGGGTTCATGGTGGTGGCGCCCTCGTCCACCGTGGACATGGACACCGCCGACGGCGCGCGGATCGAGATCGAGCAGCGCGATCCGGGCGAGCTGTTCGGGGTCGGCGGGGTGCGCACCGTGGCCGACGGCATCGCCGCCTGGAATCCGGTGTTCGACGTGAGCCCGGCCGGCCTGATCGATGCCATCGTCACCGAGCGCGGGGTGATCGAGCGCCCGGATCCCGAGCGCATGCGCGTCGCGTTCGGCGGTTGAACCTCGGCGACCGCGCAAGACGCCCAGCACGCTCCCGCGATCACGGGCAAGTGCTTGTTCGGGCCGGCAAAAACCGGGCATTCGCATGCCCGTCATGATAGAATCGGGCGGTTGGATCGACCGCTGCGTGCCGTAGGTTTTCGGTACCGGCCGGCCCGCTTGCCGCGGGCCGGCGTCCTGCTCGATCAGCCACCAGACTTACGGAACCCGAATGGCAGAATCCGCCAAGGAAATCATCCAGGTCAACCTGGAAGACGAGATGCGCAAGAGCTACCTCGATTACGCGATGAGCGTGATCGTGGGGCGTGCCCTCCCGGATGCGCGCGACGGCCTCAAGCCAGTGCATCGTCGCGTGTTGTTCGCGATGAACGAGCTGGGCGCGCACAGCAACAAGCCCTACTACAAGTCGGCGCGTATCGTCGGCGACGTGATCGGCAAGTACCATCCGCACGGCGACCAGTCGGTGTACGACACGCTAGTGCGCATGGCGCAGCCGTTCTCGCTGCGCTACCTGCTGGTGGACGGGCAGGGCAACTTCGGCTCGGTCGACGGCGACTCCGCGGCGGCGATGCGCTACACCGAGGCGCGCATGTCGCGGCTCACCCACGAGCTGATGGCCGACATCGACAAGGAAACCGTCGATTTCCAGCCCAATTACGATGAGAAGGAACTGGAGCCGACGGTCATGCCGACCCGGTTCCCGAACCTGCTGGTCAACGGTTCGGCCGGCATCGCGGTGGGCATGGCGACCAACATCCCGCCGCACAATCTTACGGAGACGATCAACGCCTGCATCGCGCTGATCGACAATCCGCAGATCGACGTCGACGGGCTGTTGGAATACATCCCCGGCCCGGATTTCCCCACTGCCGGCATCGTCAACGGCACCAGCGGCATCGTCGCCGGCTACCGCACCGGCCGCGGCCGCGTGCGCATGCGCGCCAAGGCCGAGATCGAGATCCAGGACAACGGCCGCGAGTCGATCGTGGTCAACGAGATCCCGTACCAGGTCAACAAGGCGCGTCTGATCGAGAAGATCGCCGAGCTGGTCAAGGAAAAGAAGCTCGAAGGCATCAGCGAACTGCGCGACGAGTCCGACAAGGACGGCATGCGCATCTACATCGAGATCAAGCGCGGCGAAGCTGCCGATGTGGTGCTGAACAACCTGTACCAGCAGACCCAGATGGAGTCGGTGTTCGGCATCAACATGGTGGCGCTGGTCGATGGCCGCCCGCAACTGCTGAACCTCAAGCAGATGCTGGAGGCATTCGTCCGCCACCGCCGCGAAGTGGTCACCCGCCGCACCATCTTCGAACTGCGCAAGGCGCGCGCGCGCGCGCACATCCTGGAAGGCCTGACCGTCGCGCTCGCCAACATCGACGAGATGATCGATCTGATCAAGACCTCGGCCAACCCGGCCGAGGCGCGCGAGCGCATGCTCGGCAGGCGCTGGGACGCGGGTCTGGTCGGCGCGCTGCTCGGCGCCGCCGGCGCCGAGGCCTCGCAGCCGGAAGACCTGCCGGCCGGGGTCGGCCTGCTCGCCGACGGCTACCAGCTGACCGAAATACAGGCCACGCAGATCCTGGAAATGCGCCTGCACCGCCTGACCGGGCTGGAGCAGGAGCGGTTGACCGAGGAATACAGGCAACTGCTGGAAGCGATCGCCGGGCTGATCCGGATCCTGGAAGGCCCCGACGTGCTGCTGCAGTTGATCCGCGAGGAACTGCTCAGCATCCGCGAGGAATACGGCGATGCGCGCCGCACCGAGATCCGCCACAGCGAGGAAGATCTCGACATCCTCGACCTGATCGCGCCGGAGGACGTGGTGGTGACGCTGTCGCATGCCGGCTATGCCAAGCGCCAGCCGATCAGCGCCTACCGTGCGCAGCGCCGCGGCGGCCGCGGCCGCAGCGCGGCAGCGACCAAGGAGGAGGATTTCATCGACCAGCTGTGGCTGGTCAACACCCACGACACGCTGCTGACCTTCACCAGCAGCGGCAAGGTGTTCTGGCTGCCGGTGTACCAGTTGCCGGAGGCCGGCCCGAACGCGCGCGGCCGCCCGATCATCAACTGGATCCCGCTGGAGAACGGCGAGCGGGTGCAGGCGGTGCTGCCGGTGCGCGACTATGCCGGCGACCGCTGCATATTTTTCGCCACCCGCAACGGCATGGTCAAGAAGACCCCGCTCAGCGAATTCGCGTTCCAGCGCAAGATCGGCAAGATCGCGATCAACCTCGACGAGGGCGACGCCTTGGTTGGCGTGGCGCTGACCGATGGCGAGCGCGACGTGCTGCTGTTCGCGTCCAACGGCAAGACCGTACGCTTCTCCGAGCGGCCCAGAGACGACGAGGCCGAGGATGGCGCTGCCGAGGAACGCGCCGGCGAGGACGACGGCGCCGACGAGGACGCCGCGCCGGCCGATGCCGACGAGAACGGCGATGACGCACGCAGCCCGCGCCGCAAGAGCCGTGGCGGGGTTAAGCCGACCGGCCGCAGCAGCCGCGGCGTGCGCGGCATCCGGCTGGCCAAGAACGAGTACGTGGTCAGCCTGATCGTGGCCGAACCGGCCGAGGGCCAGGACGAAGATGTCGAGGACGCCGAGGTGGAAGCCGACGCTGAGGTCGTGGTGCGCAACGGCGACGAGGCCGATGCCTACATCCTCACCGCCACCGAGAACGGCTACGGCAAGCGCACCCCGCTGACCGAGTACCCGCGCAAGGGCCGCGGCACGCAGGGCGTGATCGGCATCCAGACCAGCGGGCGCAACGGCAAGCTGGTCGGCGCGGTGCTGTTGAGCGCCAGGGACGAGGTGCTGCTGATCTCCGATGGCGGCACCCTGGTACGCACCCGCGCCTCGGAAATCTCCCGGGTCGGCCGCAACACCCAGGGCGTGACCCTGATCCGGCTGTCCAAGGGTGAGAAGTTGCAGGCAGTGGAGCGCCTGGATGGTTCGCTGATCGAGGAAGAGCCGGTGACAGGCGAGGACGCCGTCGTCGAGGCCGCTGGCGCATTGCCGCCGGAAAGCTGATCGCACTGCGCGATGGGCACGGGACGACGCCGGCGTACTGCCGGCGTCGTCTGGTCAGCGCACTCCAGTGTGATTTTCTTAAGTATTTGATTTTATTAGATAGTTATGCCCGCCAGTGCATACTAGTGTGGTGTCTCACAAATAACATGAGCTATGTAGCGACTTGGCTGTCGAAGTGTTTTCCGTATAGGAGACGATATCGATGGCTCGCACAGGACGCCCGGTTACGAAGCTGCAGATCACCGATGCCGAGCGCGCGGAACTGAAGGGGCGCCTGCGAGTACGCAAGGTGCCGGAAGATGAGAAGCTCCGCATGCGGATCGTGCTTGGGTGTGCCGAAGGCCAATCGGGCAGGGTCATCGCCGAGCGTTTGCAGACCACAATCCAGACTGCCTCCAAGTGGAGGCGGCGCTACGAGGCTTACCGACTGGCCGGACTGACCGATGCCCCGCGCGCAGGACGTCCGCGTAGCGTGGACGATGAGCAGGTCCAGCAGATTGTGGACAAGGTCCGCCAGAGCACTCCAGCAAACGCCACGCATTGGAGCGTGCGCCAGATGAGCCGGCAGACCGGTGTTGAGGGGGCCCCGAAGTGCGGGCGCTTACTGATGGATCAGGGGCGACGTCCCCCCGGTTTTGAGTAGCACGGCGATTTGGAGTCCAATCCCCAACGAGACGGAGATTGGACGTGAAGAAGCGCTTTTCCGAAGAGCAGATCATCGGCTTCCTGCGTGAGGCCGAAGCCGGCGTGGCGGTGAAGGACCTGTGCCGGCGGCACGGGTTCAGCGAGGCCTCCTACTACCTGTGGCGCAGCAAGTTCGGCGGCATGAGCGTGCCGGAGGCCAAGCGGCTCAAGGAGCTGGAGGCGGAGAACACGCGGCTGAAGAAGCTGCTGGCCGAGCAGCTGTTCGAGAACGACGTCATCAAGGACGCCCTGCGAAAAAAGTGGTGACCGCACCGGCGCGCAGGATGCTGGTGCGGCACCTGATGGAGCGCGGGCTCCCTGAGCGGCGGGCGCTGGCCGTGGTGCGGATGAGCGCCAGCGCGCTGCGCTACGTCCCACGTCCGGATCGCAACGTCGAGCTGCGCGAGCGGATCCTGGCGCTAGCGCAGCGGCACAAGCGCTACGGCGTCGGGATGATCTATCTGAAGCTGCGGCAGGAGCAGTGGCCGGTGAACTACAAGCGGGTGGAACGGCTGTATCAGGAGGCCAGGTTGCAGGTGCGCCGGCGCAAGCGGAAGAAGGTGCTGCTGGGCGAGCGCCAACCGTTGCTTCGGCCTGGAACCGCCAACCAGGTCTGGTCGATGGACTTCGTGTTCGACCGCACCGCCGAGGGCCGGGTGCTCAAGGCCCTGACCATCGTCGACGATGCCACGCACGAGGCGGTGGCGATCGAGGTGGAGCGGGCCATCTCCGGCCACGGCGTGGCCCGGGTGCTGGATCGGCTGGCGCTGACACGGGGTCTGCCGCAGGTGATCCGCACCGACAACGGCAAGGAGTTCTGCGGCAAGACGATGGTGACGTGGGCCCACGAGCGCGGTGTGCAGCTGCGCTTGATCCAGCCAGGCAAGCCGAACCAGAACGCCTACATCGAGAGCTTCAACGGCCGCCTGCGCGACGAATGCCTCAACGAGCACTGGTTCCCGAGGCTGCTGCACGCCCGCACCGAGATCGAGACCTGGCGACGGGAATATAACGAGGAGCGACCGAAGAAGATCTTGGGCGGCCTGACCCCGGCCGCCTATGCCCAACAGCTAGCGGCCAAAGCCGCTACGATGAAACCCGGACTCTAAAGAGCCCCGCTACTGAAAGCGGGGGGACGTCGCTCGGAGCGCTTGACCCAGTCCAGCAGCGTCTGAGGCGTGCAGCCTATCATCGGTGCAATCGATTCGACCGCAGCCCACGTCGATGAATGCTCGCCGCGTTGCTCCCGAACCAGGCGCACCGCACGCTCGCGGACTTCAGGGGAAAACTTGCTTGATTTCTTGTTCATGGCTCTATTCTCTCAAGAGTTCGAGCCTCCTCAAAAACAATTCGCGAAAAGTTGGCTAGCGCAAACGGTAATGGGCAGCGTGGTGGCTTCACTATTGATCTATTTTGGCGCGAGAATATTTACCCAAGCGTGATCCATGCCGCAAAAAAACACAAGATTTGCGACGGTGCGCCTTGCTATGATTCATGTGTGGGGTGAGGGAGCGCACGTCTGCTAAGTCAAGATTGTGACACAGCCTGCCTATGGACGTGCATCTGCGATGCATGAGCATTGCTCATGATTTTAAATGGGGAATTAGCATGGGGCAAAGCATTTTTAAGATAATTTTATCCATGATCTTTGCTTTTTTGTGTGTGCTATCAATTACCGTATCTGCTTCTATCAATGTACATCAGCTAGGTGCTCGCTATTCGGGCGATGCAGAGAGCATTACATTTCGAATCCGCTCATTGCGCGCCACTCACGTGCAAGTCTGGCTTTATCCGGCCGCGATCAATCAGCAAGCTGCATTGCATCGTGCCATGAAAAATGAAGGGGACGGGGTATGGGCGATAACGATCCCGATCAGTGAACTTAGGGCCGTCGGCATCGGTAGTGCTGTTTATTATGGCTACCGCGCCTGGGGTGAAAATTGGCCTTACCAAGCGGACTGGGCGCCCGATTCTTCAGTTGGATTTATTTCGGACGTAGACGCGCAAGGAAATCGTTTCAATCCCAATAAACTACTCCTCGATCCTTACACATTAGAAGTCAGCCATGATCCCGTGACAGCGGCCTATCCGCACAACGGCACCATTTACGGCTCCGGTCAATTCGATCGGTCTCGCGATTCCGGATTACTGGCCCCAAAAGGTATCGTGTTAGGCACGCTTGATGGCACCACAGGTAACAAGCCGACACGCCCCTTAAAAGACGATGTGATCTATGAGGTTCACCTGCGTGGCCTCACTGCAAACGATCCCTCAGTACCGGAAGAATATCGCGGCACTTATCGCGGGGCAGCACTTAAGGCTGATTATCTTGCCAGTTTGGGTGTGACTATGGTGGAGTTCCTGCCTATTCAAGAGGGCCCGAACGATCAAAACGAAATCGACCAACAGAACCAAAGCACATCGAACAGCAACTACTGGCTTTATTGGAATTTAAATTATTTTTCGCCCGATAGGCGTTATGCTCACGACAAGTCGCCAGGTGGACCTACTCGGGAATTCAAAGCGATGGTCAAGGCCTTTCATGACCGCAACATCAAGGTTGCCTTGGATATGGTTTACAACCACACTGGCGAGGGTGGAGCTTGGCGACAAAATGACGATAGTACCTACACCATACTCAGCTATAGAGGCCTGGACAACGCGGGCTACTATGAATTGACCGGCGATAAAAAGTCCTATGTGGACAATACTGAAACATGGGCCAATTTTAATACATACAGTCCACTTGCACAGGATCTGATTGTTGATTCACTGGCCTACTGGCGTAATGAACTTGGTGTAGATAGCTTCCGATTCGATCTCGCCTCTGTGCTAGGTAACACCTGTGCCGACAGTTGCTTCAACTTCGACAAGTCAGACAGTGCGACCGCCATCAATCGTATTACGCGCGAATTTGGAGTGCGCCCAGCTCTAGGTGGTCAGGGTACCGACTGGATTGCTGAGCCTTGGGCAATTGGTGGCAATTCTTACCAACTAGGGGGATTCCCACAGGCCTGGGCCGAATGGAATGGGCGATTTCGCGACGACATTCGCAAAGGCCAAAATCGGATCATCCAAGAACCTATAGAACTAAATTCCATCGCACTTCGTGTCTTAGGCTCCCCTGACGCCTACCAATCAAACGGGCGCGAACCATGGCACTCTATCAATTATATTGACGTACACGATGGCTTCACGCTTTTCGATATTTATCTTTGTAATCAGAAGGATAACAGTCAGGCTTGGCCCTATGGCCACTCGCCGGGTGGTAGCGATTTCAACCTGAGCTGGAATCAGGATGGAATAGCAGCAGACCAGCGTAAAGCCGCCAGGACCGCAATCACTTTGTTGAACTTGTCGGCCGGCGTTCCGATGTATGCTGGCGGTGACGAACGTCTGCGAACACTGCATTGCAATAATAACCCTTATAATCTCGATACGGTAGCCAATTGGCTCGATTGGTCTGCGGACGAGGATCAGCAAAAATTTCAGCAATTTATGGGTGATATGGCGCATTTCCGCGCGGCCCATGGCGCCTTGCGCCCTGCCACTTGGCTGTCGGAAAACGATTTGGACGGAAATGGATTTCCTCAAATTCAATGGCTCACGCCTTCTGCCGAAAGCGCAAGCTGGGACTACATGCACGACACCTCGCGCCAAGCAGTCGCTTGGCGCCTAGACGGCACAGAGTTGGGCGACCAAGCTTCCGCCATCTATGTGGCATACAATCTGTCTGATTCTACCGTCGATTTTTCTTTGCCGTCGCCTGGCCTAGAGCGTGTTATGAACTTTGAAGGATGGTAGCGGCGTTGCTGAGCATGAGCACGGTGAAGACGACGAAGTGCAAGCCAGCCAAGGTTTCCGGCAAGCGCTCATAGTCGCGTGCCAATCGTCGGAATCGGTTGACCCAGCCGAAGCTGCGTTCGACGACCCAGCGCCGAGGAAGCAAGACGAATCCTTTCTTGGCTTCGGGAAGTTTCACCACGTGCAGTTCGATTCCTTCTGCCTGCGCGGCTTGCGCCGGCTCCTGCCCGGTGTAGCCTTGATCCACGAACGCCAGTTTTACCGTATCGCCCGTGACATGTTGCACCTCTTGCGCCAGCGAGCGCACCTGAGCGCGTTCTTGCTCGTCGGCAGGTGTGACTTGCACTGCAAGCAAATATCCGAGCGTGTCCACCGCCATATGCACCTTGCTGCCCTTCTTGCGCTTATAGCCGTCGTAGCCTGCACGTGTGCCGCTCTCGCAGGTGGATTGCAGCGTCCGCCCGTCCAGGATGACAGCACTGGGTTGGCCATGTCTGCCTTGGGCAACACGCAGGATGGAACGCAGGTCGTTGACCATGGCTTCAAAGCAGCCCGCCTGCAGCCAGCGTTGTGTCTGTTGGTAGACCGCTTCCCATGGCGGGAAGTCCTTGGGCAAAAGGCGCCATGGCGCTCCAGCACGTGCCATCCAGCGCAGCGCATTGAACATTGCCCGCAGCTCGTACTTGCGCTGCGGAGCGTGCTCGGTCATCAGGCTCAGGTAAGGCGCTGCGAACGCCCACTCTTCGTCGGAAATGTCGGTCGGATATGGGCGTTTGCTCTGCATCCCGCTACGATAGCCGGATCGACTCAAAGTTCATAACACGCTCTAGGCAATGCTTGGTATCGCTTCACGGATACCTGTGAAGATGTACAGGGGCAGCCTTTTGCAGCGCCAACGGGAAGTGAGGTCAAAATTGGTGGCCAGCGCCAAAGATATGCTGTCTGCGGCAGAGGATTGCTTGTATTGCTGTCGAAATCTTCGCAGTGAGACGGTGTAACCGGAGTACTGAGCGCCAAGAGTGATCAAGAACTATTGAGACGCTTAGTCGTTCCTTCACCCGCAGGGATCAGAATCGGCGGTTCCAGACCGCCGGTTTTGCTTGGATTAAACAAAAATTTTGAATCATCCATAGTCTGCAAGTTTTTATGCGCGTATCCAGCATGATTCGAGACGTGGTGGAGAAACTGCATATCGATACTCTAGAGGTGCCGCCCAAACCGCGTTCGTCAGCCACGACTTCGCTGGATCGCCGCACCTAGATGTTGCGCACGGCAATGGAATTGCTGATCGCCACCGCGCTGGAAGGCCCGGATCTGGGGGAAATCATCCTCAATGCCGACCAGCGAGAAGCAGCAATGGCTGAGCGCCGACTTGGGTAAGCACTAGATCGCGCGCAAGGCAATGCTTCCGAGCTCCGCCAAGACCTCACGATTCAGCAGGCGCGCGCCGATGCACTTGAGGCCCAACTGGTCAAATTGAACGATCTACCGGCAGCACTCGAAGCGGCGTGGCAACACCATCTTGGACATGGTCAGCAAAGCCTCCGAAACCCGCACGCTCTAAGAACCTGTTCACGATCTTTTGAGTAGTAGTGTCAGGAATGCCAGGTGGATGAACTGCAAGCTGGTGTTGAGCTTGCGCTCGCAGTTCTTCCATAGCCTTCGGTTCTTTTCCAGCCACGCAAAGCTGCGTTCGACGCTCCAGCGCTTGGGCATGACCTTGAAGGTGTGCAGTTCGCTGCGTTTGGCGATCTGCACCGTGACTTGCTTGCCCAGGATCTCTCGTACGCCTTCGGCGAATGGTTCTGCGGTATAGCCGCTATCGCACAACAGGCTTTGCACGTGTCCCAGGTTCGGCTTGCAACGATCCAGGGATTGGAGCGCGCCTTTGCGGTCGGTCACTTCCGCCCTCGTCACCGCGACCGCATGCGGCAGGCCTTGGGTATCGACGGCGATGCGACGCTTGATCCCCGAGACCTTCTTGCCCGCGTCATAACCCTTCTGGCCGGCCGTGTCCGTGTTCTTCACGCTCTGTGCGTCCACGATCAAGAACGTGCTGCAAGCGTTGCGCCCCTGTCCCTGGCGGGCCGCGCCACCCTGATTTTTTGAGCGCCCGCTCCAGCAGGCTCACTCCTTCATCGTCTGGTTCGCTCCACTTGGCAAAGTAGCAGTGCACGGTGCGCCACTTCGGGAAGTCGCTGGGCAGCGCTGGCCACTGACAGCCGGTGCGCAGCAGGTACAGCACCGCGCACCACACGTCCTACAGATCCACGGTCCGTGGCTTGGTACGCTTGCGCGCCTGCTCCAGAATGGGGCGGATCTGCTCGAACCGCTCCCGGCTCATGGCACTCGGATACGTCTTTGTGCGCATCCGCAGAGTTTGCACTACCCGGGAAAGATCGTGAACAGGTTCTAAGCGCAGTCGCGGCAAAACGGCGACTACCTGATACCAAACAGGCGACTGTGTCGCGATGACTGGCGCAGAGAGCGCCGAGGCATTACTTAGGATCGTGTCCAGTAGGAAAGAAAAAATCCTTTAAAATCAAAGAGGGGCACGATCCAGGCAAAAAGGACACGAATTGATGCCCACGCCAACAACCACCACAAGCACGACCAATTTCGCATAATGTATCTCGCTTTGACTTAATCGACATTATTATTTCCCCTGTCGCGGTCGAGTATAAACACGGATTTTTGATACCGGCAAATCTTTCTGTTTTTGATGCTTAAAAAGCGGCTGGCATTGATGTTATGTCAACCGCTGTTTGACACCAGGGCGCGGGTCCAGACCGCTAGCAAAGGAGCGGCGCATCCATGCGCCATAGCCGCAGGGGCGAACCCCTGCACCCCATTTCGTGACGCGTCACTATTCGGCGTGGCTCAACGGTCCAGCGGCGGCCGTGCCGGCTCCGACGGCGCCAAAGGCGCCGTCGGAGCCGGCACGGCTTGACCGTCTCATCAGGTGAGCGATCGCCGCAAGGCGTGCCGAGCGTCCCGGCAAGGGGGTAGGGGATGCGCTCGCCGCCGACCCTGACAGCCTGCGGAGCTGACGACGGCGAGCGCGGTGGATCTCCGCAGGGTGAAGCCTTTCCTGACGCGTCACATAAATGATTTCGTGACGCGTCATTAAATGAAGATAGTGCGCCCTGGACTCGATGCCCATGGCCGCCACGGCGAGCGATCATAGAGAGCTTGCCGCGGTAAAGAGCAATCCAGCGCAGGATGCTTGAACGAGCATCCCAAGCAGCAATGCGATCCTCGACGGTAACTACACCCTGCTGACGCTCGGCCCAAACGGCATCGAATACGTCAAGGATTTCGTAACACCGAAGCAGGCAAGCGCGCAGGTATTCGGGATGCGACAGGTGGGATAGATCGTTCACTGGTCACCTCCGTCGACACCAAGTACCTGGTGACCACGTGCCCGCGCAGCACGCTGCATGGCGTCCGAAAACGCCTTGAGGAAGGCGTCATGGAACACCCCGGCATGGGCATAGCTAGCGCCGGTTTGGGGGTCGATGAAGGGGACGCCTGCAGGTGGAGTGACAGCTGCGAGACAGGCAGAGTAAGCAGGCCGGATAAAGCCCTTGAGGGCGAGCTGATGAGCGTAGGCGCATTGGTCGGGAGAGGAATAGCCGACGGGAACCCAACACCAATCGATCTGCTGAACAGAGGGACGCGGCAGCGTGAGGAGCTTAGCCATGGGGGCACCCCTCAGTAAGGGATGCAGACGCTGCAGGCGGACGGGTAGGATCAAGAATGGGTAAACGCCTCCCGGCGCCCCATTGTTGTGCCCTGTCCCAGCCCGAAGGTTCTTCAGTCGCTAGCGTCAGATTAGTGCGCGCCATCTGGCCAGGCGCTCCGCTATGACAGCTAGCGGACGGGGCCGAGCGTACATGAGCCAGCATGGAAGACGCAAGTGCCCCTGGCGCCTCAGGAGGCGCGCCACGCTGGGCGCGGCGCATCTGGCGGTAGGCCTCGGCCTGGCGGACGCACAGTGGACCGGCCAGATTTCCGTAGACACTCAGTCGCCGCTCTGCGCGTAGCGCCTTTCAAACTCTACCGGTGACACGCCGCCAGCGGAACCATGCCGGCGGATCGGGTTGTAGAACATCTCGATATAGTCGAACACGTCCGATGCCGCCATGGCGCGTGTCGGGTAGATCCGACGCTTGATACGTTCCTTCTTCAAGACGCTGAAGAAGCTCTCGGCCACGGCGTTGTCATGGCAGTTCCCGCGTCGGCTCATGCTCGGCACCATCCGGTGCGCCTTCAGGAACGACTGCCAATCGCTGCTGGTGGACTGCCAGCCCTGGTCGGAGTGCACCATCACGCCAGGACCGGGCTTGCGCCGCCACGCCGCTGCCACCAGTGCCTGCAGCACCAGATCGCTGGTCATTGTCGAAGCGGTTGCCCAACCCACGATCTGGCGCCAATACAGCTCCATTACCGCTGCCAAGAACAGCCAGCCCTCGTAGGTGCGGAGATAGGTGATGTCCGTGACCCAGACCTTGTTCGGGGCCTGCGGAATGAAGTCCCGGTTGAGCACATTCGCCACCACGCCGACCGGACCTCCCCGCTAACGCGGCTTGCTGCCGTAGCCAACCTGCGCTCGCAAGCCTTCGGCCTTCATCAAGCGCCGCACCCGGTGACGGCTGCAACGCTCGCCGGCCTCACGCAGATCCAGGGTGAGCTTGCGATAGCCGTACACCGCGCCGCTGGCCAGCCAGTGGTGCTTGATCAGGCCCAGCAAGCGCTGGTCCTCGCGTTCGCGGACGCTGGTGCCGTTGCGCAGCCAGGCCTAGTAACCACTGCGATGCACGCCCAGCACCCGGCACATCGTCGCCAGACGAAACTCCCGGACGTGCGCACGCATGAACGCGTACTTCGCCCTTACCCCTTGGCAAAGTACGCGGCGGCTTTTTTTAGGATGTCGCGCTCCTCGGTTACCCGCCTCAGTTCGGCTTTGAGCCGGCGAATCTCCGCTGAGTCGGTCGACGCCGCTGCAGCGCCGGCTGCCGGCGCCATCTTCCTGGCGGCCTGCACCCACCCGTATAGCGTGTGCTTGGGAATCCCGATTCGGGAGGCCACATCCACCACCGTGAAGCCGCGTTCGATCACCTGCTTCACCGCCTCGGCCCGGAACTCATCCGTGTACTGCTTGCTGTTGCCCATAAACACCTCGGTCATTGCCATCAATTATGGCGTCCGGATGTCTACGAAAGGCTGGCCGGTCCAGTGGCCCTAACAAGGGAGGCGCGTAGCGCTCCCGCAGCCGCTTTGAGCGGCTCACATCTCTAAAGCCCCCGGCTTTGCCGGGGGATATTTACTGTCCTGTCCTTTGGGGAAATACTGGCGGAGCAAGCCATTGGTGTTTTCGTTTGACCCGCGCTGCCACGGGCTATGCGGGTCGCAAAAAAAGACCTGCACGTCTGTCGCCAGGGTGAAGCGCTGGTGCTTGTGCATTTCGGCACCGCGATCCCAGGTCAGGGAACCTTTCAGCTGAGCAGGTAACCGCCGGATATGCTTGGCGACCGCGTCCACCACGGTGGCACTGTCGCGCGAAGGAAGCTTGATCAACATCACAAAGCGCGATTGCCGCTCCACGAGCGTGGCGATTTGCGTGTTCACCGTGCCCATCAGCAGGTCGCCTTCCCAGTGCCCAGGTACCGCGCGGTCGTCCACCTCGGCCGGACGCTGGCTGATCGGCAGGGCATCTATCATCAGGTTGCGGGCGCCCTTGCGGCTCTTCCCGTGGCGTCCCTGCGCGGTCGGATAACGCACCAGTCGACGCGTGCGCAACTGGGCCAAGAGCTGCTTCTTGAGCACCCCGCGACTCTGAACGAACAGGCTTCGATAGATGGTTCCGTGCGACACCGGCATACTGTCGTTGTTTGGATAACGGCGGACAAGCCATCCGCTGATCTGCTGCGGCGCCCAGCGACGGGCCAGCTTGCTGGCGACCAGGCGGCGAAGCACCCCGCAGCGGGCAAGCAGGCAGGCTTTGGGCCGTTTGGCTTGCGACCAGGCGCGCTCGTCGGCGTGTGTCGCGCGGTAGATCTCACAGCCTGCGTTGCGCTCGATCTCCCGACTGATGGTCGAGACCGCCCGGCCCAAGGCCTGAGCGATCTGGCGCAGGGAACGGCCTTGGCACAGGCCGCGCGAGATCTCCTCGCGCTCAGCCAGCTGGAGTGCTCGTGCCGCTCGTTTGCACGGTCGCGGCGCAAACCCACCGCGCTGCCGAAGGACGTACCGAACCAACGCTTCATCCCGCTCAAGCACCTTGGCGATAACACTCGGCGGCTCGCCCGCCTGCCAGCGCGTCCATAGCTGTTCACGGTCCGCTGCCGACAAATGGCGCCAAACCCTGACTGTTCTGCTCATGATGTCCACCTCCGTCCTGATCAGACTACGGTGTTGCATCGATCGGTTGAGACCACCCTTTCGATCCAAGTAATGCCACCCGGAGTCGTTCCCACACCACTCCGCTGGCTGAAAATATCAAGAGTCGAAAATGTTCTAGCGCTGCAGTTCGACCCGGTTGCGGCCCAGGCGCTTGGCCCGGTACAGGGCCTCGTCGGCACGCGTCAGCAACTGCTGCATGCGCTCGCCCGGTCGGTACCAGGCCACGCCGATCGAGGCGGTGACGGTCAGGGTCTGGTTATCGACTCGCAACGGTTGGTCGGCGATCGACGCGCGCAGGTGCTGCAGCCGTTCGTTGGAGGGGACCGGCAATCCCGGCAACACCCCCAGCAGTTCCTCGCCGCCGTAGCGGCCGATCAGGTCCGCGCCGCGCAGATTGGCGTTCAGGCGCCGCGCCACCTGCATCAACACCGCATCGCCGATCAGGTGGCCGTGCGCGTCGTTGATGCACTTGAAGTGGTCCAGGTCGATCATCGCCACCGCCAGCGACTGGCCCTCGGCCTGGCTGCGCTGCATCTGCGCGGCCAGCGCCTCGAGGATGCCGGCGCGGTTGAGCAGGCCGGTGAGGTCGTCGTGCGAGGCCTTCACCGCCAGCGCGGCGCGGGCAATCTCCAGTTCGCGTTTGTCGTGTTCCAGTTCCTGGGTGCGGCGCGCCACCAGGTCGGCCAGTTCGCGCTGGCGCTGGCGCAGGCGCCGCTCGCGCCAACGCAGCGCGGCGACCGCCAGGCCGCTGCCGAGCAGCACGTACAGGGCCAGCATCGGCTGGCTGCGCCACCATACCGGCGCCACCGAGAACGCGACCCGGGCCGGCGCCGAGGCGCTGCGCCGGTAGGCGTCCAGCAGCTGGATCTCGAACAGGTAGCGGCCCGGCGCCAGCGGCGGATGCTCGATCTCGAAGTTGGGCGTGTAGATCCAGCGCGCATGCGTGCCGCCGAAGCGGTAGCGGAACGAGATCCGGTTGCGGTCGTCGTACAGGTTGGGCGAGGCCACCTCGATGTGCAGCGGTTCCTCGCTCCAGGGCAGGCGTGCGCCGGCAGCGATCGGCTGGCCGCCGCGGCTGAATTCGCTCAGCGTCAGGCCTGGGGCGCGTGTCTGGAACAGGCGCTGCGGGGTCAGCACGTGGCTGACCCCCTTGCTGTTGCCGATCCATACCGAACCGTCGTCGTCCTCGAAGAACGCCGCCTCGGAGATGTCGTCCCACAGCAGGCCTTGCGACTGGGTCAGGCGCGACCAGCGGCGCCCGTCGTAGACGTCCACGCCCTGGCTGTGGCCGATCCAGATCCAGCCGTTGCGGGTGCGCCGCAACAGGTAGATCTGCAATTCGCGCAGCTGCGTCTGCGCGGTCGGCCGCAGGCGCAGGGTGTCGCCGTCGAGCCGGCCCTGCCACACGCCGGGGTTGTAGAGCGCGGCCCAGACCTGGCCGTCTTCCTGGATCAGCAGCTTGCTGACCCACGGCTGCGCCGGCTTGCCGTCCAGCAACAGCCGGATCGGGGTCCAGGTGGCGCCGCGCAGACGAAACACGCCCGCCGCGCCGGCCAGCCACAGGCTGCCGTCGCGGCGCTGCTGGATGTCCGAGTACTCGCTGGCCGGCAGTGCCCGCACCCGCTGCGGCGCATCGCCCGACTGCGGCCGCGCCAACAGGTACACGCCGTCCAAGGTCAGGATCCAGATCCGGCCCGCGGCATCCAGATACAGCCGCTTGGCGGTGCTGCTCAGGCGCGGGTAGGCGCGCAGCAGCCGGCCCTGGCGGTCGTGGTGGTGCAGTTCGCCCAGCGAACCGATGCTCCACAGCGACCCGTCGGCGGCGGTCTGCATGCCGACGATCTGCAGCCCGGCGTCGGCCAGCCAGGGCCGGAACGGCTGGCCTGCACCGCGCTGGCGATTGATGCCGCCCTCGTTGCCGATCAGCAGCGCGCTCTCGCCGGTGCGGTGGATGCTCCAGGTCGGCGCGGCGCTCATGCCCTGCGACGCGTCCCAGTTCTCGATCCAGCCGTAGCCGTTCCAGCGCACCAGGCCTTCGCCGTCCACGGCCATCCACAGGTCGCCCGCGTGGTCGAACAGCAGCGCGCCGATGCGGCCGTCGGGCAGGCCGTTGCCGCGGTCGAGGCTGCGCCAGCGGCCGTGCTCCCAGCGCATCAGGCCGGCATGGGTCTGCATCAGCACGCGGCCCTGCGGGTCCAGCAGGATCTGCGCCTGCACGATGACCTTGTCCAGGCCGACGCTGGGCGTGGTCCGGGCGATGAAGCGCTTGGCGCCGGCCGGCAGCTGCATCACGTGGTGGTCGCCGCGCAGCCACAGCGCGCCGTCGCGGTCGCGCACCACGCTGCGCCAGCGGTCCGGCGGCAGGCCCTGCGCCTGGCCGTAGAGCGTCACCGTCGCATCGGCGCCGACCCGGCACAGCTGCTTGCCGCAGCCGAGCCACAGGTTGTCGGCCTCGCCGTGCGCCATGCCGAGCTGGGCCAGTTGCGGCAGCCGCGCCAGGGTCGCCGGGTCGAACAGCGGGCGCAGCCGCCAGCGTCCGTCGGCGCGGGCAACCGCGCGCAGCGCCCGGGTCCCGTTGAGCAGCACCGTGCCCCAGCGCGGCGTGGCCAGGCGCAGGCCGTTCTTGCGCAACGGCCCGGTTTCCTCCGGCAGCAGCCGGCGCAGCTGCGCGCCGGTGCCGACGAAGACATTGTCGAAGGTGGCCACCCACAGCCGCCGCTCGGCGTCCTCGCTGGCGGCGCTGATGAAATTCCCGCGTTGCGCCTGCAGCGGAATCTGCTGGAACTGATGGCCGTTGAAGCGGTACAGCCCGCTCTCGGTGCACACCCACAGGCTGCCGTCGCGGGTCTGCAGCAGGCAGGTGGCGGCCAGGCCGAGCAGGCCCTGGTCGTGCGCATAGCGGCGCAACGGGATCGACTGCGCGTGCGCGACGGCGACCAGCACGGTCCCCAGGCCCAGCCACAGCAGCAGGGCGCAGCGCCGCTGCCATGCGCGCAGACGCACGTGCCTGCCGCGTTCGTCAGCCGGCGGACGGCGGCGGTGCGCGGACGGCGGCGCGGTCACGGGCGGGAACCGGCGGGGAGGCGGTCATGCTGTTGTGGTCGAGTTTCAGCGGACACCGGGATAGGGGATTTCAGGTGGTGGCTTTCTCGTAGTCGGCAGGCGATCGATCGCCGAGGGTGGAGTGCAGCCGGTGGGTATTGTAGAAGCCGATGATGGACTGGTGATGTCGGCGATGGCCGCATCGGGGTCGGCGCAGCGCCTTTCCGTCGCGGTCGGGCGGCGGGCGCCTGCGTCCGCTGCCGGCGTCGAGTACGTTCGCGCCCATTTCGCTGCCCACGGACGGGCGGCCGTCGCCGCGGCTGCGCAGGATCGCCCAGGTCGCCAGTGCCTGCGGCTCCTGCCGATGCTGGATCACGCATAGCCACCAACCAACGCCGCCCGCCGCGGCTGCGCCTTCAGGCGGTCACGTGCCGGGCGGCGTCGAAGGCGGCATCGAACAGGCGCTGCACCGGCGGCCCCATTTCGCCGACCAGCACCGCCAGCAGCGCCAGGCCCAGCACCACCGCCACCGGCAGGCCGATCTGGATCGGATTCAGCGCCGGCGCGGCCTTGGCCAGCGCGCCGAACGCCAGGTTCACCGCCAGCATCGCCACCATGACCGGCAGCGCCAGGGTCACCGCGCCGCGCATCATGCTCATGAAGAAATCCGGCGCCACCGACGCCATCGCCTGCGCGTCCGGCAGCGCGTTGCCGATCGGCAGCGCCTTGTAGCTGTCCACCAGCAACGCCACCACCGCCAGATGACCGTTGGCGGTGAAGAACAGCAGGCCGAAGGCCAGGTAGAACCATTGCCCGATCACCCCGGAGGTGACCCCGCGCAGCGGGTCGGCCATCTGCGCGAAACCCAGGCCGGTGCTCTGCGAGACCAGTTCGCCGGCCAGCGCGCCGGCTTCGAAGATCAGCCGCAGCATGAACCCCATGCTGGCGCCGACCGCCAGTTCGCGCGCTACGCTCAGCACCACCGCGGCGTCGAAACCGTCCCAGTCCGGCACCGGCGGCAGTAGCGGCGCCAGCGCCATCGCCAGCATCGCCGCCAGCATCACCCGCACCCGCGCCGGCACCGCGCGGGTGCCGACCAGCGGCATCACCATCAGCATCGCGCCGATGCGCAGCATGGTCCACAGCACCGCGCCGACCATCGCGAACGCGCGCGAGCCGTCGATCACCATCTGGGTGGCGGCGTCCATCAGCCCCACGCCCCGGTAAAGGCGCCGGCCTGGCGCGTGGTGTCGGCAACGCGCCGCACTCGACACCAAAGCCACCGCATCCCTGCCTGCATCCAGACGACGGTAGAACGCAGGCAGCCGCAATCGCAACTGCTGTTGCTGTGCTTTTGATGTGCCGGGTCCCCTGCGCAGCGGCGGAGCCGGCGGGAACAGCCCCCCGCAGGGGGGCGGCGCGCATGGACGTGCGCCGTTTTCGACCGGGGCAGGATGCCCCGTCCGAAAATCCCGTCGGCGGAGCGCACCCCCACAGCGGGCGCGGAGGCGGGGTGTGCTCGATCAGCCAGTCGGCTGCTGTGGAGCGGCTTCTTCGGGTTGCTTTGATCAGCCTTCGGCTGCTGTAAAGCGTGCTTTGCACAAGCAAAGAAGCGTGACTCGACGACGGGCGAAAGCCGTTGCCTTCCCGAAAAAAAGCAAGCCCCCGCGGGAACGAGGGTCGCAGCCTGCAAGGCACCAAAAGCAGCCATCGCCGCTACCCGATCAAATGCGGGATGCGCTGGAACAGCATGGTGGTGTACTCCACCAGGTGCGCCAGCAGCATGCTGCCGGTGGCGAACAGCATCGCGGTCAAGGCGATGACCTTGGCGACGAAGGCGATGGTCGGCTCGTTGAGCTGGGTGGCGGCCTGGAACACGCCGATCACCACGCCCACCACCAGCATTGACAGCAGCAGCGGGCCGGCCACCCACAGCACGGTGACCAGGCCGCCGCGCAATTCGGTCAGGGCCATTTCGGGACTCATCGGCTCAGACTCCGTTGAAGCTGGCGGCGAGGGTGCCGACGGTCAGCACCCAGCCGTCGACCAGCACGAACAGCAGGATCTTGAACGGCGCCGAGACCAGCATCGGCGACATCATCATCATGCCCATCGACATCAGCACGCTGGCCACCACCAGGTCGATGATCACGAACGGGATGAAGATCAGGAAACCGATCTCGAACGCGGTCTTCAGTTCCGAGGTCACGAACGAGGCCACCAGCACCGGGAACGGGATCGCATCGGGACTGCTGTAGGTGCCGTTGCCGGCCATGCCGGCGAAGGTCATCAGGTCGGTCTCGCGCACCTGCGCCAGCATGAACGCGCGCAACGGCTGGGTGGTCAGGCTCCACGCGGTCTGGAAGTCGAGCTGGCCGTTGAGGTAGGGGCTCATGCCCTGGCCCCAGGCCTTTTCCCACACCGGCATCATCACCAGCGCGGTCAGGAACAGCGCCAGGCCCATCAGCACCTGGTTGGACGGGGTCTGCCCGGTGCCCATTGCCTGGCGCAACAGCCCGAGCACGATGGTGATGCGGGTGAACGCGGTCAGCACCAGCAGCATCGATGGCAGCAGGGTGATGGCGGTCATCAGCAGCAGGGTCTGCAGCGGCAGGCTCACCGGCTGCGCACCGACCTTGCCCACATTCACCTGCGGCAGCGAAGGCAGGGTCGGGGCGGCGTTCTGCGCCGCCGGTGCCGCGGGCGCCGCCGGTGCGGCCTGGGCCCAACCCGGCGCCGGCAGCAGGCTCAGCGCCAGCAGGATCGGCAGCAGGCGCAGGCCGCGCGCATAACGGTTCCAACGAGGCAACATGATCATTTGTCCTTGCGCAGCTTCTGCGCCAGCAACTGGGCGAAATCGGGAAGGTGCTTGAGCTGTTTGAGGTTCGGCAGCGCCGGCGCCGGCGCCAGCGGCAGCGGCTCGGGCAAGCGATGCAAGGTGCGGACCCCGCCCGGCGACACCCCGAGCAGCAGCTGCTCGCCGTTGACCTCGACCACCACCACGCGCTCCTTGGCGCCGACCGCCAGGCTGGCCACCACGCGCAGGCCGTCGGCCGGGCGGAAGCCGCCGCCGGGCAGGCGCTTGAGCACCCAGGCCATGCCCAAAATCAGTCCCAGCACCAGCAGCAGGGCCAGCACCGCACCGAACAGGCCGGGCGGCGACGGCGCCGCGCTGCCGACGCCGGAGGCGGTCTTGGCCGCCTGGGCGGCGGCGGCGAGCAACAGGCTCACCGCAGTCTCCGGATGCGTTCGCTGGGGCTGACCACGTCGGTCAGGCGCACGCCGAAGCGGTCGTTGATCGTCACCACCTCGCCGTGCGCGATCAGGGTGCCGTTGACGTACACGTCCAGCGGCTCGCCGGCGCCGCGTTCCAGTTCCACCACCGAGCCCTGGTTGAGCTGCAGCAGGTTGCGGATCGGAATGCGGTTGCGGCCGACTTCCAGCGACAGCGTCACCGGCACGTCCAGGATCACGTCGAGGTTCAGTTCGTTGCTGTCGCTGCCCAGGTCCGCCTGCAGGCTGTCGAACTGGGCCGGGGCGGCGGCTTCGGGGATTTCGTTGTGGCTCATGACGCGTCTTCCTGAAAGGCGGGGCGGCGGCGCAGCGCGCCCGGAGGTTGGTTCGAAGTGATCTTCACCGCGTTCTGGCCGCGCGAGACGCCGAACTCGCCGGTGAACACCGGGATGTTCTCCACGCACAGCGGCACTTGCTTGGGCAGCTCGATCGGCAGGATGTCGCCGATCTTCAACCGGGTCAGCTCGCGCAGGCTCATCTGCTTGTGCGCCAGCACGCTGGAGATGGTGACCTCGACGGTGTTGAGCTGCTCGCGCAGCATGATGTTCCAGCTCTCGTCGCGGTCCACCCGGTCGCTCTGGATGCCGGCGTCGAGCAGTTCGCGGATCGGCTCCAGCATCGAGTACGGCAGGGTCACATGGATCTCGCCGCCGCCGCCTTCCAGTTCCACGTGGAAACGGCTGACCACCACGTATTCGCGCGGGGTGACGATGTTGGCGAAATGCGGGTTGACCTCGGAGTTGAGGTACTCGAACTCCACTTCCATCACCGGCGCCCAGGCTTCGTGCAGGTCGGCGAAGGTCTGCTTGAGCATCAGCTGGATCACGCGCATCTCGGTCGGGGTGAACTCGCGACCCTCGATGCGGGTGGGGTAGCGGCCGTCGCCGCCGAAGAAGTTGTCGACCACGGTGAACACCAGGGTCGGCTCGAACACGATCAGGCCGGTGCCGCGCAGCGGCTTGAACTTGATCAGGTTGAGGTTGCTCGGTACGTACAGCGAATGCATGTAGTCGTTGAACTTGACCAGGTCGATGCCGCGTACCGACAGGTCGGCCGAACGCCGGATCAGGTTGAACAGGCCGATGCGCCACAGCCGCGCGAAGCGCTCGTTGACCATCTCCAGGGTCGGCATGCGCCCGCGGATGATCCGGTCCTGGCTGGAGAAATCGTACTGGCGCGCTTCGCCCGGCGCCGGCGGCGGCGGCCCGGTGTCCACCGCACCGGCATCGACGCCGTGCAGCAGCGCATCGATCTCGTCTTGGGAAAGCAGGTCGGTCATCGCGGCGGCGCCTTACTGGGTCACGAAGCTGGTGAACAGCAGGTCTTCCACGCACTTCTTGCCGGTCTCGGCGGTCAACAGCTTCTGCGCGTCGGCCAGCGCCGCCGCCTGCAGCTTCTTGCGCCCTGCGATGTCGGCGATGTCCTGCGCCTGCACCTGCGAGAACAGCATCAGCAGGTGCGCGCGGATCGCCGGGGCGTTCTCGGTGATCAGCTTCAGCGCTTCCGGGTCGCGGGTCATCAGCTGCACTTCCATCTGCAGGTAATGCGGGCCATCGTTGGGGCTGCCGTTGAGGTTGACCACGAATGCCGGGTCCATTGCGAAGTACTGCGCCGGCTTGGGCAGCTCGGCGGTCTTGGCCGCGGCCTTGCCGTGGGTGGGGTCGGGCTTCTTCAGGAAGAACCACGCCCCGGCGCCGCCGCCGCCCAGCACCAGCACCGCCGCAGCGAGGACGATCAGCAGCTTGTTCTTCGACTTGCCACCCTCCGGGGCGTCCTTGGCGTCGGCGGGTTTCTTCGATTTGTCGGCGGCAGCTGCCACGGATTGGCTCCTTAAGGGGGACTCTGCCCCTATGGATGCAATCGGCGTGCCGAAACGGCGGGCGTGGCCTGCCGGAGATTTGACGGCGACGTTCGGCGCCGCCGGTGCAGGCTTCTTGAGGGAGGGAACTCAGTCCCGGCGGGCGTTTCCGGCGCGGCCCGCCGCGGGCGAAGCCCCTTCTGCAAGCAAGGGGTGGTGCCGGCGCGGCCGCGGCGGTGCGGCTGGATTACGCGTAGGCGTCGAGCAGGCCGCGCTGGCGCAAAACCATCGACGGAATCCCGACGCTGCCCAGCAGCTCGTCGCCGCTGGCATCGGCGCCGCCGGACCCGCTGCGTTGCGGCGCGTTCTGCGAGGCCTGCCGTTGCTGCTGGCCCACGTCGGCCTGGCCGAGTTGGAAGCCGTGCTGGCCGAGCATGTCGCGCAGCCGCGGCAGGCTGTTCTCCAGCGCCTGGCGCACCTCGGGCTGGGCGCTGCTGAAGCTGGCGTTGATCTGGTCGCCGCTCAGGTGCAGGCGCACCTCGACCGGGCCCAACTCGGCCGGGCTGAGCTTGATGTGCGCGTGGCCGATCTTCTGGTCGGCCAGCCAGCTCATGCGCGCGCCCAGCTCGTCGTCGAAGTTGTCGCCGCGAAGGTTCGGCGTGGGGGTCGGCGAACCGGTGAACGGCGCGGCGCCGTCCACGCTGCGCGACGGCGCGTGGATCCCGGTCGGCGCCATCAGGTTGGCCGGATCGGTGCCGGTGCTGGCGACCTCGCTGCCGCTGTCCGTGCTCTTGTCCGAGGCGGTCGCCAACGCCACCAGCGCGGCGACCGGGGCCGCGGCGGCGTCGCCGCCAGCGGCCGGGGCCGCCGCGCCGGCGACCTGCGCGAGCATGCCGCCGAAGCCGCCGGCGGCGCTGGCGCCGGCAGTGGCGCCGGCCGCGGTCGGCGCGGCGGCTGTCGCGGCGGCCGCGGGGTCGGCGCCGGTCGCGGCCAGGGTGTCGCCGCCGAGCAGCGCGGTCGCGCCTTGGGCGGCGGCGCCGGCGACGCCGATCGCCAACCCGGCCGTGCCCAGCGGACCGGCCTCCGCCGGCAATGCCGCGCCGAGCGCCGGCAACAGGCTCAGGCCGATGCCGGCCAGGCCCGCCGGCGGCCAGCCGGCGTCTTCCTCGGTGTCCTCGCCTTTCTTGGCGTCGCTCTTGCCGCCCTTGGTCGGCGCCTTGGCGTCCTCGCTGCTCTTGTCGGTGTCGCGCGCGGCCTTGGCGCCGGCCTCGGCGCTGCGCGCCGGCTCGCTGGCGGTGTCGTCCGCGGCCTCGGGCCGCTTCGCCGCGGCGTCCTTGTCGGTGGAATCCTGCTGCGACTTGGCGCTGGGCCGCGGCGCCGGCTTGGGCGCGGCGCGCGGGGTGCCGTCGTTGCCGAGCAGCTTGGCGAAGTCCTGGCCGCCGCCGCGGTCCTGGTCCTGGGTGTCGGCGCCGCTGCCGAGCTGGCTGCTGCGGGCGCTGCCGCCCAGCGCGGAAAGTGCGTTGCTCATCGGCTGTCCCCGTTCTCGTTGTCGCTGTCGGCCGCGGCCACCGCCAGGCGCACCCGGCGTGCGCCGAGGTCGTCCATCTCGCGCTGGCTGCGGCGGTCGTCGACCTTGCGTTCCTGGGCGCGGTAGCTGGCCGCCAGCTGTTCCAGCACCTGCTTGTCGCGGCTGGCCAGCAGCAAGCGGCTGCGTTCCATCTCCACCTTCTCGCGGTTGCGGTCCACGGTCTGGCACTGCTGCTGCACCGCGCTCTCCAGGCGGTCCAGGAATGCGCGCCGGTTGGCCAGTTGCGCCAGGCTGGTCGCGGCCATCTGGCTGTTGGCGTATTCCTCGGCGTAGCGGCGCAGTTCCTCCAGCCGCGACTCGTGGGTCTCCAGCGCGCGCTGGCGCTCGGCCAGGTCGCGGGCGACCTCGTCCTCGTGCTGCTGGGCGCGGCGGAGCAGGGGATCGATACGCTGTGATTGCATCATGGCTTAATTCTCACGTTCGACCAGCCGCTTCAGGGCGGCTTGGCTGTGGGGCAGATCTGCGGCCTTGGCGACGTCCTGTCCGAGGAATTCCATGATCTCCGGCCAGCGCTCCAGGGCTTCGTCCACGGCCGGATCGTTGCCGCGCTGGTAGGCGCCGATGGCGATCAGGTCGCGGTTGGACGCGTACGCCGAGACCAGCCGCTTCAGTGCGCGGATGCGCAGCCGCCACGGCTCGTCGGCGATGTCCTGGACCACGCGGCTGACCGAGGATTCCACGTCGATGGCCGGGTACAGGCCGCTGTCGGCGACGCGGCGCGACAGCAGGATGTGGCCGTCGAGGATGGCGCGGGCGGCGTCGGCGATCGGGTCCTGCGGGTCGTCGCCTTCGGTCAGCACGGTGTAGAAGGCGGTGATCGAGCCGCGGCCCTTGGCGCCGTTGCCGGCGCGCTCGACCAGCGCCGGCAGCTTGGCGAACACCGACGGCGGGTAGCCGCGAGTGGTCGGCGGCTCGCCGACCGACAGGCCGATCTCGCGCTGCGCCTGGGCGAAGCGGGTCAGCGAATCCATCAGCAGCAGCACGTTCAGGCCCTGGTCGCGGAACCATTCGGCGATCGCGGTGGCGCGGTAGGCGCCGTGCAGGCGCGCCAGCGGCGGGCGGTCGGCCGGCGCGGCCACGACCACCGCGCGGCGCAGGCCGTCCTCGCCCAGCGTGGTCTCGACGAAATCGCGCACTTCGCGGCCGCGTTCGCCGATCAGCCCGACCACGATCACGTCCGCGGCGGTGTAGCGGGTCATCATCCCGAGCAGGGTGGACTTGCCGACGCCGGAGCCGGCGAACAGGCCCACGCGCTGGCCGCGGCCGATCGGCAGCAGCGCGTTGATCGCGCGCACGCCCACATCCAGCGGCATGGTGATCGGTTCGCGCGCCAGCGGGTTGATCGACACGCCGGCCATGCCGACCGAGCCTTCGGCGCGGATCGGGCCCTTGCCGTCCAGCGGCACGCCGTCCGAATCGATGACCCGGCCGAGCAGGCCTTCGCCCACTTCCACGCCGCCACGGCGGCGCACCGGCACCACCCGCGCGTTGGGCAGCAGGCCGTGGGTTTCGGCGCTTGGCATCAGCGAGGTGCGCTCGCCGGAAAAACCGACCACCTCGGCGTCGACCCAGCCGCCGTCGACCTCGACCTTGCAGGTGGCGCCCATCGGCGCCTCGCAGCCGACCGCTTCCAGGGTCAGGCCGACCGCGCGGCGCAGGATGCCTTCGCGGATCAGGCCGCGGCCGGCGGCGGCGTCCAGGTCGAGCTGGCCCAGGCGCGCCGCCAGGCGCAGGTTGCGCGCGTCCAGCCAGTCGGCCGGATGAGTGCCGGACAGCGCGCTCACAGGCCCGCTCCGGACTTGCGCATGACCGTCTCCAGCGCCGCGCGCAGGCGCGCCTCGAGGGTGCCGTCGATGCGCACCGCCTCGGCATGCACGCGCAGGTCGCCGCGGCTCAGGGTCAGGTCCGGCACCAGCCAGGTGCCGTCGGCCATCGACGCCAGCAGCGGGGTCAGTGCGGCGATGTCGTCCGGGTGCAGGCGCACCTCGACCTCGCGGCGCGCGCCGCCGACCGCGTCCAGCGCCTCGCCGACCAACTCCGCCAGCAGTGCCGGATCGGCCTCGTAGGCGCGCCCGACCAGGCTGCCGGCGATGCGCACGGCCAGTTCGCCGAGCGCGCCGACCACTTCGTTCTCCAGCCGTGCCAGCGGCCGCGAGAAATTGTCCAGGATGCCTTCGATCTGCGCGGTCAGGCGGCGGATCTCGGCCTGGCCCTGGGCCAGGCCCTCGGCATGGCCGCGCTCCAAGCCCTCGTGCTGCGCGGCGGCCTCGATCGCCTGGATGTCCTCCAGGCTCGGCGGGCGCAGTACCGGCGCTTCCGGCAGGGGCTCGTCGAACTGCTCCGGCACCGGGGCCGGGTCGAGTTCGGGGGCGAACCAGCGCACCGCGTTGCCGCTCATACCATCGCCTCCGCACCGGCGCCGCCGAGGCTGATCACGCCTTCATCGGCCAGCCGCCGCACGATCGCCAGGATCTCCTTCTGCGCCGCTTCCACGTCGGCCAGGCGCACCGGGCCGCGCGCCTCCATGTCCTCGAGCAGGATCTCGGCGGCGCGCTGGGACATGTTCTTGGTGATCTTCTCGCGCACCTTGATGTCGGCGCCGCGCAGGGCCAGGCCGAGGCGGTCGCCGCTGACCTCGCGCAGCAGGGTCTGCAGCGCGCGGTCCTCCAGCTCGACCAGGTTGTCGAACACGAACATCAGATCCTGGATGCGGGTGCTGAGCTCGGCGTCGATCTTGCCGATCGCCGCCAGCACGCCCTGGTCCTGGCCGCTGTCCATGAAGTTGAGGATGTTGGCGGCGACCTTGACCCCGCCGACGTTGGACGACTTCAGGTTCTGGTTGCCGGAGAACTGCCGCTCCATGATCTCGTTGAGCTCGTTCAGCGCGTTCGGCGGGATGCCGTCCAGGGTGGCGATGCGCATCAGCACGTCGGCGCGGGTGCGTTCGGGCAGCAGCTTCAGCGCCTCGGCGGCCTGGTCGCTGTCCAGGTGCGCCATGACGATGGCGATGATCTGCGGATGTTCGTTGCGCACCAGGTCTGCCACCGCGCGCGGGTCCATCCACTTCAGCGTGTCCAGGCCGGTGGTGTTGCGGCCGAGCAGGATGCGATCGATCAGGTTGCCGGCCTTGTCCGCGCCCAGTGCCTGCACCAACACGTTGCGGATGTAGTCGTCGGCGCCCACGCCCAGCGAGGTCTTGCTGCCGAGCTCGGCGTTGAACTCGTCCATCACCTTCTCGACCTGGTCGCGCGAGATGCCGCTCATGGTGGCCATGGCGATGCCGATCTTCTGCACCTCCTTGGGGTCCATGTGCTTGAGCACTTCGGCCGCGTCGCTTTCGCCGAGCGACAGCAGCAGCACTGCGGCGCGCTGGGTGCCGTTCATTGCGGTTGCATCAGGCTTCACTGGCCACCCATCCCTTCACGACTTGCGCGACGCGCTTGGAATCTTGTTTGACCGCGTCGCGCGCCAGGCGCAGACGCTCCTCGTAGGCATCCGGCAGGGCGATCGCGGCGCGCTCGCGGCCGGCGATGCTGGCGGTATCGTCGGCCAACGACGGCAGCAGCGGGTCGCCGTCGTCCAGCATCGAGACATTGGCGCTGTGCGGTTCGGACTTGTCCCTGGCCTTGGCCGGCGCCGGCCCGGCGATCTGGCGCAGCGCCGGGCGCAGCACGCCGAACAGCAGGGCCAGCACCACCGCCGCGCCGAGCAGCAGGCGCAATCCGTTCATCATCCGCGGATCTTCCCACCAACCGGGCTTGTCCACCGCTTCCGGCGCCTGGCGCACGAACGGGGCGTTCATCACCGAGACGGTATCCCCGCGCGCCGCGTCGAAGCCGACCGCCTGCTTGACCAAGCCTTCGATGCGGGTCAGCTCGGCGGCGCTGAGCGCCTGCTCGACCATCTTGCCCTTGGCGCCCGGGCGCGGCACATGGTCGACCAGCACCGCCACCGACACGCGCTTGATCCGGCCCGGCGGCTGCCGGGTGTGCTGCAAGGTGCGGTCCAGCTCGTAGTTGCGGGTGGCGCTCTTGGAGGTCTCGGTCGGGGTCGCGGCGGCAGTCTGCTGGGTGGCGCCAGGCGTGGCGCCGGCAGCGCCTGCGGCAGGCGCCGGCTGCCCGGGCACGGCCGCGCCGGGCGGCGAATTGCTGGTCGCGCCGGGCACGCCTTGCGGGCCGGCCACGGCGGTGCTGCTGTCGCTGACCTGCTCGCTGCGCAGCTTCGGCGGCTCGCCGTTGTACAGCTCGCGGGCTTCCTCGGTGACCGAGAAATCCATGTCCACGCTGACTTCCGGGTTGACCCGGCCGGGGCCGGTCATCGGCTCCAGCAGCTCGCGGATGCGCTGGTTGTAGGCGCTTTCCTGGCGCCGCACCTGCTCGAACTGGGCCGCGTTCAGGGCCGCGTCGCTGTTGGGATCGGCGATGGTCAGCATGCGTCCGCTCTGGTCGACCACGGTGACCCGGTCCGGCGACAGGTCGGGGATGCTGGAGGCGACCATGTTGACGATCGCATCGACCTGGTTGCGCTCCAGGGTGGTGCCGCCGCGCAGTTCCAGCACCACCGAGGCGCTGGCCACGTCGCGCTGGCGGGTGAACGCGCTGGGCTTGGGAATGGCCAGGTGCACCCGCGCCTCGCGCACCGGGCGCAGGCTGGCGATGGTGCGCGCCAGTTCGGTCTCCAGCGCGTGCTGGTAGCGCGCGTTCTCGACGAACTGGCTGACGCCGAAGCCCGGGTCCTTTTCCATGACCTCGAAGCCCATGTTGCCGTTGTCGGTCAGGCCGGAGCCGGCCAGCTTCAGGCGCGCGTCGTAGAGCTTGTCTTCCGGCACGGTGATCGCGCCGGTGGCCGGGTCGAGCTTGAACGGGATCTGCGCGGTGCGCAGCAGGTCGGTGGCCTCGGCCGTGCCCTTTTCGTCCAGGCCGGTGTACAGGGGGGTGTAGGCGGGTTTCTGCGACCAGAAGAACACGAACAGGCCCGCGGCCACGGCCACTGCGATCATCGCCATCAGGCCGATGCGGCGGGTGATCTGCAGGCTCTGCAGGCGATCGAACCAGGCGCCCGCCTTTTCGCCGGTGAGGGTGTCTTTGCTGAGCGCAAGAGCCATCGTCGTCTACCTTACAGCGGCATGTTCATCACGTCCTGGTACGCCTGGACGAGTCGGTTGCGGACTTCCACGGTGGCGCGGAACGCCACCTGGGACTGTTGCGCGGCCAGCATCACCTTGGCCAGGCCGGCGTTGGGGTCGCCCATCTCGAAGGCCTTGGCCAGATCGCCGGCCTTCTGCTGGGTCTCGTTGACGCCGCTGATCGCGCTGCGCAGGGTGTCGCTGAAGCTCGGACCTTGCGTGCCCTGGGTCCCGGTCAGGCCCTCGATCGCATTGCTGCGCCCGGCGTCGGCCGCCTGCGCAGGCGCGGCCTGGCCGACCTGGCTCTGGTAGCTGCGGATCTGCGAGAGGATGGAACCGATGGAGTCGCTCATGCGGGGATGTCCAGGCCGGGGCGGCTACCGGAATGGATGCAAGCGGTGTGCCGAAACCGCGGTGCCCGTGCCCGCGCGCGGCGGGATCGGATGCCGGGGCGCGCCGTCTGCTGCAAGGGCCGCCTGCTGCGACGGCTTCCCGGCGCGGCGCGGCGGCCGGCTCCTGGCCGCAGGTGCCGGCCGATTGACGCGCGAGGCCCGGCGCCGGGCAGGGCGCCGCGGCCGCCGCGGCGCGGCTCAGTCCGGCAGCCAGGCCGCGCGCCAGGCCTGCAGGTTGGCGCCATGCAGCATCCAGTCGCGGCGTACCGCTGCGTGCAACGCGGCAGCGGCCGCCGCGCTGGCCTGGGCATCGGCCAGATGCATGCGGATCGCGTTGATCCAGTCGCGGAACCGGTTCTTGACCAGGGTCGCCGGCAGCCCGTCCTGGTACGGCGGCAAGTCGCTGGCCACCACCGGGTAGCCGCAGGCGCCGTATTCGAGCAGGCGCAGGTTGCTCTTGCAGCGGTTGAACAGGTTGTCTTCCAGCGGCGCCAGCGCCAGGTCCAGGCGCAGCGCGGCCAGGGCCTGCGGATAGCGCGCGAAGTCCACCCCCGGGTGCACTTCGGCCACGTGCGGGCGCAGCCGCGGCGGGCACATGCCCATGAACACCCAGTGCACCTCGCCTGCCAGCGCCTGCACCACGTCGGCGATCAGCTCCAGATCGCCGGTATGGCTGGCGCCGCCGGCCCAGCCGACCCGCGGCTTGCTGCCGGCGCAGGTCCTGGCCGGCGCGGCGAGGTCGCCCCACATGCGCGGATCGAGCCGGTTGCGCACCACGCGCAGGTCCGCATGCAGGCCGGCGAGCGCCTCGGCCAGGGCCGGGGTGGACACCACCACCCGGTCCACCAGCGAGGCGGCGCGGCGCAGCGAGCGCAGCACGTCCTTGGGCATCTGCTCGCGGTGCACGCTCTTCAGCGGCAGGTTGGGCAGGTAGTCGTCGAGCTCGTAGACCTTGAACGCCGCGGAGAAGCGGCGCATGCGTTCCATCTTCGCCAGTTCGGCCTCGCCGATCCGGCGCTGCACCACCACCGCATCGGCGGCGACGCGCTGCATTTCCACCGGGTCGAGCAGACGCGCGTAGTAGACGCCGTCGATCAACCCGGCCTCGGCCAGCGCCTGGAACGGCTGGATCACCCGGTAGTGGCCGCTGCCGAAGGCGTCGCCGGGATGGGCCAGGATCCGCGGCAGCGGTTTCCAGGACAGCGGCTGCCAGGAGAACTCGGATTCGCCCAGCTTGAAGCCGCCGGGCTGCTCCAGGCCCAGGCTCGGCGAATACGCCGGATCCTGCGCCATGACCGGCAGCCAGCGCTGCAGCAGGGCGTCGTCCGCGCTTTGCGGCCGCGGCGCCGCGGCGGGCTGCAGCAGCAGCGCCTCGGGCGTCCAGATCGTCCACTCGCCCAGCGCCGCGGCGCGCAGGCACAGGTCCACGTCGGCACCGCCCTCGGCGAAGCCGACCGCATCGAAGCCGGACAGTTGTTCGAACAGGGCGCGCCGCACCAGCATGCAGCGTTCGGACACGGCGCTGTAGCGGTGCGCCACCTGCAGCCGGCCCATGTAGCCGGCCTGCGCCATCGGCTCGCCGGCGAAGGCGTGGCCGGCGCCGGGCAGCAGCCCGGGCAACAGCCCGGCGTGGGTGATGCTGCCATCGGCGGACACGCCCTTGGCGCCGACGATGCCGACCTCCGGACGCTGCGCGTGGTTCATCAGTTCGTGCAGCCAGCGGCCCTGGATCACCGCGTTGTCGGCATCCAGGAACAGCAGGTAGTCGCCGTGCGCCTGGGTCGCGGCGAGGTTGCGCGCCTCGGCCTGGGCCACGCGCTGCTCCAGCGCGAACACGCGGATGCGGCCGTTGCCCAGTTCGGCCACCGCCTGCAGCCATTGCCCGACCGCCGCTGCGGTGCTGGCGTTGTCGACCAGCAGCAGTTCGTAGGCCGGGTAGGCGGTGTGCTCGAGCAGGCCGACCACCGCGCGCTGCAGCGCCGGCAGGTTGTCCTGGGCGATCACCACGATCGAGACCGGCGGCTGCAGGGCGTGGCCGTAGTCGATGCGGTGCAGCCCGCCGGGCAGGGCCGCGACCGTGGCGTCGGCATAGCCGCGCGCCTGCAGGTGGCTGGCGACCGCACGCTGGCGCGCGTCGGCGCCGGCGGCGTCGTCGATCGGCGCCGCGATCAGCAGCGGCTCGGGTAGATGCGCCAGGCTGGCGCCGGCATCGCGCTGGAACAGGCGCAGGATCAGTTCCAGTTCGAGCGCACCGTCGTGGTCGGGGTCGAAGCCGCCGAGCTCCTGCACCAGCGCGCGGTGGAAGATCCAGTGGCCGGCGGTCGCCAGCGGGTTGCCCAGCAACAGGTCCAGATCCGGATCCGGACGCAGCACCGGCGCCAGCGTCTGCCCGTCCAGCGCCAGCCATTCGTCGGCATACAGCGCGCTGCATTGCGGATGCTGCGCCAGTTCCAGCACCAGTCGCAGCAGGCCGCCTTGGCAGAAGCGGGTGCCGGCGGCGGCGCACAGGAACCAGTCGGCGTGCGCGAGCTGGGCCAGCGCGGCGTTGCGATCGGCCGCCTCCTCGCCGGGCGCCAGCGGCAGGTAGCGGACCCGCGGATCCGGCCACGCTGGGGCCGCCGCGGCGGCGAGCACGGCCACGCTCAGCGTGGCGAAGGCCGCCCCGTCCAGCAGCAGGCTGCGCAGGCTGGTCTCCAGCGCGGTCGCGTCGGCGTTGCGCGCATCCAGTAGCACCGCGATCCGCGCACCGCCGCCCAGGTCCGCCAGGCGCGCGTCGAGCAGGGCACGCTGGACCGGCGGCAGCTGCCGCCGCGCCTGCCAGTCGCGCAGCGCCAGCTGGGCGCGGCCGCGCGCATACGCGGCCTGGATCGCCTGCAGCAGATCGATCGGTTCGGCGCGGCCTCCGTCCAGCGGGGTCACATGGACCAGGCGCACGTCGCCGTCGCCGCGGTACCAGCCCATGGCGCGCACGCCGCGGCGGAAGTCGTCGTGGCCCTGGTCGCCGATCCCCGGCCGGTCGCGGCCGGCCTGGCTGAATTGGTCCTGCGTCACTCGAAAGCGGGTCAGCGGCCTGGCCAGCAGGGCCAGGTTGCCGCGGTGCAGCAGCTTGGCGTACAGGGCCAGGTCGCCGACCCAGTGGATCACTCGGCCATCGAGCATCATCAGTTGGTCGCCGATCTCCAGCAGGTCCTGGCGCCGGCACAGCACGCAGCTGGGCTCGCCGATGAAGTTGATGGTGTGGTCGGCCAGGAAGGACAGCAGCGTGGGGCCGTCGAGCACCACGTCGCCGGCGAACGGGAAGCTGGTGGCGGGGATGTCCGGCAGCGGCGCATCGTCGCTGTCGATGCGCTGCCGACGCGAAGAGGCCAGCGCCACGTCAGGGCCGGCCTGCATGGCCCGCACCAGCGCGGCGATGCAGTCCGGTTCCAGTACGTCGTCGTCGTGCAGGAATTTGACGTACTCGCCCTGCGCCAGGCCGATGCCCTTGATGGTGCTGCCGAGCTCGCCGAGGCGACTGGGGTTGCGTTGGTAGCGGATCGGGAAGCGCGCATCGACTCGCTTGCGTTCCACCGCCGCGGCGATCGTGCCATCGGGGTTGTCGTCGCAGATCACCAGTTCCAGCGCCGGATAGGTCTGGCCCAGCACGCTGTCGAGCGTCCGCTCGAAGTACCGGAACTTGTAGGCCGGCATGACGATGCTGACCAGGGCGTTGGAACTCATTGGGACGGATGATCTCTAAGAGGAAATAGGCGTCGGCCGCGGTGTCGGCCCCTGCACGTAGGGATGCCGGCGTTGTCGCCGCCAACCACCACGGATGCAACATGCGTGCCGCAGTCGCCTGCTCAGGTCCTTGCGATGCCGCCGCTCGGCGCCCGGGCGAGGATGCGGCCGCGGATCGGCGGGCCGGTTGCATGGGTCGCACCAGATACCGCTGCTGGCATCCGGTGCGACACGAGCGCCAGACCCGATGCAGTCTATTGGGAACGGGAGGGCGGGCTTTGCGGCGGGGCATCCGAAGGCAGGGCGGCATACAGCGGGTCTTGCCGTTCCAATTGCGCCCATGCCGGGTTCAGGTGCGCAAAGGCGGCAAGCGCTTGCCGCGCGCCGTTGCTGTGGCCCAATGCCATCTGCAGGCGCGCCGCGCGGCGCCAGATACAGTCCCAGTCGACACCGAGCCTGAGCGCCTCGCTCAGTGCGCCTTGCGCCTGTTCGGCGTTGCCCTGCCGCTGCGCGCGCCCGGTGCGGCCCATCGCGCTGTTGGCTTGGTTCAGATCGAGCAGATGGCGCAGTTCGGGCACCGGCTCGCTGGCGGCATCGATGCGCAGATTGATATCCTGGAATCCTCCCTGCGGCGTGCGCACCAGCAGGGCCGCGGACATCTTTCCGGTGCGCTGGCCGCCGACCCGCTCGCCGGCGGCGAGGGCGGCGACCAGGCGATCGGCGAGCGCGCCGTTGCCGCCGAGGAAGCCGTCGTGCATCGCGGCGACGACCGCTTCGCTGTTCAGGCCGTTGCCCTGAATCGCGTAGCCGTGCCCGGTGATCGACCCAGCCCAGGCCGAGGCCATGGCCTGCGCGCCGGTGAAGGCAGCGCCCTCGCCGCGCATCCCGACCACCCCCACTTGCAGGAACGAGGCACCCTATCCCTCGAACCCATCGTCGGTTCCGACCAGTGCGTCGACCACCGCTCGGCCGAGGCGTGTCGTTGCAGCAGGGCGATCCCCTTTGGCCCACAGGAGGGGTTGGTCTCGTACTGGGAGGCCACCGCGCCGACCTGTGCCTTGGCGTAGATGACCGTCGCGCCGACCGCGAGATTGTTGGTGGCCACCGCCGCCCGGCAGGTGCCGGACTGCGTGCAGGCCACGATGGAGAAGGTCGCGAACGCCGGGCCGGCGATGCCAGGGCCATCGCCGCGGCCAGCAGCCGAAGCGCAATGCGACGTACGGTGATGTTGGAACGCAGCATGCCGGGTTCTCGCTACTGGTGCGGTGGAGTGCCTACAAGGTGACCTGCGGTCGTTGCGGTACCCAACGGCTCGACACGGCGCCACTATGAAGAGGAAGCCGGCGTCGAGGAAGTGCCGGCCGTGGCTGAACGAGCGCCACGGCCGCTTGCGCTAGACCGGGGCGCGTTGCGACTCGCCGGCCGCACAGCGCGCGGCCGTGTCGCGCCAGCGCCGAGCGGACGCTGGTGCGGCGGTTGTCCCGATTCGCCAGTGATCAGCGCACCATCCCGGCGGTACGCGACCGGGATCCAGTCGGTGCGCAGGGTGCGGAAACTCGATGAACTCTCCCTGCGCCAAGCCAATGCGTCTAAATGGCTCTGCCGAGTTCACCCAGGCGGCTGGGTTGCGTTGTTAGCAGATCGGAAAGCACGCCGCGACGCACTTGCGCTTCATCTGGGTTGTCGCCGCGGATCACCAGTTTCAGCGCTGGATAGTCTGCGCCAGCACGCTGTCCAGCGTCCGCTCGAAGTACCGGAACTTGTAGGTCGGCATGACGATGCCGACCAGTGGCGTTGGAACTCATGGGTTGGCCGGGTTCAAGGTTAGGAACAAGACGGCACCTACGCGCTGGCACCTTGGATACTGCATCGGCAAACCGACTCGTTGACGCAAGGCTCATGCCGATAGGAACGCTGCCCATTATTCAACAGAACCATCCTTGCGTAAGGCGGGCGCCGTCTACGCCATTGCCAAAATCAGTGATGTACATTGCTTATCGAGAGATGTAGCGCTTCGTGGTGTATCTCCACTGGAAACGCCAGGTTATGATCACCACGCGCGACAAAATTGCTGAGTCGCGCGCACGAAGCCTGCGGTAATATCTTTTGTTACAGATAATGGAAATGGGTGGTAATGCACTGATGCGGTAGTCTCTCTTACTTTATAACTGGATTAGCCATGACTCTACGTAAAGCTTTGCTCTTCACTGCCCTCATGCTGTCCGCGGGCACCTCGCAGGCATGGACCATGGTCTATGCGACCGATGCCAACGGAAACGTTTCCGAAGGATCTTTGCAATCCCTTCGGGTAGCGGTGAATAACGGCGCAAGCGTGAAAGTGCTGGTAACCGGGGCCAATATTCACGTATGGGGCGTTCCATGCACATATACATCCGTGAAGCTCGATGCATCACAGGCGGTTGTTTGTGTCAGTAATCAAGGGCTAGGCATGGAAATTGCTATGGGCTCCAATTTTGGCGCAGTCAGTAACCTTGCCCAGTCCGTGCACTACGTTATAAATACATCCGGCCAATATGCCCAGGCCAATTTAAACATCGGCACGGGCCAGTTGGTTAGCCGTTCCGTCTTGATCCATGCCATGCAATGGTACGTCGAATAACCTGGACCAGGCCGTGGAGAAATCTTCTTCGGCGGATGAGATTGGATGTATTGACCGACTCCGTGCCATAGCTGATTAGAGTCATGGGCAAGGCGACATTTTGCGCACCTGACAGGTATTAGGCTGCCATGCAGGTATGCATGGCAGCTCCGCGCTACGGAAGGCGCTGCGAGAGCGGATTGACGGTTATCGACGGCATCCTGGAGCCAAGTCCATCCAGCCATTTTTCTGTTAACGCGCTCGTATATCTACGATTTCCATACACTCGCGCACCGAATATGCATTGAATGACGTTGCCAAGAGATCATTGTGCCTGAAGAAGATGTGCTTAGAAACAGTATAAAACCATCGCGTCAGGGCATAGCCGATTGTGTTGGCGGAAACCAAGCTTGTAATCTTTGTCCGTCTCCGCTACAAAATCCGTTAGCGTCAGTAGATCCTCAGGCTTGTGATAAAGTGAAATCGCCATTTTAGGCCGATTTTTTTCGATTGTTTGCCTTGCGCCATGCAACGCCTTGAGTTCGGAGCCTTCAATTTCAAGCTTGATGAATGTTGCTGTTCTTTCCGTAGCATCGTCAATGGTTGTGACGGGTACTGTTATCGCAACATTGTCTTCGTGTGATTTATCATATATATGGCCAATAATATTCGAATCCAGAAGGTGGGCAGACTGTGTTTGCGCAAACCCAGGAGTCTCGAAGTCGGGGACAATTTGCCCCGGGTTGAATCGCAAAGTCGTGTTGCTATTCCATAGCCCCTTCTCATGCAGCGTAATAGACGGCGCTAATGGCTTAAGATATTGGTCTTGGAGTGCATTAAGGCGTATGCGAATCAAGCTATTATTATGGCTGGAAGGTTCGAAAGAGTGAATTCGTTTGAACTGACCCTTACATGCTCGCAGGAAGCCTTCGATGGTGTCGCCATTGAAGGCACCGCCATCGACATATGTCTCATGATCGCTGAATTTAAAGAACTGACGGTTTGTAGAGTACGAGTTAAGTTTGAAACCTTCCGTGCCATGGCCGACGGCGCACGCTTCAAGGTAGAATGGATTCAAAGTTAATCGATAGAGCAGAATGCACAGCCATGTAATGCGCGAGTAATCGTCAATTAATTGATCGGTCACTCCGGCCAGGCGATCAACATTACTGATAACCGCACTGAAGAATTCATGGCCATACCAGAAAAAACGGCCGGTCTCACCACTATGGTCAACATTGCATGACTTTAGTAAATGCAGAAACTGCAAGGGCAGCAAAGTCCGTAAGTTCCACTGACTGGCGATTCTGGTGAAGTAATGAAAGCCCGTTGCGCCTGGAGCCAGTATGCAAGACACCACGTCCGTTCGGTTGGAGGCTAAGCTGACCCAAGTATCGGAGTTAACGACAGGTATTCCAAAAATATCGCTTTGTCGCTCATGCAGAAAGTCGTCGACAATAGCAATAACGTTGGCGGATTTGGAAAATACGCGAATTTCAGAGCGGCAAACCGATCCGCAAACAATAAATTTTTGAGTGGCCAGAAAATCTTCTGGTGCCCGGTCCAGCCATTCTGGGAAAAGTCCATTAGGTTGCACAAGGGAATCGTGCAATTCAAAAACATTTTTAATAAGTTTTTGCTGAGACAAGAATGGGTACATGGAAGGGCAACTCCTTTCAAGGCTGGTGTGTTGTTTTAACGCGGGCTGTTCGGCTATAGGATTGAGTCCTGCCGTGTATTTGGCGATTTTTCTTGCCACTCTAAGTCAATATCCGCGTATGCCTTGGGGCGAATTTAATAAAAGGCATTGATGGCGGAGATTTCGGCTCGTCTTTGGTAATTCACTCTTAATGGATTTCTGTCCATATACATGGATGGGTTCGTCGTAGCGGCTGTCGAATATGGTTCTGGCAGGAATATCACGGCCGTAAACTTGCGCCCAGCCCAATTCGCAGCCCCTGCCGATCTTGATGTCGCGCTGGAGTACTGCGCCGCTGTGCAGTGTGCAATTGCTGCCGAGTTCGACCTCTGCTCCTAATTGCGCGCCGTGTTCTATCCAACAGGATGGTTTAATTCGGCTTCCGTGCCCGATGTGAGTTCCAGACATTATCACAGTGTTGTAATCGATTTTGCACCCATGGCCGATGACTACGGCTGGACCTATGAAGGTGTTCATTCCGATGACCGCGCTGCTATCGACGACAGCGGCTGGGTGTATGAATGGATCCATATGCCAACTCCTTTCCATTGCCGCCTGCATCAACTCCATGCGTTTGAAATTACCGAACCGTTGGTCGAAAGCAACAAAAACGCCGTGATTGTTGGCAGCAACGGCATCGAGCGAGGAAAAATCGAAGCTATGGTCTTCGCCCAAGTGGATTTCCAATCGCTGCAGCTGCTGGTCCGGGAGCGCTTGTCGCCATGCATGGCCAGGCAGGCATCTACCCTTTCGATGCCTGCTTGCTCGCAGAGCTTGCGGGCCAAACCAGATTCTTCTGGGCTGTAGGAGAAATCGATGGCCAGTGCCTCGGAGTGGTGGGCCGCTTGTTCGACGAACTGGTGCAAACTCCAACGCGGTACGCCATGAACGGTGTCACCGTCGTTTGGCTTGTCATCCACGGCGGCGATCACATGGGTGGGGTGTTGGACGATCTTGGTGGGGGGGGGCATAGATTTTGCCAATGCCAGAGTGCGGTTGGATGGGAAAGAGAGGGCGTTGCTCAAAATGCGGGATCAGTGGATATACGGAAGGCGTAACGCTCAGCTATTCAACGTGCTCGGGTGCGCAGAGATTGTTGGCAAACGCACGGTCGCGTGGGCTACAAGAGAAATCGATAGCGACTGCATTGGGATACTGCCCCGCATTGGCAAGAAATTCTTGACTGCTCCAGCGCGGCGCGCCGTGGATGCTATCCAGATGGGTGCTTTGGTCATCAACTGCGGCAACTACATGACGTAGGTTAGCCACGACCCTGGGGCCATGCACCATGCCTGCGTAGGACTCGGGAGCAATGAGGAAAACAGGACGGTTGGCAATCGCGGGCAGGCGCGCAATGACATCGTCGAGTGCGGGGCGTTCTTGCTCCGCGATACGTAGAATGTATTGGCGAAGTTGTTCATTTCTTGAGTGCATGAAGATCATCTATCGTAGGTATGAATGGGGGTGTCGTAGCGGGTGTCGAAATAGGTCTTGGCAGGCACGTCCTCGTCGTAGACACGCGGCCAACCAAGTTCGCAGCTTCGGCCCACCTTGACGCCTGCGCGCACGATGGCGCCGGTAAGCAAGATGCTGTTGCCGCCGATTTCGACGCCAGTGCCAATTTGAACGCCATGCTCTATCCAGCATGAGGATTTGATGCGGCATGCCGGCCCAAGGTGCGCTCCGGAATGGATGACGGTGTTGTAGTCGATCCTGCAGCCGTGCCCGACGACAGCATTGGCACCCACGAACGCGTTGAGGCCGATGACCGTGTCCGCGCCGATGGCGGCGCTGGAGTGTATGAACGGCTCCAGCTTGAAGCCACGCTCCATTGCTGCCTGCATCAGTTCCATGCGCTTGAAGTTGCCGAAGCGTTCGTCGAAGGCGGCGAACATGGCTCCGTCGGATGGATTCAGCCCATCCAGCACACCCAGATCGAACGCGTGATCGGCATCCTGTGGCACGTCAATCCTGATGACCGTCTCGTCCTGACGCGCCTGCTTCCAGGCGTGAAAGGCCAGGTCGAGATATTCGCTGCCGCCGATGATCCACCTAAATTTCATGTTCGGTTTCCATCAGCATCGCGTACCAGCGTTCGACCAGGCGATTCATGGATTCGTAGTCACCCTGGGTGGGCAGTGGAGCATCTGTGTGCAATGCGGACTGCACCCGCTCCATGATTTCCACGTCTTCGCCCACCACCGTCTTGCTGCCGTGCATTTGTGCCAGTAACACCTGGCCGGAAAACCCATAAGACCGCTTCTTGCGTGCGCTGAACCAATAGATTTCCAAGTCGGTCCTATCCTGCGCGATGGGGATGTGGTGTTCCAGCGTGAAGGAATAGCCGCCGTTTGCGCTGGCAATATGCAAGTTCGGGAAAGCCAACCAGTTGAAGTAGGCGTCCTGCTTGCCCCAGCGTTCCACTTTATCGTGCCAGCCGAAGTGTCTAAGGTCGGGGATGGGTGCTTCAGCGCCGCCGAAGCTGAAGCGACGCATCTCGCGCCTCAAGGTCGCGGGCGATGTGTCTTGCAAGGTTTCCATGGACTCCTTGGCTTGTTTCTCGTTTACGTGGGGCACGAAGCTGACACTCTTGGCCAGGGTCTTAGGGTGGACGAAGCGCGGGTGATTGGCGTCCCGAAGGTTTTCGTAAGCGAGCTTCCAGTTGTACCGGCCATGCCATGTGGTCACCATGACCTCAGTGTCATAGGCGTTGGAACTACTTTCCAACAAGGCGATGAATTCTGGCGAAAACTGCTCCTCGATCGGCATCGGGTTGGGATCGAGGTTGACAAACAGCAGGTTGCCGATGGTGCGCAGTGAGAATTCGCGCAGCTTCAAGTTGTCCTTTTCACCATGCTCCATGCGATAGATAGAATCGCAGTCCGGGATGTTCTTTACCCGGCCTTGTTCGTCGTAACTCCAGGCGTGGTAGGGGCACACCAAAGGCCGGCAACCGATGGCACCGGTCTGGATCAGCGCACTGCGGTGGAGGCAAACGTTCTCGAACGCACGTATTTGGCCGTGGAAGTTCTGGATGACCAGGGGAATGCCCGCAATCTTGCGGGTGATGAAGCAGTTGTTTTCCCGCAGCAGTGTCTTGAGCCCTGCGAACAACCATAATTTACGGAAAAGCTTGCGCTGTTCGCGATCAAATATCTCTTGCGACAAGTAATACTTGGGGTGCATCCGGGAGCGCATGGTTCAGTCTGCTGGTATGTGCTTGTGGAAAACGATCTTGGCTGGATTGCCGAACACCGTGGCTCCGGGTGGCACATCCTTCAGCACGACCGCACCGGTGCCGATGACGGCGTGTTCACCCACCTTGACGCCGGGTACCAGGGTGGCGCGCGGATGCACGACTGCGAAGTCGCCTATCTGCACACCGCCGCCCATGAATACCTGTGCCCCGATATGAGCAAAATTGCCAATGCGAACGTCGTGTCCGATCACCGACCAAGTGAGCAGGTTGGCAAAATCCCCGATCCATACATCGGGGGCGACGTGAACCTGGTTGCCGAGGAAGCAGCCTGTGCCCAGATGCACACGGCGACTGAGGTGCGCCTCGGTACAGATCGGGATGAACGCTGCCCCCTTTGCAAGCAGCGGTTGAATGTATTTACGACGTTCCAGCGGGTCGCCTTGTGCGCAAACAAAGGCCTCTTCGCCGCGCGGAACGTACGTCAACGGGTCACCGACGATGGGCACGCCGGTATCGAAGCCATCCAGAATATGCTTCCGGCTGTCCAGGAACCCGGTGACCTTCCATTGCTTCCCGTGCGCGATATCGCCCTGCATTTGCTCCAGAACCTCGCGACCCCAGCCGCCCGCGCCGATGATGAGCACGGGATAGCTCACAGTACCGCCCCTCCGTCCATCACCAGGCTGGTCCCCGTTACCCAGCGACTGGCATCGGACAACAGAAAGATCGCGGCGTTCGCCACGTCATCCGGCGTACCCAATCCGAGCGGATGGCGTTTTCTCTGTGCTTCCAGATGGACTGCGTCCCAGATGGGCGTCGCTACTGCCGAAGGCGAAATTCCGTTGACACGGACTTTGCGTTTGGCCTGCTCCATGGACAGACAGCGGATGATGCCGAGCAGGGCTGACTTCATGGCCGAATAAGGACCTACCCCTGGCGTGCCGATATGTGCAGCAGTGGAAAGTATGAACACGATGGAACTTTGGGGCGCAAGGGCATTGGCCTGCAACATCCGCTGGGTGAGCATGACAGGTGCTAGGAAATTAACCGCATAAACATCGGTCATAAGCTTCTCGGCCAGCTGCCGGATGGGGCTCAGCCGCTGCCTGCCAGCGCAGTGCACCAGGCCATCCACACTGGATGCTCTCTGCACCAGGCGTTCACGGCCCTCGACTTCGGTCAGGTTGGCCAGCACTTGGACATGTCCTTGGCCTTTTAACAAGCTGTAGGTTTCTTGCAGGCGTTCTGCATCCCGCCCGGTGACGACCAGGCGTGCCCCGCGCCGGGAGCAGGAAACCGCGATTTGCCTGCCGATGCCCGATGATGCACCCGTCACCAGAATGGTTTTGCCTGTCAGTGAAAAGGCTTGTTGCGCCGCATTGCTCATGCGTAGATGTCCATAGGCGTAGAAAACCCGCCATCAAGAATGAAGTAGTTGCGCGTGATCCAGCGGCTGGCATCGGAAAGATAGAACACTGCTGCGTAAGCCACGTCTTCTGGCTCGCCCATGCCAAGTGGCGTCAATTCAAACAGGCTGTCCATATTGCCGCCGCTTCCCTGCAAGCCATCCAGCAAGGGAGTGCGCACATAACCCGGTGCGATGCAGTTGGCACGCATGCCTTGCTTGGCTACTTCCATACCCAGCGAGCGCATCATGCCAAGCAGGGCGCTCTTGCTGGCAGCATAGGCGCTGCTGGCCAGCGGACCTATGTGCGAGGCAATCGAGGCAATGAACAGCAGGGAGCCGCCCGGCGCGATCTGTTTTTTCGCCAGCAGGCCTCGAGTCAGCAGCATGGGGGCGTAGGTGTTGGCTGCAAATGTGGCATCCAGGTGCGCCTGGCCAATCATGCGAAAGGGGGCTAGCTTGGACATGCCGGCTGCATGCGCCAAACCGTCGATGACACCGCTGGCACCCACCACGCGGTCAATGCCTTCCTGTACAGCCAAATCCGCCACGATTTGCGTGTGGCCTTCGCCTTCCAGCTCATCGAATGTGGCTTGCAACCTCTCCGCGTTGCGCCCGGTGATGACGATCCGCGCTCCCATCTGCGAGCAAGTGATGGCAATTTGTCGACCAATACCCGATGAAGCGCCGGTCACGAGGACGCGCTTGCCTTCCAGGGAAAATGGATCGCGCTCGGTGTTCATGCTTCGATCAGCGCTGGGAAGACGGCGTTCTCGACGTCCACGATGGCCGTGCCCCAGGACAGGCCGATCCCGAAGCCGCAGAGCAGCACCCGTTTGGGGCCGCACTCCAGTTCCTTGTTGATGCGTGCGGTCATGGTCACCGGCAACGAGGCGCCGCTGGTGTTGCCGAAATCGCGCAGGGTCGAAGGCACTTTCTCCACCGGCAGGCCGAGCTTCTTGCGGATGGTCTCGTTGATCATCCGGTTGGCCTGGTGGAACACGAAGTAGTCGATCTCGTCCTTGGACACGCCGCTGTAGTCGAGCAGCTTCTGCACCGCCGGCGGCACCCGCTGGGTGGAGAAACTCAGCACCGCCACGCCGTCCAGCTGCAGGTCCACACCGCGGTGCCAGTAATCGTTCTCGTCGGCGCGGAACGGCATCAGGTGCTGGATGGCGACCGGCTCGCGCTGGCCGCCCACCGGCAGGATGATCGCCTTGTAGCCGCTGCCGTCGCTGTTGAGGTCGAAATACATCGGCGCGGCGTCGGCGCTGAATTCCAGCGCGGTGGCGGTTCCCGAATCGGAGAAGATCGGGTCCTCCAGGTTGGCGCTGCGGTCGCCCACCAGCAGCAGGCCCTTCTTGACCCCGCCGGCGGCGATCATCGAGCCCAGCAGGTTGATGCCGAACGGATAGGCCGAGCAGCCCAGGTTGACGTCGAAGGCGACCGTGGCATGCGACAGGCCCAGCCGGTCCTGCAGGATGATCGCGGTCGCCGGGATCGGGTAGTCCGGCGACTGGGTCACCACGATCAGCGCATCGACCTCCTCGCGCTGCCACTGCAGCCGTTCCAGCAAGGCCTGTGCGGCATCGAACGCCAGGTCCGAGAAGCACTGCCACTCCTGCGCCATGCGCCGGGTCTCGATGCCGATGTTGCGCACCAGCCGCTCGCGCTCGGAGCGGATCTGCGGCCGGCAATCGGTCAGGTTGGAGACGATGCGCCTGGGCACGCAGGTCGCCATGCCGGCAAAACGCACGTTGTGCAGTGTGGAGGTCGGCATGCTACGCCTCGGTCAACTGGTAGAGGTCGCCCACGGTGACGGCGGCGGCCAGGTGTTCGCCGGTGATGGTCTTGCCGTATTCCATGTCGAACATCACGATCACGCCCAATGCCGCCAGCGAATCCCATTCGGGCAGTTCGCGCAGCACCGTCTCCGGGGTCACCTCGACCGGATTCTGGAAGTCGGTGGCCGACAGGAAGTTCTCGATAAACGTTGCTTGGCTCATTCGTGCTCCACGGGGTGGGCGGGGGAGGGGGTGGTTACGGTGCGGCTGCGCGCGGGGGCGCAGGCCGATGCGCTGCCGGCATCGGCGATGAGGTTGGCGATGAGGTCCACGTCGGCAGGGCTCAGGCCCGGATAGATCGGCAGGCACAGCACCCGCTCGGCCATCTGGCGCGCGACCGGCAGCCCGGCGGGGGCCGCCGAGGGCAGGCCGCGGTACATCGGGAAATCGCTGATCAGCGGATAGAAGTAGCGGCGCACGAGCACATCGTGGCTGCGCATCAACTGATGCAGGCCGTCGCGGGTCGATGGGAAGTCGTCCTCGATCAGGATCGGGAACGAGGCGTAGTTGGCCAACGCCGGCGAGCGTGGCGCCAGGCAGCGCACGCCGCGCACCCGCGCCAGGCGCCGCCGGTAATCGCCGTCGATCTGGCGGCGTTGCGCCAGCGCACGGTCGATGTGGCTCAGCTGCAGCAGCCCGAATGCCGCGCTCACCTCGTTCATCTTGCCGTTGATGCCGGTGGCCACCACCGTGGTCTCGTCGACGAAGCCGAAGTTCTTCAGCCGGCTGATGCGCTGGTAGGTCTTTTCGTCCGGGCAGACGATGGCGCCGCCCTCGAACGTGTTGAACACCTTGGTGGCATGGAAGCTGAGCACGCTGAGGTCGCCGTGGCGCAGGATCGAGCCGCCTTCGTCCTTGACCCCGAAGGCGTGCGCGGCATCGTAGATGACCTTGAGGTTGTAGGTGTCGGCGACGCGTTCGATCGCGGCGGTGTCGCACGGCGTGCCGTAGCAGTGCACCGGCATGATAGCGGTGGTCTGCGGGGTGATCGCCGCCTCGATCCGCTGCGGGTCCAGGTTCAGCGTGACCGGATCGATGTCGACGAAGACCGGCTTGATCCCTTTCCATAGCAGCGCGTGCGCGGTGGCGACGAACGAATAGGGCGTGGTGATCACTTCGCCGGTGACGCGCAGGGCCTGCAGCGCGGTGAGCAGGGCGAGCGTGCCGTTGGTCAGCAAGGCCAGGTGTCCCACGCCCAGGTAGTCCGCCAGCGCCTTCTCCAGGGTCCGGTGCATGTCGCCGCCGTTGGTCAGGATGCGGCTGCTCCAGATCTTCTCCAGGTACGGCACGAACTCGTCCAGGGGGGGCAGCAGCGGACTGGTGACGGGAATGGGCATGGTGGCCTGCGCTGGGTACGTGTGGAGCATCCGCGACGCGGATCGTTCCGACGGGATTATGGTTCTGGAAGCAAGCGATATGCCAACAGGACGTGTCCACTTCATTCTGCGATGGTGGCGAGGAAGCGGACGCGCACCACGGTTCCGCGCCCCGCGACGCAGCCGCACCCCGCCGGCCGGACGCGGCGGCCGGGTCGCCACGCGATGCGATGGGCGAGTTCTGGCCGCGGTCGTTGCGTAGCGCAGCAAGTCCGCGGCGCCGCGGCGGCGCAGGCAGCGGCCGCGGCCGTCAGCCGGCCAGTTCGGTCTGGTCGCGGTCGATGCCGTACTTGCGCAGCTTCTCCACCAAGGTGGTGCGGCGCAGGCCCAGCAGCTGCGCCGCGTGCGCGACCACGCCCTGGGTGCGCTCCAGGGCTTCGTTGATCAGCGCCAGCTCGATGTTGGCCATGTGCCCACGCAGGTCCAGGCCGCTCTCCGGCAGCGTCGCCGCGGCCCGTGCGGCCGACTCGGGCGGATCGGAGAGCGCCTTGGGCGCGACGTGCAGGTCGACCAGGTTGGGCGCACGGCGCGGATCGGCCGCGGCGATCGGCGCCGGCGGCGCCGACACGTCGATCGAGGAGGCGAAGTCGCCGCGGTAGCGCGCCGGCAGGTCCTGCACCCGCACCAGGCCGCTGGGATGCAGCACCGCCAGGCGTTCGACCAGGTTGGTCAGTTCGCGCACGTTGCCCGGCCAGTCGTAGCCGCGCAACGCCTGCAGCGCCTCTTCGGAGAAGCGCACTTCGCCGCGCCCGGTGCGTGCCAGTTGCGCGGCGATGGTGTTGACCAGCGCCGGCAGGTCGTCGCTGCGCTCGCGCAGCGCCGGCATCTCGATCGGGAACACGTTGAGCCGGTAGAACAGATCCTCGCGGAACTGGTTGCCGGCGATGCGTTCTTCCAGGTTGCGGTGGGTGGCGGCGATCACACGCACGTTGCAACGGATGGTGACGTTGCCGCCGACGCGCTCGAAGCTGCGCTCCTGCAGCACGCGCAGCAGCTTGACCTGCATCGGCAGGCTCATGTCGCCGATCTCGTCGAGCAGCAGGGTGCCGCCCTCGGCCATCTCGAAGCGGCCCTTGCGCGCGTTCAACGCGCCGGTGAAGGAGCCCTTCTCGTGCCCGAACAGCTCGCTTTCCAGCAGGTCCGGCGGGATCGCGCCGCAGTTGATCGCCACGAACGGGCCGTCGCGGCGCGGCGACTGCTGGTGGATCGCGCGCGCGACCACTTCCTTGCCGGTGCCCGACTCGCCGAGCACCAGCACCGTCGTGTCGAACGCGGCGACCTGGTCGATCAGCCGCCGCAGCCGGGCGACCGCGGCGCTGTTGCCGGTCGGGCCGTTGTCCTGCACCGCCCCGGCCTGGTGTTCGGCGTCCAGGCGCTTGAGGCTGGCGCGGCGCAGCAGCGCTTCCAGCTGCGCATGCCGCAGCGGCGCTTCCAGTTGCCACACGTTGGCCTCGTGCAGGCCATGACGCCGCGCGAACGCCTGCGCCTCGCCGTCGAGCAGCAGCACCGGCGGCGGCAGCGCGCTGCGCGCGACCCAGCCGAAGAACGCGTCAGCCTGGGCCTGGTCGTCGAGCCCGCCGACCAGGATCGCCATCCATTCGCTCTGCCGGTGGCGGCCGGGATTGACGTCGGCCACGTCGGTCACCCAGCGCGGGTTGAGGTCCATGAACTCGAGCAGGCTGACCGTGCGTTCGGCGCGCATCGCGTCGTCGTCGATCACCAGGATCCGCGATTCGCTCATGCCGGGACTCCCTCTGTGCGCAAGCCCTCCAGGATCGGCATCACTTCCTGGATGTAGGACAGCTTGCTGACGAAATTGTCGGCGCCGGCGCGCATGGCGTGCTCGCGGTGCTCGGCATCGTCGAAATGGCTGGCGATCACGATGTACGGGGCCTGGTCCTGGGTCTTGATCAGGCGCGTGGCCTGCAGGCCGCCCATCTCCGGCATGGCCAGGTCCATCAGCACCACCTGCGGACGCAGCGACTCGGAACGCTCGATCGCCTCCAGGCCGTTGGCGGCGCTGCCGATCACCTCCATCCAGTCGAGCTTGCGGAAGTGGCGCATCGCGGCGTTGATGAAGCCTTCGTGGTCGTCGACCAGAAGCACGGACAGTTTGTTCATGTGCATTGTTTCCTTAGCCTGCGCGGGCCAGCAGCGGTTTGGTGCGGCGGCGTTCGCGGGCGGGGGCGATATCCAGTTGTTCACGGTACTTGGCCACGGTGCGCCTGGCCACGTTCACGCCCTGTCGCGACAGCAGCCCGGCGATCGCCTCGTCGGCCAGCGGCCGCCCCGAGGGCTCGGACTCGATCAGGCGCCGCACCATCGCGCGCACCGCCTGCCCCGAGACCGCGGCGCCGTCCAGACGCACGGCGAAAAAGTGCTTCAGTTCGAAGGTGCCGCGTGGGGTCTGCAGGTACTTGCCGGTGGTGATGCGCGAGACGGTGGACTCGTGCATGCCGATCGCGTCGGCCACCTCCTTCAGGGTCAGCGGCGCCATCGCCTCCTCGCCCTTGACCAGGAACACCGCCTGGCGCTCGACGATGGCGCGGGTGGTGCGCAGCAGGGTCTCGTAGCGCATCGACAGGCCGCGGGTCAGCCAGCGCGCTTCCTGCAGCATTTCGCGCAGCGGCGCCGCCGTCTCGCCGGCCTCGGCCAGGGCGCGCTCGTGCATCGGATTGACGGTGACGCGGTGGGTGGTGGCCGGGTTCAGCGCGACCCGCCAGGTGCCGTCGCTGTGCCAGGCGACCACGTCCGGGATCACATGGCCCAGGTTCTCCGGCAGCAGGCTGTCGCCGGGACGCGGCTGCAGCGACAGGATCAGCCGCACCGCCTCGCGCACGTCGTCGGTCTCGGCATCGAGCTGGCGGGCGAGCAGCGCGTAGTCGTGGCTGGCCAGCAGGTTCAGGTCGCCGTCGAGGATGCGCGCGGCCAGGTGGCGGCCGGCGACGCGGCCGGGCAGGGCGGCCAGCTGCACGCTCAGGCATTCGCGCAGGTCGCACGCGGCCAAGCCGGCGGGGTCGCCGTGCAGCAGCTGCTGGCGCACCGCTTCCACCTGTGCGGCGGAGCCGTCGAAGCGCGCGCAGGCGAGCAGGGTCAGCGTGTCCAGCGCGCCGTCCAGGTAGCCGGCATCGTCGCTGTGCTCCAGCCAGAACGCGGCCACTTCCAGTTCGCGTTCGTCCAGTTCCAGCGCCAGGCGCTGCAGCACGCGCAGCTGCGGATCGGTGGACTCGCCGGCAGCGATGCGCTGCATGCGGTCGTCTTCGCCTTCGCTCCAGCCGGCGGCGGGGATGTCCCACATCGAGGACTCGGGCAATTCGTCGAAGGCGGCGGTTTCCAGCGCGGTGTCGTGGTTGACGACCGGCTCGAGCACGCCTTCCGGCTCTTCCAGTTCCAGCAGCGGATTGGTTTCCAGCGCGCGCCGGATTTCCATTTCCAATTGCATCCCGTCCAGTTGCAGCAACCGGATCGATTGCAGCAATTGCGGGGTCAGGTGGAGTTGCTGGCCTAGCTGGGCGGAGACGGTCGGCTTCATGCGAACTTCCTCGGTTTGGCGCCAAGCCTCTGGCGCCCGTGGAATGCATAGTGCTTGCCACCTGACGGTAACAGAATCGGGAGGTTCCTGAGCGGGGTAGTCAAATTCCCGACGGCTTGTAGGAAAAATCCCTACATCGATGTAGGGGGCGCCGGTAGGTCGGCGCCGTAGCGCCAGCGCTGGCGGGCGTCGATGGTTTCACGGCGGCAACTGACCGGTTAAGGCAAGCGGCATGCCAGCGCGGGGCGTCGGGAACCCGTTGCGGCCTGCGCTCAGGTCAGTTCGTTCTGGTGGCGCGCGGCCAGCAGCACCAGGTCGTTGGCGCGGCGGCAGCCCAGCGACTCCATCATCCGCGCGCGGTGGGTCTCAACCGTCTTGACGCTGATCCCCAGGTCCGAGGCGATTTCCTTGTTGCTCTGGCCGCGTCCGATCTGGCGCAGGATCTCGCGCTGCCGCGGCGACAGCGCGGCGATGCCGACCGGGCGCTCGCGGCCGAGCATCGGCGCGATCATCTTCGAGGAGATCTGCGGGCTCAGGAACACCTGGTTGGCGCTGGCCGCGCGCAGCGCCAGTTCCAGCTCCAGCGGAGCGGCGTCCTTGACCACGAAGCCGGTGGCGCCGCGGTCCAGCGCATCGCGCACGTGCACCGGGTCGTCGTGCATCGACATCATCACCACCCGGGTCCGGGGCGAGGTCTGCAGCACGTCGGTCAACGCGTCCAGGCCGCTGCGCCCGGGCAGCGACAGGTCCATCAGCACCAGGTCGGGGCGGTGCAGGGTGACCAGGTCCACCGCCTGCTGCGCGTTGCTGGCCTCGGCGACCACGTCGATGTCGGCGAACGTCTGCAACAGCCGGCTGAGACCGGCGCGAACCAGTGTGTGATCGTCGACGATGATGACTCGCACGGTGGAAGGTCCCTCTCGCTAGTCCCGCACCTTAGCCGAGCGCGCCGCCGGCGCCAACCTCGCGCAGGCTCAGGGCGCGGGCGGGACCCGCCCGGCCGCGCGCCGGCTGTCGGCGATCTGGCGCCGGTGCAGGCGGAACAGGTGGCGTTCCAGGGCTTCTTCCAGGCCGGGCGGCAGTGTCTCGAATCGTAGCCAGAGATAGAAGCCGCTGCCGGCGACGGCTTCGGCCAGGACCTTGACCGGCAGTTCCAGGTGGTCGGGCAGCCAGTCCGAGGGCTGCAGGCGCAGCAGGCCGGCCGCGCCCGGGGCGGCACCCGAACGCGACCCCAGTTCCAGTCTCAGGCCGCGATGCGACCAACGCAGGGGACGTAGCGGCAGGGCATCCTCGTGTTGCCGGGTCAGGCGGCCCAGCAGCACCAGCATCAGGTCGAGCTTGGCGTCCATGCGCTGCAACTGCAGGGGCAGCTCGCCGCGTTCCTCGGTACCGTCTTCGCTGCGCAGGTCCTCGATCTGGGTCAGGCCGCGCAGCAGCGCTTCGCCTGCGCCGAAGCGGCCGCTGCCGTTGCCGAGCGTGAAGTCGGCCGGCAGTGCCAGTTCGCAGCTGAGCGTGTCGTGGAACAGCTCGGCTTCGGCAGGATGGTGCACGGCGCCGTCGGACGCGCCGCTCATCTGAGCGATCCGGCCTGCGAATAGGCGCGTGCGACATTGTTGGACTGGCGATTGGCGCGCAGCCAGTCGCCGGCTTCGTCGCGCGCCCGGCGCATCTGCGCGATCACGGATTTCTGCAGTTCCAGCAGCGAGCCCAGCCCGTGGCGCGACACGCCGGGCTGTTGCAGGTACTGGCGCAGGCGCTGCTCGTGCTCGGCGACCATGCGTCCGGCCAGCGCGTGGTCGTCACCTTGCAACACCTGCTGCAACCGCTGTAGGTCGGCGTGCAGCGATTCGATGCTGGTGGTGCTCATGGCATCGCGACCGCGGCGAGTTCGCGCTGCTGGGCGGGAATCGCGTTCCATGCCGCGTCGATCTCGCTGAGCAGTTCCAGCGACTCGACCAGCGCGCTTTCGTCGTTGTGCAGGTTGGCTTCGGTGAGCCGGTGCACCACATAGTCGTACAGCGCCGAGAGGTTGTTGGCGATTTCGCCGCCAGCCTCGTGGTCCAGCGAGCCGTTGAGGTGGCCGACGATGGCGCAGGCTTCGCCGATCGCCTTGCCCTTGCGCGCCTGGTCGCCCTGCGCCAGGCAGGCCTGGGCCCGGCGGATGCGCTGGCAGGCGCCGGCGAACAGCAGCGCGACCAGCTTGTGCGGATCGGCGTCGGTGATGCTGGTGGAAACGCTCATCTTGCGATATTGCTCGGCGTATTGGCGACTGGAACCGTACATGGAAAACTCCCTCGGGTGGCCTGGCGTCGCGCTGCCGCCCCGGACGGCGGGAGCGCCGCGGCGGCGGGCTTAAGTGCTGCCAGTCCGGAATGACTGTCGATGCTAGAGATATCGGCCGCCGCACGCTCGGACTTGAGCATCGGCAGCTTTTTCATTCCGGCGCCGCGGTCACGACGAGAACTGCTTGGAGAGGCTGTCGCTGATCGTCTGCATCTGCGCGACCAGCGTGTCCATCGCGGTGAACTTGGCGGTGTATTGGGTGGTCAGCGTCTGCATCCGCTTGTCCAGGTCGCTGAGCTGGTCGGTTAGGTCGGTGATGTGCTTGTTGAGCGCGGTCGTGCGCTGGGTGATGGTGCCGTTGGCGGCGTTGAGGTTGCTGTCCAGCAGGGTGTTCATGCCCTTGGTGAAACTGCCGTCGGTGCCGAACATGGCCTTGGCCGCGGCCGGGTCGCTGGCCATCGTGCTTTCGAACTTGGCGCTGTCCAGGCTCATCACCCCCTCTTTGGTGATGGTGATGCCGAGCGCCTTGAGTTCGCTGACGTTGTCGCCGACCTGCTTGCGCAGCGATTGCTGCAACCCGCGCACCATCGCGTCGCCGGTCAGCGCCGAACCCTTCTTGGCGGCGGCGTCGTAGGCGCTGGACGACTTCAGGACGGTGTTGGCGGCGTTGTAGGCGGTCACGAAGGCGGTGATGTTCGCCTTCATGCTGGTGTTGTCGTTGGCGATGTTCAGCGTGTACTTGCTGCCCTCGGCGGCCTTGGTCAGGTTCAGGGTGACGCCCGGTATCAAGTCGGCGACGGCGTTGCTGCTGGAGGTGCGCTCGAAACCGTCCACGCGCACGAGCGCGTCGGCGGCGGCAGTGGTCTGGGTCAGGCCGCCAGCACTGCCGTTGCCGTAGGTCAGCGCGCTCAGCCCGCCGTTGCCGCCGGAAGTGGTGATGGTCAGCGCGCCCTTGGTGCCGGAATCGACCGCGTTGAGCACCAGGTGATCGCCGTCATTGGCGCTGACCACGCTGGCGGTCACGCCACTGCCGCCGGCGGCCTTGTTGATCGCCGCGGCCACGTCGCCGAGCTTGCTGCCCGGGGCGATGGTGACGTCGAGTTTGCTGCTGCCATGGGCGATCGTCAGCGTGCCGTCGCCGACCACCGCACTGCTGGCGTAGGCGGCCGAGGTCAGCTTCTGCCGTTCGGCGAGCTTGACCACTTCCACGCTGTAGGTGCCGGCGGTGGCGCTGTCGGTGACGCTGGCGGTATAGCCGGCGCCGTCGGCGACGGTGGCCTTGACCTCGCTCTTGTCGGCGCTCTTGGCGATGGCGTTCATCGCCGTCTGCAGGTTGGACAGCGCGCCCTTGATCGTGCTCAACGCCGACAGTTTGGCGGTGGACGCGGTGCCGTCGGTGTTGATCCGGTTTTCCTGCGGTTTGCGTTCGGCGGCGACCAGCTTGGCGACAAAGGTCGGGATGTCCAGGCCGGAGCCGACTGCAAGCAGCGATGAACTAGCCATGGGGTGGCATCCTTACGATGGCTGGCACGGGGAGAGCCAGCGGTTGAGAGAGGTATCGGCGCGTGGTGGCGGTTCTTGAGCCCGCATTCGCTCCGGCGCCGTCCCGATGGCCATGCAAATCCTGTGCCTGGCAGCGCGCGCAAAAAAAGGGCCGGTGTCAAGCCTTTCGTGCAAATCACGCGAGGCTTGAAACCATATACGGGGCAATACCATATATGGGGCAATAGGTTAGCTCTGTTTAGTGCCGCTTGCAGGGGATACGGCGTTGTGGGCTGGGAGCCACATAAGAGCCTGGAGAAAGCAAGCCGGGGGGGCGCTGTGGCGGTGACGATTGCCAACCAGAACGCTTACGTCGAATCGTTCAACGGCCGACTACGCGACGAATGTCTCAACGAGCACTGGTTCCCAACCCTGCTGCATGCGCGCACTGAGATCGAACGCTGGCGACGCGGATACAACGAGGACCGACCCAAGGGCGCCTCTAAACCCGACCGCTACTCAGGGCGGGGGGACGTCACTGCCGAGGTACGGGCGGCCGACAAGAACATCGCCGCGCTGACGAGCGATGGCCTGTACCGCACCGACCATCACCTGGCGATCGAGCAAGGCCGAGCCACGTCCGGCCGCGACCCGCCGGAAGTCGTTGCGGCCCACGTTCGCCGGCGGAAGCCCTGCGCCGCGTCGGCATCGTGGAGCGCGTGGCCGAAGGGCTATGGAAGGTGCCTGACGACCTCGCCGAGCGTGGCCGCCAGTACGACGCGCAGCGGCTGGGCGGCGTGGCGGTGGAACTGAAATCGTATCTGCCCATCGAGCGGCAGGCCCGCGTGATCGGTGCGACCTGGCTGGATCAGCAGTTGATCGGTGGCGGCAAGGGGCTGGGCGACCAGGGCTTTGGAGGCGAGGCCAAGGACGCTTTGCAGCAGCGCGCCGACTTCCTGACCGAACAAGGGCTGGCCGAGCGGCGCGGGCAGCGCGTAATGCTCGCCCGAAACCTGTTGGGAACGCTACGCAACCGGGAGCTGGCGCAAGCCGCCAAGGACGTTGCCGCCGACACCGGACTGGAGCATCGGCCCGTGGCCGACGGGCAGCGCGTGGCCCGCATCTGCCGGCGCAGCATCATGCTCGCCAGCGGTCGCTACGCGATGCTCGATGACGGCCTGGGATTCAGCTTGGTGCCGTGGCGGCCGGTGATCGAACAGCGGCTAGGGCAGCAGCTCGCCGCGACGGTGCGCGGCGGCGGGGCATCATGGAAAATTGGGCGGCAGCGTAGCTCATCTATTGCTTAACCGCAGGTGTTATCTAAGGCTGAAATGTCCACTGAGGTTCCATCTCGCGGATCAGTTGTGCTATCCAATCCGTGAAAGCGCGAACCGTCGGGGAAAGATGGCGGTTTCTCGGGTACATGACCGACAGGGGGACGGTCGGAGCCTTGAGGTCGGGCAGCACCTGGCGTAGCTGGCCGCTGCGCAGGTAAGGAATCACCATGTAGCTGGCGGCTCGAATCAGACCCAGGCCTTCCAGTCCACTGGAGACATAGGCGTCCGTATCGTTGACGGTAATGCGCTCTTGAACGTGAGCCGCATGTTCCTCGCCGTCGATAACGAAGCTCCAATGCGTGTTTCGACTGTTTCGATTCGATAGAAAACCCACTGCCTGGTGGTTCTGCAGATCGCTCAACGACTTCGGCTCACCATATTCCTCGATATAGCTTGGCGAGGCGCAAGTAACCCACTCAAACCCGGCAATACGCCGAGCAATAAGAGTGGCGGAATCCTGCGGAACACCGGATCGGATCACACAATCGACACCCTCCTGAACGAGATCAATCGTTCGATCGCCCAACGTTAGCGTCAGTTCGACGTCGGGATAATCCGTCTGGAATTTCTTGACGGCGGGCAATACGAACATGCGAGCGAACGAAGATGTCATATCGACGCGCAGCTTGCCGCGAGGTCGCCCGTCACTGCCGGGGAACGAGGACTCGACGGCTTCTATTTCCGCCAGCAAACGGCGGCAATGGTCATAGTAAAGACTGCCATCGGGTGTCAGGCTGATATGCCTGGTTGTGCGTTGGAGGAGCCTGACGCCAAGATAAGTCTCCAATTCTTTGATGGCGCGTGTCACCGACGATGCAGGCATGGCTAGGCTATCGGCCGCCTTACTGAAATTATGCGCTTCGACGACACGTGCGAAAACCTGCATAGCCTGAAGTCGGTCCATTCCAACACACCTCTGTTCGGGCTTCGTCTTGCAAGCAAGACGAAGCGAAAGCGACTAAAACTCGGCAGTCTCCGGGTCTGGCCCCAAACGCCCCTCGGGGCGATCCAGTTGCGTCATACGAGCAAGGTCCAGATCCAGCAAGAAATCGAAAAGCTGAAAGTTCTCCTCGATACGTGATGGACGGGACGACTTCGAGATGACCGGAAGTTCGTTCTCCAGGTGCCATTGCAAGATGATCTGAGCAGGAAATTTACCGTATTTTTTCGCCATTTCCCGTACTAAGACGTCTCCAGTGGGGACGTCTTGCGGTCTTTCCGTAGCCCCAGCGGACTCCATGATTGCATGGCAATACCGGCTTGCTCGTTTAAGGATAGTCTGATCAACGCGGTCGGAGGATGAGGCAAGCCATATCGACCACGCCCACGGCGCTCAGACCCTCGGTTTTTCGCCGTTTCCGGCGCATTTCCGGGGTATTTCCCGGATTACAGGCACACCCTCCCCACGACAGGCAGCAACTGCTTTCGCTTCAGCCACAGGTTCGACAGCGCAAACAGCGTCAGCACTTGCGCCGTGTTCTTCGCCAGGCCGCGATAGCGCACCTTGACGTAGCCAAACTGGCGCTTGATCACCCGGAACGGATGCTCCACCTTCGCCCTCAGGCTGGCCTTGGCGTGCTCCCAGCGCTGTGCCCACTTCAATTCGCGCTTGCTCTTGATCTGCTTCAGCTTCGAGGGCTTCTCCGCGATCAGATAGCGCAGCTTGCGCTTGCTCGCCATCTCCTCGCGCTTGGCCAGCCCGGTGTAGCCGCTGTCGCCGCATACCGTGTCTTCCTTGCCGTGCAGCAGCTTGTGCGCCTGGGTGATATCTGCGGCGTTGGCCGCCGTGCATTCCAAGTGGTGCACCAGCCCGGACTCATCGTCCACGCCGATGTGCGCTTTCATCCCGAAGTAGTACTGATTGCCCTTCTTGGTCTGGTGCATTTCCGGGTCGCGCTCGCCGTTCTTGTTCTTGGTCGAGCTGGGCGCGGCAATGATCGTGGCGTCCACGATGGTGCCGCCGCGCAGGCTCTGGCCCTTGCGCGATAGGTGCGCGTTGACCCGGTTGAACAGCGTGCGCGCCAGATCGTGCGTCTCCAGCAACCGGCGGAAGTTGAGGATCGTGGTCTCGTCCGGCACCTCATCCAACCCGCCGATCCTGGCGAAACGGCGCATCGACGCCGTGTCGTACAAGGCTTCTTCCGCGCCCGGGTCGCTCAGTGCGTACCACTGCTGCAGAAAGTGGATGCGCAGCATTGTCTCCAGCGGGTACGGCTGACGGCCCGGATGGCCCGACTTCGGATAGTGCGGCGCGATCAGCGCCAGCAGGTCTTTCCACGGCACCACCTGATCCATCTCGGCCAGCAACCTTTCGCGCCGCGTCTGCTTGCGCTTGCCGTTGTACTCCGCGTCGCCGAAAGACAATTGCATCGTCGTTGTCCTGTTGGGCTTTGTACGATTGTCGCAGGATCAGAGGGAGTTGTTCAGACCATCCTTAAATGACGCAAGACGCGTTTTCCTTGTTGTGGTAAGCCTCGGCCGTCTCGATCAGCCGATAACCTGTACGCAAGGCATGGGCGACCAGGGAGGCGCTGGCTTCCGGGTCCACCTGCCATAGCCCATATCCTAACCCGGGGATGAGGGTGCCGTCATTCAATGTCTGAAGGGGAGTATTTATGGCCTTGAACCGCGCTAAGGATAGTCTGATCAACGCGGTCGGAGGATGAGGCAAGCCATATCGACCACGCCCACGGCGCTCAGACCCTCGGTTTTTCGCCGTTTCCGGCGCATTTCCGGGGTATTTCCCGGATTACAGGCACACCCTCCCCACGACAGGCAGCAACTGCTTTCGCTTCAGCCACAGGTTCGACAGCGCAAACAGCGTCAGCACTTGCGCCGTGTTCTTCGCCAGGCCGCGATAGCGCACCTTGACGTAGCCAAACTGGCGCTTGATCACCCGGAACGGATGCTCCACCTTCGCCCTCAGGCTGGCCTTGGCGTGCTCCCAGCGCTGTGCCCACTTCAATTCGCGCTTGCTCTTGATCTGCTTCAGCTTCGAGGGCTTCTCCGCGATCAGATAGCGCAGCTTGCGCTTGCTCGCCATCTCCTCGCGCTTGGCCAGCCCGGTGTAGCCGCTGTCGCCGCATACCGTGTCTTCCTTGCCGTGCAGCAGCTTGTGCGCCTGGGTGATATCTGCGGCGTTGGCCGCCGTGCATTCCAAGTGGTGCACCAGCCCGGACTCATCGTCCACGCCGATGTGCGCTTTCATCCCGAAGTAGTACTGATTGCCCTTCTTGGTCTGGTGCATTTCCGGGTCGCGCTCGCCGTTCTTGTTCTTGGTCGAGCTGGGCGCGGCAATGATCGTGGCGTCCACGATGGTGCCGCCGCGCAGGCTCTGGCCCTTGCGCGATAGGTGCGCGTTGACCCGGTTGAACAGCGTGCGCGCCAGATCGTGCGTCTCCAGCAACCGGCGGAAGTTGAGGATCGTGGTCTCGTCCGGCACCTCATCCAACCCGCCGATCCTGGCGAAACGGCGCATCGACGCCGTGTCGTACAAGGCTTCTTCCGCGCCCGGGTCGCTCAGTGCGTACCACTGCTGCAGAAAGTGGATGCGCAGCATTGTCTCCAGCGGGTACGGCTGACGGCCCGGATGGCCCGACTTCGGATAGTGCGGCGCGATCAGCGCCAGCAGGTCTTTCCACGGCACCACCTGATCCATCTCGGCCAGCAACCTTTCGCGCCGCGTCTGCTTGCGCTTGCCGTTGTACTCCGCGTCGCCGAAAGACAATTGCATCGTCGTTGTCCTGTTGGGCTTTGTACGATTGTCGCAGGATCAGAGGGAGTTGTTCAGACCATCCCTAAGAAGAGTGAAAAGACCAGCCCGCATGAACCCGTTGCTACGCAGAAATTATTCGCCATTCCAGAATACTCGGTCCGTAGTCTAGCTGACTATGCCTAACAAGGCGATGAAACATGCCAGCTTTCAGATCAATTATTCCATATTTGCTAATACAAAAAATCAACTTGGCGTCTGTATCAATCCGCTCTGCTGGCGGAGACTTGCGAATACGAACTTAGGACGCGCTTCGGTTGGCTTGGTGGGGATGAAGGCCACCAGCCAAAGGCGTCCTATCCTTCTCTTGCAAAGGAACAGTGACATGCACACGCAGACTCTCGCGACCGGAAGTGACTCCGAGGGAGATGACGTCCAGGCTTTGAACGCCCTGGCCCAGCAATGGGTAGAGGTTGGCTGGCACCATTTACCAGAAGAGCCTTTCGATTTCCGACGACGGCTCCAGCGGTTCTACGACTGGTCGCCCAACGGGACGCAATTCTTCGACGACTTCGACCCCGAGCGGCGCGTCAGTACCCAGGTCGCCCGCTATGCGGCAATCTGGGACGAGCGCATACCCTCGATGCAGTACCTCTCGAATGTCATCGTCGGCAGCCCCAGCACCCTGGTGTCCGGCGACCTTGCCGTCATGAGTGTGCAGTTCGTGACGTCTTATGCGACCAGCGAAGGCGTCAGCGGCAAGGCGCACACGCTGTCCAGCCTCGTCTGGCGGCGCACCTCAGAAGGCTGGCGGATCATCCGTGAGCACGGCAGCGGTCTCGCCACCCAAGAATGATCGACCGAACTTCCGCCGTTTTCCGGCAAAACCGGAAACATGTCTTATCCACTGGACCCTACCCATGAAATACGGATCAAAACTGACCATCGATGGCGTACTCGTCGATGGGGAACGGACGCTCGATGTGATCAATCCGGCTACCGGCCAAGTCTTCGCGACCGTGGCGTGCGCGTCGCGGCAACAAGCGGAGACGGCGATCCAGGCCGCGAAGAGAGCTCAGCCTGGTTGGGAAGCACTCGGCTGGGCTCCTAGAGCGGCCATGCTGGAAGCGATTGCAGACCGCGTGGAGGCCCGCAGTGAGGACTTCGTCGAAGCGATGGTCGCCGAACAGGGCAAGCCGCGCCTGGAGGCGGTCGACGAGACGACCTACTCGATCGCGTTCATCCGGCACTTCGCCCGGTTGGAGCTGCCGGACCAGATCATCCCGATGCCAACCAGTGGCAAGGTTGAACTGCGGCACCGAGCTCTGGGTGTGGTTGTGGGTATCAGCCCGTGGAACTTTCCGCTGTTGATCCCTGCCGCCAAGATCGCGCCGGCGCTGCTGGCCGGGAATACGGTGGTCATGAAGCCAGCACCCACCACGCCGATTCTCACGCTCATGCTCGGCGAGATCGCGGCGTCGATTCTTCCTCCTGGCGTCCTCAATGTCATCACGGACCAGAACGACTTGGGCGACCTACTCACTTCGCATCCCGACGTGGCCAAGGTGACCTTTACCGGATCTACGAGCACCGGACGCAAGATCATGGCGAGCGCTGCCGCCACCCTGAAACGCCTCACGCTAGAACTGGGTGGCAACGATGCGGCGATCGTCCTCGACGATGTCGACGTTCAGGAAACCGCGAAGCGCATCTTCGATGCCGCTTTCTTCAATAGCGGCCAGGCATGCCTTGCGATCAAGCGCGTGTACGTCGCCGATGCCATCTACGACGAGTTTTGCGAGTCGCTGGCCCAGCACGCGCGCGAGGCCATCGTGGGACCGGGGAACAATCCGGACACGCGTATCGGCCCACTACAGAATCGGCAGCAGTTCGAGAAGGCGAAGCACTATCTCGAAGTGGCGCGTAGGGACGGACGAATCATTGCGGGAGGCACCGTCCGAGAACAGGTCGGGTACTTCATCAATCCGACAGTTGTCGGTGACATCGACGACACCAGCGCGCTCGTGACCGAGGAGCAGTTCTCGCCGATCCTGCCTATCGTCCGGGTCAAGGATGGCGAGGACGCCCTCGGCCGTACTAAGGATGGTCTGAACAACTCCCTCTGATCCTGCGACAATCGTACAAAGCCCAACAGGACAACGACGATGCAATTGTCTTTCGGCGACGCGGAGTACAACGGCAAGCGCAAGCAGACGCGGCGCGAAAGGTTGCTGGCCGAGATGGATCAGGTGGTGCCGTGGAAAGACCTGCTGGCGCTGATCGCGCCGCACTATCCGAAGTCGGGCCATCCGGGCCGTCAGCCGTACCCGCTGGAGACAATGCTGCGCATCCACTTTCTGCAGCAGTGGTACGCACTGAGCGACCCGGGCGCGGAAGAAGCCTTGTACGACACGGCGTCGATGCGCCGTTTCGCCAGGATCGGCGGGTTGGATGAGGTGCCGGACGAGACCACGATCCTCAACTTCCGCCGGTTGCTGGAGACGCACGATCTGGCGCGCACGCTGTTCAACCGGGTCAACGCGCACCTATCGCGCAAGGGCCAGAGCCTGCGCGGCGGCACCATCGTGGACGCCACGATCATTGCCGCGCCCAGCTCGACCAAGAACAAGAACGGCGAGCGCGACCCGGAAATGCACCAGACCAAGAAGGGCAATCAGTACTACTTCGGGATGAAAGCGCACATCGGCGTGGACGATGAGTCCGGGCTGGTGCACCACTTGGAATGCACGGCGGCCAACGCCGCAGATATCACCCAGGCGCACAAGCTGCTGCACGGCAAGGAAGACACGGTATGCGGCGACAGCGGCTACACCGGGCTGGCCAAGCGCGAGGAGATGGCGAGCAAGCGCAAGCTGCGCTATCTGATCGCGGAGAAGCCCTCGAAGCTGAAGCAGATCAAGAGCAAGCGCGAATTGAAGTGGGCACAGCGCTGGGAGCACGCCAAGGCCAGCCTGAGGGCGAAGGTGGAGCATCCGTTCCGGGTGATCAAGCGCCAGTTTGGCTACGTCAAGGTGCGCTATCGCGGCCTGGCGAAGAACACGGCGCAAGTGCTGACGCTGTTTGCGCTGTCGAACCTGTGGCTGAAGCGAAAGCAGTTGCTGCCTGTCGTGGGGAGGGTGTGCCTGTAATCCGGGAAATACCCCGGAAATGCGCCGGAAACGGCGAAAAACCGAGGGTCTGAGCGCCGTGGGCGTGGTCGATATGGCTTGCCTCATCCTCCGACCGCGTTGATCAGACTATCCCTAACGCCAGCGACTTCGGCCTGGGAGGCTCTGTGTGGTCGGGCGATGCCGCCCGCGCGAGGGAGTTGGCAGGGCGCATGCAGTCGGGCACCGTCTGGGTGAATCAGCACCTGAATTTTGGCCCGGAGGCTCCCCTAGCGGGTGCGAAGCAGTCCGGCCTCGGGGTCGAGTGGACAGCGCTTGGCCTGGCCGAATTCTGCCAGATCAACGTCATCAACCAAGCTGCCTGACAGCTTTTGCGGAAGCTTCGCCGAGCTCACGCTCTGAACACATTCATAGAAAAGGATACCGAAGTGAACACAACCGAAGTGGATTTAAGCGACATCCTGGTGATGGGCGCCGGGCAACTGGGAATGGCGGTCGTACAGGCGCTTGCTCCGCGTCTGCGGTCGGCGAATGAGCGACTGACGGTGCTGGTTGCGCCACAAACCGTGGATAGTCCCTCTACACAGGACGCAGCGACCCTCGCCGCGCTGCGCGAGTTGGGTCTTGAAGTCCTCGGTCTGGATCTGGCGTCGGACGCGCAGACGCTGACCGACCTGTTCAAGCGCTTCAAGACGGTGGTGAACTGCACCGGCTTCGTGGCCGGACCGGGCACCCAGTTGAAGATCACCCGCGCGGTGTTCGCCGCAGGCGTCAAGCGGTACTTTCCATGGCAGTTCGGAGTCGATTACGACGTCGTGGGGCGCGGCAGCGGACAGCCTGTGTTCGATGAGCAGTACGAGGTCCGTGAACTGTTGCGCGGCCAGACCAGTACCGAATGGGTGATTGTCTCGACCGGCATGTTCACCAGCTTCCTGTTCGAGCCGGCGTTCGACGTCGTTGACCTCGAACGCCGGACGGTCCACGGGCTCGGCAGTTGGGGGACGAAGGTCACGGTCACGACGCCAGACGATATCGGAAAGCTCACCACCGACATCCTGCTTGCCGAACCGCGCATCGTCGATCAGGTCGTCTATATCGCGGGCGACACCATCTCCTATGGACAGCTCGCGCAAGTGGTCCAGCGAGTCACCGGTGTCCAGTTCGACAAGACGGAATGGACTCTCGACAAGCTGCGCGCCGATCTAGCCGCGGCCCCTGGTGACGTCATGTCCCGCTACCGCGCAGCGTTCGCTCAGGGGGATGGTATGTGGTGGGAGAAGTCGAACACCTACAACGCTCGTCATGGATTTGAGACGGTCGACGTCGAAGGATATCTGCGCGCTCGACTACGCTGATGGTTCAGGTGCATTACCGATGTCCAGCGAAGCAACGGCAATGTGCGTTGGATTCCAAGATCACCGGCGGCCTCATCTGTTGGTGGTGCACCAGACACTGCCTTTCAACGTCTTGCGGCGTGGCGCAGCACCGCCGATGGCAGTCACTGCGCATGATCACTAAACCAACCTGAGAGTTCCCCCGGCTCTGCCGGGGAGGCAGTAGAAGTTTGACGTATCCGGGAGTCCATCCCGGAGACTCCGCAACGTGAGCGGCCAAGCACACGAGACGGAGAAACCGAGATGGATGAGTTTGAGAGCTTAAGTCACACCAGGTGGGAGTGTCTGTACCACGTTGTGTTCATACCGAAGTGTCGCCGTAAGACACTGTATGTGGGTCTGAGGAAGCATCTAGGAGAGGTGTTCCGGCGATTGGCCGAGCAGAAGGAGAGCCGGGTCGAGGAGGGCCATCTGATGCCAGATCACGTCCATATGCTGTTGAAGATTCCGCCGAAGTAGGCGGTGTCGCAGGTGGTGGGCTATATCAAGGGCAAGAGCGCCATCCACCTAGCGCGGGTGTATGTGGAGCGGAAGCGGAACTTTGTAGGGCAGAGCTTCTGGGCGCGAGGTTACTTCGTTACGAGGGTAGGTCGGGATGAAGGGTTGATCGGGGCATACATCCAGAACCAAGAGGCGGAAGATCGGCGCTTGGACCAATTGCAGTTGCTGAGGTAGTCGGCCACCTTCAGGTGGCCCTAACAAGGGAGGCGCGTAGCGCTCCCGCAGCCGCTTTGAGCGGCTCACATCTCTAAAGCCCCCGGCTTTGCCGGGGGATATTTACTCGCATCAACCATAAGTGCCTTATGGAACTGCGACCCTTACGCTGCTTCCTCGCCGTAGCCGAAGAACTCCACTTTGCCCGTGCCGCCGAGCGACTACACATCGAGCAATCGCCGCTGTCACGCACCATCAAGGAACTGGAAGAAGACCTGTACGAACAATTGTTCGTCCGCACCAGCCGTAGCACGCGCCTGACACGGGCGGGCAAGCCAGGCGCAGACGCGGCACATGCAACTCCACCGGATCGCCGAATACCGGCAACTCGCCGATGCGCCGCATCGTGCGGTCATCAATCGCTGTCACCGTCTGCCCGCAGCCCATGCAGTGCCGTTGCGCACCCGGCGCCGGCTCCAGGTCGATCACCCCCCCCAACGCTGCTGCCCACGGGACGCATGCCGCCACTTGCGGACACCGCACCCCTCCCAGCCGCCCAGCCGGGATATACAATCCTGCTCGACCGCGGCCGGCCTTCCGTTGGTTGCCTAGACAACAGCAAGTCTGACCGGTCGGCCGTGCGCCTCTCCACTCAGTTGGGCGATGAACCATAAAAAAAGCCCGGTAGAGGGAGGGATCTACCGGGCCTGGGTTGCGCGGGGGGAGGGACCCGCGCTTGCCACTGGTCAGTCGCGCGGCTGCGCCGCAACGGACTTATCTGGTCTTGGCTTTCGGCGCGGTCTGGTCGCTGGTCGCCTCGAACTGGCGCTTGGCGAGTTGGCCGATGGCCTCGGACGTCTTCAGGCCCAGCCCAAATGCTTCTTGACCGGCCGTGGCCAGCCGCTCGAAGTTGTCGCGGGCGATCTGCAGGCCCTTCGGCCACAACGACTGCACACTGTCCAGGTCGCGCGCTTCGGTGAGTTCGCCGAGGAAACCGGTGGTCGCGGCCACGTTCTTCTCGAAGGTCTTCAACTGCACGCCGAATACGCTCTCGGCGCTTTCCAGCGCCAGGCGATTGGCGCGCGCGGCGGTGGCGGCGAAGTGCTCGGTGTAGGGACTGAACTTGTCGTTGAATTGAGCGGACATCAAGGCGACTCCAGAGGGGAGGCTGTATCGACTATTGCGATGCAATATACGCGGATTCTGCTGCAATGCAACAAATTTTTCTGAAGCTGCTCAGGTCTCGTTCAACTACCTTTACGATCAACGCGTTTGGCGCGCGCATACGTCTTGGCCAGGGCATGCCTGCGCCATCAGACAGGGCCGCTCGCGCGGGACGCAGGTGCCTGGCTTCAGGCGTCCGGGCCGCGATAGCGGCAGCCGGACATGCAGGTCTCGTGGATCACCACCTCGCTCAGCAGCGGCAATGCCGGCTTGAGCCGTTCCCAAATCCATACCGCCAGGCGTTCGCTGGTCGGGTTCTCCAGCCCATCGATGTCGTTGAGATAGTGGTGGTCGAGGCTGTCGTAGATAGGCCGGAACGCGGTCTTGATGTCGCCGAAGTCCATGACCCAGCCGGTCTCGGCGCCAGGCTCGCCGCTGACATGCAGTTCGATCCGGAACGAATGCCCATGCAGCCGCGCGCACTTGTGGCCGGGTGGGACGTTGGGCAGCCGGTGCGCCGCCTCCAGGGTGAAGACTTTGAAGATATCCATGCGCGGCATTGTACGGGTGCGCCGGAAATCGCGCGGACGAGGTCGGCATGTCGCGCAGCAAAGCCGGGCAAGCGCAGCGCACTTCGCCGAGCAGGCCCGTAGCAGCGATGTCGCCAGCGGTGCTGGCGGACTGTCGGCGAAGAGCGGCGGTGTAAACGGAAAAGGCGCGCATTGCGCGCTTTTTTTGCCTGGGCTCGTGGGTGCCCGGTCCTCGACCGGGCGCCCACGGCGCAGGGCGACCCACGCGCCGCGGATCGCGCCGGCTCAGCGCGTGGCGCTGGGCCGGCGGCTGCCGCCGTTGCCCTGGCGGCGTTCCTGGGCCTGGCGGCGTCCGCCGTTGGGCTGGCTGCCGCCCGGTTTCTTCGGGCCGGCATGCGCATGCGACGGCGCATCGCCGTGCGGGCGGCGCGCGTGGCTGCCCTTGCGCGGCGGACGCTGCCCGCCCGGACGCTCGTCGGCCGGATTGTTGTTGCCCCAGCGGATCGGTGTGACCGGCTCGAAGCCCGGCACGTCGCGGATGTCCATGTCGCGCTTGAGCATGCGTGCGATCGCGCGCAGCAGCTTGGCCTCGTCCTGCGCCACCAGCGACACCGCCTCGCCCTGCGAGCCGTTGCGGCCAGTGCGGCCGATGCGGTGCACGTAGTCCTCTGCGACCATCGGCAGGTCGTAGTTGATGACCTTCGGCAACTGGTCGATGTCGATGCCGCGCGCGGCGATGTCGGTCGCCACCAGCACCGTGATGCGGCCGGCCTTGAAATCGCTCAGCGCGCGCAGGCGCTGGCCCTGGCTCTTGTTGCCGTGGATCGCGGCGGCCTTCAGCCCGGACTTGTCCAGGAACATGGTCAGCTTGTCGGCGCCGTGCTTGGTGCGCGCGAACACCAGGGTCTGCTTGCGCGAATCGGCGGCCAGCAGGTGCAGCAGCAGTTCGCGCTTGCGCGTGCCGTCGACCGGGTGCACGCGGTGGGTGATGGTGTCGGCGACGGTGTTGCTCGGCGTGGCCTGGATTTCCTGCGGGTCGTGCATGAACTCGCGGGCCAGCTGCTTGATGCCTTCCTCGAAGGTGGCCGAGAACAGCAGGGTCTGCCGGTTCTGCTTGGGCAGCTTGGCCAGGATGCGCTTGATCGAGGGCAGGAAGCCCATGTCGAGCATGCGGTCGGCCTCGTCCAGCACCAGGATCTCGATGCCCGACAGGTCCACGCTGCGGCGCTCGAGGTGATCGAGCAGGCGGCCCGGGCAGGCGATCAGCAGGTCCACGCCGCGGCGCAGTGCGTCGAGCTGGTTGCCCATGCCGACGCCGCCGTAGATGGTGGTGCTGGGGATGCGCAGGTACTTGCTGTAGCCGCGCAGGCTGTCGTGCACCTGGGTGGCCAGCTCGCGGGTCGGGGTCAGGATCAGCGCGCGCGGCTTGCGCGGGCCGGGGCCGACCGGCTGCGGCGTGGTGCCCAGGTGCTGCAGCAGCGGCAGGCCGAACGCGGCGGTCTTGCCGGTGCCGGTCTGCGCGCCGGCCATCAGGTCGTGGCCCTGCAGCGCCAGCGGGATCGCCTGCAACTGGATCGGGGTGGGGGTTTCGTAGCCCTGCTCGGCCAATGCACGCAGCAGGAAGGGCGCCAGGCCCAGGGATTCGAACGACATCAGGAAAACTCCAGATAACGCGCCGTCGCCGGGACGTGCCCGGAATGCAGACGCAAGTAGGTGAGGCTCGGAGCGTTCCCGTGAACCGCGCTGCGAGAGGGTGGATCAACCCGAAGCACAAGGCTTGGGTTCGTCGGCACCACGAAAGGCGTCGGGCGGGGCGGGCGAGCGGATCGAACGATCCTGACCTCACCGGCGGTCCCTGAGGGAAACGGACGGCCGCATGCAGACCTTGCCAGTATACCCTGAATTGGCGCGCTGCACAAAAAAAAGCGGCGTGGCTCCCGCGCCGACGGCGCTTCTGTTGCAGTTGCAACCAAATAGCCGCTGTGGCCGTACAATCGCCCGATCGGTTCCCCGGCACTGGACGGACATGAAGCTAGGTTCCCTGAAGGAAGGCGGCCGCGACGGCAGCTTGATCGTCGTTTCCCGCGATCTGACCCGCGCGGTGCGCGCCACCGGCATCGCCGCGACCCTGCAGCGCGCGCTGGAGGACTGGAGCAATCTCGCGCCGCGCCTGAACGCGCTGTTCGAGTCGCTCAACGACGGCAGCGCCGACGGCCAGTTCGACCTGGACATCGCCGCGCTGGCCGCGCCGCTGCCGCGCGCCTACGAATTCCTCGACGGCAGCGCCTACCTGCCGCACGTGGAGCGGGTGCGGCGCGCGCGCGGCGCCGAGGTGCCGGACAGCTTCTACACCGATCCGCTGATGTACCAGGCGGTCAGCGCCGGCTTCTACGGCCCGCGCGATGCGGTCAAGGTGGTCAGCGAGGACCACGGCATCGACCTGGAGGCGGAGATCGTGGTGATCACCGACGATGTGCCGATGGCGGTCGGCGCCGAGCAGGCGGCCGCGCACATCCAATTGGTCGGACTGGTCAACGACGTGTCGCTGCGCAACCTGATCCCGGCCGAACTGGCCAAGGGCTTCGGCTTCGTGCAGTCCAAGCCGCGCTCGGCGCTGGCGCCGGTGTTCGTGACTCCCGGCGAGCTGGGCCAGGCCTGGCGCGGCAGCAAGCTGCACCTGCCGCTGCTGACCCATGTCAACGGCGCCTGGTTCGGTGCGCCGGAGGCCGGCGAGGACATGCAGTTCGACTTCGCGCAGCTGGTCGCGCACGCGGCCAGGACCCGGCCGCTGGCGGCGGGCACGGTGATCGGGTCGGGCACCATCGCCAACCAGGACACCGCGCGCGGCGCCTCCTGCTTCGCCGAGCTGCGCGTGGTCGAGACGCTGCGCGACGGCCAGCCGAGCACGCCGTACATGAAATTCGGCGACGTGGTGCGGATCGAGATGCGGGATCGTGACGGGATGAGCATCTTCGGCGCGATCGAGCAACGCATCGAACAGGCATCGTCGCCCTGAACCGTCCAGCGGCGGCGCGGAGGCGACCGGCGGCACCGGCCGCCTCCGCGTGCCCCGGTATCGTGACCATTCGGGTGCGGAGAGGACGGGGCGTGGAAGAGGCGTTGCATTTGTACACCTACTGGCGTTCCAGCGCGGCCTATCGCGTGCGCATCGGCCTGAATCTGAAGGGACTGGCCTACCAGGCGCTGCCGGTGCACCTGCTGCGCGACGGCGGCCAGCAGCATTCGCCGGAGTACGCGCGGCTCAATCCGCAGGAACTGGTGCCGATCCTGTGCCACGACGGCCAGCCGCTCCGCCAATCGCTGGCGATCCTGGAATACCTGGACGAACGCTGGCCTGAGCCGCCGCTGCTGCCCGACGCGGCGATCGACCGCGCGCGGGTGCGCGGGCTTGCGCAGCTGATCGCCTGCGACATCCATCCGCTCAACAATCTGCGCGTGGGCCGGTTCTTCGAGAGCGTATGGAACGTGCCGCAGTCCGAGCGCGAAGAGTGGATGCTGCACTGGCTCGTGCTGGGGTTCGATGCGCTGGAGCAACTGCTCGCCGAATCGCCCGATACCGGCACCTACTGCCACGGCGGGCAGCCTGGGCTGGCCGATTGCTGTTTGGTGCCGCAGGTGTTCAACGCGCGCCGCTTCGGGGTGGACATGCAGGCGTATCCGACCCTGACCCGGCTCGAGCGGGCCTGCCTGGCGCTGCCGGCGTTCGACGCGGCGCGCCCGGAGCGGCAGCCGGACGCGCAGGGCTGAGGTCGGGCGTCTTGCTCTTGTAGGAGCGGCTTCAGCCGCGACCTGATCTCAAGCAAAGCGTCGCGGCTGAAGCCGCTCCTGCAGGGGCGCCGGGAATGCGGCGCCGGCTCAACCGAAGCCGTGGGTGATCCGCGGCGAACTGGCGCCGCCGCTGTTGCCGGTGTCGTAGTCGGCGTAGGGGTCGTGTTCGCCGCTGGCGCCTTCGGACAGGCGGAACTTCAGGGCCAGGCCGTCGCGCGAGTCGGCCGCGCGCAGCGCTTGCTCCTGCTCGATCTGGCCCTGCTTGACCATCCGGAACAGGCACTGGTCGAAGGTCTCCATGCCTTCCTCCAGCGACTCTTCCATCGCCGCCTTGATCTCGTGCACCTGGCCGCGGCGCAGCAGGTCGCGGATCATCGGCGTGTTCAGCAGCACTTCGGTGGCCGGGCGGCGGCGCCCGTTGCTGTCCTTGACCAGGCGCTGCGAGATCACCGCGCGCAGGTTCAGCGCCAGGTTCATCAGCACGTTCTTGTGCGCGCTTTCCGGGAAGAAGTTGAGGATGCGCTCGATGGTCTGGTCGGCGTTGTTGGAGTGCAGCGTGGCCAGGCACAGGTGGCCGGTCTCGGCGAAGGCGATCGCCGCCTCCATCGTCGTCGCGTCCAGGATCTCGCCGATCAGGATCACGTCCGGCGCCTCGCGCATCGCGTTCTTCAGCGCGTTGTGGAAGGCGTGGGTGTCCAGGCCGACCTCACGCTGGTTGACGATCGACAACTTGTGCTTGTGCAGGTACTCGATCGGGTCCTCGATGGTGAGGATGTGCCCGGTGGTGGTGCTGTTGCGGTGGTCGATCATCGACGCCAACGAGGTGGACTTGCCGGAGCCGGTCGAGCCGACCACCAGGACCAGCCCGCGCGGGGTCATGATCACGTCCTTCAGCACCTGCGGCAGGTGCAGTTCCTCGATGCTGGGGATCTTGCTGCGGATCGCGCGGATCACCATGCCGACCTCGCCGCGCTGCTTGAACACGTTGACCCGGAAGCGCCCCGCGTCCTGCAGCGCGATGGCCATGTTCAGTTCCAGATCGCGCTCGAACTGCGGCACCTGACCTTCGTCCATCAGCGAATAGGCGATCTTCTTGACCATGCCCGGCGGCAGGCCGGTGGCGCCGAGCGGATACAGCTTGCCTTCGATCTTGATATAGACCGGTGCTCCCGTGGTCAGGAACATGTCCGAGGCGTTCTTTTCGGTCATCAGCTTCAGGAAGTAGCCGATATCCATGCGCAATGGTTCCCCAACGATCCGCAATCGCCCGTTGCAAGCGCGCCACAGGCTTCCGACAATGGCCGTGCTCGACGTCTCCGCCTACGGCCCCCTTTATGAAACCTAGCTTCGCACAAATCCGTTGCCCGCAGTACGTGATGGCGTGCGCATTGGCGCTGTTTGCCTCGCCCGCCGCGTTTGCACAGGTCGCCTCGCCGGAATTGCTGGCCGCGCAGCAGGCGGTGCAGCGCGCGATCCAGGCCGATGCCGACCAGTACGCGCCCGATCTGATCGCCAATGCCCGCCAGGGCCTGGAGCAGGCTCAGTTGGCGGCGCTGGACCGCCGCCAGCGCAAGGCCGCGCCGCAGCTGGCGCAGCGCGTGGCGGCCGATGCCGATCTGGCGCGGGCGCGCAGCGAGGAGGCGGTGGCGAACGCGCAACTGCAGCAGCGCAAGGCCGAGGTGGCCGAGCTGCAGCGCAGCCTGAACACCGGGGAGGGAAGTCCATGAGCCGCTGCCTGGGCAGGGCCGGCCTGCTGGCCGCGTTGCTGGCGCTGGTCGTGCCGGCGGCGGCGTCGGCTGCCGAGGATCCGCAACTGGCGGTGCTGAACCAGCGCCTGGTCGCGCTGCAGGCCGATCCGCTGAGCGCCGATGTGGCCGCCTACGAGCGCTTGCAGGCGCAGCAGGCGGTCGCCGCGTTGGCCGCGGCCAAGCGCAAGGAACAGGACGATGCGCGCTATCTCGCCGAGCGCCGGGTCGAGATCGCCGAGATCGCCGCGCGCGCCGCCCTGGCGCGGCGCCAGGTCGACCAACTGGACAAGACCCGCAGCGACCTGCTGGTCGAAGCCAGCCGGCGTGAAGCCGCACGTGCGCGCCAGGAAGCCGAGCGGCTGCGGGTGCAGGCGCAGATCCAGGCCGAGGAGGCCGAAAGCCTGCGTCAGGCGGCCGAGGCCGAACAGCTGGCGCGGCAGGACGCCGAGCAGGCCCTGACCAGCGTGGCCGGGCAGCAGACCGCCAAGCTCAGCGCCGCGCAGCAGAAGTCGGCCAAGCTGGCCCGCGAGGAGGCCGAACTGGTCGCCGGGGCCAAGCTGCCGGCGTCGCGCTTCGAGCCGCGCGGGGAGGTCTTCACCGTCGCCGGCGGTGCCTTCGCCGCGGGCAAGGCGGCGTTGTCGGCCGATGCCGCGGGGCAGGCCAAGGCGCTGGCGCAGTACCTGCAGATCGGCGCCAAGGGACGGGTGCGGATCGAGGCCTACGATGCCGATGCCGGCGTGGCGCAGAAACGCGCCGATGTGCTGCGCGACGCCCTGGTCGGCGGCGGCGTCGCCGCCGCACGGCTGCAGGCGGTCGGCAAGCAGGCGCCGGCGACCAAGGCCCGTGCCGCCCAGGTGGTGATCGCGCCCTGAGCGGCGCCGTGGCGAGCGTGCGCCGGTCACCGGTTTAACGCGGTTTTTCTCTGGGCCTGAGCCGCAAGCAACTGAATGCCGAAAAGCGGGCGGGCTTCTCTTGTCGGATCCGGCAGGGAGGCGTAGGGTCGGTATCCCAGGCGGCATCTCGTCGTCTGGTTCCACGGAGAGCCGGGCCGATGACGCAGTGGCACGCACCGCAGCGAGACGTTCCAGGAGCCACAGGCCCGGGCGTGGCGGTAGAGTGGCTGGCGGCCCGCGCGACCCCGCTCCCAGGCAACGCCCCGCGCCGTTCCGGCCGGGGCGTTCTTGTCTTCAGCTGAAGGAGGCTATTCCATGTTCGAAGGGCAACCGCAGACCGAAATCGACGCGCTGATCAAGTCCGATCCCGAGTTCAAGCAGCTCTACCAACGCCACAAGACCTTGGACAAGAAGTGCATGGACGCCGAACTCGGCGTGCTGCCGATCGACGATCTCACCCTGTCCCAGATGAAGCGGGAAAAGCTCGCGGCCAAGGAAAAACTGCAGCGGCTCTACGACGAGCAGCAAAAGCTTCACTGATCCATCCTCTCTCTCGACAAGTTCAATTGTCGCGGGCGGTGGCCGGCCTCCTCGTCGGCTTGCCACCGTCCGCGTCATCCCCCACCGAAGCCGCGAACGCGGCTTTTTCGTGCCTGAGCGCGCCTGTGTCTGACATTCCGGTGCAGACCGCGGATAATCGCCGGCCCAGCCGCAGCGACGGCGCGATGCTCCCGGACTCGATGGCCATTCACTCCTCCGTACTCGACCTGATCGGCAACACCCCCATCGTCAAGGCCAGCAAGCTCGACGCGGGGGTATGCGAGCTGTACCTGAAGCTGGAGAGCGCCAACCCCGGTGGCTCGATCAAGGACCGCATCGGCCTGTCGATGATCGAGGCCGCCGAGCGCCGCGGCGAACTCGCGCCCGGCGCGGTGCTGGTCGAGGGCACCGCCGGCAATACCGGCATCGGCCTGGCCCTGGTCGCCCAGCAAAAGGGCTACAAGCTGATCCTGGTGGTGCCGGACAAGATGAGCCGGGAGAAGATCTTCAACCTCAAGGCGATGGGCGCCGAGGTGGTGCTGACCCGCTCGGACGTGGCCAAGGGCCATCCCGAGTACTACCAGGACCTGGCCGCGCGCATCGCCGCTGAAACCCCCGGGGCGTACTTCATCAACCAGTTCGGCAACTCCGACAACCCGGCCGCGCACGAGTTCGGCACCGGCCCGGAGATCCTGCGGCAGATGGATGGGCGCCTGGACGCGATCGTGTTCGGCTGCGGCAGCTCCGGCACCATGACTGGCCTGTCGTGCGCCTTCGCCGCCGCCTCGCCGCACACCGAACTGGTGCTGGCCGACCCGGTCGGCTCGATCCTGACCGAGTACATCGAGCAGGGCACGGTCAGCAAGAAGTCGGGCAGCTGGCTGGTGGAGGGCATCGGCGAGGACTTCCTGCCCGACATCTCCGATTTCTCGCGGGTCAAGAAGGCCTATTCGATCAGCGACGCGGAGAGTTTCCACACCGCGCGCGAACTGCTTGCCAAGGAGGGCATCCTCGGCGGCTCCTCGACCGGCACCCTGCTGGCCGCCGCGCTCAAATACTGCCGCGCGCAGACCGAGCCCAAGCGGGTGCTGGTGTTCGTCTGCGACACCGGCAACAAGTACCTGTCGAAGATGTACAACGACTACTGGATGCTGGACAACGGCTTCCTGGAGCGCCCGCAGCACGGCGACCTGCGCGACCTGATCCTGCGCCCGTACAGCCAGCGCGACACTGTGGTGGTAGACCCGCGCGACCTGCTGACCACCGCCTACCAGCGCATGAAGCTGTACGACGTGTCGCAGCTGCCGGTGATGGATGGCGACCAACTGGTCGGCATCGTCGACGAAAGCGACGTCTTGTTGCACGTCTATGGCGACGAAGCGCGGTTCCGCGACCCGGTTTCCACGGCCATGGTCAGCAAGCTCGACCGGCTGGACGTGAAATCGCCGATCGAAGCGCTGCTGCCGGTGTTCGACCGCGGCCAGGTCGCCATCGTCATGAACGAGGGCGCGTTTGTGGGCCTGATCACCCGCATCGACCTGCTCAACTACCTGCGCCGGCGCGTGCAGTGACGCGCCCGCGCGAACGGCCCCGCCGCATGGGGCCGTTCAGACCTCGCTGCTAGAATCACGCCCCTTCTCCGGGAACCCCTCATGACGGACAACGCGTCCAACCCCAATGGCGACGGCCCTGTGCTGTCGCTGGCGACTCTGGCGATTCACGGCGGCCAGCATCCGGACCCGTCCACGGGCGCGGTGATGCCGCCGATTTATGCGACCTCCACCTACGCCCAGTCCAGCCCCGGCGAACACCAGGGCTTCGAGTACTCGCGCACCCACAATCCCACGCGCTTCGCCTATGAGCGTTGCGTCGCCGCGCTGGAAGGCGGCACCCGCGGCTTCGCCTTCGCCTCGGGCATGGCCGCCACCTCCACGGTGATGGAGCTGCTGGACAGCGGCAGCCACGTGGTGGCGATGGACGACCTGTACGGCGGCAGCTACCGCCTGTTCGAGCGCGTGCGCAAGCGCACCGCCGCACTGGAGTTCAGCTTCGTCGACCTGACCGATCCGGCCGCATTCGAAGCCGCGATCGGGCCCAGGACCAGGATGGTGTGGATCGAGACGCCCACCAACCCGATGCTGAAGATCGTCGACATCGCCGCGATCGCGGCGATCGCGCGCAAGCACGGCCTGCTGGCGGTGGTGGACAACACCTTCGCCTCGCCGATGCTGCAGCGCCCGCTGGAACTGGGCGCGGACATCGTCGTGCATTCGGCCACCAAGTACCTCAACGGCCACTCCGACATGGTCGGCGGCATCGCCGTGGTCGGCGCCAACCCCGAACTGGCCGAGCAGCTGGCGTTCCTGCAGAACTCGGTGGGCGGCGTGCAGGGCCCATTCGACAGCTTCCTGGCGCTGCGCGGGCTCAAGACCCTGCCGCTGCGGATGCGCGCGCACTGCGCCAACGCGCTGCAGCTCGCGCAGTGGCTGGACACCCACCCGGCGATCGACAAGGTGATCTACCCCGGTCTGGCCTCGCACCCGCAGCACGCGTTGGCGCAGCGGCAGATGTTCGGCTTCGGCGGCATCGTCTCGATCGTGCTCAAGGGCGGTTTCGAGGCGGCCAAGCGCTTCTGCGAACGCACCGAGCTGTTCACCCTGGCCGAATCGCTGGGCGGCGTGGAGAGCCTGGTCAACCATCCTGCGGTGATGACCCATGCCTCGGTGCCGGTGGAACGGCGCGCCCAGCTCGGCATCAGCGATGCGCTGGTGCGGTTGAGCGTGGGGGTCGAGGATGTGGGGGATTTGCAGGTGGATCTGCAGCGCGCGCTCGTTGATACTTCCGTATGAACCAGATGATCTCGTCCTCCATCGCTGTCTCGGGTTCGCCGATGGCCATGATGCGCAGCTTCATCAGCAATCGCGTGCTCATCTATCAATTGGCAAAACGAGAGGTCATCAGCCGCTATCGCGGTTCGTTAATGGGCCTGGCCTGGTCGTTCTTCAATCCTCTGCTGATGCTGGCCGTCTACACGTTCGTGTTCTCTGTGGTCTTCAATGCGCGCTGGGGCGTGGGGACAGCGAACAAGGGTGATTTCGCCATCATTCTGTTCGTCGGTATTCTGGTGCACGGCATCTTCGCCGAATGCGTAAATCGTGCCCCCAGTTTGATCGTCGGCAACGCAAGCTACGTCAAGCGCGTCGTTTTTCCGTTGGAGACGTTGCCGTGGGTGGCAATGGGGGCTGCGCTGTTCCATGCGCTGGTGTCGCTCGCGGTATTGCTGCTCGCGCAGTTGCTCATTCGCGGGGTCCTGCCGGTAACGGTCGTGTACCTCCCGCTGGTGCTGCTCCCGCTGGTGCTACTCACGATGGGCCTGGCCTGGCTGCTGTCGGCACTGGGTGTGTTCGTGCGCGACATCGGGCAAATGACCGGCATCCTGACCACGATCCTGCTGTTCTTGGCGCCGGTCTTCTACCCGGTCTCGTCGCTGCCCGAGGGCATCCGCAAGTGGATCTATCTCAATCCGCTCACCTTCATCATCGAAGAATCGCGCGACGTACTGATCTGGGATAAGACGCCCGATTTCATCGGGCTGGGCAAATACACCGTCTTTGCCGCGTTCGTCGCTTGGTTCGGCTACGTGTGTTTCCAGAAGATGCGCCGAGGGTTTGCCGATGTCATCTGAGCAATCTGTCCAAGACCAGGCGGAGCTTGCGATCCGCGTATCGGATGTCACCAAGTGTTTCCAGGTTTATTCGCAGCCGCAGGATCGCCTAAAGCAGGCGATCCTGCCCCGCCTTTCCCGTTTCCTGGGCAAGCCTGGCAATAGGCACTACCGTGAATTCTGGGCGCTGAAGGGCGTCAACTTCGAAGTGCGCCGTGGCGACACCGTGGGCATCATCGGGCGCAATGGCTCGGGCAAGTCCACCTTGTTGCAGATCATCTGCGGCACCTTGCAGCCGACCACCGGCGAAGTCGCCGTGCGTGGCCGCGTCGCGGCGCTGCTGGAACTGGGAGCGGGCTTCAATCCCGAATTCACCGGCCGCGAGAACGTGTACATGAGTGCCTCGATCCTTGGCCTGTCGTACGAGGAAATCGATCGAAAGTACGAGGACATCGTGGCATTCGCCGACATCGGCGACTTTCTCGAACAACCGGTCAAGACCTACTCCAGCGGCATGTATGTGCGGCTGGCGTTCGCGGTGATCGCCCACGTCGACGCCGACATCCTGGTGATCGACGAGGCCCTGGCGGTGGGCGATGCCATCTTCGTGCAGAAGTGCATGCGCTTCCTGCGCAAGTTCCGCGAGAACGGCACACTTTTGTTCGTCAGCCATGACACCTCCTCTGTACTGAATTTCTGCCAGAGCGCGGTATGGCTTGACCGTGGCGAGATGCGGATGCACGGCACCGCGCAAGACACCTGTAACGCCTACATCGAATACTGCTCCCAGGAAGTCTATGGCGACACGATCAAGCTGCAGTCGCGGCAGGCAGGCAAGGCCGAGCCGAAGACGCCGTCGCCGGGACGCATAGAAAAGGGCATGAAGGTCGAACTCTTCGACAACGTGGCCAACTCCGGTGGCTGGCAGTCCGGTGTCGCGAGTATCGATTCGGTGATGCTGTGCAACGACCGGGGCGAGCCCTTTACCTCCTTCGCCGGTGGCGAGGAGGTGGTACTGAAGATCCGGGCCACCGCCCACCAACCGCTGCAGAGTCCCTTGATCGGATTCTTCGTCAAGGACCGGCTCGGCCAGTCGTTGTTCGGCGAACACACTTACACTTACGTGCAGCCGCCCATGCAGGTGGAGGCCGATACCGGGTTGGAAGCGTCATTCCGCTTCACCTTGCCGCTTTTGCCTAACGGCGAATACTCCATGACGGTTTCCATCGCCGATGGCGACCCGTATGCCAATACGCAGCATGCGTGGTTGCATGATGCGGTGCTGATCCGGGTTGCCTCGCCCCGTTTGCGCTACGGCCTGGTCGGCATCCCCTTCGACGAGGTGAAGATGGAGCGCACGAGTTCCAGGCCATGAGCGATGCATATCTTTCAGCGGCAGTGACCGAGCAGGGGGGATTCATCCCGCCATTGGTGACGAACGATCCGCGCATCTCGGTTGGTCGCTTCACCTATGGCAATCCGCAGTTCAAAGTGTGGAGCGACGGCGAACGGATCGATATCGGCGCGTTCTGTTCGATCGCCGACGATGTGCTCATCTTCGGAGGTGGCGAACATCGGCTGGACTGGGTCACCACCTATCCGCTGAGGATCGCACTGAACTCTCCGGGTGCCGGTCAGGATGGACATCCACACACGAAGGGACCCACGCTCATCGGTAACGACGTCTGGATCGGACATGGCGCCATCGTGGTGTCCGGTGTCACTGTGGGCGATGGTGCGTGCATCGGGGCTGGTGCGGTGGTCAGCAAGAATGTGCCGCCCTACGCCATTGTCGCCGGCAATCCCGCGCGGGTGGTGCGCATGCGCTTCGACGAGCAGATCATCGCACGGTTGTTGGAGATTCGCTGGTGGCAGTGGCCGATCGAGAAGATCCGCGCGTTCGAGTCTGTTCTGTGCGCTGACGATATCGGCGCGTTTATCGCTGCGGCGTCGCATTGCGGTGATTCCACTTTCCCTTTTGCTGGCCAGGCCGTTCCATGATCGACTTCACATTGTCCCCCAGCATGTTGATCGCTCCGCGGTCGGTGCCCTTCAGCGCATGGCTGGGGCATATCCCATTTGCATCGTGGCTGGTGGAGCAGCTTCGTCCGCAGTCCATCGTGGAGCTGGGGACGCATCGCGGCGCATCATTCCTGGCCTTCTGCCAGGCCGTGCAGGAGCAGGAGCTGACTTCGCGCGTGTTCGCGGTGGACAGCTGGGAAGGTGACGAGCATGCGGGCTTCTACGGCGAAGATATCTACAACGAGTTGCGCGACTATCAGCAGCGCAATTACGCCAGTATTTCCGAAATGCTGCGGATGCGCTTCAACGAGGCGTTGGAGTACTTCACCGACGGTTCAATCGACTTGCTGCATATCGATGGCCTGCACACCTATGAAGCAGTTCGGGAAGATTTCGAGAGCTGGCTGCCGAAGCTCTCCAGTCGTGGCGTTGTGCTGTTCCATGACACCTGCGTGCGCGAGCGCGGTTTTGGTGTCTGGCAGTATTGGGCCGAAATCAGCCAGCAATATCCGGCATTCGAGCTCACCCACACGCATGGGCTCGGTGTGCTGCTGGTTGGCAAGGAACGCAGTCCTGCTCTATCGGCACTGGCCGATGTCGCCGCCGCTGGCGGGCTTGCACTGATCAACCGCTTGTTCGATGTGCTCGGTCGCAATGTCAAGAACCTTGAGGAACTTGAGCGCGTCTACGCCGGTCTTGCAGATGCGCGCGGCGAGGTCGTTCGTGTTAGCCAGCAGGAGCAGGCGCAACAACAGCACGCCCAGCAGGTGGAACAGCAGGTCCAGCAGTTGCAGCAGCAGGTTCAGCAGTTGCAGCAGCAGGCTCAGCAGATGGAGCTGCAGGTCCAGCAGAAGCAGGGATACGTCGAGCAATTGGAGCGGCAGGTCCAGCAACTGTCACAGGGCTCCGTATTGTCTGCAGAGCTGCGGCGTGCCATCGTCGAGGAACAGGCGCAGGCGCTGAGCGAAGTAATGTCTGCTGTAGTACCGCGATTGGAGGGCAATGTGCAGAAATTGGATCAGCTGCTGCGGCCGCGGCCTTGGTGGCGCCGTCTGACGGGGCATTGAGCACATCGGTTGCAAGGCTTGCTTGCGATGTGCTCGCTACCTGATGTGTACGAGATTCTGTAACGTCTGGCTACATGAAATTAGTAAGCTGGCAGCGGGAGGAATTCTCTGCTTCCAGTCTAGCAAATGTCCCGGCAATCGGGATCTGTCCGAATTTTTTGGGGTGAAAATGTCGACCGTGAAGCCAATTGCCTTTTATCTGCCGCAGTATCATCCGGTCGCGGAAAACTCGGACTGGTGGGGGCCGGGTTTTACCGAGTGGACCAATGTGGCGAAGGGTCGGCCGAACTTCGTTGGCCATTATCAGCCGCACATTCCCCGCGAGCTCGGATTCTATGATCTGCGTCTGGTCGACAATATGCGCGCGCAGGCCGAACTCGCCGCGTTGTACGGCATCCACGGCTTCTGCTTCTATTATTATTGGTTCGATGGGCGCCGCATCCTTGAGTTGCCGATCGACAATTATCTGAAGAGCGACATCGAGTTCCCTTTCTGCATCTGCTGGGCGAACGAGAACTGGACGCGAACCTGGGACGGCATGGAAAAGGATGTCCTGCTAGAGCAGAAGCACGGTGACGATGAAGACCGTCGTTTCCTCGAGGACATCCTGCCGCTGCTGAGCGACCGCCGGGCGATCCGGGTGGATGGCAAGCCAATGTTGCTCGTCTATCGTGCAGACCTGTTCCCGAACTCGAGGCAGACGGCCGAGCGCTGGCGCGATGTCGCCCGCCAGCATGGCATCGGCGAAATCCACTTGGTTGCCGTGCAGTTCTACGGGATCGTGGATCCGCGCGATTGGGGTTTCGATGCTGCCGTCGAATTCCCTCCCCACACCTTCCTCGGTTCGGAAAACCGGGTGACTCACCACGTCGACATGATCAACCCGGAATTCCGGGGCGGCCTGGCCGACTACCGCAAGGTCGTCGCGCAGTCCATCAGTCGCGAAAAGCCTGATTTCCGTTGGTACCGCGGTATCGTCCCTTCGTGGGACAACACCGCCCGGCGGCAGCATACTTCGCACATCCTGCTGGATTCCTCGCCGTCGATCTATCAGTACTGGCTGCGCATGCTGGTCAAGTACACGCGCCTTAACAACGCACCTGAAGACCAATTGATCTTCATCAACGCATGGAACGAATGGGGTGAAGGTTGCCACCTCGAGCCGGATCTGAAGCATGGCCTGGCCTATCTCGAGGCGACGCATGCCGCGGTGACAGGAGGGCGCTCCGATCCGGAGGATCTCCTCAACGATCCCACGCTCATTCGCGCGCTCGGTGGCGAACGTACCGCAGCGTTGCTGGATGACCGCGACCGCCTTATCAATGAGGTGGTCCTGCTGTCAGCGGAACTGCGCCGCGCCAGCCCCCTGGATGCGCCGATCATCAAGCCCTCCCGCGTCCGCTCCCTGATCGGAAGGGCGCTGAGGCCCTTCCCACGGCTGCATGCGTTCGCCGTGCAGGTCTATCAGGTATGGAATCGATGAAGGCCGCGCGTCGGGTTGCGGTCGTCGCCCACTTCGACGCCGAAGGCCTGCTGACCGAGTTCACTCGGCGCCTGCTCGACGAGCTGCTGTTGCATGCCGAGCGGATCGTGCTGGTGTCGACGCGGCTGGCGCCCGAACAGGCCATGGGTCTGGATGAGCGCATTATGGTGATCGTGCGCGAAAACGTCGGCTATGATTTCTACTCATTCCGTACCGGCATCTTCGCGGTCGAGGCGCTGTATTCCTACGACGAACTGATCATCGCCAATGACAGTGTGATCACGATTGATCGGGGCGGCATAGGCAAGGCGTTTGCGCAGATGCGTGGTGTCGAATGCGATGCTTGGGGAATGACCGAATCGTTGCAGGTAAGTCGCCATCTGCAGTCCTATTTTCTGGTGTTCCGCAAGAGCGCTTTTTTCAGTCATTATTTCGACAAGTTCTGGAGGAATGTCCGCGTACTTGACGATAAATGGGAAATAATTCTCTCCTACGAAGTCGGGCTGACCCAATGGCTGCTGTCTCATGGCGCGAAGATCGGAGTTGCGTTCCAGCCCGCGGCTGATGCAACGCGAACTATCGCGGCCAGGTTGAAACGTAAGTGTCTGCGCGATGGGATCAATGCTTTGATCGCCGCGCCGAGCAAGCAGGGCATATTGCATGCCAATCCCGCGCATTATCTCTGGGATGATCTGTATCGCAGTTTCGGTTTCATCAAAAGCGAAGTGCTGCGTGACGATCCTAATGGCGTGCTCGATGTGGAGTTGGCGCGTGTCATCACCGATGCCAGCGCACTTGCTATGGTCGAGCGTGAAATTGCGCGTATGCGCCAGACGCGTAAGAACACCATGCCAATCGTCACAGGAGAGAGCGATGTCCCTACCCTGGACGAACTGGAGCGTTACGGCGTTGGCGCGATCGATGTGGAAAATCTGGGCGCGCGCTTTGCGATCGTCTTGCACCTGTTCCATATCGATTTGATCGACTCGATTTATGCCTGCATGCGCAATGTGATCGTCGATCACGATGTTTTCGTGTCGGTCAAGTCGATTGCCGATCGCCGCGTCGCGGCTCGGTATTTCCAAGAACATAAGGTTCGGGCGTTCGTATTCGTCCATCCCAATATCGGACGGGATGTCGGTCCATTCATCAGTCTGCTCAATACCGGCCTGCTCGATCGCTACGACGCGGTCTGCAAGATCCATTCGAAGAAGAGCGTCTACCACGATGGCGGTGGCGAGTGGCGCGATGAACTGATGAAGTCTCTGCTAGGCTCGTCGCTAGATGTCCTGAGGATCCTTCGCGCCTTCACTGACAATCCGGCCTGCGGCATCGTCGGTCCGGAGTCGGCTTACCTCAGCAATGCACGATTCTGGGGGGGGAACGAGGAGCGCCTGCGAATCCTTGCCGCCGAGACGGGTATCGACGACGCGCGCATCCGTCTGGGCTTCTTCGCCGGCACGATGTTCTGGTTCCGACCGGCCGCGCTGGGTGCGCTTCGTGCGCGGAATATCGCATTGAGCGAGTTTGATCCGGAAGCGGGGCAGCGAGACGCTACTCTCGCACATGTGGTCGAGCGACTTTTTGTGCTCTGGGTCGAGCAGGCGGGCTACTTTGCCGGTACCACGCGTTCGCCACGGGTGGCGCTGCGCCATGACGATTACGATAAACAGGGGATTCTTGTTTTGCCTTCCTGAAGGTCGACAGACGAGGCAACGAAATGGATGATCAACAATGGTACGAGCGGATTCTTCGTTCCATAAACGACCCATCGCTTGGATTGCCGGGGTTTCCGTCGGTTACCAGCAGGAAGTATTTGTAGGCAAATCCAACGAAGAGGCGCTGGCTGAGGCCTTCACGTTCCCCAAGATCGTCAAGAAGAGGAGCTACCCGCTTCGCAGAAGTCTCCAGTGCTGGATTTCGACGTGGGTTGGGGGCGCATCATCCATTTTTCTCAATGACGTCGACGCTGCCTGCCTGCACGGTGTGGATGTCGACGAGGCCGTTCTGGATATGGCCAGATCCACCGGTGTCGCGGGTAACCTCAGCAGGATCGGTTCCAGTGCGCGCCTGCCTTACGACGATGGCTACTTCGACGTCATCTATTCCTTCTCGGTGTTCTCCCATCTTTTCGAGGTTTCGGCGAAGTTCGGGCTGTCCGAATTGATGCGCGTGCTTGCGCCTTGCGGCACGTTGGTCATGACCACCACGACCGATCATTTTCCTCGAGCTTTGCCAGGCGTGCTCACTCAAGGAAAGCGGCTGCAATCAGTATGAAGAAGATTACGCCCCGATGTTCGCCGATCCTGCGGAAGCTCGCCGCCGCTACAGCGCAGGCGGGCATGTATACGCGGCGGTGCTGGCAACGCTGACATCCTAGACGCCGCGAACTACGGATGGGCCGCCATGCCGTCTGCATTCGTCGAGCGGGAGATCGGTTCGCGGGCACGGTCCATTTCGTTCGTGGATGACCCCGGTCTTTTGCCGCAGGGATTTTTCACCATCCGCAAAAAGGCTTCACTTGTGCACAGGCTTGGGCGCAAGCTGCGTTCGTTGACGCCGGTTTGATCGAGAGGGACCTATGGTCCCTCGTGCACATGTATTGCAGAGTATGCAGCGCAGCGGCTGGACCTTGTGCAGTGGGATGCGTCTATGGCCGGAAATCGATGTTCGATGCGAGAGGGCAGAATTTACCGTCGGTGTAGAGCCACGCGCTTACCCTGCCATTTGCCTTGACGACGTAGCCCCGCCATCCTGTCGTGCTGGATGCGCCAGGTACGGCTTGCGCAACGTCAGGGCGATCTTCGCCTAGCACGCCATAGCCAACGGTTGCGTCGTCCTGCTCTGTGAACACGACCAGTTTGGCCTTGTCGTTTCCTGGGGCCAGCGCCCAGCCGTTGAGCAACCATGCGCCATCGATCGCCTTGACGTTGTCGAACGATCCCTTGCACGCGGTAGCATCCACACGGTCGCGTGAGAACTTGAGCGTGCCAATCGAGCGAACCCAGTCCTTGCCATACACCGTCAGACCCTCCTTGTCGGCATAATTCATCAGGGACACCACGATGTCCTGTCCGTTGCGGGGGTACATCCAGTCGATGTAGCTGCCGTCCCTGACACCCATCTTGACCCCCAGAACTGCGACGTCGCGGTAGAAGGGTTGCGGCGGCATGGTCAGCATGGCGCGTTGGCTCAATAGGCCAGCGGGTAGGGCGATAACCCCAAGGATTGCGGCAACGTTCCAGAACCGGGCCTTGCCGGCAATGTCCGCAAACAGCAGAAACGCGCTGACCCAGGCGATCAGTGCAGGCGTGGTGTAGCGGCTAGCGACAGCGGTGCCCAGGCCCAGATTGTAGCGGCCACTGCCGGCTAACAACGCCGCGACGGCGGCGAACGCGAACGCGGCGCCGATGTACAGCCGATAGCTGTTGAGTTCTCCGCGGCGCAGGATGAAAATGGTCATCGCAAACACCGTCAGCAGCAGTAGCGTTCCGACGATGAGTGGTGCATGCAGGCCGGCTCCGAGGAATGCCGCTGGCGAGCCCAGGAAGTTCAGTGCGTAATGGACGACTTCGACGGGGTGGTGCAGGACGCCATCCACGGGAGATGCGTGGTAGGGCGGACTTCGGTAGCCGCGGAAATACGCGGCCCAGGCGATTGCCATGCTTGCAATGGCCAGGACTCGATGCTTCCACCTCAGTCGGAGCATGAAGGACATCACGACGAGGACGGGGAATGCGATCAACCCATTGCTCATGCTGAGCATGGAGGTGAAAGCCAGCGCCAAGCCAAGCAGTTGAGGCGCGACAGGCCCGTCCGGCCGGGATCGGCTGTATGCCAGAAACGAGGCGATCGCAAAGAAATAGACGGCGATGAACTGGCTCTGGAAGCCCCAGGTAAGATTATCGTCCTGCATCCATAGGAAGCGCCCTGCGAGCACCACGCCTGCGATGACGGCCAGTGAGTGGCGCTGCGTGGCGAAGCGCACGTAACCGAAGATGAAAACGCCGGCTATCGCCAGATGCAATATTACATTTGCAGGAACAAGCAGATAGCCCTGACCCTTGAAGAAATGAAGATCCAGCCAGAACAGAGCGCGTGTCAGAACGATCCGGTGTTCGTTGTGCTGAGCCCACCAAGCGCTCGTATCGCCATGAGCGATTTTCTGCCAGAACCCGATCATGCCGTCCCATTCGTCCATGTAGAGCGTGGACGAGAAGTGCATGGCGACACCGACGATCGTGCTGATCAGGATGAGCAGCCCGCCGACGAGCCACCAGGCGGCAAGCAAGCCCCGCCAGTGCCCCAGGCTATGTTCGGGAAGCGGGGGCAGCGCTCTGGCAGGTACGAAGCGATCGTCGAGGCTGGTCTGGTTCACGGGACGTTGTTCCCTATTCGAAGTGACGTTCATGTACGCACCCTGAAAAACGAACGGCCAATGCCGCGCGAAGGAATCGAGGTGGTGGCAAAAGTGGGAGCCTGCGGCGGCGCGGCGACCTTACGCTGGAGGCTGGCGCGGCAAGTGCCATGGCCGTTTGCCGACAGCGACGGGCCGGACATGTTCATGCCCGGAAAGAAAAATGCTTGTGGCCAATGTAGCTCGTGATGACCGGAACGGCCACGCCGATGGCATGGGCGATCGTCTCGTTGTGGAAATCGACGCCTATGGTTGGCAACAGCCACCGCGCGAACAGCAGGCTGATCAGGATCGTCTGCACCACCGCGGCCAGATTGATCGCGATGAACCACATGACCTGGTGGTGGAGGCGGTTGCCGGCCTCGCTGAACACGAGCAGCTTGTTTAGGGTGAACGCAGTGACCATGCCGAGCAGGTACGCGATGACGATGGATGGCACGTAGCTCATCCAATGGCCCAGTGCGATGCGAGAGCCAAAGTTGACTGCCGCCGCAAATCCGCCGGCGGCAAGGAACATCACGAATTGACGGGATGGTAGGGACGCCTTCACTTGCTGTTGGTTCCTTGCGCGGCCAGCTTGGCGAGCGTGCTGCCCACCGCAATGCTCTCGTTGATCGAGCGGTCTTCGGGGTAGTAGTACGCCGTGTCGGCCATGTAGAAGCCCTCCAGCGGCGTCTTCATTGGCGGCAGCATGTCCTGGAATCCGGGTGGACAGATGGTCTGCGCGTACTCATAGCGGTGGCAATGTGTCGCGCGGATCCACTCGGGCTTGAACGCCGGGTTGATCATCGGCAGGTAGCGGATGACCTCATCGATGAGCTGCTGGTTGCTCCACTGCCACTTCGGATGGCTCTTGGGCATGTAGTACGGTGCGTATACGATGTGTTCGCCCGATCCCTTGCCTGGATTGAGATTGCTGTATTCGATCAGGCCCGGGATGGCAATGCGCTCATCGCTGATATTCATCCAGAAGTTCTCGCTCACCGGATGCGAAAGTTTCAGGATCACGCAAGCTACGGGGATGTTTTCGATCGCCCCGACCTGGTCGGCATAGGCTTTTGGCAAACCAGGCACCAGCCCAGGCACGTACTGGATCGGTGCAGTGGAGACCACGCCGTCGTAGGTATGCTGTGCCTCGGGAGTGCGGATGCCGGTCACCTTGCCCGCCATGGAAGTGACTTCTTCGATCGGGTGCCCGAGGAGGATGCTGCCGCCCAGGCGACGGACCTCTCCTGCCATACGGTCGAGCAGCACCGCCGAGCCACCTTCCAGGTAACCCATGCTTTCATTGAACAAGTTGCGCCGCGATAGCGCCACGCGCTTGATGCGCGTGCCGATCCATGACGCGGACAGGTCGTTCTGGTACTCGAAGAACTTTAGCGCGAATGCCTTTTCCCACATGACCTTGTAGGCCTTCGGCCCGATCCAGCGGGTGATCCAGTCGCGCGCGTTTTCCTTGTCCAGCGCGGTCCAGTCCTTGATGCCTTTGGTGTGCATCACGTGCAGGGCGTAGCGGATCTTGTCGACCAGTCCCAGGTGCGGGAAGCCGAGCAGCGCGAACGGAGTGCCCCACTTGTGCAACTTGCCTGCGTAGTAATAGCCCATCTTGGTGTCCGTCCAATGCAGACGGTCGGACAGCTGCATCTCGTCGAGCAGTTTGAACAGCGGGTAGTCGGTCTTGCAGATGAAGTGGTAGTAGCGCTCGATGCGCAGGCCGTCGAAATCGAAATCTGCCGACATGCCGCCGATGCGGTCGTCGCGCTCGTACACATCGACCGCATGGCCTTGCTTTAGCAGCTCCAGGGCTGCCATGAGACCCATGGGACCGCTGCCGATGATGGCAAATTTGCTCATTCCAATATTTTCCGTTTGTCCTGTCTGGTCAACGCTGCAGCACGATGTGGCTGTAGCGCGGGTCGGTATAGCTTTCGCGAATGGCCTCCTCGAACGGTGTCTGACGTACGCCAAATACGGCCTCGGTATCGACGCCCTTGAAGTCATCGCCAGCGCTGAGTGCCCTGAGCTGGTCGGCAGTAAACGGGGGCTTGCTGCTGAACAGCGAGTAGGTGCGCAGTAGGAGCGCGAAAAAGTCGATTGGGATATGCACGATAAGCGTACGCAGCTTCTTGACCCGTTTGATGGTGCGGATGATGTCCACATAGTCCACGCGGGTGTCGCCCACGATGTCGTACACAGCGCCATCCGGTTCGGTTTCGATGCACTTGGCGATGCAACGGCAGAAATCGCGTTCATACAGCGGTTGGCGCATGAAGCGGCCGTCGCCGGGAATCGGAAAAACCGGCGTGCGAGCCATGAAGCGCGATAGCCAGCCGAGGTGCTTGGGGTCGAACCAGCCGAACATCAGGGTTGGGCGAAGCACGCAATGCCGCTGGCCACTGGCCACGACCATCTCTTCCTGCTCGCGTTTGGTATTGGTGTAGTCGTCTTTGGCCGAAGAGTTCACCACTGACGAACTGATGTGCACCACGTATGGCACCTCTGCCGCCCTGCAGGCGGCCAGTACGTGCTCGGTGGCGGTCAAATTGTTGCGGACGAACAGGTCGGTGGTCTTGCCGGTGATCTGTGCATGTAGTTGGACCACCAGCCGGGCGCCTTCGAAAGCTCTAGCCCATTCACCCGGCGCCGCCAGGTCGGCAAGGACCGTCCGTACGTCCGGATGCAGCTTGCGCAGGATGTCGAGGTTGTGTTCATGCTTGTCGATGGCTACCAGTTGGGTATAGCCCTGCTGCTTCAGCTCGACAATGAGATTCTGTCCCACCAGGCCTGCGGCGCCGGTCAAGACGATCTTGTCATTCTTCTGTGCCATGAATGAACTCGAAAACGGATGATTGGGACGCTACGTCGGCGAAGCGTGCATGGTGACTCTTGCGTCGGTCGTTGTTTGATTGCGCAAGGAAGAAGCGGAGAGCCGCGATCCATTGCTTCGGACCAGCGACGACAACCCGGTTGACATGTTGCCGCAGGCCGGACCTTTCAGTAGTCACCGTGTTGGAGATCATACAGAAACTCGGTGTCGGGCCTCAGAATAGGCCGCCACTGCAGCGGTCCTGACGTTCCGGCGTGTCGCGCTTGCTTGCGCAGGATGTGGCGGCGGGGCCGAATGCCGAGGCAGGGGCACCCATATGTCCAATGCGGAATTCATGAGGCACTCGTGCCGACAGTGGCGTCCGTGCGCCGCCGACCCAGGCATCCAGAGGCGGTCAGCGTTGCCGCCGCCAGTCCGCCGCACAGTAGCACGCTGACCAGTACATAAACCGATTGCACTCCAGGGAGGAATTGCCGATCGAATACATATGCAGACAGGGTCACGGATATGTTTGCCATGCAGATTGCATGAAAGAGCACCTGATTGGTGCGCCATGCGGCGGCGAGGACGGCGAGCTGCAGGAGCAGCACAGACGCGTAGGCGCCGATATGTATGGTCGTCGCTCCCCCTTCGAAGATGAGGGTCACCCAGACAAGGGTCGTCGCGACGACGGACATCAGCGCTTGCAGCAGATGTTTGAATGCCGGATCGGATCGGTGTCGGCCACGCCAATACATCACCACCATGCAAGGGAGCAGCAATATCGGTGAGGCGAACCACATCGAGTGGAACAGATAGACGAAGTCGTCGTCGATAAAGCGGGAAAGGAATAGAGGATCCTGTTGTGCTATCACCTTCCACGCATCGTATGGTACCGATAGCGCGCCTTGGACGATCACCGCGAAGTTCTGCAGTCTGGTAGATAGCCAGAGTTCCGGAGTCAGTTGCGAATAAGCACTGACAATTGCATGCGTTGCACTCTCGTCACTGACAGCGATTTTACCAGCAAAATGCCATTTTATGAGCCGGTCGCCCGGTGGGTCGATAAATCGTTGATATGCAATCCAAGGCAGATAGAGGGCAGCTGCCACCGGTCCTGTTCGTAGTAGCATTGCAAGGCTTTGGCGTTGATACCAACACAAATGCAAGAGGGCAACGCCGACGATGAAAAACAGCGCGCCGCCATGCGCAAGCAGTGCCATCGCCGCAGCGACGCCCGCTTGCCACCAGCGTCTGGGTAGCCCGTCAGCCGGAAACAGTGCGATGTAGTAAATGAGTGAAAATGCCCCGGCCAGTAGCTTGGGCCAGACGAAAAGTGTATTGAACAGCATCAACGCAGAGATGCTGAGCACGAACAATGCTATCGCCTGCGCCCGCTTGTCCATGAAGCGTGAGAGCAGCGATGCCACCGGCAACAGCACCAATGCCTGAGCCCAGCTCGAGATGCCCTGATACACCAATGCGTGGGTCTTTGGCAGCAGCGGGTAAAGCATCAAATAGAGGCCTACCTGCAGCGGAGGGCGGTCGCTACTTAGCCAGTCGCCGATCATCGGGATATCTAGTCTGCCGTGCGCAAGCATGTCGCCGAACAGCATCGGCAGCCAGGCATCGATCGTCAGCCCCCGCCAGCGCAACGCTGGATCTCCATTGGGTTGCCCGTTCCAGTGAAAAGGGAACAATCCAATCCACAGTACAAGACACACGAGCATCAGGACGGGAAGCAGGGCGTACTGTAGATCGGCGACTTCCGACAGCCATGTGCGACGCCGACGCCCTATCATTAGTGCGAGTGGGAAGGGGAGGATAAGTAATAGCAGGCCCATCCCCCTGCCGAGTTTCGTAGAAAGCACATAGTTCAGGAAAATCAGAAACCACCCGCAGCCTCCGGCAAGTACACCCTGCAGCAGGCGATCCCGTGCGGGCTGGCCTGCAGGTAGGCACAACGAGACGGCGATCAGCCAGCAGTTGCCGAGTAACATAGCGACCAGCATTGGTAGCAGTCCGCTGGTCAAGGCAATGGCGGGGCCGCCCCTCGAATCGCCAAGGCCGGCCCAGCCGAATGGATTACGGGACTGGTCGTCGATACGTAGACGATATCCGTCTTGCGCGATGTCGCGCGGGACTGCCAGCATCGCGCGCTGCCAGTGCTCGCCCGGTTGCGTTGGAACCGTGAGAGGTGCGATTTTTCCGGTGCTGGTGACGGCGCTGATAATCACTCCGGCCGAACCCGGATAGCCCGAGAGCATGACTTCGATATGCTGTGTGCCAGGAGGATAGCGCTGCGATTCAATCTTGCCGGTCCAGGCATCGCCGCCTTGGCAAAAGGTGATTCGGCCCTTTATCTTGGCTTCCTGCACCAGAAACGGCGAACTGGCCGGGGCGCAGCCGCCATCGATGACCAAGGCGGGATCCGGATAGAGGTTACAGCCGCCCAAAATCAGCAGGCATGCAAAGAGAGCCACGTGCGTTGCACGTTGCCCGACGTGGACACTAAAAGCGTCGCGGGCGCTGTCAAGCCTACGCATGGCGTACCTCATGCCAAGCTCGACGTGTCGACCGGTCATGTCAGAGCTTGATCCTGCGGAAAACGAATTCGGGGATGGACTTGATGATGAACATGATCGCCCACCAGAAACCCGGCAGGTAGGCGACGGCGCGACGACGATCGACGGCGCGCACGATGCCCTTGGCGATCTGGTCGGGCTTCGCCCACAACGCACCCTTCTTGAAGGCGGCGGTCATCGGCGTATCGACGAAGCCCGGCTTGATCGTCAGCACGTTGATCCCGGCCGGACGCAGGCGCTGGCCGAGGCCGCTGAGGTAGGCGCTGACCGCAGCCTTGGCGCTGCCGTACAGGTAGTTGCTGGCGCGGCCGCGGTCGCCGGCGACCGAGGAGATCACCGCCAGCGTCGCACCGGCCGCCAGGCGCGGCGCCAGTGCGGCGCACAGCGCGATCGTGGAGGTGCCGTTGGTGGCGAACTCGCGCAGCGACAGCTCGACCGAGGCGTCGCACGCGGCCTGGTCGGGCAGGGTGCCATGGGCGATCAGGACCACGTCCACGCCGCCCAGGGCCGCCCATGCCGCGTCGAACGCTTCGCCGTGGCGCGCGCCGTCGTTGACGTCGAGCACGCCGACGCTGCTCCTGGCGCCGCGCACTGACAGGTCGGCCGCGATCGCGTCCAGGCGCGCGGCCTGGCGGCCGAGCAGATGGATCGCCGCGCCGCGTGCGGCGTAGCGTCGGGCAGTGGCTTCGGCGATGGCCGAGGTGGCACCGATGATGAGGACGCGTTGCATGTCTACTCCGTGACCCGGCGCCAGAAGCCGGAAGAAAAACGTGGATCGAGATAATCGGCGAATTCCTGCCAGCGGCCGTAGGCGCGCTGGAACGAGGTCGCGGCCATGCGCGCATCCTTGGCAGGGTACAGAGCGCCGCCGGCCGCGTCGACGATGCGGTCGAGCCGCTCGAGCAGCCGGAACACCTCCGGGCCGCTATTGGGGAAATCCAGCGCCAGGGTGGTGCCCGGGCGAGGAAACGACAGCATGCCGAGCGAGCGCGCGTTGCCGAATTCCTTCAGCACCGCCAGGAACGAGCCGCTGCCGCTGCGCGCGATCTCTGCCAGCAACGCGTCGATCCCGTCGCGCGAGGCGGCCGGCGGCAGCACGCATTGGTACTGCAGGAAACCGGCCGGGCCGTACATCCGATTCCAGTCGCGGATGCCGTCCAGCGGATAGAAGAACGGCAGCAAGTGGCTGACGAAGCGCTTGCGCCGCGCAGGCTGGCGCCAGAAATACAGCGCGTTGAACGGCCGCAGCGACAGTTGGTTGACCAGGGAGAACGGCGGCGTCAGCGGCATCGGCAGGCCCGCACCCGGGGGCTTGGGCCGCTCTTCCGGCAGGCCCGGGCAATGGTCGGCGCGGGTGAAGTGGCCGCGGCCGCGCGCGCGGCCGCTGGCCAGGCAGTCGATCCAGGCGACGCTGTATTCGTGGCTGTCGGCGGAAGCCGCGGACAAGGCGAAGAACTCGTCGAGCGAGCCGAAGCGGATGTTCTCCGTTTCCAGGGCGGCGCTCGCGACCCGGCGCAACTGGATCTGCGCCCAGGTGATCAGGCCGGTCAAGCCCAGGCCGCCGACGGTGGCGGCGAACCAGCCCTCGGCATCGTCGTCGGGCGTGCACACGCGGCGCGTGCCGTCGCTGCGCAGCAGTTCGAACGCACGCACATGGTGGCCGAAGCTGCCGGTGCGGTGGTGGTTCTTGCCGTGCACGTCGTTGGCGATGGCCCCGGCCACCGTCACGTAGCGCGTGCCCGGGGTGACCGGCAGGAACCAGCCCTGCGGCAAGGCCAGCTCGATGATCTCGGCCAGGGTGATCCCGGCTTCGCAATGCAGCAGGCCGGTCGCCGGATCGAATCCGATGAACCGGTCCAGGCTACGCGTCGCCAGCAAGGTGCCGTCCGGATTCAGGCAGCTGTCGCCATAGCTGCGGCCATTGCCGCGCGGCAGCGCATGGCCGTCGAACGCAGGCAGTTCCGCCGCGCGGTCGGTGATCGGCAGCAACACCTGCCTCGCCTTCGGATAGCGTCCCCAGGATTGCCCCGCGGCCGCCATCAGATGGCGCTCAGGGCGAACAGTCCGCACAGCACCGCCACCACCTGGCTGACCCGGTCGGTGGCGGCGAACACGATCGGGTCGTCGTGCATGTCGCCGCGGTGCGCGATCACCCACACCCGGCTCACCCAGTACAGCAGCACCGGGCAGACCAGCCACAGCACTTTCGGATGGCGGTACAGCTCCACGCTCTCGGGACTGTTGATGTACAGCGCCATCACCATCACCGCGATGTAGCCGGCGGCGGCGCCCATCGATTGCAGCAGCGACAGGTCCTCCACCGAATAGGCGCGCCCGCTGGCCTTGGTCTTGCCGCTGCTCAGCATCGCGTGCAGCTCGGTGTAGCGCTTGAGCAGGGCCAGCGACAGGAAAATGAACATCGAGAACGCCAGCAGCCAGAACGACAGCGCGATGTCGATCGCCATCGCGCCGCCGATGATGCGCACCGTGTACAGCGCGGCCAGCAGCACCACGTCGATCATCACGATCCGCTTCAGCCACAGCGAGTACGCCAGCGTCATCACGTAATAGGCCAGCAGCACCAGGGTGAATTCCAGGTTGCAGGCCAGCGACAGTGCGAGCCCGGCCACGGTCAGCGCCGGCGCGGCGAACAGGCCGTGCAGCAGGGGAAGGCGACCGGCGGCGAACGGACGCTTGCGCTTGCGCGGATGCTGCCGGTCCGGGGTGAGATCGAGTAAATCGTTCAGCACGTACACGCCGGACGCGCACAACCCGAACGCGACCAGCGCGATCGCCGCCTGCAGCACCGACTCCGGATCCAGGAAGCGGTGCGCGGTGAGCAAGGGGACGAACACCAGCAGGTTCTTCAGCCACTGGTGCAGCCGCAGCGCCTTGAGCCAGGCGCGGGCGCGCGGCGGCGCGGGCCAGTGCGCATGCACCGTGGTGCGCTGTGCGGCGGCCTCGCGCAGCGCGGTGCCATTGTTGACCACCCAGGCGCCGCCGGCCTTCTCCCACACATGCAGGTCCACGTTGCCGTTGCCGGCATAGTCGAAATTGCCGGCGCCGAACGCGTCGACCAGAACATTGGCCTTGTTGCGCCCGGAGAGATTGCGTTTGCCGTCGCTGGCGATCACCTGCTCGAACAGGCCCAGGTACTCGGCGATCGGCGTCACCAGCAGGGCGTCGGAGGCGGTGCACAGCACGCGTGGGCGTTGCGTCGTGGTGCGCAGCAGTTCCAGAACTTTCTCGTTGTACGGCAGGGTCTGGACCGGAAGGGAGACGCGCGAGGCCAGTTCGCGCTTCAGCGCCGCCTTGCCGCGCAGCAGCCACAGCGGCAGCAGGAACAGGTACAGCGGATTGCGCGCCAGCAGCCCCAGCACCGACTCGTAGAGGATGTCCGAGTTCAGCAGGGTGCCATCCAGATCCACGCACAGGGCGCGCCCCGAAACTGCCGGACGGTGGGGCGGAGGACTGGTAGGGGCGGGCATCCGATGGCCTGGCGGTGCATTGCGGGGGCCGCGATTATACCTATCCAATCAAGCGCCCTCTTCGCGCGGCAGGAACTCGGCCCGCAGCATCGCCAGCGCGCCGACCAGGATGGCGTACCACAGCGTGACCAGGCGCGCGGCCACCGCCACGGCGATCGCGTCGGCGGTGGCGATGCCGAGGCGGTCGAGCATCAGCACGATCGCCAGCTCGGTGGTGCCGACGCCGCCGGGGACGAAGGACAGCGCGCCGACCAGCATCGCCAGCGGGTAGATGCCGAACGCGACGATGGGGTCCAGGTCCAGCCCCATGCCCAGGCACAGGCCGACGAACACCGATGCCGTCAGTCCCCAGGCCATCAGCCCGGCGAACATGCTTTGCCCGAACTGGCGCAGGCCCAGGCAGCCGCGCAGTTCCAGCGCCGCGGCCAGCGCGAAATGCGCCGGGCGCTGCAGCCAGCGGCCAGGAATCCATCGCACCAGCGCAGTCAGTCGATCCAGCAACGGCGGCCAGGCCGCCGCGCCGAACAACAGCCCCACGAAGGCCAGGACCACCGCCGCCAGCGCGCCCAGCGTGGGAAATACCGGAGCGGCCAGCAGCGACAGCGCCAGGATCACCAGCAGGTCGCAGGCGCGCTCGAACACGAACACGGCGATGGTGCGCCGTGCCGGCACGCCCATGCGGGCGAAATAGCGGATACGCAGCAATTCGCCGGCCTTGCCGGGCGTCGCGGTCAGCGCGAAGCCTGCCAGGTAGCCGGCCAGCCCGGCCGCGGCCGGCACCGGATGGCCGTAGCGCTGCAGCAGCCAGCGCCAGCGCCAATACCGGAAAAGGTAGCTGGCGCTGACCGGCACGGTGGCCAGCGCCATCAGGTGGCCGACCTCGCCCAGGCGCGAGAACGTCCCGTTGCCGCGGTCCACCCAGAACAGCGCGGCCACATAGCCTGCGCACAGCAGCAGCACGAACCCGGCCAGGTGGTCCATGCGCCGCCGCGGCAGCGGCATGCCGTCGGTGCCCGAGGGCGGCAGCGGGGTCATCGGCACCGCCTCGCGTCAGCCCAGCGCCGCTTCCAGTTCCGGCAGCAGGGTGAACAGGTCGCCGACCAGGCCGATGTCGGCGATCTCGAAGATCGGCGACTCCGGATCCTTGTTGATCGCCACGATGGTGCCGGCGTCCTTGATCCCGGTCAGGTGCTGGATCGCGCCGGAGATGCCGATGGCCACGTACAGGTCCGGGGCGATGATCTTGCCGGTCTGCCCCACCTGCAGCTCGTTGGGCACGTAGCCGGCGTCCACCGCCGCGCGCGAGGCGCCCACGGCCGCGCCGAGCTTGTCGGCCAGGCTGTAGATGTGCCTGAAGTTCTCCGCCGAACCCACGCCGCGGCCGCCGGAGACCACGCGCTTGGCGCTCTGCAGGTCGGGACGGTCGGAGCTGCCCGCGGCCAGCCCGACGAAGCGGGTGTGGGTGGGCAGCGTCGCAGCGACCTCGACCGATTCGATCGCGGCGTTGCCGCCGTTGCCCGCTTCCGGCCACGACGCGCTGCGCACGGTGGCGACCACGGTCTGGTCGGCGGGCGCCTGCACGCTGATGATCGCGTTGCCGGCGTAGATCGGGCGCTTGAACGCGTAGTCGCCATCGACCGCCATCAGGTCGGAGATCTGGTTGACCCCGAGCAGCGCGGCGACCACCGGCATCAGGTCCTTGCCGAAGGTGGTGGAGGGGCCGAACACGTGGCTGTAGCCCTGCGCCAGCTGCGCGATCTGCGGTCCCAGCACCTGCGCGATGGCGTGTGCGTTGGCCGGGTCGGCGACACCGAGCACGCGGCTCACGCCGGCGATCTGCGCGGCCTGCGCGGCGACGGCGGCCGGGTCGGCGGCCAGCACCACGATGTCGATGGCCTCCGGCGACAGCGCCTGCGCGGCGCTGACGGTCTTGGCGGTAGCCGCGTTGAGCTGGCCGTTCAGGTGTTCGGCGACGACGAGGATCTTGCTCATTACACCAACCCCTTGCTCTTGAGTGCGGCCACCAGTTCGGCGGCGTCCTTGACCATCACCCCACGGCTGCGCTTGGGCGGCGGGGCGTAATGGGTGGTGACGAGGCTGTCGTTGGACTCCACGTCCAGGTCGGCGAACGCCAGGGTCTGCAATGGCTTGCTCTTGGCCTTCATGATGTCGGGCAGCTTGATGAAGCGCGGTTCGTTCAGGCGCAGGTCGGTGGTGACCACGGCCGGCAAGTCCACTTCCAGCGTCTCCAGCCCGGCATCGACTTCGCGGGTCACGGTGGCCTTGCCGTCGGCGACCACCAGCTTGCCGGCGAAGGTCGCCTGCGGGCGGCCCCACAGCGTGGCCAGCATCTGCCCAGTCTGGTTGGCGTCGTCGTCGATCGCCTGCTTGCCCAGGATCACCAGGTCCGGCTGTTCCTGCGCGACCAGCTTGAGCAGGGCGCGCGCGGCGGTCAGCGGCTGGATCGCGGCCTCGGCGACCACGTGGATGGCGCGGTTGGCGCCCATCGCCAGGCCGTTGCGCAGGTGCGCGGCGGCATCGGCGGGGGCCAGGCTGACCACCACCACCTCGCTGGCGATGCCGGCGTCTCGCAGGCGCAGCGCTTCTTCCAGGGCGATTTCGTCGAACGGATTGGGGGAAAGCTTGACGCCCTCGGTCACGACGCCGGAGCCGTCCGGCTTGACCTGGATGCGGACGTTGTAGTCCACCACGCGCTTGTAGGCGACGAGGATTTTCATCTTGTACGAGATCCTTCAGCAGTGCGGGAAGGCCCGGCCGCGGCGGCTGGCGCGGGGCAGTCGGTGGATTCTAACCGCCGGCGATGGACCATGCGATGGCGTATGGTGGCCATCGGGCGTCGCTCGCCAGCCTGAACACGCGGCGGCGGACGGAGGCGACCAGCCCCGGCAAAGCGTATATCCTGCGCGGTTTGAGCAGCGCAGCGCCTCGCAGCGCCCGATCAGGAGATGTCACAGTGGCTACTTGGCTTGTAACCGGCGGCGCCGGGTTCATCGGCGGCAATTTCGTGCTGGAAGCGGTGTCGCGCGGCGTCCGCGTGATCAACCTGGACGCGTTGACCTACGCCGGCAACCTGAACACGCTGGCGTCGCTGGAAGGCAATCCCGACCACGTGTTCGTGCAGGGCGATATCGGCGACCGCGACCTGATCGCCCAGCTGCTGCGCGCGCATCGGCCCGACGCCGTGCTCAATTTCGCCGCCGAGAGCCATGTCGATCGCTCGATCGACGGCCCGGCCGCCTTCGTGCAGACCAACGTGGTCGGCACCCTGGGCCTGCTGGAAGCGGTGCGCGACCACTGGAAGGCGCTGCCGGAAGGCCCGCGGGCGGCGTTCCGCTTCCTGCACGTGTCCACCGACGAGGTCTACGGCGCCCTGGGCGAGGACGGCAAGTTCTCCGAAACCACGCCGTACGCGCCCAACTCGCCGTACTCGGCGACCAAGGCCGCCTCCGACCATCTGGTGCGCGCGTTCCACCACACCTACGGCCTGCCGGTGCTGACCACCAACTGCTCCAACAACTACGGCCCGTACCATTTCCCGGAAAAGCTCATTCCGCTGGTGATCGCCAAGGCCCTGGCCGGCGAGCCGCTGCCGGTCTATGGCGACGGCAAGCAGGTGCGCGACTGGCTGTTCGTCGGCGACCACTGCGAGGCCATCCGCACCGTGCTCGCCAAGGGCGGGGTGGGCGAGACCTACAACGTCGGCGGCAATGCTGAGAAGCAGAACATCGAGGTGGTGCAGACGATCTGCGCGTTGCTCGATGCGCGCCGCCCGCGCGCGGACGGCAAGCCCCGCGCCAGCCAGATCACCCATGTCGCCGACCGCCCCGGCCACGACCGTCGCTACGCCATCGACGCCTCCAAGCTGAAGAACGCGTTGGGCTGGGAGCCGACGTACAGCTTCGAGCAGGGCATCGCCGCCACGGTGGACTGGTACCTGGCCAACCAGGCCTGGGTGCAGGGCGTGCTCGACGGCAGCTATCGCCTGGAACGCATCGGCACGGCGGCATAACGCGAGCCCCTGGCCAGAGGCCGTAGATCAGAGTCCGCGGATCCATGCGCGGGCATCCAAAGGAAGCACTTCATGACACAACGCAAGGGCATCATCCTGGCCGGTGGCTCCGGCACCCGGCTGTATCCGATCACCCAGGGCGTCAGCAAGCAGCTGCTGCCGGTGTACGACAAGCCGATGATCTACTACCCGCTCAGCGTGCTGATGCTGGCCGGCATCCGTGAGGTGCTGATCATCAACACCCCGCACGAGCAGGCTTTGTTCCGCGCGCTGCTGGGCGATGGCTCGCAGTGGGGCATGCGCCTGGAATACGCGGTGCAGCCGAGTCCGGACGGTCTGGCGCAGGCCTACCTGATCGGCCGCGAGTTCATCGACGGCAAGCCGAGCTGCCTGGTGCTGGGCGACAACATCTTTCATGGCCACGGCCTGACCGAGACCTTGCGCCGCGCCGACGCGCGACAGCAGGGCGCCACGGTGTTCGGCTACTGGGTCAACGATCCGGAACGCTACGGCGTGGCCGAGTTCGACCAGACCGGCAAGGTCATCGACATCGCCGAAAAGCCGGCCCAGCCGCGTTCCAACTATGCGGTCACCGGCCTGTACTTCTACGACGGCCAGGCCAGCGACCACGCGGCCGCATTGACGCCTTCGCCGCGCGGCGAACTGGAGATCACCGATCTCAACCGCCTTTACCTGGAGGCGGGCGACCTGCACCTGGAACCGCTGGGCCGCGGCTATGCCTGGCTGGACACCGGCACCCACCAGTCGCTGCATGAGGCCTCCAACTTCATCGAGACCATCCAGTCGCGGCAGGGGCTGCAGGTGTGCTGCCCGGAGGAGATCGCGTTCGGCCAGGGTTGGATCGATGCCGCACAGCTGGAGAAACTCGCCGCGCCGCTGTTGAAGAACGATTACGGCAAATATCTGCATGAACTGGCTGTCCGAGGAATCGTCCCGTGAAAGTCATTGAAACCAATCTGCCCGGCTGCGTGGCGATCGAGCCGGCGGTGTTCGGCGACGAACGCGGCGTGTTCTTCGAGACCTGGAACGCCGAGCGTTTCGGCGCCCACGGCCTGCCGACGAAATTCGTGCAGAGCAACGTGTCCACCTCGGTCAAGGGCGTGCTGCGCGGGCTGCATTACCAGTGGCCGCGGCCGCAGGGCAAGCTGGTCAGCGTGCTGGAAGGGGAGGTCTACGACGTGGCGGTGGACATCCGTCGCGGCTCGCCGCACTTCGGGCGCTGGGCGGCGGTGGTGCTGAGCGCGGAAAACAAGAGGCAGTTCTGGATCCCGGAGGGCTTCGCGCATGGTTTTGCGGTGCTGTCCGAGCGTGCGGTGTTCAGCTATCTGTGCACCGACGTGTACGTGAAGGAAGCCGACGCGGGCGTGCGTTGGGACGACGCGGCGATCGGCGTGGACTGGCCGATCAGCCAGCCGCTGCTGTCGGGCAAGGACGCGGTCGCACCGTTCCTGGCCGACATCGCCGAGGAGCGCCTGCCGCTGTACGTGCCATGAGGCTGCTGGTCTTCGGCGGCAACGGCCAGGTCGGCCACGAACTGCTGCGCGCGCTGCAGCCGCTGGGCGAGGTGGTCGCGACCACCCGCAGCGGTACGCTGGCCGACGGCAGCGCCTGCGAGCGGGCCGACTTCGACCAGCCGCAGGCATTGACGGCGCTGCTGGACCGGCTGCGTCCGGACCGGGTGGTCAACGCGGCCGCCTACACCGCGGTCGACCGCGCCGAGCAGGAGCGCGAGGCGGCATTCCGCGCCAATGCCCAGGCGCCGGGCGTGATCGCGCAGTGGTGCGCCGCGCACGCGGTGCCGCTGGTGCACTACTCGACCGACTACGTGTTCGACGGGCAGGGCACGGCGCCCTACGCGGTGGACGCGCCGACCTCGCCGCTGGGCGTGTACGGGCACAGCAAGCTGGCCGGCGAACAGGCGATCGCCGCCGCGGGCGGGCAGTTCCTGATCTTCCGCACCGCCTGGGTCTACGCCTCGCACGGCGGCAACTTCCTGCGCACGATGCTGCGCGTCGGCGCGCAGCGCGACGAGCTCAAGGTGGTGGCCGACCAGGTCGGCACGCCGACGCCGGCCGCGCTGATCGCCGACGTGACCGCGCAGGTGCTGGGCAGCGGCACCGCCGCGCGCGGCATCTGGCACCTGACCGCAGCGGGGCAGGCCAGCTGGCATGCGTTCGCCGAGGCCATCTTCGCCCAGGCCGCCGGCCTCGGGCTGATCGAGCGGGCGCCGCGCGTGCTGCCGATCCCGAGCGCCGAGTACGCGACGCCCGCCCGGCGCCCGGCCTATTCGCGGCTGGATACGTCCACGCTCCAACGCGACTTCGGCGTCGTCCTGCCGGAGTGGCGCGAGGGCCTGCGCCGCGTGCTCGGCGAACTCGCCGGCTGACCTGGATGCTGGCGTTGCATCTGTCGACCGCGACCAAGACCAACATGGCCGCGCTGGAGTCGATGCGCCATCCGGGTGTCAGCGACAAGACCGCCTGGCGGATGAAGCACAGCATTTGGCCGGTTTCGTGCAGAGCGACGATGCCTATCTCGGCGGCGAGCGTAACGGTGGCAAGCCCGGACGCGGATCGGAGAACGGACAGCCGTTCCTGATTGCGGTACAGACCAATGCACGTTCATTGCGCCCTGTGCCGGGTCTCAACGATCAAGTGCAACACGTGATTTGAACAGCAGGATTTCCTGAGCTGGCGTTGCCCCGTCGACGGTCTTGCGCGGCCGTCTGTTCATCGGCCTGGCCACGCGATTGAGATCGTCCTGGCTGGCTTGGGGCACATCCAGGCCCTTGGGAAGAAATTGGCGTAACAGGCCGTTGGTGTTCCCGTTGCTGCCGCGCCGCCATGGCGCATGAGTCATGCCCCGCCACGCCTGCGGCTGCGTGCCGTGCCGCCGCCGGTCGCGCCGCCCTCGACCAGCGCCTGCATGTGCTTGCGCGCCGCATTGCGAGGCGAAGCCGAAGCGAAGCGCGCGGCGATCTCGGCCAGACTCGGTGCAGTCGTGGACGTAGGCGAGGATGGCGGCGCGCTGCGGGTTGAGGCTGCGCATGGCGTACATTCGCATACTGTCGACACGGTGTTGGCGGCGGGCATGCCTGGTCCGGCCCGACCGACGCCGACCTGCTCGCTGCCGCAGGCATGGCAACGCGGCGATCCGGCGGCGGCATGTGCTTTCGACACTGCGCCGGATTCGGGATCGATTCCGCCGGAGAAGAGTAGGGGCGGGCCTGCATGTGTGTGTTGCGCGCATGCGAAGGCGCCACGTGCAGTGCGGTGCCTGCCGCGCAAGCCGCCGCGCTCAGGCCGCTACCGAACCGTCGGGCATGGTCCCGGCATAGCGAGCGCGCGGGCGGATCAGCTTGCCCAGTGCCTGTTGCTCCAGCGCATGCGCCAGCCAGCCGGACAACCGGGCGGCGGCGAACAGCACCAGCGCATGCGTGGCGGGCAGGTCGTGGATGAAGCAGATCGCCGCGAGCATGCCGTCGATGTTGGGCGGCTGCCCGCTGCATTCCCTGGCCGCGGCGATCACGGCCTCCACATGCCGCATCCGAGCGCTGCCGCGGCCACGTTCGCGCAGCAGGCGCAGCACCTCGGCCGCGCGCGGGTCGCCGTCCGGGTACAGCGCGTGGTGGAAGCCGGGCAGGTCGTCGCCGCGCTGCCAGCGTTCGCCGATGCAGGCGGCCGGGCTGGCGGCGTCCTGGGCGTCGCGCAACAGCGCGTGGGCGCGGGCGGTGGCGCCGCCATGGCGTGGGCCGGACAGCGCGGCCAGGCCGGCGCTGACGGTGGCGTGCAGCGGCGCGCCGGTGGAGGCGACCACGCGCGCGGCGAACGCCGAGACGTTGAGTTCGTGGTCGGCGCACAGCACCAGGGCGGCGCGCACCAGCTCGGCGACGTCGGCATCGCCCGGGCGCCAGCGGTCGGCGATCAGGCGATGCACCGGCCGGGTGTCCGGCTGGGTGCCGACCAGCAGGGCGGCGTTCTGCCGCAGCAGGGTGGCGGCGATCTCGCGGCGCACGTGCGGCGCGGCGTTGAGCGGCTGGCGCAGTTGCAGGGCCAGTAGCGGGATGCAGGCCATGGCGCGCTCCAGCGGCGGCAGCGTGGCGTCGCCGGCCAGCGGCGCCACGCGCGGCGGCCAGGGCGCTGCCGTGGCGGCGGCGAACGGATTCTCGTCCTGGCAGTCCCACAGCAGCCGCGCGATGTCCTCCAGGCCGGCGCCCTCGCGCACGGCGGCCACCGCCGAGCGCCCGCGGTAATAGGGGCCGTCGGGCCGGATCAGCGCGATGCGCGTCTCCAGCACCGGCAGGCCGCGGTCCAGGCTTTGCGCGGCGCCGCGCGCGGCACCGCGGCCGACGCGCTTGCGCTGGGCCAGCTGCTCCACCTCCGCGCGCAGGTAGGCGCGGCTGCGGTGGTCGGCGCCGGCGCGCGAGCCGAGCAGGCCGCGGCTCACGTAGGCATACAGCGTGGCGCTGCTGATGCCGAGCAGGGCGCAGGCCTCGGCGGCGGAGATCAGGTTGCGGTCGGCTGCGTCAGGCATGGAAGGGACAATAGGTTGATTCATTGAATCAAGATTGATTGCAATGGCCGATGGTGCCAGATTGGCCGCCATTGCGGAACGCCCCTGCGGGCTGCCGCCCTTCGCCAGGAGCCGCTCATGTCCCTCGTTTCCGCCGGTGCCCGTTTCCGCGCCGCGCTGGCCGCCGAATCGCCGCTGCAGGTGATCGGCGCGATCAACGCCAACCATGCGCTGCTGGCGCAACGCGCCGGCTACCGGGCGCTCTACCTGTCCGGCGGCGGCGTCGCCGCCGGTTCGCTGGGGTTGCCGGACCTGGGCATCAACACCCTGGACGACGTGCTGATCGACGTGCGCCGCATCACCGACGTGTGCGACCTGCCGCTGCTGGTGGACATCGACACCGGCTTCGGCCCGAGCGCGTTCAACATCGAGCGCAGCATCAAGTCGCTGATCAAGGCCGGCGCGGCCGCCTGCCATATCGAGGACCAGGTCGGGGCCAAGCGCTGCGGTCACCGGCCCGGCAAGGAGATCGTGAGCCAGGCTGAGATGGTCGATCGGGTCAAGGCGGCGGCCGATGCCAGGACCGATGCCGACTTCTTCCTGATCGCGCGCACCGACGCGATCCAGGTGGACGGCGTGGATGCGGCGATCGCGCGCGCCATCGCCTGCGTGGACGCCGGCGCCGACGGCATCTTCGCCGAGGCCGCCTACGACCTGGACACCTACCGCCGCTTCGTCGATGCGGTGCAGGTGCCGGTGCTGGCCAACATCACCGAATTCGGCAAGACCCCGCTGTTCACCCGCGACGAACTGGCCCGGGCCGGCGTGGCGATCCAGCTGTTCCCGCTGTCGGCGTTCCGCGCCGCCAACAAGGCCGCCGAGGCGGTGTACACGGCGATCCGCCGCGACGGTCACCAGCAGAACGTGGTGGACACGATGCAGACGCGCGAGGAGCTGTACGAGCGCATCGGCTACCATGCCTTCGAGCAGCGCCTGGACGCCTTGTTCGCCGGCAAGGGCGCATGATCCACGCCGGTTCCCTTGCCCGAGCGCGTCCATGAACACCCATGCCGACACCACCTCGCCGCGCGGCCGCATCGACCGCCGCCAGACCGCGCGGCACCTGCTGCAGACCGATCTGGAGAAGCTGCCCGATGCCGAGCGGCAGGTGGTGGAGCGCTTCATCGCCAAGCGCCATGTGGCGCGCGACATCGTCAAGCAGGCCGACCGCGACCGCTCGCTGGGCGAACGTATCGCCGACCGGGTGGCCGAGATCGGCGGCAGCTGGAGCTTCATCATCGGCTTCGGCCTGGTGCTGCTGGCGTGGATCGCGCTCAACAGCCTGGTGCTGGCGCACGCCTTCGATCCGTATCCCTACATCCTGCTCAACCTGTGCCTGTCGTGCCTGGCCGCCATCCAGGCGCCGGTGATCATGATGAGCCAGAACCGCCAGGCCGCGGTGGACCGCCTGCGCGCGCAGAACGACTACGAGGTCAACATCAAGTCCGAACTGGAGATCCTGCAGGTACACGAGAAGCTCAACCGGCTGCGCGAGCAGGACTGGATGACGCTGGTCGAGCTGCAGAACCGCCAGATCGCCATGCTGCAGCAATTGCTCGAGCGCACCGGCGGACTGCCGCCGGAACTGCCGCCGGACCCGCCGGCGCATTGACCATTTGCGCACATACGACCGCGAACACCGGGGAGATCCGCCGATGAACGACCGCACCGCCCCACACCCCGCCACGCCCTTCAAGCCGAAGAAATCGGTGGCCCTGTCCGGCACCGCCGCCGGCAACACCGCGCTGTGCACGGTGGGCCGCAGCGGCAACGACCTGCACTACCGCGGCTACGACATCCTGGACCTGGCGCGCAGCAGCCAGTTTGAGGAGATCGCCTACCTGCTGGTGCACGGCAAGCTGCCCAGCAACAGCGAGCTGCGCGGCTACAAGGCCAAGCTGCGCTCGCTGCGCGGGGTGCCGGCCGCGGTCAAGGCGGCGCTGGAACAGCTGCCGCCGTCGGCGCACCCGATGGACGTGATGCGTACCGGCGTGTCGGTGCTGGGCTGCGTGCAGCCGGAGAAGGACGACCACAACCATCCCGGCGCGCGCGACATCGCCGACAAGCTGATGGCCTCGCTGGGTTCGATGCTGCTGTACTGGTACCACTACAGCCACAACGGCCGGCGCATCGAGGGGGAGACCGACGACGATTCGATCGGCGGGCATTTCCTGCACCTGCTGCACGGCTTCAAACCGCATGAGGAATGGGTGCAGGCGATGCACACCAGCCTGATCCTGTACGCCGAGCACGAGTTCAACGCCTCCACCTTCGCCTGCCGGGTCATCGCCGGCACCGGCAGCGACATGTACAGCGCCATCGCCGGCGGCATCGGCGCGCTGCGCGGGCCCAAGCACGGCGGCGCCAACGAGGTCGCGTTTGAGGTGCAGAAGCGCTACGACACGCCCGACGAGGCCGAAGCCGACATCCGCGCGCGGGTCGAGCGCAAGGACGTGATCATCGGTTTCGGCCACCCGGTGTACACGGTCAGCGATCCGCGCAACCAGGTGATCAAGGACGTGGCGCGCGAGCTGTCCGACGCGCAGGGCAGCCGCAAGATGTACGACATCGCCGAGCGCCTGGAGGCGGTGATGTGGGAGATCAAGAAGATGTTCCCGAACCTGGACTGGTTCAGCGCGGTCAGCTACCACATGATGGGCGTGCCGACGGCGATGTTCACCCCGCTGTTCGTGATCGCGCGCACCGCCGGCTGGAGCGCGCACATCATCGAGCAGCGCATCGACGGCAAGATCATCCGCCCCAGCGCGCACTACACCGGGCCGGAAGACCAGGCGTTTGTGCCGATCGACCAGCGGAGCTGACGTTTCGGGACTCGGGACTCGGGACTCGGGACTCGAAAAGCATACCGCCGACGAAGCAGGCTGAGCGCATCCGCTGCGCTGGAGATGCTTGGCGCCGCTTTTCCGAGTCCCAGCCCCCAGTCCCGAATCCTGCCAAGCATCCCCGTCCGCTCTATTTCCCCACTTCGTAGCCAGCCATGAACAGCCACTACCGCACCGTCCTGCCAGGCACGTCGCTGGATTACTTCGACGCGCGCGCCGCGGTCGATGTCATCCGGCCCGGCGCCTATGCCACGCTGCCGTACACCTCGCGCGTGTTCGCCGAGAACCTGGTGCGGCGCTGCGATCCGGCGGCCTTGAACGCCTCGCTGACCCAGTTGATCGAACGTCGCCGCGACCTGGATTTCCCGTGGTTCCCGGCGCGCGTGGTGTGCCACGACATCCTCGGCCAGACCGCGCTGGTGGACCTGGCCGGGTTGCGCGATGCGATCGCCGACATGGGCGGCGATCCGGCCAAGGTCAATCCGGTGGTGCCGGTGCAGCTGATCGTCGACCACTCGCTGGCGGTGGAGTGCGGCGGCGCCGATCCGCAGGCGTTCGCGAAGAACCGCGCCATCGAGGATCGCCGCAACGAAGACCGTTTCCACTTCATCGACTGGACCAGGCAGGCGTTCCAGAACGTGGACGTGATCCCGCCGGGCAACGGCATCATGCACCAGATCAACCTGGAGAAGATGTCGCCGGTGGTCTACGTGCAGGACGGCGTCGCCTTCCCGGATACCTGCGTGGGCACCGACAGCCACACCCCGCACGTGGATGCGCTGGGCGTGATCGCCATCGGCGTCGGCGGGCTGGAAGCGGAGAACGTGATGCTCGGCCGCGCCTCGTGGATGCGCCTGCCGGACATCGTCGGCGTGGAGCTGACCGGCAGGCCGCAGCCGGGCATCACCGCCACCGACGTGGTGTTGGCGCTGACCGAGTTCCTGCGCGCGCAGAAGGTGGTCGGCGCCTATCTCGAATTTTTCGGCAGCGGCGCCGCCGCGCTGACCATCGGCGACCGCGCCACCATCTCCAACATGTGCCCGGAGTACGGCGCCACCGCGGCGATGTTCTACATCGACCGGCAGACCATCGACTACCTGCGCCTGACCGGGCGCCAGGACGCGCAGGTCGCGTTGGTGGAGCACTACGCCCGCACCGCCGGGCTGTGGGCCGATGCGCTGGCGAGCGCGCACTACGAGCGCGTACTGCGCTTCGACCTGTCCACCGTGGTGCGCAACATGGCCGGCCCGAGCAATCCGCACCGGCGGGTGGCGACCGCCGAACTGGCCGAGCACGGCATCGCCGATGCGTCCAAGCTCGATGCCGGCAAGGCCGAGCAGGCGCAGGGCCTGCTGCCCGACGGCGCGGTGATCATCGCCGCCATCACCAGCTGCACCAATACCTCCAATCCGCGCAACGTCATCGCCGCCGGCCTGCTGGCGCGCAACGCCAATGCGCGCGGGCTGCAACGCAAGCGGTGGGTCAAGACCTCGCTGGCGCCCGGCTCCAAGGCGGTGCAGCTGTACCTGGAAGAAGCCGGCCTGCTGACGGACCTTGAGAAACTGGGGTTCGGCATCGTCGCCTTCGCCTGCACCACCTGCAACGGCATGAGCGGCGCGCTGGACCCGGCGATCCAGCAGGAGATCATCGACCGCGACCTGTACGCCACCGCCGTGCTGTCGGGCAACCGCAACTTCGACGGCCGCATCCACCCCTATGCCAAGCAGGCCTTCCTGGCCTCGCCGCCGCTGGTGATCGCCTACGCCATCGCCGGTACCGTGCGCTTCGACATCGAGCAGGACGTGCTGGGCGTGGACGCCGCCGGCAACGCCGTGCGCCTGAAGGACATCTGGCCCAGCGACGCCGAGATCGACGCGGTGGTGAAGGCGGCGGTGAAGCCGGAGCAGTTCCGCCGCGTCTACAACCCGATGTTCAACGTGCGCGTGGCGCACGGCGCCCCGGTCAGCCCGTTGTACGACTGGCGCGAGCGCAGCACCTACATTCGCCGCCCGCCATACTGGGAAGGCGCATTGGCCGGCGCACGCACGCTGCGCGGCATGCGCGCGCTGGCCGTGCTCGGCGACAACATCACCACCGACCACCTGTCGCCGTCCAACGCGATCCTGGCCGACAGCGCGGCCGGCGAATACCTGATCCGGATGGGCGTGCCCGAAGAGGACTTCAATTCCTACGCCACCCACCGCGGCGACCACCTCACCGCGCAGCGCGCCACCTTCGCCAATCCGCAGCTGCTCAACGAGATGGCCGTGGTCGATGGCCAGGTCCAGCGCGGTTCGCTGACCCGGCTGGAGCCGGAAGGGCAGGTGCTGCGCATGTGGGAGGCGATCGAGACCTACATGGCGCGCAGGCAGCCGCTGCTGATCGTCGCCGGCGCCGACTACGGGCAGGGCTCCTCGCGCGACTGGGCGGCCAAGGGCGTGCGCCTGGCCGGGGTCCAGGCGATCGTGGCCGAGGGCTTCGAGCGCATCCACCGCACCAACCTGGTCGGCATGGGCGTGCTGCCGCTGGAATTCCTGCCCGGCACCACGCGCAAGACGTTGGGCATCGACGGCAGCGAGACCTTCGACGTGCTCGGCGCGCGCACGCCCGGCGCCACGCTGACCCTGGCCATTACCCGCAACGACGGCGCGCGCGTGGAGGTGCCGGTGACCTGCCGCCTGGACACCGCCGAGGAACTGGCGATCTACGAAGCCGGCGGCGTGCTGCAGCGCTTCGCGCAGGATTTCCTGGACATGTCGAAAATCGCCTGACCCGTTCGTCGGTGTCATCAGGCGCGTGCCATCCTGTGCGCGCCTTCACCGATGAGGACACCATCATGAGCAAGGGCAACACCGGTACCGTCCGCCTGCGCCGCGTCCTGCGCGCGCGGCCGAGCGCATCTACCGCGCGTTCCTGGAACCGGCGGCGCTGGCCAAATGGCTGCCGCCGCACGGCCACATCGCCACCGTGCATGCCTTGGATGCGCGCGTGGGCGGCAGCTTCAGGATCTCCTTCAGGAGTCGCTGACCCTGCTGACCCTGCTGGCGCTGCTGGTCGAGGCCGAGATCCCGGCCAACCCCTGAGCAGTTCCCTTCATCCGCGTCGACCGGAAACTCCCATGTCCTAGTTCCCCAGCTCCGCATTCCCGCCACCTACATGCGCGGCGGCACGTCCAAGGGCGTGTTCTTCCGCCTGCAGGATCTGCCGGCCGCCGCGCAGTTGCCCGGCGCGGCGCGCGATGCGCTGCTGCTGCGGGTGATCGGCAGTCCCGATCCCTACGCCAAGCAGATCGACGGCATGGGCGGGGCGACGTCCAGCACCAGGGCATCGCCGAGGCGGGCAAGATCGACCGCGTGCAGATGGCGGGCGAGAAGGTGTGGGTGTCCGGCACGACGCCCGGCTTGCGCGCCGCCACGGACGTGTCGCAGCAGGCGGCGCCGATGCACGACACGGTGCAGCAGGCGCAGGCGCTGGATCAGCAGCGCGAGCGGCAGGTGGCATGGAGGCGCAGCAGCGGATGCAGGAAGGTCCGGGGGGGCAGGGACGCGCAGCAGGCAGAGATCTGGCGCATGGCCGAGTGCGAGATCGCTGCGGAACCCTCTCCCGCGCACGGGAGAGGGCGGTGCCCTTACGTGGCGATCACCAGCGGTAGTTGATCCGCGCGTACACGTAGGCGCCGTTGAAGCCGTACGGCGAGTAGTTGCTGTACGGCAGCATGCCGTAGGTGGAATTGATCAGATTGGCGGTCTTGTCCGGGTACTGGTCGAGCAGGTTGTCCGCGCCCAGGCTCAGGATCCAGTTGTCGCTGGGCTTGAAGCTGGCCGAGGCGTCCACCACCCAGCTCGCGTCGTAGGTCTGGTCGCGGGCGGCGCTGGCCGAGTTGCGGACGGTGAAATCGCCGTAGCGCGTGGCGGCCAGGTTGAAGTCCCAGTGCTGCAGCTTCCAGCTGCCGCTGAGGATGAGCTTGTCCTTGGGGAAGCTGTCCTCCAGGCGGCCGATCTCGTCGCGGCCCAGGGTGGTCTGGGTCGAGCCGATGTCCACCAGCGCCTGCGGCTGTTCGACCGCGTGGGTGATCTCGGTCTTGCTGTAGCCGTAGCTGGCGGTGAGGTCCAGCGAACTGGCCGCGAAGGGGATCGTGTAGGTGCCGACCAGGTCCACGCCGCGGGTGCGGGTGTCGGCCGCGTTGCTGAAGTAGCGTACGCTGGTGACGTTGGAATAGCCCAGGCCGCGCAGCTGCGCCAGCACCGCGGCGTCGTTGAGGTTGGAGGACAGCAGGATGCGGTCGTCGATCTTGATCTGGTAGGCGTCCAGGGTCACGTACAGGCGCTCGACCGGCTGCAGCACCAGCCCCAGGCTGTAGGACAGCGAGGTCTCCGCCTTCAGTGGCGCGGCGCCCAGCGCCTGGGCCACGGCGCTGCCCACCGGGAAGGTGCCTGATTCGAAGAAGCTGCCGTTGATGTAGTTGCTGGTCACCGCCTGGTACTGCTGCTGCGCCAGCGACGGGGCGCGGAAACCGCTGGCCACGGTGCCGCGCAGCGCCACCTTGTCGGTGAAGGCGTAGCGCGCCGACAGCTTGCCCGAGCGCTTGCTGCCGAAGTCCGAGTAGTCCTCGTAGCGGCCGGTGAGGCCGGCGGAGAACGTGTCGGTGAAGTCGGCTTCCAGGCCGGCGTAGACGGCGTGGTTGTGGCGGTCCGAATGCACCGCGTTGGCCGGCGAGAAGCCGGCGAAGCCCTGCGCGCCGCCGGTGGCGCCGGTGTAGGAGGCCAGCTCGCCCGGCGACTGGTTCCACTTCTCCTGGCGGTACTCGGCGCCGAAGGACAGCGTCACCGGGTACGCCAGGCCCCATTCCAGCGGCTGGGTGAAGTCGGCGTTGACGATGTTCTGGGTGTACTCGAGCGCGCCGTCGTGGAAGCTGCTCGGGCTGTCGGTGCCCAGGCTGTAGTTGATGCTGTTGCGGGTGTTGAAGTCGATCTTGTTGTAGCCGTAGTTGTAGCTCACGTCCCAGCCGAAGCCGCCCTCGGTGGCGCCCTTGAGCCCGGCCACCAGCGAGCGGTCCTTGGAGTACTGGTCGATCTCCGGCACGTAGCCGTCGGGGTAGGTCTGCACCAGCAGCGCGCTCTGCCCGTTGTGGTTGCGGGAGCGGTAGAACGCGAACGAGGTGATGTCGCGATTGCTGGCGATGGCGGTGGCGTAGCCGGTGACGCGGTCGCCGAAGCGGAACTCGCCGTTGGCCGAGACCGCGGTCGCGTCGACCTGGGGATCGCCGTAGACGAAGGTGGTCTGGCCGATGCCCGGATAGTTGCCGGTGTTCGGTGCGGTGCCCTGGTAGGGGCCGGCGCGGTTGGTCTCGTCCTGCTGGCTGATCTGGCCGGCCACGTGCAGGCTGCCGCGGCCGTCGCCGAAGCCGACCCCGGCCTCGCCGGAGAGCTGCGACTTGGCGCCGTCGCCGGCCGAAGACTGGCCGTGATCGATCGCCAGGCTGCCGCCCTGGCTGGCGCCCTGGAGCACGATGTTGATCACCCCGGCGATGGCGTCGGAGCCGTACTGCGCCGAGGCGCCGTCGCGCAGCACTTCCACGCGTTCGATCGCCGCGATCGGGATCGCGTTGATGTCCACCGCCGAGGCGCCGCGGCCGATGCTGCCGTTGACGTTGATCTGCGCGGAGGTGTGGCGGCGCTTGCCGTTGACCAGCACCAGCACCTGGTCGGGCGACAGTCCGCGCAGCTGCGCCGGGCGGATGCCGCTGGTGCCGTCGGTCAGCGCCGGGCGCGGGAAGTTCAGCGAAGGCAACACGCGCGACAGCGCGGTGGCCAGTTCCGAGGTGCCGGTGGACTGCAGCGCTTCGGTGCTGATGATGTCGATCGGCGACGGCGACTCGGCCACGGTGCGATCGCTGACCCGGGTGCCGGTGACGATCACCGTGTCCAGGGTGCTGGGGGTGTCGGCGGCGGCCTGGGCCAGGACGGGAGGGGCAGCGAGGGCGGCGAGCACGGCGCTCGCCAGAAGCGACAACGGACGGTTCATGCAAACTCCAACAGGTGCCGGAACGACAGGCGGGGCGGCCGATGGCGCATGGGGCCAGGCGGGGTGCCCTGAGGGCGCCTTATTATTTTTTTTAACATGAGCGCGGTGTCGCAGGATGCTGCGGCATGTTCTTATGCTTTTCCGTTCTGATGAGTTGCCATCGCTGCCGGTCCGAGGTGGCCGTGGCCGCCTTCGCGAGCCCCGGCCCCGGCGCGGATCAGCGGCTCAGAAGCGGTAGTTCACCCGCCCGTACCAGTAGCGGCCGTTGAAGCCGAACGGGGACAGCGAGGAGTATTGCAGGCCATTGGGGCGGTCTTCGTAGATGTTGCTGGGGGCCGAGCGGGTCGGATACTGGTTGGTGACGTTGTCCGCGCCGACGCTGACAGTGAGGTCGCGCCAGGTGTAGCTGGTGGACAGGTTCAGCAGCCAGCGCGCGGCGAAGGCCTGGTCCTGGCTGCCGTCGGCGGCGTCGCCGCGCCGGGTGATCGCGCCATAGCGGGTGGCGTCGCCGTGCAGGGTCCAGTCGGCCAGGGTCCAGTCGCCGCTGAGCACGTACTTGGTGCGCGGCGTGGCGTCGGTGAGCAGACCCTGGCTGGCGCGGCGGAAGTTGGGGTCGGAGATTTCCCGGATCTCGGTCTTGTTGTAGTTGGCGCCCAGGCTCAGGTCGAGCGTGCCGGCCTGATCGAGATCGAGCAGGTAGTTGTTCACCCAGTCGATGCCGCGGGTGCGGGTGGTGGCGCCGTTGACGAAGAACTGCGCCGCGCCGACCTGGCCGATCGGTTCGGCCAGCGATAGCTGGTCCGAGTACAGGATCTGGTTCCAGATCCGGATCTGGTACAGGTCCAGGGTGGAACTGAAATCCGCGCCGGCCTGCCAGACCGCGCCCACGCTGTAGTTGCTGGATTTCTCCGGCGCCAGCGGCTTGGCGCCGAGGGCGATGGCCACCGGGTCGGAGGTGCGGTAGGTGCCGATCTGGGTCAGCGCGCCGTTCTGCAGCAGGGTCACCACCGAGGCGTAGTTCTGCTGCGCCAGCGAGGGCGCTCGGAAGCCGTTGGAGACGGTGCCGCGCACGGCGAAGGCGTCGTTGACCTGGTAGCGCGTGGACAGTTTGCCGGAACGGGTCGTGCCGGCGTCGCTGTAGTCCTCATAGCGTGCGGCCACCCCGCCGGAGAGGCGCTCGGTGAGGTCGGTTTCCAGGTCGGCGTAGACTGCCTTGCTGTGCCGCTTGAAGTCGCCGGCCACTGCGGGCGACAGTCCCGGGAACACCTGCGAGCCGCCTGGATATGGGCTGCTGGTGTCCGGATTGATCGTGGTCGGATCGAAGAAATACGAATCCGGCGAGCCGGCGGTGACGGCGTACTTGTCCTGGCGGTATTCGGCCCCGAAGGCGAGATCGACCGGATAGGCCAGGCCCCAGTCGAAGGACTTGCTGACATCCGCATTGAGCGCCCCCTGCCGGTTGCGGAAGCCGCCGGCGTTGAAGCGCGTGGGCGAGGCGCCGGTGGTCCGGTACAGATTGGTATTGATGGTGTCGATCAGGTTGAAGGTCACCTGGTTCTCGCCGTAGTCGGCGGAGAGATCCCAGTGCCATCCGCCGTCGGTAGCGCCTTTGACGCCGAGCACCGCAGCGCGGTCGTTGGACGGGGTGTAGATCTGCGGCAGGAAGCCGTTGGGATAGACCGCCTGCACGTTGCGGTCGCTGTTGTCCCAGGCCCGGTAGTAGCCGTTGGACACCACCTCGCGGCGGCTGAGGTTGGCGTAGCCGTACAGTTCGACCTGTGCGGTCAGCGCGTAGCCGAAGTTGAGCAGGCCCTGGTAGGTCGTGACCGCCGGGTCGCCGTAGCGCTGGTAGGGAATGCCGCCGGGATTGGCGGCGCCGGCGCGCGTGGTGGCCTTGTCGGTGTTCTCGGCGCGGTTGGTGTTCATCGCGTTCTGGTAGTTCCAGGACAGCCGTACCCAGCCGGGCGCCTGACCGTCGCCGGGCGCGCCGAAGGCCAGCCCGTAGGAGCCGTCCAGCCCGTTCTGCGCGCCATCGCCCTTGTCCATGATGCCGCCGTTGACCGAGACGCTGTCGTGGCCGGCGCCGTGCTTGAGCACGATGTTGATCACTCCGGCGATCGCGTCCGAGCCGTACTGCGCGGAGGCGCCGTCGCGCAGCACCTCGATGCGTGCGATTGCCGAGATCGGGATCGAGTTCAGGTCCGCCGGCGCCGAGCCGCGGCCGACCGACGGGTTGTAGTTGACCAGCGCGGTGGTGTGGTAGCGTTTGCCGTCGAGCAGTACCAGCACCGCGTCCGGCGACAGGCCGCGCAGGGTCGCCGGACGCAGCGCGTCGTTGCCGTCGTTGATGGCCGGGCGCGGAAAGTTCAGCGACGGCAGCAGCCTGCCCAGGGCGCTGCCCAGATCGCTGGCGCCGGTGGCCTGCAGCGACTCGGGGCGGATGATGTCGATCGGCGACTGCGATTCGGCCACCGTGCGGTCGGCGGTGCGGGTGCCGGTGACGATGACGTTGTCCAGGGTCTTCGGCGCTTGGTCCTGGGCCTGCTGGGCGGCGCCGGTGGCGGGGGCGAGGGCGATCAGGAGGGCGCTGCTCAGGGGAAGGGGGCGTTGCATCATTGGCCGGAGACTCCAGGGCTTGGGTATGGCGTGGGTCTGGGAAATTGCCGGGGACCGGCATGCTGCAGTGCAGCGACAACGCATTCGATTGAAATCTTTTTTTAACGTTGGTGTGTATACAAAAACGGTACTGGGTCGGATTTCCCCGGTGGCTGGCTCGGCGTCGACCGCCCCCCCCACCGCAAGGCCGGCGCAGGGTGGGCCATCCCGGGCGAAGCGGCTACACTGCCGCCCCGCTAGCCGAGTGCCCCTGCTGTGATTTCCCTTCGAAACTTCGCCATGCGCCGTGGCGAGCGGTTGCTGTTGTCCAATGTCGATCTGACCCTGCATGCCGGCTATCGGGTGGGCGTGGTCGGGCGCAACGGCACCGGCAAGTCGAGCCTGTTCGCGGCGATCCGCGGCGAGCTGGAGGCCGACAAGGGCGACGTGGAGTTGCCCGGCAAGCTGCGCACCGCCAGCGTCGCCCAGGAAACCCCGTCGCTGCCCGATCCGGCGCTGGACTTCGTGCTCGGCGGCGACACCGAGGTGGCCGCGGCGCTGCAGGCCGAGGCCGATGCGCTGGCCGCCGAGGACTGGGAGGCGGTCGCCGCGGCGCACGTGCGCCTGGAAGAGGTCGGCGGCTACGACGGCACCGCGCGCGCCGGCAAGCTGCTGCACGGCCTGGGCTTCCCGGCGGCGACGCATGCGCGCCCGGTCAAGGACTTCTCCGGCGGCTGGCGGGTGCGGCTGAACCTGGCGCGGGCGCTGATGATGCCCTCGGACCTGCTGCTGCTCGACGAGCCGACCAACCACCTGGACATGGACGCGGTGCTGTGGCTGGAGCAGTGGCTGCTGAAGTACCCGGGCACGCTGCTGCTGATCAGCCACGACCGCGAGTTCCTCGACAACGTCGCCACCCACACCCTGCACCTGCACGGCGGCGGCGCCAAGCTGTACGTCGGCGGCTACACCGATTTCGAGCGCCAGCGCACCGAGCAACTGCGCCAGCAGCAGATCGCGCACGAGAAGGAGCAGGCCGAGCGCGCCCACCTGCAGAGCTTCATCGACCGCTTCAAGGCCCAGGCCAGCAAGGCCAGCCAGGCGCAGAGCCGGATGAAGCGGCTGGCGAAGATGGCCGGCACCGAGGCGGTGCGCGCCGAGCGCGAGTTCCGCATCGCGTTCGCGCAGCCGAACCGGCTGCCGCATTCGCTGATCCGGCTCAACCATGCCGACTGCGGCTACGGCCGCGAGGTGATCCTGCGCCAGGCCGGCTTCGGCCTGGAGGCGGGCGACCGCATCGGCCTGCTCGGCCCCAACGGCGCCGGCAAGTCGACCCTGGTCAAGAGCCTGGTCGGCGAGCTCCCGTTGCTGAGCGGCGAACGCAGCGCGCATCCGGACCTGCGCATCGGCTACTTCGCTCAGCACACGGTGGAGTCGCTGCACGAAGGGCAGTCGCCGATCGACCATTTCCGCGAGAGCTCGCCGGACGCGTCGATCCAGGCGTTGCGCGACTTCCTCGGCAAGTGGAATTTCCCCGGCGACCGCGCCTTCGAGGTGGTGGACGGCTTCTCCGGCGGCGAGCGCGCGCGCCTGGCGCTGGCGCTGATCGCCTGGCAGCAGCCCAACGTGCTGCTGCTCGACGAGCCGACCAACCACCTGGACCTGGAGATGCGCGAGGCGCTGGCCGAGGCGCTGAGCGACTTCGAGGGCGCGATCGTGATGGTCTCGCACGACCGCCACCTGATCGGCCTGGTCTGCGACACGTTCTGGCGCGTGGCCGACGGCGTGGTCGAGCCGTTCGCCGGCGACCTGGACGAGTACGCGGCGTGGCTGCGCAGCCGCCCGGCCGCGCAGGGCACCAAGCAGAAGATGGCCGAGGCCGCGCCGACCCCGCCGCCGCCGGTCAAGCCGCTGCCGGCGAAGAAGCCGCCGAACCCGCACAAGCTGGCGGCCGCCGAGACGCGCGTCGGCGAGCTGGAGGCGGCGCTGGCCGAGCTCGACCGCCAACTCGCCGACCCCAGGCACTACCCCGACGCCGAGAAGATGGCGGTGCTGGGCCGCGACCGCGAAGCCGCCGCACAGCAGCTGGCGCAGGCCGAGCAGGCGTGGATGGAGTTGATCGAGGGCGCCTAGGGCGCTGCGCTCGCGTCGCGGGCGCACGCCGCCTTCGTTCCGGCGCCGCGTGCGCATGCCCGTTCATGCGCGCGCCAATAAGCTCGTGCCAACGGCAGCAGCGAACGGGACCGGCCGACCATGATCAGCGGCATCATCAGTCTGGACGACTATCTGGCCGCGCAGCACCTGCACCAGCGGCGCCCGCTGCGGCGTGCCTTGACGCTGATGGCGGCGCTGCTGCTTGTCGGGATGTCGCTTGCGGCGTTCGGCAGCGGCGACACCGTCCCCCTGATCGGCTTCGTTCTGAGCGGCGGCTGCCTGATCGGCCTGGCCCTGCTGTACGGGTGGAAACTGCCGCGCAAGCTGCGGCGCCTGCATGCGCAACAGGCGGCGCTGCGGCATGCCATCACCTATGCCTGGGACGACAACGGCCTGGAGGTCACCTGGTCGGGCGGGCAGGCGCGCCGTCCCTGGACCGATTTCATCCGTTATCGCGAGAGCCCGCAGGTGCTGCTGCTGTATCACAACGACATGCTGTTCGACATGGTGCCCACCCCCTGGTTCGCCGATGCCGCCCAACGCGAGACGTTCCGACGGCTGGCAGCGCGCGTGGGAAGCGACGACGCGCGCGCCGTGTAGCGCCGATAGCCGGGTGCCTGCGCGAATACCGATGAAGGATCGCGGCAGGTGCATGGCGTCCGTCTGAGGCACTGTCAGCGCGGATGGCCGGGCCATCGCCCGCTTGGCGCTTGCCGGCGGTGGATACCAGATCCTGGCCATGGATCTGGAAGGAACCGAGATCTGCGACTGGCTGACCGCACGCGGCATCACTTGCGTGCTGCTGAAATACCGCGTGCCGAACTCGGGGCCGACCTGGATCAACGGTCGCCGCTACTATCCGAAGGTACAGACCGCGCTGCAGGACGCGCAGCGCACGCTGGGCCTGGTGCGCCTGCATGCGGCGCAGTGGGGGATCGATCCGCACCAGGTCGGGGTGATCGGTTTTTCCGCGGGCGGGCACCTGGTGGCCGCGGCCAGCACGCATTTCGCCAAGCGCACGTATCCGGTGGTGGCCGCGGCCGACGCGGAGAGTTGCCGCCCGGATTTCGCCATCGCTGTCTATCCGGGCCACCTGTGGGCGCACGAGGACGAGGACGGCGCCACGCGCGATCCGACCCGCCTGGATCTGCGCCTTGACATCACCGTCAGCGCCACCACGCCGCCGACCTTACCTGCCGCAGGCCGAGGACGACGAGGTGGATGGGGTGACGCAGTCGCTTGCCTATTACGTCGCGCTGAAACAGGCCGGCGTGCCGACGGAAATGCATCTGTACGCGCAGGGCGGCCATGCCTTCGGTCTGCGCGCGGGCAAGCTGCCGGTCGCGCAGTGGCCGCACCTGGTGGAAACCTGGCTGGGGAGCATCGGCATGCTGGACGCGGCCGACGCGCGCTGAGGATCGCGGCGGCCGTCGCGCCAGGCGAACGCGGCAACGCTCAGCCGAGCGGGCCGAGCGCGCCCATCACGATCGGATCGTCCTGGTACAGCCGCGCCGGCCCGCCCATGGCCGGATCGCTGACCCCGTGCCTGCCGGTTTCCACGCGTCCGGCCAGGCGCTGGCGCGCGCCGTCCTGGACCAGCCACAGGTCGTACCAGCCGCCAGTCGGCGACGCGCTCCAACTGCGCCGTTGCTCGGTGCCGGGCGCCAGCAGCACGCTGTCGTGCGGTTGCGCCCGCGCATACGCGCCCGGCTGCAGTTCCACGCGCAACGCGCTGCTGCCGGGATTGCGCAGCAGCAGGCACAGCGCCTGCGGATCGTGCGCGTCCTGGGCGATCTCGGCGTACAGCGGCGGCGCGTCGAGGTCGCCGCGGTAGTGGCGGTGGAAGCCGTTGGGGCCGAGCAGCCACAGGTCGTAACTGCCGTCGTAGGTGGTCCAGGTGGCGTCCAGCGTCGCGCCGGCACCGACCGTGTAGCGCCGCGGGATCGCCGCCAGGTCGTAGCGGTCGTAGACGTGCAGTACCGCGGCCGCGCCGGCATTGGCCATGCGCAGCAGCACTTCGCCGCGCGCATCCACGTGCTGCAGCTGCACCGTCGGGCGGTACGGCAATGCCCGCGAGCGGCGTACGCCGAACGGCTGCTGCGGCGCCTGCACGGTGGCCGGCAGCGGCGGCAGCGCATGCTCGTGCAGCGCGGCCGCGCGCGCTGCGGCGGCGCCGACGTCCGGCAGGGAGGCGAAGAACGGGCGCGTATCGGCCTGGCGGAAATCGAAGGCATCCAGCAGGTCGCCGCAGACCGCGCGGCGCCACGGGGTCAGGCCGGCGGCGGCGACGCCGAAGCGGCGTTCCAGCAGGCGCAGCACCGAGGTGTGGTCGTAGACCTGCGAATCGATCCAGCCGCCGCGGCTCCACGGCGAGATCACGTACATCGGCACGCGTGGGCCCAGCCCATAGGGTCGGCCGCGCAACTCGGGCAGGTCGGCCTTTTCGTCGCCCGGCGCCGGGTGCAGGTGGTATTCGCCGTCGGTGCGCACCGTGGACGCGCCGGCCCAGCCGCCGGGCGCCGCCGGATCGGGCGAGGGCGGTGCAGGCGGCGGCACGTGGTCGAAGAAACCGTCGTTCTCGTCGAACATCAGCAGCAGCGCGGTGCGCGACCAGACCTTCGGGTCCGCGGTCAACGCATCCAGCACGCGCGCGGTGTAGGCCGCGCCCTGCGCGGGGCTGGACGGATCGGGATGCTCGCTGCCGGCGGCGTCGGCGATGATGAAGCTCACCGCCGGCAGCCGCGCGCCGAGCACGTCCTCGCGCAGTTGCGCCAGCGTGCGCGTGCCGACTCCGCGTTCGCGCAGTTGCGGATCGTGCCCGGGCGCGCCGCGCCAGGCGGCGCGGAACGGGGCGAAGCCGGCCAGCGGGTTGTCGGTGAAGTTGTCGGCCATGTCCTGGTAGATCTGCCAGGACACGCCGGCCTGCTGCAGCGCTTCCACGTAGCTGGGCCAGCGGTAGTCGTCCGCGTACCCGCCCAGTTCGGGAAAGTTGTCGTGCGAGTTGGCGATCGCCGGTCCGCCGGCGCGCGCCTGCGGATCGTTGTGCCCGGTCCACAGGAACACGCGGTTGGGATTGGTGCCGGCCTGGATCGCGCAGTGGTAGGCGTCGCACAGGGTGAAGGCCTCGGCCAGCGCGAACTGGAACGGCAGGTCGTCGCGTTCGAAGTGGGCCAGCGCGTGGTCGTGCTTGGCGGCGGCCCAGCGGCCCATGCGGCCATGGTCCCAGGCCTGCTGCGCATTGGGCCAGGTGTGCGGGGTGCCCTGCACGCGCATGCTGCGGAAGTCGCGCGCGGTGTGCAGCGGGAACGGCGTCAGCAGCCGGCTGCCGTCTTCGCTGGGTTGCAGCCAGACGCTGCGCGGAGCGCTGCCGGGCAACGGCGGCGCCGGGATCGGGAAGCGGTCGCCGAAGCCGCGTGCGCCGGCGAAGCTGCCGAAGTAATGGTCGAAGGCGCGGTTCTCCTGCATCAGGATCACCACGTGTTGCAGGTCCTGCAAGGTGCCGCTGCGCACGTCCGGGGCGATCGCGGCGGCGCGGGCGATGCTGGGCGGCAGCAGCGCGGCGGCGGCGGCGACGCCGGCCTGGAGCAGGCGGCGGCGGGGAAGATCGGTCATGGCGCGGGCACCGGCAGGACATGAGGAGAGGGCTCGCCGGCGGCGCCAGGCCGCCGGCGAGGACGCAGCATGGCTGCTGCGCGGCTACAGATCCAGGGTCAGGGTCAGCCCGACCGTGCGCGGCGCGGCGATGAAGGCGCTGTCGCTGCCGTCCACGCCCTGCAGGTAGCGCTTGTCGGTGAGATTGCTGACGTTGAGATCCAGCTTCATGCCCTGTAGCTGCGCCGATAGTTGCGACAGGCTCAGGCCCAGGTGCGCATCGAAGGTGGTGGCGCCGTCCAGGCTGCGCGTGTTGGAGGCATCCAGGTAGCGCTTGCCGAGGTAGCGCCCGGAGAGGCCGAACGCCCAGGCCTGGCCCTGCCAGTCGGCCGAGGCCACCAGGGTGTTGCGCGGTTGCCCGATCACCTGCGCGCCGGGCGTGATCTCCAGTGCCGTGTCGCGCGCGGCGTCGCCGCTGCCCAGGTAGGTCGCCTTGTTGAAGGTGTAGGCGCCGTTGACCCGCCAGCCGTTGCCCCAGCCATAGCCCAGCGCCGCTTCCACGCCGCGCGCATGCACGCCGCCGAAGTTCTCGTAGACGCCGTCGGTCTCGCCGAGGTAGTCGATGCCGTCGACGAAATTGGCCGGCACGTAGACGATGCGGTTGTCGAAGCGGATGTCGTACACGGTGACGCTGCCGGTCAGCGGCCAACGGCTGATGCGCAGGCCCAGCTCGATGTTGTCGGCGGTCTCCGGCTTGACCCGGCTCAGCGCCACTGGGTCGGTCTCGCCGAGCACGCCGGAAGGAATCGCGGCGAAGTTCTGCGAGTAGCCGGCGAAGGCTTCCAGGCCCTTCACCGGGGTGGTCCAGGTCAAGCCGGCGGAAAACAGCGGATCGGAATGCGAGTCCGATGCGACGTGTGCGCTGGCGCCGATGCGGCGGTCGCGGGTCTGGTCGACGAAGAACTGCTTGACGCCCATGCGCCAGGCGAAATTGCCGTAACGCATGACGTCTTCCACGTAGTGCATGCGCTCGTCGGTGTCGTAGCGGTCCTTGAACTGCACCCAGTACGGGGCATGGTCGAAGGCGATGTTGGTACCGACGTTGAGCAGCCGGTGCCAGTCGCGGGTGACGCTGCGCCGGTACTGCTCCAGCCACACGCCGGCGCGCGCGGTATTGTCGATCGCCCCCAGGGCGGTGCGCCATTGGGCATCGGCGGTGACGCCGGCGCGCTCGTTGGCGTAGTGGCTGTGGCGATAGGACTGCACCGGCAGCGAGCCGGCCGGATAGCAGGCCGGATC